>DATIFP010000044.1:0-5366 GCA_035455165.1 Blastocatellia bacterium
ATTGACGGATCATGTGCGATGACGAAGTGTCGATTTTCGGCGAGCGACCAAGCCTCACGCGCATCGGACGTAAGGCAGCGCGCCGCCACCCGCCGCGCCTGTGGCAGCCGCAAGGGGGTGAATGAGCAGGATTCTCCAGCCTGTACAACGTCCAGTTGTCGAATGAGACGAAGCGGGGCAGAACCGGCATGTGCGGAGAGTGAAGCCACAGGTCAACAAGTGGCTCGCTGGCGAGGATGACGCCGTCAGTCGAATCGTCGCATCAGAGGTTTCAATCTCTTGGTCTCATCGGTAGCTCTCTCGGCGGCGGCTATCACTATAGTGCAGTACGCCATGCCAAGTTCATGAATCGTGCTCCCTTCGAATCAAGGAGGGGTCGTCTTCCGGCCTCACCTCGGTTTCGCTTGCGTGATCGGGGTCAGGGGACTTCGACGCCCAGCACATGCTTCGAGAACCACGCGTACTCGCGGCGCATCTTGTCTAATCTATGACGCGGCTCCTGCAGTCCGTGCGGCTCGCGAGGGAAGAACACAAGCTCGACCGGGACGTTGTTCTTGCGTAGACCCATGTACAGCTCCTGAGCCTGGCTCGGCGGCACTCGAGTATCCGAGCCACCGTGAAGGATCAACGTCGGCGTCTTTGCCTGCTTGATGAACGCCATCGCCGACTTGCGCCAGTAGGTCTCCATGTCGTCCCAGGGCTGCGCGCCGAAGTACGCTTCGAGGATTCGCTGCAGGTCGTTCGTCGAATACATCGAATACATATTCGTAAGACCTGCTCCTACCATCACCGCTTTGAACCGGTTGGTCTGCGTCAACGTCCACGCGGTCATGTATCCGCCGTAGCTCCAACCCGATTGCGCGAGCCTGTCCGGATCCGCGATGCCTCTTGCGATCAGATTGTCGAGCCCGCTTTGAATGTCCTGATAATCGCCCCCGCCCCAATCACGCACATTCGCCAGCAGGAACTTCTCTCCATAAGAAGACGAGCCTCGCACGTTTGGATAGAACACCACCCAGCCCTTTCCCGCCCACACGTGGCCGAAGTTTCCCCACGAGCTCGGAAAGCTCTGTGTCCACACGCCAGAGGGCCCGCCGTGTATCAGTGCGACCGTCGGATAACGCTTTCCTTGTTGATATCCTGAGGGGTAGATCAGCAGGCCCTCGATCTCCATCCCGTCTTTGCCCTTCCATCTAATGACTTCGCTGTTCCCGAGGGTCAGCTCGCGCACCTGAGGATTGTGATCGGTGAGCCTGGTCGGGCCCGCGAGAGACGCGGCTTTGGCGACATAAACATCATCGGGGTGCTGTGTATCGGACCTGGTGAAGGCGATTATGGAGCCGTCTCGCGAGAGAGTTGCCTGGCTCATCACTCCCGCGAAGTCTGTAAGCTGCTTGGCCTCGCCGCTCGCCTCTGGGACTGAGAACAATTGAGTCGTAGTCTTCACTCCGGCGTTGAAGTAGATTGTCCGGCCGTCCGCGGCCCACTTTGCGGCGCCTGGTTGATACTCAAACCCTCGAGCTACCTCGCGCGGCGTTCCGCCTTCGGAGGAGATCACCGTGAGGCGCTGCTGCCCGATCTCGCCGTTTTTGAGATCGCGGCTCAGGTAAGCGATCTGTTTTCCGTCAGGCGACCAACGCGGGGCGGTGTCGGGACCTTCATTGTCGACAAGCTTTCGCAACCGAAGCCTTTGATCGATCTCCCTTTGAACGGATACAAGTTGGCCGCGAATCTCCATCACTCGAAAATAATTGCGATCTCCATCTACCGTCAGCGTTGCGAGCGTCTCCCGAAGGTTCGCGATCTTCTTTTGGAGTTCAGCCAGGTCGTTGGTGGCGGCCTCATTCATTTCGATCACCCAGATGTCAGACCGGCTGCCGTCGTCCGCTTTGGGAGTTGGATTGGCGACAAACGCGATCGACCGGCCGTCCGGTGACCACTGCGGATCGCTGGCAGTGACTTCCCCCTTAACAATCTCGCTCGCCTTCTTGGTGTTGACGTCGATCACCCAAATGCGGGCGAACTTGTAATCCTTGTCGATCACTTGTGCATCGTCTTTGTCTTTTTGTTTCTTCTCTTCTTCGGGTGTGGTTTCCTGAGGCGCGACGTAAGCTATGCGGTTTCCATCGGGAGACCATTGAAACGACTGAACGCCCGACTTCGACTCAGTGAGCCTTACCGCTTCGCCCCCGAACGGCGAGATCAGAAAGATCTGCGTCTTCTCTTCACGAGCCGATATGAATGCGAGGCGTTTGCCGTCAGGCGACCAGCGCGGCTGGCTGTCGTTCTTCTTGCTGGTGGTGAGCCGGACCGGCTCGCCTCCGTTGGTCGAGACGATCCACACATCGGCGTCGTTAGCGTTTTCCTTCATGTCGGCGGCGGACGTGACGACGTAAGCCACCCAGCGGCCGTCGGGCGACACTTGCGCATCTGAGACGCTCTTGATTGCGAGCACGTCTTCGAAGGTCATCGCGCGGTTCTGCTGGGCCTGCGCGGCGACGCACAACATCGTCAGGATCGACAGAAGAACAACGATGCGTTTCATAGTTTCCATCCTCTTTTGAAGGGAGTTAGCGCCAAACAAATTTCCGAGCGTCGCGATTACATCACGCCATGGAAGGCCCGTCAATTGACCTGGGACCGCAGCGGCCCGCGTGCTTGAATCAAATTGGATCCGCACGCATTCCTCCTATGTTTGACGTCGGCTCTGTCGGTTGCTACGCTCTTTTTCGCGAGGCGGTGGAGTCCGCCCTTAACCACTGCGACCGCAGTCAATGACTCCTGCTGAAGCTCACGGGTGAGGCGAGGTAGGAGCTCCGCATTAATATCTCCTTCGGCCCATCTCTATTATTTAGATAGCCTCGGTCATTGAAGACCGAAGAGAGGAACTATGGTCAGATACCTTTCGGTTCTGGCGGGCGGGGCCCTGGGGACCGGGCTTCGATACTCGCTGTCGACATTGATCTATTCTGTGGTTAAGGAGCCGACGTTTCCCTATGCGAATCTTGTAATCAATGTGTCGGGGAGTTTGATGATAGGGATACTCGCGGAGCTGTTCGAGTCGCGGCTGTTGATTTCGCCCACGATCCGCGTAGCGCTTTTGACCGGGGTGCTGGGTGGCTACACTACGTTCTCCAGCTTTTCATTTGAGACTTATGCCTTGCTGCGCGACGGCGAAACCTGGCGTGGTATTCTCAACGCGGTTGCGAGCGTGGTGTTGGGACTCGCGGCGGTATGGGCAGGCGTGAAACTCGCCGAGCTACTATGAGTAATCTCGCAAGGAGACAAGCATGAAAATCTCTGAAGACGGCCAACTGCTGCGGATCTTCATCGGCGAGTCGGATCGCTGGCAAGGCAAGCCGCTCTACGAAGCAATAATTCTCAAGGCCCGCGAGATGGGCATTGCCGGGGCGACGATGCTGCGAGGGTTGATGGGCTTCGGCGCGGCAAGCCGCATACACACCGCGAAGATTCTGCGACTCTCTGAGGACTTGCCGATCGTAGTCGAGATCGTGGACGGCGCCGACAAGATCGAGGCGCTGCTGCCGGTGATTCAGGAAATGGTTCAAGAAGGATTGATTACACTCGAGCGGGTGCGGGTCATACAATATCGACATAAAGCAAAGGGCTTGTGAGCATTCGGGCGCCGACGGCAAAGCCCGTGGCAATCGCGCTGATCTCGCTATTTCGTAACGATGACCCGGATCTTGTTGGCTAGCAGACGACCGTTTTCCATTGGCCAGATGTCCAGGCCGAGTGGCGCGAATTCTCGGGGAACTGGGCTGTTGTACCAGATCACAACCTGATAGGTTCCGGGTGTCGTAATGCCCTCGTCACGACCAATCTCAAAGTCTCTTTCGGTCTTTAGCTTCTGCCCGGGCAGAAGCGTAATGAAATCTTCTGTCGCAAATGGTGGATGGTAGAAGGATCCAGGCACGGAGGCAGCGATAAGGCCTCTGCCTCTCATGTCCTCCAGTCCGAATCCCAGACTTCCGAAACATCCCCAGCCAAGCTTCCCATAAATTGTGATTGGGCCTCTATCAACATTCTCCAAGGTTACGACTACCGTTGCGATATCGCGCAACCTATAAGTCCATGGGTTGAGCGCGGCAGCCAGATGCAATCCACGATACGTATCGTGCGAGCTGTTGTAGCGCCTCTTCGCGGGCCTATGCTGGCCGAAGCTCTTCGGAGGTCCGATCAGGCAAATTAGTGCCAAGATCATCAATAAGCAACCGAGTTGTTTCATAGTGCATGTCAACGCAACACGCTGAATTCAGTTCGAAAACGGGACGCTCCGTTTAACTTTGCATGGTTGTGAGGCCTTGACCTTGCGGTGAACGAATGCGTATTCTCCGCGTGGCTTTCACTGGAGACATCATATGAAGAGTAAGACAACCAGCACTCTATTGGTTTTTTCTTTGACGCTGTGTTCGTTCGCGGCCCAGAAACCGTCAGACGCTCGCGACCACCAAATCGCGCAGGCAGCCGAGGCTCTCCGCCAAAAGCTGATCGAGCAACGGCGCGATTTTCACATGCACCCCGAACTCTCGAATCGCGAAGAGCGCACTTCTCGCATCGTAGCCGAAAGGCTTCGCGCGCTTGGACTCGATGAAGTAAAAACCGGCGTCGGCAAGCACGGAGTGGTCGCGCTTTTGAAAGGCTCGAAGCCGGGACCGGTTGTAGCAGTGCGGGCCGATATGGATGCGTTGCCGATTCAAGAAACCATCGACGTGCCTTATAAGTCACAGACCCCGGGCGTGAAACACGCCTGCGGGCACGATGCGCATACGACGATCGAGCTTGGCGTGGCGGAAGTGCTATCGAAGATGCGCGACCAGATTTCCGGCACGATTAAGTTCATTTTCCAGCCGGCTGAAGAAGGCGCCCCGCCGGGTGAAGAAGGCGGAGCGAGCCTGATGATCAAAGAAGGCGCGCTCGAGAATCCGCGCCCGAAGGCCATCTTCGGATTACACACTTCGGGTTCGGAGGTTGGGAAGATCGAATATCATTCGGGTCCGGCCATGGCATCCTCGGATCGAATCATCATCACCATTCGCGGGAAGAAGTCGCACGGCGCGCAGCCACACCTGGGCGTCGACGCGATCGTCATCGCATCGGAATGCGTGACCGCGCTTCAGAACATTCGGAGCCGCCGAATCGATCCGCTCGAGCCCAGCGTGTTGACGATCGGGACGATCAAGGGCGGCGACCGATTCAATATCATCGCCGACGCGGTTCGAATGGAAGGCACGCTGCGAACAATGAACGAGGATGTTCGAAAGCGCTTTCAGGAATTGATGCGCCAAACGCTGGCGAGCGTTACCTCGGCTTACGGCGCGACGTTCGACCTGGAGTTTGACGAT
>DATIFP010000045.1:0-2541 GCA_035455165.1 Blastocatellia bacterium
TGTTTGGGAGCTTCCTTGAAGTCGCGCGCGTCGTGCCACCTCGATGGCCTTCATGATTCCGGCGGCCAGTGGCGTTCCGCCGCCGGCCGGTATCGCGTCGGTTAAGCGTTTCGCGAGCTCGACGCTGCGGGTCGGAGCGAGCAACGCCGCCGAGTCATTTCCTCGAAAACTGATCAGCGCAACCTTATCACGGTGAAGATACGCCTGCTGCAGCAATCTGGTGAGCGCCCCCTTCGCCTGCGCCATTCGGTTGAGCGCCATGCTCCCGCTCGCATCAACTGCAAAAATGAACAGGATTCCGGACCGGTGCTTGAACTCTTTGAATCTCAGATCGCCTGGCTCGATTTTCACCCGCCAAGTCTTCGCGGCAGTGTTGTCGCCCTTTGGCCGGCCCCCGAGCGCATTCTCCAGATTCAACTCGGCGCGCGCTCGCCGAGCAATCTGAAACGGCGCGGCCGCGCGGAGCGTTGCGTCGATGGCTACTCGCGCATCGTGAGTGCGGGAGATCGCGCTTCTAACATACCGCCCTCGTACGGATGTTGAGGCTTTGAAGCGTTTCCCTGAGCGAGAGGACCGAGGCACTTGTGGCCATGCGGAGAAGAGATCCTCAGGCACACGCGCGTCAAGGGCCTGAATAATCGTATCTTCGATCGCTCCTCGAAAAGACTGGCGGTCACTCCCTCCGGCGTCTTGAGACTCCGGTTCCTTCGCGCTCTCCGGGTGTGAAGACTCACCGGGATCTTCCGTTTCTTCTTTCCGATTCGGCAGCCTTGTTGCGCGCGGGGCAAGCACTAACTGTACGGCAGTGATGAGGTCATCCTCGGAAACCGCGTCACGCCCTGCGAGCGCCGCACTCGCACGGGCGGCCCTCAGAGTAAAAACATCCGCTCGATTACCCTCCACTCCGAGGCTCATAGCCGCCTGTGAGATCTGGCGCAATTGGGCCTTCTTTGCGCGAACTCGTGGCAATCGGGCTCGAGCGCCTTCAATTCTTTCCTTGAGATCGTGGGTCTCAAGAACAAAATCACCCGCGAAACCTGACGGATCCGAGTCAAATCGAAATGCGCGTTCGATGATCTCGACCTTGTCTTCAGCGCCCCATTCCTCCCCGGAATCCACGATCAACCCTACGCGGTCGCGCAGCAGCGAGTCAGGTTCGCCCTCAGCCGGGTTGAAGGTTCCGATAAACCGGAAATCAGCATCGTGAATTGCGCTGAACCCTTCACGTTCGACTAGAACCTGCCGGGAGTCCAGCGCTTGAGCAACGTGCGCGCCAGTACTCGAATCCAGCAGATTGATGTTATTCACGTAGAGAACACGGCCGTTGGCCCGCGCCAGAAGGCCCGACGAGAGGTGACGCCTTCCGGTCGCGATTGTTTGGTCGAGATCGAGTTCACCAAGCAGACGGCCCTCGGTGACATTTACCGGAACCTCGATCACCTCACCATTGCGGTCACCAAACTGAGGGCCGGACCCGCAATCACCGGTCGAAGTTGACAATAAACCACCGAAGGCTCGTGCCAGAATGCTCGCGGTTGAGCCTCCGCTCGACGCGATGAGCACGCCCCTGAGCGCCGGTTCGATTGCCAGCAACAGCAGCGCGTGTTTCGCGGCCCGGTGACCAACCACCGCGACGAATGGGTAGCCTGCCCTCCGGCAAGCCAAGCTCAGCCCCTGGTTTGTGTCTGATTCAGGCATTGGGGTCGCATGCGGCATCGCTACAGCGTCCTGGTTAGACCTCGAACGGCTTCACCAGAATGTCATTTGACCACCGCAAGCCGCGAGGCACTGGAGGGCTTGGGCGAGAGCTCCCTCAGCGCCTGCTCGATATGCGCGCCGCTGTCCACTATTTCGAGAGGGTCCCTGCGCAGCCGGTGCCGCAGCGACATTACCGCTACTCTTTCGACGTCGGCGAAGCTCACCTTCGCTCGTCCTTCAAATGCGGCCAGAGCGCGCCCTGCCCTGGCGATGGTCAATTCACCGCGATGGCCGTCGATTCTGAGCGAAACGCACAGCCCCGCGATCAGCCTCAATAGTTGGTGCTCAATTTCGATATCCGCGAGCAGCTTCTTTGCGCGCACGAGCCGCCGGCGCAGCCTATCTTGCTCACCGCTCTGCGCAGCTTGAAACGCCAGCGGATCATCATCGAAGCGCTCGCGTCTGGTTACTATCTCAATGCGATGTTCGACATCAGTGATTGTCGTGATCTGAGTATAGAGGCCAAATCGATCGAGCAACTGTGGCCTCAACTCGCCCTCCTCGGGATTCCCAGAGCCAACCAGCACGAACCGCGCCGGATGCGAAACTGAGATACCTTCGCGTTCTACCACATTGCGCCCGGAAGCCGCGGCATCGAGCAGGACATCAACGAGGTGATCATCGAGGAGATTGACTTCGTCGACGTATAGAAAGCCGCGGTTCGCTCGCGCGAGCAACCCCGGCTCGAATGCTTTCACTCCTTCGACCAGCGCACGCTCGATGTCGAGAGTACCGCAGACTCTGTCTTCGGTGGCACCCAAAGGCAGGTCAACAACCAGGACC
>DATIFP010000046.1:0-25715 GCA_035455165.1 Blastocatellia bacterium
AGAGCCTGGCGCACCGCGTCCGTGCCTGCGACTGGGGAAGGCCCGAGGATCACGATGTAATCGTCTCCTATTCTGCGCGCCAGCAGATCCTCTTTCTGGTTTAGGATGTCGCCCCGAACCGTCGCCGTATCCATCGCAGCAAGCGGCTCCGGAATCACAAACACCTGCCTCGTGCGGTTGCGGCTGATCACCGTCGTCTCCTGCTTGGTCGCACCGTCGGAACTTACGGATTTCACGACCAGGGGACGCATGCTTATGACCGTCTCAGGAACGGTGTGAAAGTATTCGAGGACCTCGTAAATCAGCTCGCCCACCGGAGTGCGATAGGCCGCCGTGTAAGCATCGCCCTTTGCGGTGTACTTTGGGATCAGCTCCCTTATCCCGCTCTTGATGTAGAACTCACGGACCAACGGCACGAAATCCAGCAGGGGCTGCAAGTCCGCGGGAATTGGCCGCTCCCCCGATTGATAAATCGTGAATCCGGGAGGCGGCGTCATCATCAAGCTCAGAGCCGAATAGCGCGACGCGTCTGCGGCCTCGTCAACGCCCTGCCGCCGATGAGACTTATAGAACGCGGCGAGCTTCTCTCTAATCTGAGGATCGAGCTGCGAAAGATCCTTTCTTAGCTCAACACGCGCAGACGACAACGGGTGTCCCCCGGTCTCGTAGTCGAAGCCGGCCATGTTCAAAGCGGCCATTACAACGAACGTCCTCGCGTCCGACTCGATGCGAACGTTCGCTTCCGATGGTGTGATAAACCCGGGCCCCGGAGCCGAACGCGACTGCACATTCTTCTTAGCTTCGGGAGGGGTCTGCTGCGCCAGACACGACACAACCAGAACTGCGGTGGCCGACAAAACAAATACTGCCTTTAGCATAAGATCAAAGATAGCGGGCCAGGAAAACACCGGTCAAGAACCGTAGCTACAGCTTTTCTGAAACAGACTTGGCTTGTTGAAACAGGAGCAAATAGTCACGCCCTCCGGCCTTCGAATCAGTGCCGGACATATTGAATCCCCCGAAAGGATGGACGTCCACAAGGGCACCGGTGCACTTGCGATTCAGGTAGAGATTCCCGACGTGGAAATCGCGCCGCGCTTTCTCGAGCCTCGCTCGTTCGCGACTGAATACGGCTCCGGTCAAACCGTATTGAGTGTTGTTGGCAATCTCGAGCGCCGAATCGAAGTCACGTGCACGGAAAGCTGCTAGAACGGGGCCGAAAATCTCTTCCTGCGAGATCCGGGCCATCGGATCGACCTCTCCAATCACCGTTGGCCTGATGAACCACCCTCGCTGGTTGTCGGAAAGCGGGCCGCCTCCGGCCATCAACTCCCCTTCGCCTTTTCCAATATCGATGTAGTTCAAGATCGAACCGTATGCGCTCTTGCTCGAAACAGGTCCCATCCAATTGTCCAGCTCTTTCGTGGGTCCGACCTTTATCCTGGTCGCGCGATCGGCGACTCGCCCTACGACTTCGTCGTAGACCTTGTCGACTACAACAACTCTTGAGCACGCCGAACACTTCTGGCCTGAGTAACCAAACGCCGAGGCGACGACTCCTTCGACCGCCGCATCCAGGTCGGCGGTCTCGTCTACGACAATCGTATCCTTGCCGCCCATCTCTGCCACCACGCGCTTTATCCACAACTGACCCTCGGCGGTCTTTGCTGCAAGCTCGTTTATGTGAAGTCCTACCTCCTTGGAGCCGGTGAACGCGATGAATCGTGTCCGCGGATTGCCGACCAGATAATCGCCGATTTTGCTGCCGCTGCCCGGAACGAAATTCACAACCCCAGGAGGCACCGAGGCCTCCTCGAGGAGCTCCATGAATCTCGCGGCCACGACCGGGCTATCGCTCGACGGCTTCAACACAACGGTGTTACCGGTCACGATCGAGGCCAGCGTCATTCCCCCAAGAATCGCAAGTGGAAAGTTCCACGGCGGCACTATTAGTCCGACTCCCAGTGGCACATAGAATAACTCGTTTTGCTCGCCGGCAAGCGGCGTCAGCGGATGTTCGCCGCTGTATCTGAGCATTTCGCGCGCGTAAAACTCCGCGAAGTCGATCGTCTCGGCGACGTCGGCGTCCGCTTCAACCCACGACTTTCCGACTTCGAAGACTATCAGTGCGTTAAACTCAGCTTTATGCCTGCGAAGCAGCGCCGCGATTTTGAAAAGATAGCGGGACCGAACCGCCGGAGGTACGTTCTTCCAATCCTGAAACGCGGACGTCGCGGATTCGATCGCCTTGTCCGCAAGCTCGACGTTCGCCTTGTGAATGAGTCCGATTACCTCGTCGTAGTTCGACGGGTTCACCGAAGCCAGCATATCGCCGGTCGTGTAGCGCTTGCCGCCTATGATCAGCGGGTACTCTCTCCCAAATTCGGATTCGGCGTTTGCAAGCGCCTCACGCATCTGTGCGGCGTTGCGTTCGTTGCTGAAGTCGGTAAGCGGTTCGTTCTGATATGGCGGAAGCATTCTGGATTCCTTTCTGTTTTGGATCTGGCGTGAGCGGCTTTAACGTTAACAACCCCGTCTGACGCAGGTCAACTGAATCCTACCTGGGACGGTACCTGGGACGGTACCTGGGACCGCACGCGGCTCGCGTGCCTGCATTCGAGGTGTGTCTCATGGGCGATCCAGCGGGCCTGGGACCGCACGCGTCTCGCGTGCCTGCATTCGAGGAGTGTCTCATTGGGCGATCAAGCGGGCCTGGGACCGCACGCGTCTCGCGTGCATGCATTCGAGGGGTGTCTCATTGCGCGATCAAGCGGGCCTGGGACCGCAACCGGCTCGCGTGCCTGCATTCGAGGTGTGTCTCATGCGCGATCCAGCGGGCCTGGGACCGCACGCGGCTCGCGTGCATGCATTCGAGGTGTGTCTCATGGGCGATCCAGCGGGCCTGGGACCGCACGCGTCGCGCGTGCCTGCATTCGAGGTGTGTCTCATGGGCGATCCAGCGGGCCTGGGACCGCACGCGGCTCGCGTGCATGCATTCGAGGGGTGTCTCACTGCGCGATCAAGGCGCGCGAGACCCGCGCGCTCCGACGCCCCAAAACATCGCCAACCCCCGTTTGCGACATCTCAACATTCATTGTTATATGCTTATGAGGCAATCGACTCTCCAGTTTCAGCCGCGAGGTTCTGGGTTGTCAGGTAAGGCGCGCTCAAGGCGTTATGGTGTCCCTCTTCTGATTGCGATGCTCCTTGCGAGCGCCGCGGCCGGCAGCAGCGCGCGTTCAATTGGCGCGTTCCAGACCACAGCGGTCAGTGGAGCCGCGGCTTCGGGCTCCCTTTCACTCAAAGATCGCGTGGAGGTGTTCGAGGGCGTTTGGAAGACGGTCAACGAGAGATACTACGAAGCCTCGTTGAACGGGGTCGACTGGCGCGCGGTGCGCGAGCGCTATCGCCCGCTGGTTGAACAGGCGAGCGGCGACGACGAGTTCTACCGCTTCCTCAAACAGATGGTCGGCGAGTTGCACGATGCTCATACGCGTTTCCACACACCCGAGGAACGCCGCGAGCGCGAGCGCGACCAGACGGTCAGCATCGGTCTGTCGATCTTCGAGGTCGAAGGCAAGCCGGTCGTCACCGACGTCGAGCCCGATTCGGATGCAGCTCACGCAGGAGTGGAACAAGGTATGGTCGTGCTCGAGATCGAAGACAGGCCAGTGAGCGAGCGGCTGGCAGAGGCGCGGGCGCGAGTTGCGGGTTCGTCTTCGGACCGAGCGGTGCGCTTGCGGATCTACCGAATGATCATAGACGGTGATCCTGGAACGACGGTTCGGTTGCGGCTTGCCGGAGCGGACGACAGGTCGCTTGCGGTCACGCTCACCCGGCGCATCGTCCGCGACGCAGCCGTTGTCACATCACGCCGCTTGCGGTCACGTATTGGGCACATCAGACTGACGCTCTGGAAATCACCGGTCAGGAAACAATTCAAGAAGGCGTTGAAGGAATTCCGCGATGCGCCCGGCCTTATCATCGACATTCGCGGCAACCCCGGAGGTGAGGCGGAGGAAGTCGTAAAGATCGCAAGCTACTTTTTCAACTCGCACGTGCCGTTCGGGAAATTCAGCAATCGGAGCGGCCGCGCGGTCTATCTCCGGACGGACGAGGATGAGGAGGTCTACAAAGGGCCGGTCGCGATCCTCGTCAATGAAGGCTCCGGGAGCGGTTCGGAATTGTTCGCCGGTGTTATGCAGGAGACTGGCCGCGCGATTGTCATCGGCCGTCAAAGCTGCGGATGCGTTCGTGGGATTTCCAAGTTCAGGAAATTCGGCGAGGGCGAGCTTGCGGTGAGCGAGTTCGGCTACCTCTCACCCGGAGGAAAAACCTACGAAGGAGTGGGAGTCACACCGGACAAGATCGTCGAGCTGAGAATATCTGATTTGCAGCAGCATCGCGATGTTGCGCTCGAGGAGGCCGAGCGGTTGCTAAGAACAAAGACCAGCATGAACGTCCGCGCGCTCCCCCTTCGCCCGCCTGGATTGTTTGCCTACTGAGCGCTACTGCCGCGAACCAGATTGATTACGATTACCTCTTGCCTTTGCTAGGCTCACGAGATTCGCTATCAACCTATAAGCACCGGGCACTCCCTTCGGCAACTGCCTGAACCACGCATACGCGGTGTAAACATAGAGGCCCTTGCCGTATTCGGCGATCACTTCCCCGCCCTTCAAGTCCGGCTCTCCAGGATCGTGACAAGCCATCAACGGCTTGAAATGTGAATCCCAATCACTCAGGAAGTAAGCGCCGCGCTCCTGCACCCAGCCGTCGAAATCGCGTTCCGTGATCTTGTTTGGAAAGGTGAAGCGCGGATTACCAGGTTCTAATATCGTCACCTTCGCCAGCTCGTCGGTGACTCGAAACGGCCGCGCTTCAGGTTTCGGAAACGCGGGGAAGTCCCCGCTGATGAACTGTGCCTGGGTGAAAGCGAGTATCACGAGCTTGTTTCGCGAGTACTCGAGCAATCGCGAATTATACTGGGCGAGGTCGGGTTTCGAGCCGGCGTCAGGGGCGACTACGATTGCGTCGAGGTTCGAAAGGTCGCCACCCAGTTCGTTCGCGTCAAGCACGCGCACCTCGAGCCCTGCGCCTCGCATTGAATCGAGCAGCTTGTCCGTTGCTCCGCCAATAAAGCCGGCCCTTGGTTTTGACGTCGCCTTCGAAGTAAGCGCCTTTGCTATCTCAGCGTCGGCGAGATAGAACAGCCGCGGCTCGCGATCGCCGCGGCGTCCGCCCTGCTCCGAACGCGGTTCCCGCTCGACCCTTCCGATGCGGTAAGGCGCATAGCCTCCCGTCTCAAAGTTTCCTCTGCTGTACTGAACTATGTAAGTTCCGCCGCGATTCACGTACTCCATCAATCGGGAATTATTCGCCACGACGTCCGGTCGAACTTCGTAGACTCGAACGCCCGCGACAATTGCGTCATACACGCTCAAATCTCCCAACGCGAGTTCCTTCGAATCGATCGTCTTCACATTGACGCCAATGCGTTCGAGCGCCGCGCCGAAGTCGTCGCCCGCGCCTTCGATGTAACCCACCTTCAAACCCGGCGCGACTTTGACATCGATCACCTCGGCCTCTGCTTTGGCCTCCTGATAGACAAAGTGCGGATCGATATGCGGATAGGAAACAATCTGATACCCGTCGCGATATTGGCGGCCGTCGACGGTCGCGACCGCTGAAACAACGCGACGCGTTTCGGAGGCTCCGGCCGGCACCTTGACGACGAAGGTCGTCGCGGCCCGTTCGCCCTCGCGCTTCAAATCGAAATTGGCTGACTCCGGCGTCACCGGCCAGCGTTCGGGATTCTGAAGAACCAGCGAGCCGCGTACGCCGCCCTTTTGATTGTTCGTAACCGACACCGTCACTTCGCGTTCAACCGGCGTGTCGGACTTCGGATAAACGAGGATGTCGGGCGACACGTTGACCGATACTGCGGGCACGACCTTAAGCTGACGGCGAATCTCACCAAGAGCCCGGTCGGCGTATCGATACTCGATTTGCTGCCGGCTGGCTACTCGCTCACCTGCAATCTCAAAGCTGACAGTGGCTACAACGAGCGGCGGCGAAACGGGGTCGATCCCCGTCGGTCGAAAGTTGCTGTAACTCATCGCCGTCCCCGGGTCGAACATATCACCCTTGCGAGGATTGCGAAGCCAGTAGGGTGCGGTGGGGCTCCAGTCAGATGGAACGGTGACCCGGTAGTCACTCTGAAGCGCAAGCCTGCCATCCGTCTCGGTAACCTTCTCCTTCTCTTTTTGTGTTGCTTTCCAGTCTGGTTGCGAGATGACCCCAAATGACGCGAGCGTCGCAGTCGAGTTCGCGTACGCGCTTACCGTTACGTCGAACGTCTGGCCCGGAGTAACCACTTCATCGTTGCTCAGGCAATCGACCACCACGCCCTCAGCCTTCAAAAGAGCGTCTTCGAAATCAGCCTGCTTTTGCTTCAGCAAGAAACTGGTTTCGTACAGCTCAGATTCGCTCAATCCGAGCGAGGCCAGCGCGCCGGCAATCTCGCGCAGCTTCTTCAAGCCGCGCGCAATTGGTTCAGTAACCGAGGACTTTCCAAGCGGATTGTATTTCGCTTTCGCTTCCTCGGCCGCGGCCTGCACTTCGATGAGCTGCTCTTTGAGCTTTGCGGCCGCCGCGCCGGCGCGCTCGGCGATACCCGTCAAGTGCGTGTCGATATCTTCGAAGATGTCTTTCTCGTCTTTGACCGGGCCGAGCTTCGAGTCAATCAGCCTGAGCCGGGAATACCGCTGGCCTCGAGCTTCGATCGTTCCCTGGTCCTGAGAGCGGTGCTGGCTGCGACCTCGCGCGGCAAGCTCGTAATAGCTGCAGCCAAGCAACGGATCAAACTCGCCGGTGTTGAGGGATAACGTCGCGAGCGACGGCAGGAACTCGCGAGAACTCGCCGCCCCATCGAATGAACGCACATAGAGTTTTCTTGCTTGCCAGGGCTTCAAGCCTTGCTCGGGAAATTGCGCGGGATCCGCCGCCGCGCGATACGCCTCCTGAGTCAGCAACCCCGCGGATTGGTGATGACCGTGCCCGTCGTTGGGCGTTCCGCTCCAGGCCGCGACAATCACCAACGGCCTAAACGTTCGAATTACTCGAACCATATCGCCTAGGACTTCATTGCGGTTCCACTTTGACAGAGTCTCTGTGCGAGACTTGCTGAACCCGAAATCGAATGCGCGCGTGAAGAACTGTTGAGCGCCGTCGAGTCTCCGCGCAGCGAGCAGCTCTTCCGTTCTTATCACCCCGAGCGCCTCGTAAAGCTCCGGCCCGATCACGTTCTGTCCACCGTCTCCGCGAGTAAGCGAGAGGTAAGCCGTGCGCGCCTGCCGCCCGCGCGCCAGATAAGCCAGCAGCCCGCTGTCTTCGTCATCAGGGTGAGCGCCGATATGAAGCACGCTTGCCACAACGCCAAGACGCTTGATCGCCTGCCCTAAGCCCATCGCGCCGCGGTCTTCGGTCGGGCGGGTGTCTGCGCTTAAGCGAGCAAACGGCGAAGCCTGAAAGGCGGCAAGAACGAAAAGAACCAGCGCCAATGAGAGGGATTTGCGGAGTCGGATGATCAAGTTGGGCCTCCGGGAATTTCTGGGAGCGCGGGCGTAGCACCTGCCTGGCAGCGCAGCCACCATACTTCGCAGCGAGCAGGCGGGACGCCTGCGCTCCCAGGTCAGAAGACGGGCACACAACTAGGCTGAATGCTGCGGTGATACGCTGCGTATCTTCATCGCGGCGTCTATGATTCGTTCGGCTGCCTCACGTTTTGAGAGGAGCGGCATCTCGACCACGCCTTCAGACGAAACCAGCGCGATTCGATTGGTGTCCACGTCGAAACCAGAGTCCGAACCCGAAACATCATTGGCGACGATCAGATCCGCCCCCTTCTCCACCAGCTTTTTTCTTGCGTTCTCGATAACACTCTCTGTTTCGGCGGCAAATCCGATGACAACGCGATCGCCGGCCGCGCTAGCCGTGCTTGCGAGGATATCTTCAGTTTGCTCGAGTTCGAGCGAGAAGGCGCTTCCGTTCTTCTTGATCTTTTGCTGGCTGGCGCGCACGGGGCGATAGTCGGCGACCGCCGCCGCCATAACGACAATCGTCGCGCCCTCAAGGTTCTGCTTCACCGCATTTGACATTTCAGCAGCGGAGCCAACGGCAATCGTACGCGCGCGCCGCGGCGGAGAAAGCGTCACCGGCCCGGTTATCAGGGTGACTTCCGCGCCTCGCGCGAGCGCAGCCTCAGCCAATGCATAACCCATCTTTCCCGAAGAACGATTGGTCAGGAAACGAATCGGATCGATAGCTTCCCGGGTTGGTCCCGCGGTGATCAACACGCGCTCGCCTTGAAGGTCCGAGCGAGGTTCAACCCGCGTCAACCGATCCAGATCGACGATCTCGCACGCGCGGCGGACTATCTCATCCGGCTCGGCAAGGCGGCCAGCTCCCACTGTGCGACACGCCAGATAGCCCTCCTCCGGATCGACAAACTGAACGCCTCGTTCGCGCAGGCGGCGAATGTTGTCGCGGGTAGCCGGGTGCGCCCACATCTCGACGTTCATCGCCGGCGCAACCAGCACCGGCGCGGTATTCGATATGTACAGAGTTGACAGGAAATCGTCGGCAATCCCGTTCGCGAACTTCGCCAGCGTGTTGGCTGTCGCAGGGGCCACGAGCAGGAGGTCGATCGACTGGGCCAACTGAATGTGTTTGATTTCGGGATCGTCGCTGGGTGCGAACATCTCCGTTACAACCGGATATCCCGAAATAGACTGAAACGTCAGCGGCGTGACAAACTCGGTCGCATGGCGCGTCATCACAACTCGGACGCTGGCCCCGCGCTTCTGCAGCCCGCGCAGGACTTCGACCGCCTTGTAAGCCGCGATGCAGCCCGTGACACCTAACGCGACGTTCATTGGCTTCACACCCATTCGCTTTCGCGGTTCGAGCTTAGCCGGAAGCTGTATTCGAACTGCCAGCTTCCGTTTAAACCCGACTCAGGGGGTCGGATTACTCCGACGTTACAGCCTTCACAATCGGCTGATATCGAACAAGCCCCCGCGCTACCTCTTCAAGAGCAACGCGCGTCGGCTTTTTCGACAAGCTGATAATTCGCGCCTTTGCTCCCTTCTGAAGCTGCTTACTGCGCTTGGCGGCTACCAGGACCAGCCGGTACTTGCTGTCGATCCGCGTAGTCCAACCCTCTTCGTTATCCTCTTCGGTCATGAACAGACTCTCCTCCGAAAGTAGTAATTATGGACTCAATCCTGTTTCTTTGTCGTTCAGGACGGCCGCGCTCGCCGATTATTATAGCCTCAAGATGGGCGAGCGCGCGATCAAGATCGTCGTTCACCACAACGAAGTCAAACTGGTCATACAACTGGACCTCGATTGCTGCGTTTCGCATCCTGCGCTCGATATCGGACGGCTCGTTCAGCGCTCGTGCCCGAAGCCGAGCTTCCAACACCTCGCGTGAAGGCGGGAGTATGAAGACCGAAACCGCTTCGGGCACGCGTCGGCGGACCTGCGCCGCGCCCTGCACATCAATATCGAGAATCACATCCAGGCCTTGCGAGAGCAGTTCTTCGATCGGCTGCGCGCGGGTGCCGTACAGGTTTCCGTGCACTTCGGCGAATTCGAGGAACTCCCCGCGCTCATCCATCGCGCGAAACTCTTCCTCGCTCACGAAGTAGTAATCCACGCCGTGCTGCTCCGCGCCTCTGAGCTCGCGAGTTGTATAAGAAATGGAAAATCGCAGATCGTCTACGCGTTTGAGCACCCTTTGGGCAAGCGACGATTTTCCGGCGCCCGACGGGGCCGACACGACGATCAAGTTGCCACGCTCGGCACCCACCCTCGACTTCGATTGAACCTCCGCTGAAGTTGAATCGTCACTCGACATTCTGCCCTTGCTCCCTGAGCTTCTCCACCTCGGTCTTAATTACTATTGCCGCATCGCTTATGGCAAGATCGTTTGACTTCGACAGGATCGTGTTCGCTTCGCGATTCATCTCCTGCAAGATGAAATCTAGTCGTTTGCCGGCCTCGTCGCTGCTTCGCAGCAGATCGCGGAGTTGAATGATGTGACTCTTCAGCCGCGCGATCTCCTCGCTGATATCCGACCGGTCGGCCAGCATTACCGCTTCCTGGGCCACTCGCGCGTCGTCCACCGTTCCTCCGGCCACGACCTCCTGCAATCGCTTCATCAGTTTCTCGCGATAGACCGCCGGCAATCGCGCGGCTTCGTTTTCGATTGCCGGCATCTGCCGCTCGATGTTGTCCAGCCTTGCGTTCAGCTCGGCTGCCAGCTCCTGGCCCTCAACCACGCGCATCTCGGTGAGCGAGGCGAGAGCCTGAGACAAGGCGGCAACCGTTCCGGTTACGAGTCTTTCATCGAGCACATCCGTGCTCTGTGAGACTTGCAGGGCCCCGGATAGCTTCGCTATGAGCTCTAGAGATGGCTCCCCTTCGAGCTCAAATTCACGTTTCAGCTCGGACAAGGCCGAAAGATAACCCGAAACGAGCGGGCGATTGATCTCGAATGTGGCCGGCCTCAACTGTTCGACCGACACGGTGACGTCCACGCGACCGCGTTTGACCGCCGCTTGCACTTGCTTCTTCAAGGTCACCTCTAGGCTCAACAGCTCTTGCGGAAGACGAGTGTGTACGTCGATCGCCCGGTTGTTGACTGAACGAATGTCCACGCGCACTCTGAAGTCTTCGCCCTCGGCACTCCCCTGCCCGAATCCTGTCATGCTCTTGATCATATGGTTGGTCCGTAGTCGGTGGTCCGTAGTCCGTTGTCCATAGCTATTGACTACGGACTACTCACTAATTCATCAGAAAACTGAAGTTCGTAAAGATCCCGATATATCCCGCCGCGCGACATCAACTGATCGTGCGTGCCGGTGTCTACGACGCGCCCGCGATCCAGCACGACTATCTTGTCCGCACGGTGAATTGTAGTCAGTCGATGCGCTATGACTATGGTCGTCCGGCCCTGCATCAAATTGGTCAGCGCGCGCTGAACCAACCGCTCTGATTGCGTATCGAGCGCCGAAGTCGCTTCGTCGAGCACCAGTATCGGCGCGTCTTTCAAAATCGCCCGAGCGATCGCCAGGCGCTGGCGCTCCCCGCCCGAAAGCTTAACACCCCGCTCGCCTATCAGCGTATTGTATCCCCCACGCTCGACAATAAAATCGTGGGCGTAAGCCGCACGAGAGGCGGCCTCGATTCTCGCTCGATCAAACTCAGCTCCTCCATACGCAATATTGTTAATGATCGAGTCATTGAACAGAATTACTTCCTGGGTTACCAGCGCAATCTGCCCGCGGAGGCTTGCGAGTTTCGCGTCGAGGATGTTTGTGCCGTCGATCAGTATCTCTCCGCTCGTTGGATCGTAGAACCTCATGAGCAGGTTCGTCAGCGTGGACTTGCCCGCCCCCGAAAGGCCGACCAGCGCGACAACCTCGCCCCGCTGCACATTGAGGTTCACGTTCTTGAGAATCCAATCGTTCGAATCCTGATACTTGAACGAGACATTTCGAAACTCGATTCGCTCGCTGAGCGCCGGCAGTTCGACGGCGTCAGGCCGGTCTCGCTTCTCCGTATGCGTGTTCAGCAATTTATAGATTCGCGCGGTTGCCGCAAACGCCTGTTGAAAATAATTCTGAATGCGCGAGAGTTTGCGCACCGGGTCGTACATCTGAAGCATCGCGACGATGTATGCCGCGAACGTCCCGATCGTCATCTGCCCCTGTGCGATAACCTCTCGGGCATAGAGCACGAACCCGGCGGCTATCAGCACGCCCAACAGCTCCAGGATCGGTGACGACAAATATACAACTCGCGCGGCCCGGACCTGGGTGCGCGCCAGGTGCAGCAACGCGTCACGGAACTTCCGCTGCTCGAAGGCTTCCATGCCGAATGCCTTCACGATTCGGTGTCCAGAGATTGTCTCCTGGGCGATGTCCAGAACGTCTTCGGTTCCCTCTTGAGTCGAGTGTGCGATCCTTCGCAATCTTCTGCCGAACCTGACGGTCAGCCAATAGATCAAAGGGCCGACCAGAACCACGGCGATCGTTAGTCGCCAATTCAGGACGAAGACCAAAGCGAACAGCGCAAGAAAGGTCAGGCCTTCCCGCAACAGATCAGCCAGCAGCGTTGACACCGCAACCTGAGTCTTCTCCGCATCGCTGATTATGTGCGTGGTCAGCGTGTTGGTCGGGTGCTCGGTGTAAAACTCGCTCGACTGCTGGAGGATGTGATCGTAGAGCCGTTGCCTCAGATCGACTACTGCTCCAACGCCGACTCTCCACATCAGAACGTTCGAGAGATACTCCGATGTGCCGCGTATGATAGTGAACAGCACGAGCAGCGCGGCAAGAAGCACGAGAGGGTTCACGTCAGCCGGCAGATATCGACTGACGTCAATTCGCGACGCCAGAGTTGCGCGGTCCGCGGCAGGCGTGCCGGACAAAATGTCGATTATCGACTTGAGCAGCGCGGTTCGTCCGGCCTCGAACACTCCAACAAGCGTCATCAATATGAACGCAACCGTGAACAGTCCCGTGTATGGTCTGACATTCTTGAGGAGTATGCGGAAGTCGTTCATTTACATCAGCCGGTGGAGGCGCGACTCGATTTAATGAACGATTATACGCGCGAGGAAAAGGTGGTCAAGGTAAGCAGGATTCGATTAGTCGCCGAATGGGCGTGTTGCAGTTGTTGACGCCTTCTTGCCACCAAGACCTCAAGTCACCGAGGTACACAAAGGCAGGCCTAGTGGACCCTCGTGGCTGGTGTCTTGGTGAACGATGATGATAGCGAATACGTTGATCTGAATTACGCCTTGCGAGATTCTCCAACTGTTTGCTAAAAACTACGTAGCTCAGTTGAACCGTCTGCTCCTGCGAAGTTTCTAATCACGATCGGGATAAACGATGCGCCTTCCGCGGGGCTTTGTTGACGACGTTAAGAACCAGGGCGACATACTTCGCGTCGTCTCTGATTACGTCACGCTCAAAAAGCGCGGCGCGAATTACCTTGCCTGCTGCCCGTTCCACTCCGAGAAGACGCCTTCGTTCAACGTGCATCCCGGCAAAGGGATCTTCAAGTGCTTTGGCTGCGGAGCCGGCGGCGGGATCTTTGATTTCGTGATGCGCATCGAAGGTTGTGAATTCCTCGAAGCCGTGCGCATCGTGGCGGAGAAGAGTGGGATCGCAATTCCCGCCGTCGAAGAGACCGACGACTACAAGAAGACCGCTCGCGATCGAGAGAGCGTGCTCCGGCTGAACGAATGGGCCGCGGACTTCTTCGAGGAGCAACTGAACGAGAGCCAAGCCGGCGCGGCTGCTCGCGACTACATCGCATCGCGAGGGATAAAACCGGAGACCGCCAGGTTGTTTCGGCTCGGCTACGCGCCCGACAGCTGGGAGGCGCTTACCGGCCATCTGAAAGCTCGTGGCGCCACTACCGATGAGATCCACACAAGCGGATTGGCGGTGCTCAAAGACACCGGCGGCTTTTACGATCGTTTTCGAGCGCGGGTGATGTTTCCGATCGTCGACTCACAAGGCCGTGTGATCGCGTTCGGCGGCCGCGTGATGGGCGAAGGCGAACCGAAATATCTGAACTCGCCGGAGACTGTCCTTTACACCAAGGGGCGAAACCTGTTTGGGCTCGCGCACGCCAAGAATGAGATTCGAAGTCTCGGCTTTGCGATTCTCGTCGAAGGCTATCTCGACAGCATCCTTCCCTTCCAGGAAGGCATCAACAATATTGTAGCCAGTCTCGGCACTGCGCTGACCGACAGCCAGGTCAGACTTCTGCGCCGCTACATGGACCAGCCGCAGATCATCGTCAACTTTGATCCTGACTCGGCTGGTCAAGCTGCAACTTTGAGGTCAATAGATGTTTTGCTCGCCGAGGGCTTCAAGGTGAACATACTACGAATGCCCACCGATCAGGATCCGGACGAGTTCGTTCGCGCTCATGGGGTCGATCGCTTTCGCGAATTGCTCAAGACGACGCAGCCGTACATCGACTACATCATCGACACTTCCATAGCCGGGCACGACACTTCGCGGCCAACCGGCAAGGTCGCGGCGGTCAACGCGATACTTCCTCACCTCGCACGAATGCGCGACAAGGTCGCCCGCGCCGACTACGCCGATCAGATCGCCGATCGCTTGAAGATCGACTCCCGCGTAGTTCGTGAAGAGATGAAACGCACCGCCACCAATCGCCAGCCTTCATTAGACAAGAAACGTATCAGGGCTGCCGAAGATATAACGACGGCGGAGAGACAACTGCTCGAGCTGATGCTTGCGGACGACGAAGTGCGTCGCGCGATCACCTCGCATCTGGCGGAAGAAGATTACACGGAACTGGCCACTGGAGCCATTTTCACGGCCGTCATCGACATGGAGCGAAGCGGCCTGACTCCCGCCTTCGATCTGCTGGTCGAGCGCCTCGAAGCAGAACCCGAACGCGCGTTGCTCCCCGCTCTGCTGATGAGCGATCTCTCGTGGGTAGGAGGAGATGACTTCGACACCTTGTTCAAGAGAGCCACCCACGCGTTGGCCTCTATACGAATACGGCGGTTCGAACGAATGCTTGATGCGCTTCAGATAGACATGGGCCAGGCCGAACGCGAGCAAGACGTCGCGCGTTATCAGCTCCTCTATCAGCAGAAGATAGAACTGAAGAATCGAATCCTTGCGCTGTCGGCCGCCTAGTTTTGCCGCGCGCGCAAGAGCGAACTCGTTGAGAATTTCTTGTGATTCTTCCGTTGAACGGAAATGTTGCGATGTTAAGCGATCAACATCTTGACAGATTTTTGCAATGAGGGTACGAATTCACAGTGGCTTTTGCGCCTCTGTGAATCGCCGCCCCATGGAGAGCGATAGTTGTCCGACATCAACGAAAAATATCCCGACGAAGTAGAGAAACTCCTTGAAGTGGGAAAAGAGAAGGAGTACCTCACCTACGACGACATCAATCGTTTACTCCCTCAGGACATGAACTCCGCCGACGAGATCGAGGCGATTCTCGACGTGATCGGCGCAGAAGGCATTTCGATTTCAGATACGGATGAGAAGTTCATCGAAGCCGCCGCCGCCGCCGTCAGCACCAACGGCGATGGAAAGATAGAAGACGCGCTCGACGAAGAACTGGATCTCGATCTCACACCCGGAACCGCGGACAAAACGAACGACCCCGTGAGGCTGTATCTCCGTGAGATGGCGGTCGTGCCGTTGCTGACTCGCGACGGTGAAGTTGCAATTGCGAGGCGAATAGAGCGGGGCCGGCTTCGAGTGCTGAAGGCGATATCGCGTTCGCCAATCTGCATCGAGGAGATTCTCCAGGTGGGCGAGCGGTTAAAGCGCGGCGAATTGCACATCCGCGAAATCGTCTCCTTCGGCGAGCAGGAAGCGGTCACCGAAGAACGAGTGGATGAGTACCACCTGGCGACGCTGGAGGCCATAGCCGATCTGAAGAAGAGTTACGTCCGCGCGCTCAAAGCATACGATCGAGTGCAGGAGGAACCAAAGAAATCATCAAGGCTGCAACGCCTTCGCCACAAACTCGCCATCGCTCGAGTCGAGCTGAGCCGGCAGGCCCGCGCGCTCGATCTGGTCGTCCAGCAGCATCATCATTTCAGCAATCTTATCTGCGACGGGGTGGCGGCCTCGCGAGAGGCGCGAGCGCACATCGACAAGGCGCGGCGCGCGATCGAGAAGAAAAAGTGGAATGAAGACGAGCGCGAGCTGAGACGCAACCTTCGCGATGCCGAGCGCAGCCTTCAGGAATTGGAGGCGTGCTGGCATACATCCGCGCTCGAACTCGAGCGCTCGCTCGCCTCGATCAACGCCGGCGAGCGTGAGGCCGACGTCGCCAAACAAGAGCTGATCGAGGCCAATCTTCGGCTGGTCGTCTCGATCGCCAAAAAGTATACGAACCGCGGTCTCCAATTCCTCGATCTGATTCAGGAAGGCAACATCGGATTGATGAAGGCGGTGGACAAGTTTGAATGGCGGCGCGGCTACAAGTTCTCGACCTACGCTACCTGGTGGATTCGCCAGGCGATCACCCGAGCAATAGCCGATCAAGCTCGCACGATCCGAATTCCCGTGCACATGATCGAAACGATAAACAAGCTGATCCGGACTTCCCGCGCTCTGGTCCAGGAGCTGGGTCGCGAGCCCAGCTCGGAAGAAATCGCGATAAAGATGGACATCCCGGTTTCCAAGGTGCGCAAGGTTTTGAAGATCGCGCAGGAGCCGATCTCGCTCGAGACCCCGATCGGCGAAGAGGAAGACTCGCACCTTGGCGACTTCATCGAGGACAAAACAATTGCGAATCCCGCCGACGCGGTGATCACGATGAACCTACGAGAGATCACCGAAGAAGTTCTGAAGTCGCTCACGCCTCGCGAAGAAAAAGTCATCAAGATGCGATTTGGCCTCGGTCCCAACGGCAGCGAGCACACGCTCGAAGAAGTAGGCCAGCACTTCGCGGTGACTCGCGAACGCATTCGCCAGATCGAAGCGAAAGCGCTGAGGAAGCTGCGCCACCCCTCCCGCTCCAGAAAGCTCAAGGCGTTTTTGGAATCTGCGGCCCGACCTTAGATGGTCATCCCTGCCGGATCACACAGAAGGGAAACCGTTGCTAACGTCTCAGTAGAATGAAAATGGGACCCACGTCGAGTGCAATCGGGCTCACAGTGATCGCGGTGCTCTACATTAGTATTGGGGTTATGTCGGCCGCTGGATCGGTGTACATATCGAAGTCAGTTTTTAGCGCAAAGGCAGAGCAGATATTTTTCGGGTTGTTTCTCATCCCAATCGCCGGCTTTTATTTGGCCTTCACGGCGCACTTTGGAGATAAGAGTGCGTGGCAGTTGGAAGCGGCGGCAGTCGCAGTGTTTTCGGTTTTCGGCATAGTGGGAATCCGAGTTCCTTTTTTCCTGATAGTCGGATACTTGCTACATGGCTTATGGGACGGGGTCCACGAGTTCAATGCTCATGCCGGCGGCTCTCTATTGGGACCTCGGCAAACTACATCCGTGCCGCTAGCCTACGGCTTCTTTTGCGCCACGTATGACTTTCTCATGGCGGCATACTTCTACACTCGCCGGCACCACTGGCACAAAGCGGTTGAAAAAGCACTGGAGAAAGGTCGGGCACACTGGCGTCACATTGAGGAAAGACCACGAGATGGGAACATCGGATGATGCAAAAACAAGAGCGGCCCGAACCTATAACGCGGCCTCGGATTACTACGATGATCCTGCAAACTCATTTTGGGAGCGCTTCGGTCGTCGTACCATAGAACGCCTTGACCTGAGTCCGGGAGCGCGTGTTCTGGATGTTTGCTGCGGCAGTGGGGCCTCGGCGATCCCCGCCGCGCAGTCGGTAGGCCCGGACGGGTTCGTTCTCGCAGTGGACCTTGCTGAGAGCTTGCTCGACCTCGCGCGGGCCAAAGCCGAGTATCGCGGCCTCAGACACATCGAGTTTCGCGCTGGAGACATGCTCGATCTGAACCTGCCCGAATCCGACTTCGACGCGGTGATCTGCGTGTTTGGAATCTTCTTCGTACCCGATATGTCGGCTGCGGCGCGAGGGTTGTGGCGGCGGGTCCGTCCGGGGGGCAAGCTGGCCGTCACCACCTGGGGTCCGCGCCTTTTTGAACCGCTGAACACTGCATTCTGGAGCTCCGTCCGTGAAGTGAGACCTGATCTCTATAAGGGCTTCAATCCGTGGGATCGGGTCTGCGATCCAGGATCGTTGGGCTCGATGCTGGCCGGAGCGGGAGTGGACTCGCCGGTGGTCAACCTAGAGGCCGGAACACAACCTCTGCGCTCACCGGAGGACTGGTGGTCGATGGTTCTCGGATCGGGCTACCGGGGAACGATCGAACAACTCGACACGGAGCGTCGGGAACTCGTGCGGCGCGATAATCTCAACTTCATACGTGAGAAGGGCGTGACTTCGGTCGAAGCGAACGTAATATATGCAGTTGCGACGAAGGTGCAAGTCGCATCTTAAGTCGCCACACGGCCACATATGACTGATTGCCCCGAACTTGCTCCGCTCGCGAGGATTATCGATTTTCTTCGCGAGATTGGGTTCGACATCAAAACGGGCGAGCTGAGCGACCGCACCGTTCTGCCTGGAATTACCGTAGATCGCGGCGCGATCCTCATCGACGAAACGACACTTCTCTATCCCGGAGATTTGCTCCACGAAGCAGGACACCTGGCAGTCATTCCGCGAGAAAAAAGAAAGCAAGCTCAAGATAATGTCGGCAAAAGGGCTGCGGAAGAGATGATGGCAATCGCGTGGTCTTATGCCGCGCTGGTCCACATCGGGTTAGATCCGGCGGTTGTATTTCATGCCGGCGGCTATCGTGGATGGTCATCGTCTCTGATAGAGAATTTCACACAGGGGCGGTATGTCGGGGTGTCGATGCTGGAATGGCTAGGCTTGTCAGCAGACAAGAAGAAAGCGAAGGAGCTTGGAATCAAGCCCTATCCGGCAATGATAAAGTGGATGCTCGAATAGAATGAGACTCGGCAATTCGACACGAAGCCAATCGCCAAGCACCGCTTGACTCGTGAGTCCCTCAGTCGATTGGGCGGACGGGGCCATCGGTTCGGCCGAGCGTCTTTGATTGGGCGGTCGCATCGTCGTCAGCCGGAGGCGAAGGTGTGTCAGAGCCTGAGGGAACGGCCGGGGCCGGTGACGTGGTTGCTTGGGAAGGAGGCGTCACCTCGTTGGTGACGCCGCCCTGTTTGTAGCGAGACAGAATCTCTTCGACGCTCGCGCGTGCCCGCTCTTTTTCAAGCTCGCGATCCGCTTCGGCAACGCGGTTGTCCGCCAGCGATGCGCTCGAACGCTGAATCCGTGAGCGCATCTCGTCGATAGTGCCGGCCGGATCCATGCTGTCGAAAGGCCGCTGCACCGAGGACAGGTTCTCACGCATGGCAGTCAGGTGCGTATCAGTTGCAAGGTCTTCGCCCTGACGCTTGCGCTCTTCTCTCAACGCCCGCGCGCGCTCTGCCGCTGAGGCGGCTTCGGCGAGCTGTTGTTTTATCAAATCGCGCTGTGCCCCAAGCGACACAAGCTGAGCGCCTGCGGACGAAGCCGAAGCCTGATCGCCTCGCTCACGCGCCATTCGTTCGCGCTCTGCCACGCCCATCATCTTCAACTCTACTTCGGCTAATTCCTTCTCAAGGACCTTTACCGAAGCTCGTGTCTGCACCTCAAGCTCGCTGAGTCGAGCTATCTCAGCGCGGGTGATCTCGCGAGCTTCCCGATCGGGACTGCTCGCTCGTTCAATGAGGTCGTCGAGGTAGGAGTTGATCAAGCGCTTGGTACGCTGCCACATATCTTTCTTGGAGTGCGGCGGCGGCGCCGCCGCTTTTGCGATCAGCTCATTTACACATCAAAGCGCCGCCAATGGCGGCGCAGTCCACATCTAGTCGTTCGGAGGCTTTTTTTCTGCCGGTGGTGTCTTCGACTCATCCTGCTGGATAGTGCGAGGCGTCGAGCTTGTCTGTTGAACGACCGGAAGCGTCACCGGCTTTACGAACTTCACTCGAAATACCGCACCGGGCGCGACCACGACTTCGCCACCTTTTGTCAGCAACAGACCCGCAAGCAAACCGCCGCCAAGCGCTCCCGCGCCGGCGCCGAGCCCGCCGCCTGACAATATTACAACGCCGGCTCCCGCACCGCCGATCGCGCCACCGCGCTCGACGTTACGTGCGGTCGCGTCGCCGCGATGCCCGCCCTGCACCTTGCCTTCGCTGTCGGCTTTGAGCTTTTCGTTTTTGTCCCAGTCGTCAACCGACGTAACGACGACCGATACCTGCTCCTCGCCCCAGGACAGCACAACACGTTCGAATGCAAGGGCAATGCTTCCGCCTTTCTGGCCACGCCTTGCCGGCGTGACTTGAGTCACCCGGCCTATGAATTCGGTGCCGCGGGGCAACACCAGTTGTCCGTCGACGTATAGTCCCTCATCGAGCACGGCGGTGACCGGATCACCTACTTCGCTCAACTTGGAGCTCAGTCTGGACTGAAGAACTATCTTCGCCTTGGTCTCGGGTTCGATTGTTGCTTCGCGCGCTGCTTGTGGGCGCGCGTTCACTGCACTTAGCGCGAGAACCGCGCAGAGCGCTACAGAGCAAAACGACTTTCGCATGTTGTACCTCCAGGCTGGCCCTTGGTAGCGATCAAGTTCGATGTTAGTTGAGTAGCCAGGCACGGTCAAGAAGAAGCGGCCCCTAGCCGATCTTTTGACGAATGATCTCGGCGAGTTGGTTGGCTTGCTGGTTGATTTTTCTTTCGTTTTCACCCTCGATCATGACGCGAGCGAGGTTCTCAGTGCCGGAATAGCGCACGAGCAGCCGCCCCCGGCCTTCCAATTCACCCTCCAGTCTTGCGATCTCCTGACTAATCTCGGGGATCGAATCAAGCGGCGGCTTGCTTCGAACGCGAATGTTCACCAAAACCTGTGGGTAGCGATTCATCTGAGACGCAAGCTCACCCAGTGTGCAGCCGGAGCTATGCACTGCACGAAGCAGCTCAATCGCGGTGATCATACCGTCTCCGGCCAGCGAGATATTCGGGAATATGATGTGTCCCGACTGCTCGCCCCCAAGCGTCGCATTTCGGGCAAGTAGTTCCTGAAGCACGTAACGGTCGCCCACCTGCGCGCGCACCAACTCGATTCCTCTCTCACGCAATGCGATTTCCAGTCCGATGTTGCTCATGACGGTGGCTATTACCAAATCGCCCGCGAGCAGCCCTCGCTTCTTGAGATCATCCGCCAATATCAGTAACGTCGCATCTCCATCTACCAGCCCCCCGCTTGCATCGACAAACAACGCTCTATCAGCGTCGCCGTCAAAAGCAATGCCAACCTCCATTCGCCGCTCAACGACCGTGCGTTGCAACCCCTCGAGATGCAGCGAGCCAGAACCCTCATTAATATTTCTTCCATCCGGTTCCGCCGCGATCGCCAAAACGTCCGCCCCGAGACGGGTGAACAACTCGGGCGCGATAGCCGACGCTGCCCCATTCGCGCAGTCGATAGCCAACTTCAACCCGTCGCACCGAAAACCGCCGGCGACTTGACTGACCAGATAGTGAACATAGCTCTCCTGAAAATTCCTCTCTTGCTCGGCGTGGTCGCGTATCCAGTCGAGCCCATCTAGGTCGGCTGTTTCGACCTCGCCTGCGTCGATCGACGCTGCGATATCGGCTTCGATCCTTCGTTCGGTTTCGTCCGGAAGCTTCTTACCGGTAGGTGAGAAGACTTTGATTCCGTTGTCCTGATAGGGATTGTGCGAAGCCGATATGACGACGCCGGCGTCGAAGGGCGCGGTGCGCGTGATGTAAGCAACGCCGGGCGTGGTTATGACGCCCGCCGATTGCACCGTCGCCCCCGCGCTGGCCGCTCCGCGAGCGAGGGCCGACTCAATCCCGGGTCCCGATTCGCGAGTGTCCCGCCCGATTATTATCAGAGGAGCGCGACCGAGTTCGCGGCTCAAATGCACAACCAGCGCTCGGCCAATTATCGCGACGGTCGCGAGGTCGAGCGGAAACTCTCCCGCAAGCCCTCTGATCCCGTCGGTTCCAAACAGTCGTTGTCCCTCGTCCTTCGGCATCGGTTCCTGACTTAGTGATTTGAGCTATGAGATTGAGAAATGACTTACCTGACTCGAACCGTCTGAGGCTTAACCGAGCGTACGACGACCCTGTCCTCAAAAGCGGGGGATATCTTGACTGTTGGAGAAACCTCTCGGATTCCCGGCTGATACTCGACTACCGCGCTTACGTCTCCTGATCCGATCGCATCAACTGCAGACCGCGGACCATAGACCGTGACTCCGACGAACTTCGGTGTCGTGCGTATTCGCGAAGACGCGCCCCGGAGCAAAACGGGCACCTCGACCACGCGTTCCTTGCGAAACTCGCCGATGTTTACCTCGAGCGTCACCTTGCGGATGTTCTCACTCAGGGTCAGGTTCGGCGAGCCGATATCGATAGCAACCTGTTCTGTGAACGGCTCGGTCCTGTCATTGAGGCGAACCGACTCGGTCGACACGTCGGTGATATCGCGTACCTGGCTCTCGGCCCCGCTGATGCTGACCGTCGAGGGCAAGATTCGCCAATCGATGACTTCGAAACCGGCCGCCGGCTTCCCTTCCCATCTCGGGATAATGGGCACTTCTCGTTCGATGATGCGCTCTACGGTGACGGTGATCGATGTAGGTTCGACGTCCCTCACTTTGATGTTTGCGGGCAAACTCTTAGGATCGACGTTGAGAGGTATCACGCGGACGCCAGGTTCGACAGCAGTCATGTCGGCGGTCACAATGAATTGCCCTCCCCGCAATGATTCGACGACATCCCGAGGCCCTGCGAGATAGACCCGGGCAACCAGCGGCGGAAATTTCGAAGGCTGCAGGTTTGGCGGCACGTTGTGGAACACGATGGGCACCCCGTTCAGCGCTATCTGGCTTACGGGACGGGAAGCCACGGACAGCCAGAGCACGGCGGTGATCAACAGAGCGATGACCTTCAGCCCGGTGTTTTCAAGCACGTAGTCCCGCGCGTACTCCTTGATAGCTTTTCGATAGTCAACAAGCCAATCCATCAATCGTGACTCTCACTTGATATACGTTTCACTGACCTGTTCTCGCGAAGCATCCGCCGGTGACCCGCGTCTGTGCCGATTGCGCCGTGTCGGGCGAACCACTTCCGCGAGGCGTCCTTGTGGCTCCAACGCCTCCCGGATCAACTCTCGAAGCGAGGTGCTGTTGAGGTACCGCGTGATCTCGCCGTTCTGGACGAATGAGATCACTCCCGACTCTTCGCTTACCACAACGGCCGCAGCGTCGGTGTCTTCGGTGACGCCGATTGCCGCTCGATGGCGTGTGCCGAGCTCCTTGGACAACCTCGGGTTGAGCGTGAGCGGGAGAAAACAACTTGCAGCTTGAATTTTGTAGTTCCTAATGATTACCGCGCCGTCGTGCAGAGGTGTGTGTTGATCAAAGATCGTAACCAGCAAATCGTAGGACAGCGCGGCGCCAAGCAACACACCGGTATCGATGTAGTTTTGCAATCCGACGTTGCGCTCAAGCACGATCAGCGCGCCAATTCGGCGAGAAGAAAGCGTCATCGCCGCCAGCACGATATCATCATAAGCTTCATGGCTCGCCTTGCGATGTCCAAATCTGAAGGGCCCAATGTTCGAACCCACCCGCATCAGCGCCGAGCGTATCTCGGGCGCGAAGATCACCAGAATCGCGAAGCCGAAATACAGCAGCGCGTTTCGCATGACAAACTGAAGTGTTTCCAGGCCCAGTATCACCGAGAGCTGATAGAGCAACCCGACGCCGAGCAAGCCGACTGCCATCGTCACCGCCCGCGTGCCGCGCACGAGTTTGAGCAATCCGTAGATGATCGCCCACACGATGACGAAATCGATCAAATCGGTAACGCGAAGCTGTTCCAGGAATCTAAGTAGTTCTGCGGACCGGCTCATATCAATATCGCGTCAGCAAACAAACTTCTGCTCTGGAGGCTGGAGGAGCTTCCGCTCATACTTCCAACTGCGCAAATCCGGAATCTCCTCGGGGCACTGAACTGAACTTCAAGCGATGATGCGCCGAATGGGAGAGTCGTATTCGCGCATCACGTTACCTGCTCTGTCGTCTGGTATCGCTGCTGCGGCATCTTACCGAAACCTGACAGCCCGTAAGACTGTTTGAACCGCTTGCGATGCGATCCGACGACAAACTCTGTTCTTTATGGTATCCGTCGAGTCCGGCAGAATCAAGCGTAAGAATTCCAATCGACACGGTATGAGCCTTCCCCGTGGCCTGCGACACAACACAATCATTTCGACGACCGTCCATGCTTGTCACCGAATCTCCGAGGTGTATTTTTTTGCCCTCCGCTGTATGGTTCGCCGACGTTTGGGACGTCGCAGCGCGAGCCGGCAATTGTGGGGGCTTCAAGTCTACACGAGACCTAACCCTTCTCAGACCATCGGCGCCGACTTGTGACAAGTGGGCTCAAAGAACGCCTGGACAGTGCCGATTGATGCGAATGATTGCCAGAAGGCTTTGGCATTCGGGTTGCTCTCAGTTCAACGTAGTTTCGTGGTTTGCTTTGTCAAAGAATACGAAGGGTCTTGTGATTACCGATGCCTGTAAGATTGATCAAACGAAAAGCACCCGATGCCGCCGATGAGAAGCGCGAGCAGCCCCCCTCGCCGACCGAGTTGCTGCTCAACACCCAGAGTTGGGTTGACGAGTTTAGGGCCCGAAAGGCCGAGGGCGAACAGTCGCTTCGCGCTTTGTTAGAACGATCTGCCGCATGATGGGGCACACCCGAATCACTTCAGTCGGCGACTGCTTTTAATTGAGCGCCGAAGGGCCACTCTTTCCGACGCAGAGATCTGACGAAATAGATAACCAAACCGGCGATCAGCAGAACGATTGCGTACCTGATTTCTTTCTGAAAGTTCTGCCGAGACACCATCACATACACAAACCCGGCGAACGCCAGAAGGGCCGGGAGGGGATAAAGCCACATTCGAAAGGGTCGCGGCATGTCAGGTCTGCGAATCCGCAGCACGATCACCCCCAGCGTCTGAGCCAGAAACTGCACCATGATTCGTATGACAACAAGCGCGGCGATCACATCAACCAGCTTGAAGAAACAGAAGACCACCGCCACCGAACCCAACACCAGCAGGGAGACGTGCGGGAAACGATGCTTCTTGTGAACGCGCGAAAAGATTTTGAAGTAATTGCCGTCCAGCGCCGCCGCATACGGAACGCGCGAGTATCCTAGCAACAGGGAGAATACCGACGCGAACGCGGTCCATATCACCAGAAGGCTAGCCGCGATCGCGGCGCGGCGGCCGTAGAGCTGCTCCATGAATTCCGCGATCGGCTTCTTCGACGCCGCCAGCTTCTGCCACGGCATGACTCCCAGAATGCTGATGTTCATCACGATGTAGATGGCTGACACGGCCAATATCGAAAAGATGATTGCTCGCGGAATCGTCCGGCCAGGGTCTTTGACCTCTCCGCCGAAGAAGCACACATTGTAGTATCCCCAATAGTCGTACACTGCTATGAGCATCGCCGAACCCAACCCGGTGAAGAAGCTGGGCGATAATGTGAAAGCATCCGCGGGAAACGCAAACGCAAGATTCCTGTCGAAGTTTGTGACGCCGGCAACGATTATCCAGCCCACAGTCAAGATGACACCAACCCAAAGGAACTCCGCCAGCCGCCCGATTATCGTAATCTTCCGATACAACAGAAACACCGCCGTCAGACATGCACCGACTGCGACCAACGCCCCCGCCAACGCGATCTGTTTGAGGTCGAACGAACCCAGCACACCTGCGCCAAAGTGAAGATCACTTGCTTCCTCCAGCCTGGGCCAGATATAGCCCGCGTACTGCGAGAGACCAATGCATCCGGACGCAATCGAGAGTGGCGCGCTGAATGTCAGTTGCCAGATGAACAGGAAGGACATGAGCCTGCCGAGACTCCGTGGCCCATAAATCTCCTTCAGGAATCCATAGGGCCCTCCGGACCTCGGCATTGCAGCGCCGAGCTCCGCCCAAACAAGGCCGTCGCACATCACAAGCGCGGC
>DATIFP010000047.1:0-13477 GCA_035455165.1 Blastocatellia bacterium
GAGCTTCACAGCCGCGTGAATTGGCGGCGCCGGATTCGTCATTCTCTCTCCTCGGAACCTAGATCAGAGACTGCAACCTTCTAAGGATCTCTTGCTTGGGCATCGCGCCCACAAGCCGATCAATCTCTTTGCCGCCCTTCAGCACGAGCAGGGTCGGTATGCTGCGGACGTTGAAACGCGACGCGGTCATCGGGTTCTCGTCGGTGTTGAGCTTGCCTACTCTCACTCGGCCGGCCAACTCGCCCGCAAGTTGCTCGATCGTCGGCGCGATCATTCGGCAAGGCCCGCACCACGGCGCCCACATGTCGAGCAGAACGGGAAGCGGCGAACGCTCGACTTCTTCGGCGAAGGTCGCATCGGTGACGACTACCGGATGAGGCGATGCCAGAAGCGGACTCTTGCACCGGCCGCAAACCGGCTCGAGTCCCTGGCTGATTTTCTCCTCGGGTACGCGGTTGTTCGCTCCGCATTTCGGACAATGGATGATTTGTGATTCAGATGTTGCGCTCATAGACGCATTTTAACCGACGATTGAGTACTCCGACCACGGCTTACATTCTTCCGAGCAATCCGGCAGCAGCCACAGCCTCCCGCACTCACAGTAATAGACACGTCGCACTGGATTCTCCGGAAGGGGCTTACCACACGTGCAACGCTGGCGCTCAGGCATGACTATTTTGTCGAGGTTGGGGTTCCGGGGCTTTCGATTCGACATTCATGCATCCGCCGCACAACTATATGGCACCTCATTGTCGGATACTGATCCGTTGCCTGAGGTCTGCAAAGCGCGGGTCCAAGCGAAGGCTGTCAAAACCCGGGTCGTTTAGCCAGCCAAAGCCCAATTCTCCCTCTCTATAAGCCGTTTCAAGCCATGTGAAAGCCTGGTCGGTTTCTCCTAGGCCCGCATAGATTATTGCTATGTGGGGCGCAGAGACGTGTCGTTGCTTGCGTAGATCTAACAGATCTTTGAGAATCTTTTTGGCCGCGGATCGCTTACCCGTCACGCCGTAGATGTAACCCCGATATGATACAACTTGGGGCGGGACAGAGTCATCTGAGAGCTCCCTGGCCTTTTCGATTTCTCGAATCGCATCTTCGTACATCCCCCTTTTTAGATAGGCCATTCCGAGAAATCCGCGCGCGTGGATGAAAGTCGGGTCCATTTCTAAAGTCTTCCGCAGTTGCTCGATAGCTTCGTCGTATCGACCGTTGATGTTATAGATTTGTCCAAGAGATGTGTTGATTATTAGGGAAAGAGGGTCGAGTTCCTGCGCTCGTTTCATCGTTTGCAGGGCATCATCGGGTCTGCCGGCGCTCGCCTGCAAATTTGCGTACCTGTGGTACGCTGTCGCGTAGTTGGGATTTAACTCAATCGCTTGTTTGTATTCTCTTTCAGCCCCCGAAATGTCACGCTCCATGTACAGTACGTAAGCGAGCGAGGTATGCGCTTCACTGAGCATCGTATCTATTTGCAGCGCCTTAGTCGCGGCCGCCTTCGCTCTCGGAATCTCTTCCTTATCCGCAAGGTCGCTATATGAGTAAAGTAAAAGGTGGCAGTCGGCGAGACCCGCATAAGCTAGCGCATAATTCCGGTCGAGAGCAACGGCGTTATCGAAGTGCTCGATAGCTTTTTTCATTCCGTCGACGGTTCTCTTGTTCCAGAACAGGCGGCCCATTAGGTATTCATTGTAGGCCTCGGCGTTGTCGGTGTACCGTTTGGCCAGCACTGCTTTCTCTTCCCCGGTCAACTTCGGCAACAGGCTTTCGGCCACCCGCTGCGACATCGAATCCTCGATCTTAAATATACTCGTGAATTTGTCATCGAACTTCTCTGCCCATAGTGGCGAACCATCCTCGACCCTCACAAGCTGAACTGTAATTCTGACGGTTTGGCCATCTCTGCGTATGCTGCCTTCGAGAACCGCTTCTACGCCGAGCTCCCGGCCAATCTGGCCAGGATCATTAGGCAGATTGTTGTATTTGAGCACGGAACTCGTGGGCCGCACCTTGATCTCATGGAGATTGGTCAGTCTCGTGATCAGCGAGTCTGCAATTCCGAGCCCGATGTACTCAGCGTCTCCGCCCGACTGCCTGAAGGGAAGCACTGCAATGGACTTGATCGCAGGATTATCGCGAGCGGCTTTAGGGCCTCCCGTTGACCGCAGATAGAGCGTAGCAGTACCAGCGAGTAAAATTGCGAAGGCGATTACGGCCTGCCATCTCCGTTTTTGAGTTGTCCGAGTCGGCTTTCCTCCTGGCGCCTCGAGCGCTGCCGTGATCAGTTGTGAGTTTGCGTGTAACCGATCCTCTTCCTCGGGCGCTCCGCTAGGCGATTCGATCCGACCCTCTGAATCATCGAGCCGCACTTCTCTGACGCTTGCAACAAACCGATAGCCTCGCCGCGGAACCGTCTGAATATAATGATCATCGCCCGTGTCTCCCAGCACCTTCCGCAACAGCGAAATGTTATTGGCAAGGTTTACTTCCTCTACGCACGTGTTGGGCCAGACACGTTTCATCAGATTGTCCTTTTCAAGTACGTGGCTGCTGTTCTCGACAAGCGCCAAAAGGACATCAAATGCCTTTGGAGTTAGCGGCAGGATCTCTCCCTCGCGGAGTAAGATTTTCTCTCCCGTATCCAGACGGTACGGGCCGAACTCGTAGAAGTGTCGTTTTGATTTCATCTTAGCCCACCTTAACTGCTCTTAAGACTCAGTGAAAACAATACTGATTTTTTCCAAGAGCTTTCCTGAGACTTCAGAACAGGCCTTGAAGTAGTGTCGGTCGCGCAGTGAGCCAGTGATGGCGCTTCAACTTCTGACTTGAATACCGCCTCATCTTACTGCAACGGCAGAATCGCATCAATAGCCCGAATAGGACCGGCGACGAGGACCGAACGGCTTGGTGCGGTCGCAAGCAGGAGAGGGATTCACTGGCTCGCTTTGCTTCTTTCAGGAGGAGCCAATGCGACTCATTTCTTGTTTGGCGGTCGTGATCATCGCCTCAGCACCGATTTGCCGCGCTCAGTTGTCTTTACCAGCCTTCAGCGTCGAGTTGGTTAATCGGTCCTCATCCAAGTCAATTCTGCGCTCGACGGCGGTAACCAACGCAATCGCTCGCGCCTTTGCGATGTCGGGGAGCGGAACAATAAATGTCGAGTATGGCTTTGGCGTAATAATGAAGGCCAACGGGGACTTTGAGACTACGCCGGTGACTCGAGGGGAATCAGGGATCTGGCGAGCGACTGTACCCGCCTCGATCATTGCGATTTTCCATACTCACAGGAATGAAGTAAGCCCGCGCCCGTCGGATCGGGATATGCAGGAGTCCGACCGGTTGCAAAGACCCATTTACGTTATCAGCGATCGTGGGGTCTGGGTCTATGAGCCGGATCCAATGAGGAGGCGAAAGGGCCGTAGCTCTCTGCAGCAGCCTGGAGGTAAGCAGTGATCACTCACGAAGGATTGGACCGCTACGTCCGCCGAATCTTGAAAGAAAAGAATCTGACGCTATCCGACGTGGAGCGTCGCGCCGATAGCAACATCAGCGACAGCTATGTGCACGGTATCTCAACCGGGAGCATAAAGAACCTCTCGGTTGATAAGCTCAAGGCGCTGGCGCGCGGTCTCGGGGTCAGAGAATCTCAACTGTTCGCCGCTTGCGGAGTGTCGCTCCCCGACCTTGAAGAGTTCGTTGATAGCGAGTTTGCCTGTCTCTTCTACAAGTACAGGGAACTGTCTAAGACAGGGAAACAACAATTGAGTTCGTTCCTAAAAGTCCTGGATCGCGAGATCGACCGTCTCTTGCTTGAGAATACTCCGATAGGTGAAGTCCTGCCTGATCTTCCCGCATACGGAGCAGGAACCGGTCGCGCCTCTTCAGAACGGTCAAAGACAACCGGATCGAACCTGCCATCAGCGATTGGACTCGGGCAATCGCGGAGCTCCAGACGCTCGAGCTAGGGTGTATAAGGAATCAAGTTATTTTTCCTGATTCTTCTTGTCATACTCTTCTTTGGTCATCACCTTGATCGCTTCCAGCTTCTTGCCCGCAAGCTTCGAGTTCACACCCGCAAGCTCTTTCCCGATGACCGATTCAAACGCTGAGTTCGCGTCGTTGATTTCCTTTTCGAGCACCGGGATCCGATCGAGCAGCGACTGCGTCGGACGGCCGCCGTATTGACTCACCCAGCCATACAGCTCGACTATTCGCTCGCGCAGTTGTTCTTCGCCGGTGATCGCGCCTTCCTTGGTCGCAACAAGCGTCTTGTGCAACGCATCGAGCCTGTCGGCGAATGCTTCCAGCTCTTTTGCCACAGCGTCACCGCTTTCGAGTTTCTTCGCTCGATCCTTTGCTTTGTCCCTGGTGTCGGTGACCAGATCGTCTATGAACGCCAGCCGCTCCTGCATGGCGTAGAGCTTTCTCATCGCCTGCTGTTGAAGCGCGCGATCGGCCGCCGAATGCACTGACTTCGGATCGTCCACGATCTTCACCTGGCCGGTGAACGTCTCTTTATCCTTTATCAGCTTCACGGTGTAGACGCCTTCGGGAAGCATCGGCCCGAACAGCGCCGGCCCCGCGAGGTTCGGCGAGGGCGGCACCTTGGGCGGCTTCTGGCGCATAAACCACTGAACGCGATTGATCCCCTTGCGCTTCCCCGCGGGCAGCGTTGCCATCAGCTTGCCCTCCGCGTTGTAGACTTCGATCTTCAAGTCGCCGAATACGTGACGGTCTTTCAGGTAGTAAGTAATGGTCGCCGATTCGGGGGGATTCGATCCCACAAAGTCCCCGTCGCCGGGAAAATCCTGCGAGCTGACCGGGATCGTGATCGGCGAAGGCCTCGAGTCCATAATGTAAGCGGTGGACTCGAGTATCCTGGAGGTGATCTGCCGCAGCGGAGTGATGTCGTCGATGATCAGAATGCCTCGCCCATGGGTGGCGAGGATCAGGTCGTGATCGCGCGGATGAATCGCAATGTCGCGCACGGCGACCGGCGGGACGTTACCCGTGAACTGAACCCATTGTGTTCCGCCGTCGATGGAGACGAACAGCCCGAACTCGGTTCCCAGGAAGATAAGATCGCGATTCACTCGGTCTTCACGGACAACATGCGCGTAGCCTTTGATCGAGTCGCTCGCGAGCGACTTCCAGGTCTTGCCGAAGTCGGTGGTTTTGAAGACGTAGACCTTCATGTCGCCCGTCTGATGCCCGTCGAACGTGACGTAGGCGGTACCGCGATCGAACCCGCTCGGCTCCACGCTCGTACACCAGGTGTTCCTGGGCAAGCCCTGAATGTTGCCGACTAGGTTGTTCCAGCTCTTCCCGCCGTCGCGCGTAATCTGCAAGTTTCCATCATCGGTTCCCGCCCAAATGGTTTTCTCATCGAGCGGCGATTCGGCGACCGCCACGATTGTGCAGTGATTCTCAGCCGAGGAATTGTCGAGGGACAACCCGCCCGACTCCTCTTGCTTCTGCTTCTGCGGGTCGTTTGTCGTCAGATCGTTCGAGATGCGCTCCCACGATTCGCCTTTGTCCGTCGAGCGAAACAAGAACTGCGCGCCGATGTAGATCACTTTCTTGTTCGTCGGGCTGAGGCCAAGCGCAGTGTTCCAGTTGAACCGATACTTCGGCTCGCCTTGTTTTTCAAGCGGCTTGATCCACTTGATCTCGCCGGTCGATTTGTGGAAGCGCAAAACCTGGCCGCCCTGAAACTCGCTGTAGACGATGTCCTTGTCCAGGGGATCGGCCCAAACGAAGAAACCGTCCCCAAAGCCCACGTTGCGCCAGTCCTTGTTCTCGACGCCGCCCGAACTTTGCGAGGGACCCATCCACGAGCCGTTGTCCTGCAAGCCGCCGTACACGTTGTAAGGCTGCTCCATATCAAAGCTCACGTGATAGAACTGCCCGACCGGAATATTGCTGAGGAACTTGAACGTGTTGGCCTTGTCGTTTGATTGATACACGCCTCCGTCCGTGCCGACATAAACCTGAAACGTGTCCTGAGGATTGACCCAGATTGTGTGATAGTCGCCGTGTGCCCGCCCGCCTCGTTGTGTGAACGACTGCCCGCCGTCGGTGCTTATGCCTACATTGAAGTCCGGCTTGTAGAGCCGGTTGTAATCCTTCGGATCAACCAGGATTCGCGCGAAGTAGAACGGCCGTCCGGTTACGCTCGTCGACGAGCTCAACTTGGTCCAGCTTTCACCGAGATCGTCGGAGCGATAGAGCGCGGTCTTCTTCGCTTCGACGATTGCGTAAACCAGGTTTGGACGGCTCGGCGCAACTGCGAGCGCGATTCGTCCAAGCTCGCCGTCCGGCAAACCCTTCGTCAGCTTCTTCCACGTCTTGCCGCCGTCGGTGCTTTTGTGGAGACCGCTGCCAGCTCCGCCGGACGTGAAAAAATAAGGCGAGCGCCGGTACTGCCACATGCCGGCGTATACGATGTTAGACTCTTGCGGATCGAGCGCGACGTCCGAGCAGCCGGTGTCCTTGTCGATAAACAGCACGCGCTGCCAGTTTTTGCCGCCGTCGGTTGTCTTGTAGAGACCACGCTGATCGTTGCTGTTCCATAGGTGCCCGGTCGCCGCGACGTAAACGATATCTGAGTTCTTCGGATCAATGACGATGCGGGCGATTCGTTCGGAGTCTTCGAGGCCCATGAATTTCCATGTGTCACCCGCATCCGTAGTCTTGTAGACGCCCGTCCCGACAGACACGCTGTTGCGGGTCCACGATTCGCCCGTGCCGACCCAGACGGTTTCCGGGTGAGCCTGGTCTACGGTGACCGCGCCGATCGATTGAGTGTACTTGTCGAAGATGGGTTTGAAGGTCGTGCCCGCGTTGATTGTTTTCCACACGCCGCCGCCCGCGCTTCCGACATAGAGGATTCGGGGATCGCTTGCCACGCCGTCGATTGCTGCGATGCGCCCGCTGGTCACCGCGGGTCCGATGTGGCGGGCCTCGATGGACCCAAAGCTATTTGAATCGAGTTTTACCGTGGTCTGCGCGGCTACGCTGACGGTGAGCGCTGCCGCGATGAGGAAAAACGACGTCATGAATAAATGAGCGCGCATTGGTATTTCCTTTCACAAAGGGGGCGAAGCATGGAGTTCAGGCTTTAGCCTGGTACTGGTTTCTGAATTCAGCGAACTCGAAAACCAAAACCAGGCTAAAGCCTGAACTCCATGCAGCGGGTTGACTAACGCGCCGGCGGCTTTTTCTCTTCAGTCTTGGGTTTCTCAGCGGGCTTGGCCGGCATCTTGAACACCGAATCATCTATCGGCACGTCAATCTCCACCTTATCGAAGACGATCTGGCTCTGGGTCTGGCCACCAACTTTGGTCTCGACCGAGAAGGCGAACATCATTCCGTTGACCGGTTTGTAGTTCCCCACGTATTGATCCGCCTCAATCTCTCCCCCTGGGGTCTTTCGCTTCAAGCTCACTTTCAGCGCCAGTGAGTTCTCGGCGTCAATATAGATGTTGCGAACGTCACCGTTCTTGAGGGTGAGCTTCAGCTTGTAGACCGGCGTGCCTTCCAGGTCCTCTTTGCCAATGAGCTCGACTGAATGCCCTTTGGCCTTGTAGTCCATCAGCGGCCCGTCCATGTCGGACTGTTCTTCGAGTTCCTTCAGTTCGTCGCCGGCGATCTTCTCCGGGTCGGGCGAGCCTTGAAACGGGCTGGTCTTCCACCCGGATTGACCGTCGTAAGCAGCCGTTTGAGTCTTGCCCTGGAAGGTAGCATCGACACGAACCATATTCGGCCGCTTTTGCTGGATGGTGAGAGGTATCTCGATCCCCTGCTGGATCACCTTGCCGGTGATCTTGACCGACTTCAAAGCCTTGAGCTTGTCAGCCCCTCCCTGGGCGTCGATGCTCTTCTTGATGATCTCATCAACGGTCTGGGCCGGCGCTTGAATGCAGAAAAGGAACGCGAGCGAGAGAATAGCGGGAACGGCTCTTCGAATCATGTTGATGTTCTCCTTGTGGGAAAGAGTGCTCATTGAAGGACGTTGATTCCTGTATACGCCATCAGGCTGGTATTAGTTTCCAGCGGACGAGGAGTCGAGAGTATACGCCCCGGCTGGCAGAGGACTCAACTGCGGTGTTTCTCAATGAACGGGAACCGCCCCCGCGCGAAGCGTTTTCGACACTTGACCCAATGGAGTGCTTGCCCAAAGAATCCTTCTGGCAAAACCGATTCGAGTCGCTCAGGGAGAACAGGATTTCGCTTCGCGTCTTTGCGGGACTTTGCGCCTTTGCGTGAAACGGGCTTCAGACGACAGGTATCGCGCCAAGACGCAAAGTCCCGCAAAGAACGCCACGAGGGAATGCTATGTCAAATCTCGAAGCCAAAGTCTCCGACTTTCTCGCCCAGAAGCGAATCGCAATCGCCGGCGTTTCGCGCACCAAGCCCGGCGCCGCGAGTCTCATCTACCGCAAGCTGAAAGACTCCGGCTATCAGGTGTTCGCGGTGAACCCTAATGCCTCCACGTATGAGGGTGACCCGTGCTATCCCGATCTGAAATCCATTCCCGGCGGCGTCGATGGTGCGGTCCTGGTAACGCGCCCTGAGCTGACCGACGAACTCGTCCGCCAATGCGCCGAGGCAGGGGTCTCGCGAGTCTGGATGCATCAATCGCTGGGAAAGGCAGGCACCAGCGTCTCTCAACAAGCGATCCAGTTCTGTGACGAGCATTCGATCACAGTCATTGCCGGAGCCTGTCCGATGATGTTTTGCGGCCCGGTGGATTTCGGTCACAAGTGTATGCGCTGGATCTTACGTTTCACTGGAGGACTGCCGAACTGAGGCCCTCGATATGGAAACCATCGCTCCCTTAACCGACGTAGCAAGTCGCACGCGCGTTCGAATCATGCGGCGGCTTATTCCCTACTTGTTTCTCCTGTACATCATCAACTACCTCGATCGAGTAAACGTCGGATACGCGGGACTCGAGATGACCCGGGATCTCAACTTCACGCCCGAGGTCTTCGGCTTCGGCGCCGGCATATTCTTCGTCGGTTACTTCCTGCTCGAAATTCCGGGGACGCTGCTTATTGAGCTATGGAGCGCGCGAAAGTGGATCGCTCGAATCATGATCACCTGGGGAATCGTCGCGGTGGCGATGGGCTTCATGAACTCCGCGACGCAGTTTTACTGGCTCCGGCTCGGGCTTGGCGCGGCGGAAGCCGGGTTCTTTCCGGGTATCATCGTTTATCTTACGCACTGGTTCCGCTACCAGGACCGCGCTAAAGCGGTTGCGCTGTTCATGGCGGCAGTGCCGCTCTCGAACTTCATCGGATCTCCGATTTCGGGCCTCCTTCTTGGTGTGAACTGGTTCGGGCTGGCCGGATGGAGGTGGCTGTTCATCATCGAAGGCGCGCCGGCGATCGTCCTTGGTGTTGTGACGATCTTCTACTTGACCGACTGGCCGCATCAGGCCAAGTGGCTCGCGGAAGATGAGCGAAACTGGATCGCCGGGGAGCTCGAGAAGGAGAAGGATCTCAAATCATCGGCGCACTCGTTGAAAATCCTCGAAGCGTTCAGGCATCGCGAAGTAATCCTGCTCGCGCTCAGCTACTTCTTCATAGTGACTGGCCTGTACGGTTTCAATGTCTGGCTGCCGACTATCGTCAAAGCACTATCCGGACTTCCAAACTTTGCCGTCACCCTCGTCTCGGCGCTTCCGTACCTAGTAGCCTTCGCGGCGTTGTTGTTTGTCGGCTGGTCCTCGGATCGCACCAACGAGCGCAAGTGGCACAGCGCTGTTCCGATGTTCATAGCCGGGGCAGGACTTCTGCTGAGCGCGCTCAGCGAGAGCCACGTAGCTCTGGCCGTCGGTTTGTTCTGCGTTGCGGCTGCGGGATTGTACAGCTTCTTTCCAGCATTCTGGGCCTTGCCGACGCATTTTCTTGCGGGCTCGGCCGCAGCGGCCTCGATCGGGTTGATTAACTCGATCGGAAACCTCGGTGGATTCGCCGGGCCCTATGTGGTTGGTTATGTCAACCAGGTGACGAATTCGTTTGTCGGAGGGATGTTGTACCTGTCAGTTTCGGCGGCTTTGGGAGGCGTGCTGGTACTCGCGCTGCGTCAGACCAGGCGGGCGGTTGTAGGCGAGCAAACGGCTACGCTCTCCGCGGAGCCCGCGGACTGAATAGCAGCGATCATCCTCGCAACCTCAAGCGGGTTGCGGTTCGCAACCCCAAGGGAGGTTGCGGCAGTGCTCCATGTCAAATGCAATCGGCGGGGCGGTGTCCGCGGGCGGGGCTTGGCTGCAACCCCCTTGGGGTTGAGCACTCGCTCGCCGTCCTTCTTTTCCCAGGGTAGCCGAGTACGGCAACCCTGGGCTGGAGGACGGATCCCCCTTCGGGGAAAAGATCCGAATAGCGCACCAAAGAAAGCCTGCTGTTGCTGTTCGCATTGGCACCGGGCCCAGCGGAAACTCCGGGCCTGGCAGCCTTCACTGCTTTATCACTGCTTCGATCAACTCTATTCGCTGAACTGGAGATTCGCCGTTGCGTGGCGCTTTTTCGATAAGCTCGAGGGTGTCGAAGCCATCGACTACCTTGCCGAAGATTGAGTACTTGCCGTCCAGATGCGTCGCCGCACCCAGCACGATGAAGAAAGAAGTTTCGGCTGAGTCCGGATCGCTCGTCCGCGCCATCGACAAAATGCCGCGAACGTGAAGCGCGCTTCTCGTGAACTCTCCTTTGAGCTTGTGAACCCATTTGTCGGCGGGATGAGTATTGTTGTCTGCCCGAGTCGAACCCAATCCCCCTTGAATGACGAAGCCGGGCACGATCCGATGGAACGCCGTATGATCGTACCATCCGCTTGCGACCAGCTTCAGGAAATTGCGCACATGTTCGGGCGCAAGATCGGGATTCATCTCGAGCGTAATATCGCCGAGACTCGTGCGAATCAACACATCTTTGCGCATCTCGTCTACGGTTGCATCTTTGAAGGGCTCGGGCCTCTTGCGCTCTATCTTGATGCTGGCGATTCTGACGGGAGTCGTTGTCACGTAGTTGCCGTCGGCCGGAACCATTGAGATTCGCTCGACCACATCCATCCCTTCGGTAACCTCTCCGAACGCCGAATACTGACCGTCGATCTGTGGCTGAGGCGAAGCGCATATGAAGAACTGCGCGCCGCCGCTGTTCGCCTGGCCCGGGATGCGGACAGTCGAGACAGTCCCTCTAATGTGTTTGACGTCGGTGAACTCATCCGCAACTTGATTCAACCCGCCGGTTCCCCAACGTTCGCGCGGTGTCTTTGGATCTTTGAGCAGGGGATCTCCGCCCTGAATGATCGATCGCGCGATGACCCTGTGAAACGCGGAGCCGTCGTAGAAGCCGGCGCGAGCCAGCTTGATGAATTGCTGAGTGTGCTTTGGGGCCTTGTTCGGAAAGAATTCGAAACGAATTACGCCGAGGTCGGTGGTTATTACCGCTTCGAGCTGGGCGGCTTCTTCGGCGGTGACTTCAGCGGCCGCCGGCTGAACCTCCCGCTTTTTCTGTTGGGCCAGTGCAGAAGCGCAGGACGCGAGCCAAGCCAAACAGAGCAATAAGATTGTCGCGCGCCTCTGAGCACTCTTCATGGTGCTGTCATTTATATAAAGAGAGTGGGCAATCGCACAAGCACCCGCAGCGGGACGGTCACCCCAGCACGTGCCGTTTGATCGCCCGCCCGATGAAGCGCAGCTTCTGATCAAAGGGGAAGCGCCCGAGGTTTACTTTCACAATACCCTTGGTGAACTCGCTCTTCCGGCTGTAATCGACGTTCACATCTACAATCACCGGCCGTCCTCCGCGGGAAATCTTCAGCGCCTCGTCGAGGATCGATCCCGCGCGCAGATCGTTTTGCATTCGCAAGTACGCGGCGCCCGTGGCGGCAGCAACGCCATCTACTTTCATCTCGCCGAGCACCGTGCAAGTCTTGCGATTGAGAGGAACGCTCTGAAGCTGTGATATCTGCGCAAGCTCGCCGTCGTTGAACACACAGAAGATCGCGCCCAGCCCGAGCCGAGCGGCCGTGATGACCTCGAGTCCGGTCATCAAGAAAGCCCCGTCGCCGACTATGCCGACTACTTGTTTGTCGGGGTGCGTCAGCTTCACCCCGATCGCGGCCGGCACACAATAGCCCATGCAGTTGAAGTCGGTCGGCGAGATGAAATGCTTCGAACGATGGACCGGAAACAATTCGGCGGTGAGAAAAGTGTGATTGCCGTCATCGACTACAACATAGGCGTCGTCGTCGAGGCGCAAGCGCAGCTCGCGGAAGAAGATGCCGGGGTTGACGCGATTCCTGTTCGTCTTATCGGTCCACGAGCGAAAGAACGCCTCTTTTTCTGATTTGATCGTTTGCTTCACCTGCGTCCCGTCGCCCGCCGCCCCCGGGTCTTGTTTGAGCTCCTCGATCAGCGCGCGCAGCGCATCCCCCGCATCCGCTTCGATTGCAACTCTTGCCGGATAGTTCTTGTTGAAGACGCAAGGATTGATGTCGATGTGAATTAGGTTCTCGGGAATTTCCATTCCATAGCTGCCGGTCGCCAGCTCCGCGAAGCGCACTCCGACCGCGATAAGGCAATCGCAGCCTTCGAACGCCTTGCGTGCGGCAGGAACCGCCGAAGGCCCGAATCCCATGCCCGCGTGCAGAGGATGATTCGCAGGAAAGACGCTTAATCCCTGAAGCGTGGTCGCAACCGGGGCGCCAAGCATCTCCGCCAGTTCGACCGCCTCACAGGTCGCATCTCGCGCTCCCCAGCCGGCGTAAACGCCGACCTTCTTCGCCGCGCTAATAAGCGTCGCCGCTTCGGTGACCTTTTCGCGCTCGACCGCCGGGGGCTTCCACTCTCGGCGATACGCCGGCAACTCGCTCACTTCTCCGGAGAAGAGCTGGACGTCGCCGGACAGTTCGACAAATGCCGGTCCGGGCTCACCCGTAGTCGCCACTTCATATGCGCGATAGATAGTTGGAATGACCTCGTCGTGCGTGCGGACCAGGAACGCAGCTTTGGTGATTCCTTCGAGTATTCGCTGTTGATCTATTTCGTGAAGCTGATAATGCCTTCCCGAGTCGCGTCGAATGCCGCCCGAGATAACCAGCATCGGAACCCCGTCAAGATATGCTTCGCCTATGCCGCTCATCGCATGAGTCATACCGGCGGCGGGGACGATGGCGAGACAACCGATCGTGTCGCCCGTATCGCTTGTCCGGCTGATGGCGTCGGCCATGAACGCGCCACACCCTTCGTGAGTGACGAGTATCGGGGTGATCCTTTCAGACTTGTTTAGTTCGTCGTACAACTCGGTGTTGTGCACGCCGGGAATGCCGAAGGTGTGCTTCACGCCGATCTGTTCGAGCGCATAGACGGCAAGCCACGCGCCTGTTCTCTTCATGTTCTCTCCTGGCGAGCGAAGGCCTACCTGGACTGCGGCGGCAAGGTACTCCGCGACGCCGCTTTTGCTGAGAATTC
>DATIFP010000048.1:0-67227 GCA_035455165.1 Blastocatellia bacterium
GGAGTAGGTTGAAAAGGAAAGAATCGCGCGGCCAAATCGGTGACCGCGTCGCTGCGCTGCGGCGAAGAATGCTAAGAAAGTTTCGTCGATTCATGCTGAACTATTCCAAATTCTGTCCAAAATTGAACAGACTCCTCCGAACCTGGACCTGTACTATTAAGCGGTTTCAGGTATGACTATGGAACAGCAGATGCAATGGCGCTTCGAAGTCAACAACCCGCTTACGTCTACTGAGTGGCGACCTCTGTGGGAGTTTGACGAAGATCAACTTGTATCGTCTCAAGAGCTGAGAGACGAACTGAATAAAATAAATGCCCCGGTTCAGCTTCGTATTGTTCGTAAAGACGAACAGAACGCACAAGACTTACCCTGGCCTGACGAAAACGAGTCGAAGGACTAGCCCAACCCGACCACCCCGAGATCGTCCAATATTGAACAGCTTTCAGAGGGATTTGGCTTGTAGAATAGGTTTGTTTAAGCAGCGTCTATTGGTTGCATAAGACGGCGTCGCCCGCCGACGCAACACACCATCAGAAAGGATGTTGGATCGAGCAGCAGGCTGAAGCCGAGGAGATAAGATGACGAACATTAGCAGAGAAGGCTTCGCATTCTTGTGCCGACAAGCAAAAGCTGCCGCCAGAAGCGATGCTGAGGAAGATTTGCTAAGGGCGTTGCTGGTCCCACTTCGCATCGAGTTGGGATTTGACGACCCACGAGAGGGCGTACTTCCGGCGGGATACACACTCAGGCAAGCTCTCTGGAACAACATTCGTCACCTGTTCGATCACAGCTTCCGCAAACTGCCGTACTTCGATCTCACTCAGACGATCAACCAAGAGCTATTGTCTAGGGCTGAGACCAGCGACTGAGCCGCCACGATGACGGTTCGACAATTCGTGATCGTAGCCTTAACTCGGGCCGGCACGCTCGGTATGAGGCGCAAAGAAGTTCACACCGTCTTCCTATTGTCGCATCTGAAAGGTACGCGATGGTGGCGGCACTTTTCGGTCATTTCATCCGCCAAACCGAGGCGCGTGCTATCCAGAACGATCTTTGAAATTCTCTAAAGCGACTTCAAGTATTCAATCAGGTCGCTCTTGTCACCTTTCGTGAGCCCTAGCTTGAAAAAGCTGTTGTAATGCTCAACAACTTCGTTCAACGAAGCAAAACGGCCGTCGTGGTAGAAGCCCCCCTTCTGGTGCGCCCAAAGCCCCCTCAATGGTGCTGTGCGATAGCTCTTGTCAGGGGAGCGGTTCGCCTGAAAATCGTCAATGCCGATTTCCGCGGCCTTATGTGCGTTGTGGCCTGGCTCGGTGAACAGCGGCGGCACATGGCAAGTAGAGCACTTTGCGTTGCCGTTGAATATTGATTCTCCACGAGCCGCTGCCTCCTTATTGAAGCTGCCATCTGGCGGGATTGGCGCAGGGATGGCTAGCTGATAAAACTGAAGCGCAGCAAGTTTCTCGCTGACCATGTCGGTTGTGCTCCGCTTGTTGCCGAAACCAGCCTTGGCTGACACCGGATACTGCGTGGCGTTCATTAATCGAGCATCGTAGAACGTTCCCTGCCCTTGCATCTCGAGATTGGCAACGTAGGCATTCCAGTAGGTAACGTTGCCCCAACCCCCCGTCCACGTGTGCTGGTTTACTCCGGCAAGCCCGAATGCGGCAGGGAGCAACGTTGCGGCGGCCTTGCCGTCAGGGCGAAAAGCTTTGCCATCCAGATTGAGTTCAGCGTCGAATTTTCCGGGCCCCCAACTGGCAAGCACTTTCTTTACCGTTGCCTCATCGACGCCCAGAAGTTTCGTGTACGCGCTAAGATCCGGGGAAAGCGATACAATCGCACCGACATTGAGATCGCGATTGGGCCATCCATCCAGACGATGACCGATGCCGGGAGCAAACGCGTCGTCAACAGTCGAGTGACAGAGGGCGCAGGTGACACCCATAGACCGCAGGGTACCGCTATCGTCAAAGCGTCCTGCAACGCCAACGACGGCATTCAGATTCAGCAACGCGAGGGTTGTTGCGGGATCATCGAGATTTACCTTGCCTTCTTTTATCTGGTTCACAAGCGCTTCGGGAAGCGCATCCATGTCGACTTTCAAGCCGACCGACAGCGCGGTCTTCGGGCTAACGCCTGGTCCAACACCGCCAAGCCTGGCGCCTGCAATTGCTCTGTGAAGCTTGAGCGTATCTCCCCAGAATACTTCATCTCCAAACGTGTCGAAGCGAAAGATCTGTTTGCCCTGCTTCAACATCTGTTCTGCGTTCCCTCTGATCTGATCGTCAAAGGTCTTGTTCTTTTGCGCCTGGCTTCGATCAGTATACGTCAACAGAATCGCAATAGCGGCCACTGCCGTTACTACCACGCCGAGGGCTTTCTTGCGCGCCTCAACTACACCCTTCCTTTGAAAGACTATGCTTTGCCAGCGATCACGTCCGGCGGACAGAAATGGTCCATCACTTTTCTCTAACATAACTCTCCTCTCTTGCTTCTGCATTAGTTGCCCCGGCTTCCTACTGTTCTGTCGATTTGTGGCAGTTACGTCTCCCCTCGATTGCTTATTCGCTCGAAGTCCGAGCGGGCTCTATCAGCTCTTGTCGATTGGAACTCGTGGACCCATGACCGGACGGTGTCGATGATTGAAGCCTCATCTGCCGGCCGTTTAGTTTTCTCTTCCAGGGACGAAGTATCAGGCTTGATCAGGCGCACCTTCATGGTTGGCCTTCCCCGTTATTAGTGACGGCGAGAGCATTCGAATCGACGTCGCGGACATTGGCGATAGCTCGAGCGGCCGCTTCGGCGTCGGCCTTTTGCGCGGAAGTTCCCACACTGCCGGTCAGCTTTACTTCGCCGTTGTACACATCGACCGTGATCCGCTGAGTCTTCAGGCTCGGGTTATTGAGGATGGACTGCAACACAGCCGCTTTGATCTCGAGGTCCGGGACATACTGCTTCTCCGGATTGGTGGCTTGGAGCCTTGGAACGACCTCAAGATTGTTCACAACGCTCGCGACACCTTTGGTGCTGCGCGCAATTTCCCCCGCGACTCGCTTGTCGTCTTCCGTCGGCACGTGGCCGGTTAGAGTAACATCGTTGCCACTGTTCCCAGGATTGTCGATCGAGTCAACGTGGATGTCGAAAGAAGAGAGCTGCTTATTCAACGCCAGAGCGCTCTTGACCGCGCTGGTCGTGGCCGCATCCTCCGTGTACTCCTTCGCCGAGTTGAAGTCGGCGGAGATGTCTCTATGGCGATAACCATAGAAATAGTACAGCCCACCGGCGATGATAAGTAACGTGACAGCGGCAGTAATCATCGATCGTATTCGCATGGTTGCTCCTCTTTGGGATGGGTTGGCGAGCGCCCATCGCGGCAGTCTTAAACTGTCACCTTGCGGTGCGCGACTAAGCGAAACGCACCATTGATTGCAAAATGAATCAGGATGTAAACAACGAGCGCGAGAAGGTAAGACAGCTCCATGTGAAATGAGCCGTTTGACGGAGTCGGCACGATTCGCTCGAACGGCGCGAGAATCGGCCGCGATACGAGGCCTACAAACTGAACGAACCCGTTGCCGGGTCTCGCGCCCATCAGCTTGAGCAGGAACTGTAACGCGATCAGGCCGTAGATTATGTAGAAACAGTAATCGACTACCTGTGAAATCCGGGCCGCTGCTCTGCCGCGCCCGATCTCACGTTCAGTCTCAACCGCTTCGTGCACCGACTTCTGCTTCAGTTCGTGAGCCACGCCGGCCACCTCGGCCGATTCCTTTGGCTCGACTCGCTCCGACTCCCGCCTGATGCGGGCATTCACGTCGTCATCAATCGAGGCCTTGACCTCTTGATGCGAAGCCTGTCTGCGCTCCTCGTCTAACAGCACAGTGCTTGTCTCACCGCCTTCATTATTGGACATATCTCTCCTTCTGGAGCCGTCTCTGTGTGACGTCTCCTAGCGGGTGTCGAGAAGCGCCGGAGGCGAGTGGTGAGCGCGGCCCCTCGCGGACACACAGTTTAATCATGGTGTGACCGCTTTCTTAACAGCGTGCTTTGTGCCGCGGCCTACGTGCCTGCCAGCGTAGCCGATGTGTTTGCCGAAGCGCTTGCCGCCGCGCACGACGCGGCCATGCTTGATGTTCCCGCCGAGGCTCTTACCTGCCTTGCCCACTTGCTTACCGCTTTCTTTCATCTGTCCCTTGGCGGTTGGCTTGCCCGGCGTGTCCTGCTGGGCGAACGCCAGAGGCGCTCCGACGGTGAAGATAATCACCGCTGCGGTCGTTAGTATTACCTGCGTTATTCTGAGCTTCATATCCATTGCCCCCAATCAAAGTGTTTTCGCAATCATGACTCCCGGACGTTCAGCGTAGCGGCCGCTCTTTCCACCTAACTCAAATGGACGACAGGCGCGAGTGATGCGGCGAGGCGCGGGCCTCTAAGGGCTCGGCCCAACAGCAAGAGCGTGGCTTCAACCATGAGTCCACCGGCAGCCACTGCCACCCCGGTCATCATCAGCCCCATCCCTAAAGCAGTAATTTCCATCATCTTTTTATCTCCAACCCTCATCGGGTCATCTGATGCGCTTGCTATGATATGCTCAGCAGGGATTGCTTTCAGTCCAATAGAGGACAAGTTCGGGAATAAGTACCAGGTATGAATCAGGCCTCGGTCGGATCAAGTTACTCGGTCCAGCGCAAAGTTATGATATTGATTCCCAAAAGGGATCGGCGAGAAAGAACATAGATTCACCCGGGGCCGGAAGGTGAGCGTTGAAGGGTAGCGGCAGTCTATCAGTCGCCAGGAGGAGCAAATTCGTGCTCGTCCTGTTTTGCGTGTGTCTGTTCTTGGGCGCCGCAATTTTGCTTAAGCTGCAGACGGGCCCGCTGTCCGCTCCCCCTGACCCGGACACACCTAAGACAGATTCCGCTCGCACGACGACGCGTGCGGGCGCGAAAGCGGGGCAGCCGAAGGTCCCGCCACTCCTCGCAGCGCCACCGCCAGATACAATATCAGCGCCCGGCGGAACAAACGCAGTCACCGATGCCGATCTCAGTTACCTTGCCACGAGAAATCTGCTGATACCGGTGGCCGGCGTGACTGCCAGTCAGTTGCACGACACCTTTAACCAAGCGCGCTCCGAAGGACGGCAGCACGACGCGATCGACATAATGGCGCCTCAGGGGACGCCCGTCCTGGCTACCGCTGACGGCAGAGCGATCAAACTCTTTCAGAGCGACCGAGGTGGAGTGACGCTCTACGAACTCGATCCATCAGGGCGCTATGTTTATTACTACGCACACTTGATGCGCTATGCAGACGGTATCGTGGAGGGAAGACAATTGCGGCGCGGCGATGTGATCGCCTACGTGGGGGACACCGGCAATGCCGGCGCTGAACAGTTTCACCTCCACTTCGCCATCTCGAAGGTTACATCGCCAGGACAGTGGAGCGGCGGCGATCCGATCAATCCGTATCCCTTGCTTGTCCGCAAGTGAGAAGACCTGATCCGTTACCTTCGCCGGCGAGCGCGTGGCGCGGTTTTCCTGGATGCAACGCCCGAGTCGAGGTCCACAGGCGCAGGATAGCCTTTGCCCAGGAGAGCCGGGATCTCGACGACCACTTCCTTCCCCCCCTTGATTGTGCGCGTCACCTTGCCGCTCGCGATGATGCTCGCCTTCGCCTCCCCCTTGCTCTTATCGCCTTTTCTCAGCGAAGCGCTCGCTGAGTTCACGGCGGCCGCTTCTGTCGCGGGTTTGCCGCCGGCGTCGCGAGCCATTTGGCCAAGGGCGCGCATCACCTCTGCCCGCTTCCTATCACTCAGTTGATCGAGCGTCACGCCATACGATTGCAGCACGTTGCGCAGATTCTCTTCTGTGTTCGTGCCGCGATCATACACATCGCGGTAGATGTGCAGCTCGCCGTCCTGGACGGTTATGGTTTCGTAGCGCAGCTCAACCGGTACGGCCTTGCTTAATTTTACAGGCTTGGTCTCGGTTTTGTTCTTTTGAAACTCGGCGATCTGTTCATCCGAGATTTCCGTTCCGCCAAGCTGAGCAAGCCTCTTGGCAAAGTCCTGTATCTGCGGACTGGTCAATCCAACGCAACCGTGCGACGCGAAGCCGCCGAGCTTAGCCGGAGCTTTGCCCCCGTGTATCAGCGACGGCAAGCCGATCGGGATCTTGATCGGTCCGAGGGGATTCAGCTTATCGCCGGCCTCGACTTTCTCGCCCACCTTAACCTTGCTACCGGGCGATTCCACCCACGGTTCATCCGGAGGCGTCCACGTCGGGTTGAAGATGATCGTGTCAGCTTTACGCAGTCCCATCGGAAGCGGGAATTCAGGATAGCCTATGCCGATTTTATAAGACTTGATCAACTCGCCGCCTTCAAACAGATCCATTCGAAAGGCGGGTGCATTGACTACAACACGCTTATCCTGGGGTACTCCCACGGCGTCGTGAGGCGCCACGGCGGGTGTGACGCTGGCCGTTGTTGGAGCGGCGACGTCGCCGCTCCACCGCGCGTTTACAAAGGCGATCAGCTCCTGCGTTTTTTCTTCGCCGATTGCTGCCTTGCTCTTTTCATAGGCGTCTTCGCGGGCCGCCGTTGTCTTGCCGGCGTATTCATCGTGATTGTCACTTTCGCGCAGCTTTGACGTTTCCTGGCGCGCGATACTCCTCAGCTTGTTTACCTGCTCATCCGTGAGCTGCAGTTTCGCCTTCAGCTCCGCCGCGAAGTTCTCTTGCGCGAAGAACGCGTCAAGCACAGGTAACGTCACCGGCTGACTCGTCGCGACATCGGGGGTTTTGGCCGGCGGGGGTGCAGGTGTCGTCGGAGTGGCGCTAGTCGCGTTTGAGTTGGAGGCCGGATTTACAGGCCTGTTGCCGTTCTTGTTCGACGACTCAGTCATGCAGCCGGCGCCCGCAAGTAGAATGACCAAAGCAACAAACGCACTCGCCAATCGCAGGGTTTCGTTCATTTCCCCAATTCCTCTATGTCAGCGGTGAGACAAAAAGCATCAGCCTGAGCCTTTCGCTGCGCGCTCGTAGAGCATCTGCTCGAAAAAATCTTCGTCACGCAACAAAGGGATAGGAGGAGATGCGTAACTCCTCCCATCCCTTACGCCCCTACCGGATTACGTCGGCATCCAGATTGACGTCAGTTACGTTGATCCGAGCGTACTCCGGCCTGCAACTGCCGCCAGTCAGCGGCGCCTGTTGAAAGCGTTAACTGGGGGTCACGCCTCATTCGGCAATGGAGCGCTGCGTTCCGCTCAGGCGACACTCCGGCGGCCGCTTACCAGGTTGAAGATCAACACTATCAGAGCAACAACAAGCAACAGATGGATTAATCCCCCACCGACGCCGCCGATAAACCCCAGCAGCCACAGAACCAACAGAACAATCAAGATTGTCCAAAGCATAAATTCACCTCCACGGCTAGTAACGTCCTCCGTGTCGAGGGCACCAGTGGCTCTATCTCGACTCCGGTTTGCATTTCAAATGCTACGCCTGTTCGAGATCAGTTTCTGTTCAGTATGGGACATTCTCGAAAATAACTGGCAGCCAGGATAAGTCGGTCAATCACCCGTCAGTTAGATTGGCGGTCAGCTCGCACTCCGATCTTGAAACCTCTACCGTGACTGGATACATTATTGGGGCGATAGGGTAATTCACGGTCATTACTCGTAAACGCCCGAACGCAGGGTCGACGTGTGATTCAAGATTATCCTGAAACGGACCTATTCAAAAAACAGATGCGCGAGTCGTTGCAACGCGAGGTCAGGAACTCGCGCGCCATCAAGATCGCAAGACACGCAAACATCTACACCTTTGGTGAGCAAGACGAAATGGTCTACTTCATCGAGAGCGGACAGGTGAAGCTGGTCATGCTCTCGCCCGAGGGGAAGGAATGTTTGCTAGCTATCCACGCTTCGGGAGACGTCTTCGGCGAGTTGTGCCTGTCGGGAATCGTGGGCCGGCTGGAAACTGCAACCGCAATGGAAGACACGACCTTGAAGAAGGTCCCGTGTGCCAGGTTCCTTGAACGGTTGGCCGCGGACTCGCTCCTTGAAGGTTTCGTCAAGTATCTGGCGGTGCGCGTGGCAGACCAACAGGCGGTGATCGCCAATCTCGTGACGGTCGATAGCGAACAACGCTTGGGGAAGACCTTGTTGCAGTTGGCCAGACAATTGGGCAAGAGGGGCCCTCGCAGCACACGCGTCGAGTTGCGGATTTCGCACGAAGAACTGTCTAACATGATCGGAACAACCCGGCCCCGCATCAGCGTGTTTATGCAGAGATTTCGTAATCTGGGCTTGATTGATCTCACTGAAGAGCACTTTCTGATGGTCAACGAAGACAAGCTCACCGCTTACCTGACATCGATTGCCTAGCCCGGCTGTCGGGCTTAGCAAGTCGGCGAGAACCGTCCCGATAATTGCTCAACACTGAACAGCGGGGGATCGCCAGCTGGGATATTAGACATCAGCGCTTGGCCGAAGCTTTCACGCTTGCGGGACTCCTGACAGACAGGGCAGCCATCGAAGCGGTAAGTCTTCTCTTAATCAGGTTCAGGTTCTTCCCCATCCCCTGGCGTATCCGCGCTTCAATGACAGAGCGCTTTAGACCGACGAAGAAGCCTCGTAAAGCACCGATGCGAGAGCGATTGAGGTACAACAGGTACGAGCACGAACCCGCCCCGTCGTTTCCCTCGACAAACGCAGTCAGCCCGAGCGAAGCATCGAAGTAGTGGTTGGCGTAAAGCTGCTTTGAGGCAATCAACACTTCTGTCCTGTTTCCAACGTTTCGCTTGTAGATGGCCACATGCGTGATGCTAAGCACGGGTTTCGGCCCGAACTTCTCTTTGGACCAGTAGATGAAGTCTTCTACATTTGGTGAATTGGCCTTTGGAAAGTCCTCAAGGTACTTATAGAACTCAGGGGCAAAATCGGTCAGGAAGCGGGATTGCTCCAGCAGAGAGCGGTATTCCTCGGCAAGCCGAACCTTGTTTTCCTGATCGTGATACTCGATTAGAGCGGGATTGCCGGCTTGCAGATAAGCCTTCACGTAATCCACGAGAATCCTGCGGGCGAGGGAATTTGCCCGCGCCTCGTTGTCTAGTGCATACAGGCTTCGATCGTCCCGAAAGCGCTCCATCATCTCACCCGACATCTGCACGGCGCACTTGCCAGTTTCGCAGTTCGTTATGGCATCCAGACAGCAGGGATCGAGCGTCAGACCGTTCAAGTCCTCCAGGCGGGGCGGATTGCTAAACTTGCCAATCTGTACCACCGATGATGACTTCTTGAAGTTGACAATGTCACGGAATTCCTGGATGAACAGTTCAGCGGACGCGTCTACGCGCACAATACCAAGAGCCGCGACCTCCTTCTTCTCCTTGGTTGTCAGCACCCTGGTGACGGTTCCCCCGTCTTCCAGGCTGGCAATATTCTGTTCGGTAACTCTAAGGCGCCTTTGTAAGAGTTCCTGAAAAGAGCGCGGAAGGTCCTGCGCTCCTATGGCAGGCACGAAAAGCGATAAGAGCAACCCCACTGCAAATAATCTGCTGGATAATACTGCGGCGCGAAGACGCATTGTGCCGGTCCCTCCTTCAAATTAGTTATCCTTCAGTAAGAGGACCAACTCTTTCGCCTCAAATACCTGCCGATGACTACACTTGGACAATACCTCCACCGGGAATGAATTTCTGTTCTGTATTGGACAGGTTTGGTAAAGATTCTCACGGGCCCCCCCTACCAGCCCGGCTTGCGCCTCGCTGACGGATCAAAGAAACAATTCTTTGCGACTGTCCAAAATTGAACAGCGCTGAATCCGCAATTGGGATATCCTTGCCGCGCTTTAGAAACGGTGTACGGCCTCCGCGTGAAATTCACGGCGATCCCGCTACGCCAGTGGTTTTTTTGTTCAGGCCCTTCTCTGACCTCATACCGACCAGAGCGTAATGCTCGATTCAAGGATCGGGGTCGGTATCAAACCCATAGGTTGGAAGGTTGGGAGCTTGGAAGGTAGGGATCGAATGTCGGCAATGGCAAGTGTGGCGGGAGCAAGAAGACGGATTCTCTGCGTCGATGACGACGAGGATACCAGGGACATGATGCGTGTTCTGCTTGGCGAATACGGCTATGAACCGGTAATTGCCGCTTCCGTGAACGATGCGTTGGAACAGGCCAAGTCGGGCGGGCTCGCCTTGTGCATACTTGATCATTGGTTGACAGACACCAACGGAGTCGATCTATGTCAGCAGATCCGCGCTTTCGACGAACACACGCCGATCATGTTCTATTCGGGCGCGGGCTATGCGGCCGATATCCAGAAGGGATTAGGTGCCGGCGCGCAAGCGTACCTCGTCAAGCCGGACTTTGAACGTCTGAAACCTACAATTGACCGGCTCATTGATGAGGCCGGTTCCAACCTTTCGTTAGTGATGTGAATCGCTGCCGGGCGTGCCGCTCTATCCTTGTCCCGACTCCGCTAACAGTTGTCTTACTTCATCCATCAACGAATCGATATGCACGGGCTTGCCCATAGCGCGGTGCGCTCCGGCTCTGATCGCCTGGTCCATTTCTTCGTTACCAAAAGCGGTCAATACCAATATCGGCACGTTATCGAGTTCCGGTTGCGCGCTCAACTGTTTGACCAATTCAACACCGGCAAGCTCAGGCATGCTGATGTCGGTTATGATCAAGTCGGGCTGCTCGGCAATGGCCATGTAGAGTCCTTCCCGGGCGTCGCTGGCGACAACTACGACGAATCCCTCGGTGGTCAGGTGCAGGTGGGTTAGGTCGCGTGTATCCGGGTTATCGTCAATAACAAGAATCTTCCTGGTCATTAGGCCGCTGCCTTCCGCTGGATCGTCACAATCGCCGGGACGAACAGCATTATTCAAGCCTCGGAGCCGAAGGAAAACCTCTGGTCGACCTGAGGGGAATGGTTCAGTTCTGAAATTCCCGCCTCAAGTAAGTAGTTCGCGTGAACCCCCGACGGCGAGAAATAGCCTGTAGCTGTGAAGTTCACAGCTACAGGCCCATCCGATAAGTACCGGATCTCATCAGCCTCTAGCGAAGCGGCTCCAGGTTGAGCACCAGCGAAAGAACGGCGCCCAGGATGGAGTACCTTCCGTTGGAGTAGCTGCCGTACTGATGCCGGCTGTCATAGCCGTCTTCATAGCCGCGACGGAACCCCTCGCGGAAGTAGTAGTTGTAATCGCCCTGGTCTACGTAGTAGCCGCTGTAGCCGTAGTTCGCATCCTGATAGGCATAGGAGTCTTGATAGCTGGAGTTCCAGCGATCCTGACGGTCAGCCTGTCCCGAGCGATATCCCTGCTCGTAGCCGTAGTTGACGGCCTGCCGGAGCAAATTCGCGCCGTATTGATTGGTCTGGTAGTAGCTGCCACCACGCGAGTACCGATAATTCGGAGCCGCGTAGAAGTACAAATTGCGATTGGAGCTGTAGCTGCGCGCATTCTGGATGCGAATCTGCTGCAAGCGCATTAAGTACTCTCGCTGATAGCGGTACTGAGCCATGCGTCTTTGTTGCTGTAGCTGTGCTGTTCGCTGTTGCGTGAGACGCTGCTGCTGCGCGAATTGTTCACGGTACTGAATCTCACGCTGTTGCTGCTGCTCAACACGCTGCTGACGGTCGTTAGGCGAACGCTCCCGGTCTGCCCGCCCCTGACGCTGCTGCCTATTGGCCTCACTCTGAGCCGCTTGGTTTTGTTGCCGATTCTGCTGCTGTTGCTCGGCCTGAGCGTCCTGTCTGCGCTGCTTATCGGCCTGATTCTGAGCAGCTTGGTTTTGTTGCCGATTCTGCTGCTGTTGCTGGTCAGCCTGAGCCGCCTGCTTGCGTTGCTGCTTGGCCTGCTTCTGAGCAGTCTGCCCTTGCCCAGTCTGTTGTTGCTCGGCTTTGCGCTGTTGTTTGCGCTGCTGCTTTTCCTGCTTATCCTGATTTTGCCCGTTAGTCGCTATGCTTGTTCCCGTCAGCAGCACCCCGCTGATTGCGAAAACCACAACCATCCGGCTCAATGTATTGACATTCATTTGAAACTCCTTTTCTTAACAATCGCATCGCTCCACAAAGATGATTCACCGAGGCTTGGAGCGAAAGCGCCTCGAGGTCTGTCAGCGCCGGTCCAATTGGCGCGCAAAAAAGCGACACGTATCAGCACAATTGGCCAAACCTCATGAAACACCTCAAACGTGTACGCTATGAGCGGCGGCGGACAAACAGGTGATAGAGCGCCAGTAAGACTATTGCTCCGAGTATCGACACGATCCAACCGGCGGGCTGGCCAGGCTTGTAGACTCCAAGCGCGCGTCCAACGTAGCCACCGAGGAACATACCGGCGATACCCAGCAGAATTGTGATGATGAACCCGCCCGGATCCCGGCCAGGCATCAACAGTTTGGCAATCACGCCAATAATCAGACCGGATACAATCAACGCAATAATACTCATAAACGTTCTAGCGCCTTTCTTTTCCTTCAGCGGTCCTTCAGCATTCGCTAGTGAAAGAATGATATACCGACTCAGGATGAGTTTCTGTTCACTACTGGACAGTTTCGAAAAGAACTGTCGTTAGGTGCCACAACACCTCTGTAAGACGACACAGGGTGACGAACAAGGGAGGCTGGGATTGGCGATCGGCGGCGTCGCTCTATCGAGGCTCATAAGCGAGAGTGTCCGGATCTGTATCAGCATGCTCCTTCACAACTTTGTTGCGGCACTCTTCACAATGCGTGTCATTCGGAGTCGCCGGCGTATCGCAAGCCTTACCTGGGTGATTGTCGTGGTGTGTCGATGTACACGTGCATTGTCGCATGCTTATTACCCTCACTCTCGCCGCGGGTGGCAATCAGGCAGGACCTGCAATGTTGAGATTTATCTCCCGTAACGGTCCAGCCATCAAAGCGTTAAGGCACCATTAGGTCCTGCGTTCACATTGTCGTCTCGGTTACGGTCGATTGTGATGTGGGGCTTAGCCCCGGTGGCTAACGCCTCTTCCAACGCCGAGCCGTCGTCTCCGCAGTAGTTATCCTCGTCCGGATACTCTTTTTTGCAGACCGGACATCTTTTCTCGCGCTGTTTGGTAGTTTCTTTCATGTCGTACTCCCATGCGCTTCCCGTCACAACTGCCCGGCGCGACGCCCAACAAAGGTAATCTCAGGCGAGTTCGGGAAACCTGAAGAGATCTCCTTTATTTCGGGTGGTGCATCTTGGGCATGTCCTCGAGCCGCTTGAGGATTTCATCGCTATCCGTTGCGATCTGCTTCGAGTTCAGCGTGTACTCCCCGACATCCTTCTCAAGAGCCCGGAATGCATCCTTCAGCTTCGAGCTGCGCGTGTCCATCTCTTTCAACATCGCCGCCATCTTCAATCGCATGTCGGCGCTCATGGTCTTCACATGCTCTCTGTGATGGTCGTCCGCCTGATCGAGGCTTCGGCCTATCTCAGAAGCTGCCGCGCGCGCGAAGTCGCTGCTCAGCGAGCCCTGTTGCGCCTGATCTCGCAACGCTTTTGCGAATCTCGCGGCGTTTTCCCTGTAAGCCATCGCCAGAACGTGGTGTGGTTCGCTCATCATGCCCGACATCTGCAGTTCGGACATTTCATTATTCGTATGCGCCTGTACCTTCTTGCCGGCCTGGACCGATGCCTTTTTGTCACCGGGCTGATGCTGTTGCGCGGTTTGCGCTGCTGCCTGCACCGCGCCGAAAACTGTCAGCGCGATGAGTGCCAGAAATGTCTTGAAAGAATTCTTGTTCATATTTGCCTCCGATAATTCGATGGCCGCCGCTCGTCGTCGTGGCTAGACGCCAGAGTCCAGGACCGGCGGATTGGCCAAGCCCGACTCCGACTTGCATTTCAGATGCTACGCCCACTCACGATGGCTTTCAGTGCAGTATTGGACATTCTCGAGATTAATTGACGGGCGGACAACGGACTAGCGAAGGAGGTGCTCATTCGAGAGAGAGGCGAGGGGGCGAATCGCGGTTGCTGGTTTCTACTGTGCGCGCAGGAATTGACGTGCGGCCGTGCGATCTCACCCCTTCGTCTCAGTAGTCGTAATGCGGTTCCGCAAAAGGCGCTAGCTCGCCACCAGGTTCAACTCAATTTTCCACCGAAGGCGAACGAAAACAATGGGGGTGATCATTCGCCTTCGGTGTCGCGGGGGGCGCAGCAAGATCATGAATCCCGAAGCGAGAGCATACGCCGCCTTGAAGTAGATTTCTGTTCAATATTAGACAGACTGAAATAAAACTTGGGATCGCGGTTCAGGCGTTGGTTGACGAGATAATCAGTCGATCGGGGCTGGTGGAATGGCCTTCGACCTCGGGAGTGGTTGCGCCTGGGAGGTCGTTCTTCGTTTGAGTAAGATTCTTTGAGTCTGCATTTGATCACTCCTTGGCGAGCGGTCAAACTGCGGCGGGCTCTCCCAGAGGGCCGAGAAGAGAACTACAGCTCTCTTCTCGGCCGGCTTATGGGAGCGAACGGACCGAGATAACCTCGGCCCTTTCACGACTGAGGTCAGTAACGTCGCGAGCCGCCGTAGCCCCCGCCATTGCTCCGGCTGTCAGTTTTCGGCTTAGCTTCGTCGACCTTGAGCGCCCGACCGTTCAGGTCTTGCCCGTTGAACTTGTCTTTGGCTGCGTCAGCACCCTCTCTCGAGTTCATCTCCACGAAGCCAAATCCCTTCGAACGGCCCGTGTCCCGGTCTGTTATCACCTGGCACGACTCAACCGGGCCCACCTCGCTGAACAGATCACGTATTTCATCACTGGTAGTCTCGAATGAGAGATTACCGACAAACAATTTAGCAGACATAATGATTTTCCTTTTTGGTTAGAGTTGAAAGCAGGCCGAGCGGTTCGCGGGAACGGTTGCGGGCGGAGTCGGTCGGCGCCCCGATTAGCTTCGGGCGAGGCCTCAAACAGGTGAACGATTTACTGCTCTTCAAGCGATTGATCGTCCGGGCCGCTTCGGACCCGGGCGCATCTCCGTTTTTTGCCGGAGAGCAAGATTGCGACGAGAAGGCGGACGTTTCCGCCCTCTCGGATTTCAGAATTAGCATCCACCTCAAGCCTTGGCAGCAAGCTTGTGGAGGGTCGAGTTGACAAGCTCAAACGTCTCGACCTTGGGGGTTCCGTCGACGACCTTCGTTAGGATCTTCTGTATCTCCGGATAGCCGGCGCGGTTGTAAGTCTCGCAGTTCTCTTTTGTTTCCCAGAAGCTGATCGCCACCGCTTCCGAACGCTCCGGGGCGACAAAGGTGATCTCATCACGGAAGCCCGGCTGCTTTCGAAGCAGGGGGAGAATTTCGTTTTCGATCAAACGATTAAATTCCGGTGCTGTGTTGGCCTTCAGTTTCATGGTCAAATTGCGTATATACATTAAAGCTCCTTTGATATATGAGCTGTCGGATTCAGATGGACTGGATGATCCCAGAGAAGCTGAAGAAGAGAGTAAGCTATGCTCAGTTCGTGACGAACTCTATAGTTAAATTAGTGATTTGTCAAACAGAAGTTGCCGGAATGGTCACCCCGCCGCGTCAGTTGTCAACCGAACTCCGATCTCAAACCCGCCTTCTGCGCGTGTTAGGGATGAGGAACCAGTCATAATAATAAACTGAAATAAAAACCACCGATGCACTCAATCACCGATTTGATCAGCCTCGATGCCGGAAAGTTACCCGTCCACGGGTCAAGTCGTAGGGGGACAACTCAACGGTCACGCGGTCACCTGCGAGGACCTTGATGTAATGCTTGCGCATCTTGCCCGACAAGTGTGCCAAGACCTCGTGACCATCTCCTATCTTGACCTTGAATGTAGTGTTTCCCATGCACTCCAGTACTGTGCCTTCAACCGGGATCATATCTTCTCTTGGAATGACATCACCTCTTTCAACGGGTGGCGCAGACTTCGAGTCCGAGTCCGCGCCACATCGTTAATGTTGTTCGATTCAAGCCGCTCAGCCAGAACCCTTTGATTCATCGCCGAGCGACCAGCTTCATCGCGATGCGCGAGGCGACCTGAATGAGCGCGCCGACCCAGAGCGCAATCGGCCGATTTCGCTCGTCAGTCTTATCTGCTCTTCCGATCTGCCATCGGTGAACCCGGTAACCCTCGATCTTTCCAGCTTGATGCCTGCCGTTCGTTCGATAGACGCAAGGGTCGATTCCTCCTCGGGGCTTACCAATGTCAGGGCGGCTCCGTCGCGGCCCGCTCTTGCCGTCCGTCCGACTCGATGTATGTAATCTTCGGCAGTAGCCGGAACCTCATAGTTCACGACAAACCCGATGTCGTCGACGTCAATTCCGCGCGCCGCGACATCCGTGGCGACCAGCACTCGCACGCGTCCGGCACGAAAGCTCGCCAGAGCCTTGTTGCGTTGCGACTGGTTGCGATCGGAGTGGAGCGTGACCACCTCGTGCTTGTTTGCCATCAATATCCGAGCTACCCGGTCGGCTCCCCGCTTTGTCTCGGTGAAGACGAGAAACGTTTCTTCCGAATGTTGTTTGAGCAGCGCAAGCAACATCGGGGTTTTGGCGTGGGAAAGCACCGGGAAAGCTCTTTGAGTGAGAGTTGCAACCGTGGTTGCCGAACGCGCCGCCTCAACTCTGACCGCGCTCGTAAGTAATTCGCGCGCGAGTTGCTCTACTTCTCTGGAGAGCGTCGCAGTCAATAACATCGACTGGCGCTTCGGTGGAACGTGCCTCATGATCCGTCGTACTTGAGGGAGGAATCCCATATCAAGCATTCGATCTGCTTCGTCGAGCACCAGCACTTCGATTCTCTTGAGCGAGACCGCCCGTCGCTCTATCAAATCATTCAAGCGGCCCGGGGTTGCGACCAGGATGTCAACGCCTGCGTCGAGTGCTTTTATTTGCCGAGGCAGGCTTTCGCCCCCTACCAGCGCGACGCTGCGAAGGCCAAAGGCGCGGCCGTAACTTTTTGCGGTTGCTTCGATTTGAAGCGCAAGCTCTCGCGTCGGTGCAAGCACGAGGGCGCGGGTCGGGCCGGAAGCCTCGAGCCTCTGAATTATGGGGAGCAGGAAGGCCAATGTCTTGCCTGAACCTGTTTCCGCCGTTGCCATAACGTTTCGCGACGCAAGCGCGTGCGGGATCGTTTTGGTCTGAATCTCTGTGGGATTGGTGATGCCTAGATCCTCTAGCGCATCGACAAGCTGTGCGCACAGGCCCAGCTTGCTAAAACTAATTGAACTCATTTATCTCTCTTTTTCGCGCACTGCTCCAGTAGTTTGCTGTGTTAATGGAAGCAGTGACCTTATTCAAACGTGTGTGCTGAAGGGCCCAGATTGGGTTGGAGTGTCGTATTTGGTTTAAGTCCTTGCAATCGATCCAAACAGCTTGATGAGGATGGACACGAGCGAATCTCGTGTCCTTCCCCGATGCATCAGCAGCGCTCAATAGCGGTTGCCGTAGCCTCCGCCGCCGCCGCCGCCTCGACCGCCCCTGCCGCGGCCTCCGCCGTATCCACCGCGTCCGCCGCCGCCACCTGAACGCTCCTCACGCGGCCGTGCTTCGTTGACCGTAAGCGTTCGGCCGTTGACCTCTTGCCCGTTGAGCTGAGCGATCGCCTTGTCGGCATCCTCGTTACTCATTTCAACAAAAGCAAAGCCTTTGGAGCGGCCGGTGTCGCGGTCCGTTATCACATTAACCGAGTCGACCTGACCGACCTGCTCAAACAGGTTAGTGAGATCGCCTTCTGTCGTTTGATACGACAGGTTTCCAACGTAAATTCTCTTACTCATAAATCTCCTCAAACTGGTTAAAAGGAACTTCCGAGGCTTTGCGGGAAAGAGGTTGAGAAAGCAGGATCAAACGCTCTCCAATCAGTCAGCGGGAGTCTCCTAGAAAACAAAATCCAAACAGCAGCATTCGATCTGCTGAACCAACGCCGCAATAGTACCAGATTGAGACCCGGAAGTCTATGAGCCTACGGGTAGTCTAATCCTGTGTGGGTCGTTTTCTGCTCCCGGAGCGCTGAAGGCGCGTGATTGATCGGACATCCACAACCCGATCCGTTGAAGCGCGACCTCGCGCGCTAACAGCCTGCAAACGATCGGCGCGTGGTTCGTTGCCTGGTGCCTCACCCAGCCCTATACTTCAATCTTGTTGAAACCAATGAGTTGACGGCGAAGCGAGTAGAATGACTTCAAACCTGATAGCGAACGTCGCGGAACAGCCGCACGTGATTCTCTCAAGGCGTCGTCGTCGAGTTGTGACCGCTGGGGTGATGCTCGGAATGTTCCTGGCGGCGTTGGAAGCGACCGTCGTCGGCACTGCCATGCCGACGGTTATCGCATCGCTCGGAGGACTCGATCGTTATAGCTGGGTGTTCTCGGCTTATCTGCTGACCTCGACCGTGACGGTGCCGGTCTGGGGGAGACTCTCGGATCTCTACGGACGAAGGCTCTTCTACCTCATCGGCGTCGCATTTTTTCTCGTGGGCTCCGCGCTGTCGGGCGCCTCGCAAACAATCACCCAACTAATTGTGTTTCGCGCCATTCAGGGGCTCGGAGCCGGCGCGCTGATACCGCTGAGCATGACGATCAACGGCGACATCTACACGATGCGAGAGCGGGCCCGAATGCAGGGACTCTTCAGCGGCGTGTGGGGATTGGCTTCGATTCTTGGTCCATTGGCGGGCGGTTTCATAACCGACAACATTTCCTGGCGCTGGGTTTTCTACATCAACATCCCGTTCGGGCTGGCTGCCGCGGTCGTGGTCGGCATCGCGCTGGTGGAGCCGAAACAAACAGAGCGGCCGGTGATCGACTACGCGGGCGCAATCTGGCTCACGTTGGCGATCACCTTGCTGTTGCTGGTGCTCGTCGAGGCAGGCGATCCATCGATCTGGAACAGTCCTCTCACAATGGCGGCGGTCGCGGGCATTGTGATCTTCAGCGCCTTGTTTGTTTGGACCGAGAAACGCGCGCCCGAGCCGATCGTACCCTTCGAACTCTTCAGGAATCGGATAATCGCCGTGGGATCAGTCACTGCTTTTATGGTTGGAGCGGCAATGTTCGGCGCGCTTTCATTCATCCCGCTGTTCGTTCAAGGCACGCTCGGCGGGACCGCGACCGAAGCCGGCGCATTGCTGACTCCATTTCTGCTCGGTTGGGTGACGATGTCGGTGGTGGGCGGACGACTGATGTTTAGAGTCGGGTACCGGCCGACAATTCTCGCGGGTCTTTTCATCCTGGCAGTCAGCTTTGCGGTGTTGCCGACATTCGGCCGCAGCACCACGCGCACGTGGCTGATCGGCGACGTGCTGGCGATGGGCATAGGGATGGGATTGGTGATGTTTGCGCTGCTGATCACCGTGCAGAATTCGGTGGGCCGAAGCCAGCTCGGGATCGCGACTTCTCTAAATCAGTTCTCACGTTCGATTGGCCAGACGGTAGGAGTCGCGGTAATGGGAACGGTGATGACCATCAGCCTGGCGTCACACGTCGCCGAGATTCAACAAGAGAGCGGCTTGCCCGAACCGGAGGTCGCGCGGGTCGTTCACAATCCAAGCGCACTGGTCGATCCAATTGCTCGCGCCGCTCAGAAACCGGAATTGATCAATGCGATGTCCGGCGCATTGGCGGGCGCGCTGCACAACGTGTTCATGACCGGGGTTGTGTTTGCGGTTTTTGCTCTCGCCTCGGGCTTTTGGCTTCCATCCAGTCGAATTCAAGCCGGGCCCGAGGCCGAGGACGTTCCACGCTCGCCAGCCGAATGCGAGCGGATGTTGATGGCTGAAATGACAACGATCGATCCCGAAAACGAGCCCGCGATGGCTGAACGCAAACCCTGATTCCGTCTCTCTAATCGTGACAACGATTTCCACCATGCCAATCAGAGTCGTTCTTCTCGACATCGAGGGCACGACGACGCCCATCGACTTCGTCTACAAGGTTCTGTTCCCCTACGCGCGGGCCCACGTGAAGGGGTATCTCGCGAGGCATTCTGATTCCCCGGAGGTTCAGAAGGACTTCGCCGCTCTTCTTGCTTTGCACGCCGAAGACGTAACACGCGGGCTCGAGCCACCCCTACTCGAAGGGCCGGTTGAGAGTGTGTCGCTTGACCGGGTCGTTGGTTATCTTCACTGGATGATGGAACGCGACAGCAAAGCGACTCCGCTCAAATCCATTCAAGGCAAGGTATGGGAAGAGGGCTACAACAGCGGCAATTTGAAAAGCGAGGTCTTCGAAGACGTCCCGCGCGCGTTCACACGATGGCGCGAACAAGGAATACGCATCTGCATCTACTCATCGGGAAGCGTGCTGGCGCAGAAGCTGCTTTTCGCGAGCACCCAATTCGGCGACCTGACTCCCGACATCAGCAATTACTTCGACACGAACATCGGAGGGAAGAGGGAGGCCGAGAGCTACCGTCGTATCTCGAGCGCCCTGGACTCGGCGCCGGCCGAGACTATGTTTGTATCCGATGTGACCGATGAGCTGGATGCTGCTGCTTCAGCTGGGCTCGATACTCGTTTGTGCATTCGGCCCGGTAATCATCCTCAACCGAAGTCCGACGCCAAGATAGTTATACATACCTTTGATGATATTCTTCCTTGAGAGCTAGAATGATCAAGACGCGAGTGAGTCTCTAACTGAATTCTCGGAGTGCTTATGAAAAGGCTCACTCAAACTCTCAAGCAGTTCTGCGAGAATCAAGAATTATTGCGACTTGCTTACGTCGGCACGAACGGGACGCCACACGCGGTGCCAGTATGGTACGTAATCGTCGGACGTGAGCATTATATCGGCACGGGCGCCGAGAGTGCGAAATGGAAGGCCATCAAGCTAGAACCTCGCGTCGGATGGGTAATCGACGGCGGCAAGAAGGGAAGGTACAAAGGCGTATCGATGTTTGGAAAGGCAGAGGAGGTCGGGGACCGGAAGCTGCGCGCGAAGATTTATCGAGCGTTCGGCGAGAAGTACTTCGGATCTGCTGATCATCCCAAACACATCGAGATCTGGGGCGAGATCGATGAACCCGGCTCAGTGTATATACGTTTGAAACCTGAAGACGGCTTCTGGTGGGAATATTGATATGCTGGACCGTGGCGACAGGATGCTTATTCGCCAAGGTCGCCAAGCCTAAAGAGCCAATCGAAGCGATCAGCTTCGCGGTTTACTGTTGCTATGGAATGTTTGAATAACAATCGAGACAAGCCCGCCAGGCTTGATGCTCTGTTGCCCGCGATCGATTCTTCAGTCAATCGCGCAATCGCCAGAGCACTGAACGGCGAAGAACTCGGGTTTGACGAAGGGCTGCGCCTCGCGCGATGTCGAGGCGAAGAGTTGGAAGCCCTGATCCTCGCGGCTGATAAAATTCGCCGCGAACGCGTAGGTGACGTTATCACCTACGTCGTCAATCGCAACATCAACTTCACCAATGTCTGCTTTGTAGGGTGTCGCTTTTGCGCATTCAGCCGAGCGCCTCGCGAGAAGGACGCTTACTTCCACTCGTTCGAAGAGATCGGTCGCCGCTCGGTTGAAGCCTGGGAGCGCGGCGCTCGCGAAGTGTGCGTGCAAGGCGGGCTCCCGCGCGACCTCGATCCCTACTACTATCGCGATCTGCTCCGAGCGATCAAACAGGCGACTCCCGGGATGCACATCCACGCGTTCTCGCCGATGGAAGTCGTCTATGGGGTCGAGCTGACAGGCATGCCGCTGCCGGATTATCTGTCGATGCTGAAAGATGCGGGTCTGGGCACGTTGCCTGGGACCGCGGCGGAGATACTCGATGACGAGGTTCGTCATCAGATCGAACGAATAAAGCTCAAAGTCTCTCAATGGGTGGACGTCATCAAGACAGCTCACCGGCTCGGGATACGCACGACCTCGACGATGATGTACGGTCACCTGGAAACCGAAGAGCACTGGGTTCGTCACCTCATGCTGTTGCGCGACATTCAGAAGGAGACAGGAGGCTTCACTGAATTTGTGCCGCTCGGATTCGTTCACGAGTTCACCCAGCTCTATCGATCAGGTGACGCGCGGCCGGGCCCCACGTTTGCTGAACATCTCAAAGTGCATGCGTTGTCTCGATTGATGCTGCAAGGTTGGATCGACAACATTCAGGTCTCCTGGGTGAAGATGTCGCGCGAGATGGCGCAGGCTTGTTTCCGGGCGGGCGCGAACGACTACGGCGGGACTTTGATGGATGAGAATATCTCGCGTCTCGCGGGCGCGACTTCAGGTGAGTATTTGTCTCCGGAAGACTTTCACGAGCGCATCCGAGAGCTCGGCCGCGTCCCGGCGGAGCGTACGACGCTCTATGAGATCGTGGAGACATATTTATAATCTCGCTAGTAGTCACTGACCTGCGAAACAGAAGCGAACCAACCAATGCGAAGACTCGGACTCTACCTCGGACGCCTGCCGGGATTCGATAAATCAGGGTTCGACAAACGAGAATTGATCGAATGCGCGCGCACGGCCGACGCTTGCGGTTACGATTCGTTCTGGCTCCCCGAAGCCTGGGAGCGCGAAGCCTTCACGATTCTCACCGAGCTCGCCTTGCGAACCGAGCGCATACATCTCGGCACAGGTATCATCAACGTGTTCTCTCGCAGCCCCGCGCTGATAGCGATGAGCGCGGCGACGCTGGACGAAGCCTCCGGCGGGCGATTCAGGTTGGGACTCGGCACGAGCGGCGCGCGAGTCATCGAGGACTTTCACGGCGTCAAATTCGACAAACCCCTCACCCGGCTCAAGGAGACAGTTCAAATCGTCCGCGCATTGCTCTCGGGCGACGCTGTCGAATTCAGCGGTCGATGCTTCGAGCTTCGACGTTTCAAGCTGGGATTCAAGCCGCTGCGAACAGACATTCCGATTTATGTCGCTGCCCTGGCTCCGAAAAGCTTGAATCAGATCGGTCAGATCGCCGATGGATGGCTGCCGACTCATTGGCCTCGCGTGAAGCTATCCGAAGGTATTGCCGAGGTTCGCGAGGCCGCGAAAAACGTGGGGCGCGATGCGACTCGAATCGAGATCGCGCCGTTTGTGAACGTCGTCGTTTCGGATGACGTCGCGAAAGCGCGCAACTCGGCCCGTCTGCCCCTCGCCTATTACCTTGGCGGGATGGGCGACTATTATCACGCGTCATTGAGCCGTCTGGGATTTGGGATCGACGCCGATCGAGTTCGTGAGCTTTGGCAAGCCGGCCGGCCCAGGGACGCCATCCGCGCGGTCACCGATGAGATGGTCGATAGCATCGCGATCTGCGGACCGCTTGAGACGTGTCGGGAGCAGCTCGATGAAACACTCGAGTCGGGCGCAACGATCGCGCTCATTCCGATTCCGCAAGACGGGTCGCTCTCCGACAAATGCCGGCTGATTGAGTCGCTTATCGAATGAAACGAGTGATCTGGAATGTTTTGCCCTGGTTTCGGGATACAGTATCGGACAGGAGTATGCGGTGAAACTGATTTCGGTAAACGTTGGACTGCCGCGCGATGTTATTTGGAAGGGCAGGACCGTCACGACTGCGATATTCAAGGAGCCCGTCGAGGGCCGCGTCGGGCTCTCAATAATCAATCTCGAGGGGGACAGGCAAGCCGATTTAGAGGTCCACGGCGGCAAAGACAAAGCGGTCTACGCCTACACTGTTGAGCATTATGACTACTGGCGGCGCGAGCTGCCGGGAGTCGCACTGCCGTGGGGCTCGTTTGGGGAGAACCTGACCGTCGAAGGATTGCTCGAGGATGAAACGAACATCGGCGATCGATTTCGGATCGGGTCGGCCGAGTTTTTAGTAACGCAGCCGCGTCTCCCATGCTACAAATTGGCAGTGAAGTTTAATCGAGACGACATAATAAAGAGGTTCCTGGACAGCGGGCGGACCGGCTTTTACTTCGCTGTGACTCAAGAGGGCCACGTCGGCGCCGGCGATCACATCGAGATCCTGGAACGGCAGGCGACTCGCGTTACTGTTTCGGACATCGTTAGATTGTATCTGAAGGGCGATGAGGATCGGGAGGGATTACAAAAAGCGGCAAGCGTCGCCGCTTTGCCCGACAATTGGAAAGCTTACTTTGTGCGTCTACTGGAAAGTGCTTCCGCAAAACGCTGAGCTCGTTCTTTGCGTCTTTGCGGAGCTTTGCGTCTTTGCGCGAAACACGACTCTGCGAGAACAGGGTTCGCGCAAAGCACGCAAAGAACCGCAAAGATGCAAAGGCTGCCCACGGGTTGCACATCGGCGGTTGCTCTGCTTTTATCTTCCAGATGAAAACACGCCATCATCAGGTCATTGTTGCTGTCTTGACGTTGGCGCTGTGCGGATCGGCGCAGCAGGTTGCAGATCCGGACTTCGACACTCGCGTAGCAAAGCCGGCCTATACGCAGAAGCATCCGCGGGTTCTGTTTGACGAAGCTCACAACAACTTTCACACGTCGACTGGTCGCTACAAGCCATTCGCGGATTTGCTCGGCAGCGATGGTTATTCGATTACGCCAAACAAGCAGAAGCTAACCAGCGAAGCGCTTCGGGGGTTTGACGTTCTGGTGATCTCAAACGCGCTCGGCGCGCCTTTGATGGGTACCCCGGAGGCAAGCAACCCGGCGTTCACCGAAGAAGAGTGCGATGCGATTCGCGATTGGGTGCGAGCTGGGGGCAGCCTGCTATTGATCGCCGATCACGCTCCGATGGGCGCCGCCGCAGAGAAGCTGTCGCTCCGGTTCGGAGTCGAGATGAGCAAAGGTTACACCGCCGATCCATCGAATTATGACGTTGAATCCAACAACCAGGGATTCATCAAATACAATCGCGGTAACAATGGTCTGGGCCAGCATCCGATCCTCGAGGGTCGTAACCCGAGCGAGCGAATAGACAACGTCATCGCGTTCACCGGCCAATCGCTGAAAGGACCCGAGGGCAGCGTGGCCTTCATGAAGCTTGCAAGCACCGCAGTCGATGTCACGCCCAAACGAGGAGACACTCCGCAGAGCGAGGTGTCAGCCGCGGGGCGCGCGCAGGGGATCGCTTTGACGATCGGCAAAGGGCGCGTCGTTGTATTGGGCGAGGCGGCGATGCTCTCGGCTCAGCTCGCCGGACCTCAAAAAGTAAAGTTCGGGATGAACAAGCCAGGCACAGACAATCGTCAACTCGCTCTGAACATTATGCACTGGTTGTCGCGCCTGATCGGCTCTTAGCACTCTTTGCGTCTTTGCGGATCTTTGCGTCTTTGCGCGAAACCTGCTCTCGGAAGTCTTGTTTCGCGCAAAGACGCAAAGATCCGCAAAGAACGCAAGGGACGCTAAGAAGTCCTGAGCCTCAGTATCCTTGCCGCGTTGTCGTGCAGAATCTTTCTTCGCACTTCGGCTGAGAATCCCTCCAGCGAATCAAAGTCCGCCAACCATCGTTGAGGCATGATGAAGGGGTAATCGCTGCCGAAGAGTATTCGGTCCTGCAGGCGTGTGCGCGCCTCGTCCATGATCGCTTTGGGCACGTACTTCGGGGACCAGCCCGATAGATCCATAAAGACGTTGGACTTGTGCCCGATGATCGCGAGCATCTCTTCGTGCCACGGCCACGCCGGGTGCGCTCCAATGATCGTGAGTTCGGGGAAGTCGGCGGCGACGTGATCGAGATAAATCGGCCGCGTATAATCCAGCCGTACTCCCATCCCGCCGGGCTTGCCCGCTCCAAGCCCATTCGTGCCGGTGTGAAACAGCGCGGGCACGCCGAGCCTGGTGATCTTCTCATAGAGCGGATAGAACTGCTTGTCGTTTGGGTAGAAGGCCTGAATTCCCGGGTGAAACTTCGCTCCGATCAAGCCGAGCTCGGTTATGCCGCGATCCATTTCTTCAACCGCGCGGTTGCCCTTCCAGGGATCAACACAAGCGAAGCCGACAAACTGGCGTGGGTATTTCTTGACGACGCCGGCCACCTCGTCGTTCGTCAGCGGAGGCAGTCCGGTCGCGGTCTCCGCATCCCAGGCCAGCAACACCGCGACAATATCGAGCTCTTCGTAGACGCGCGCGACTTCATCCATTTCGCGAACCGGGACTTTGCTGCGGAAGAACGCCTCGGCGGGTTCTTTGAACGGCTTCACCGCGCCGTCCAGAAAACTCGCGGTCGGCAAATGAACGTGCATGTCAATTGCTTTAGGCATTTTGATTTCACCTCTGTTGGTTGAGCGCAAATCGTATCAAACCGGACGCCACGCAGAAAGTAGTATGTCGATGGTGCCTCGCCGAGTTTTGATTTGTGCTAATCTTGAGCGAGCCATCCGCTGGACACTTTGATTCATCCCGCAAGCCGACGGCTTGCGCCGCACTCGAGGTGGGAACATGCCAATAGCTTCAATCAATCCCGCGACAGGCGAGACCATCAAGACCTATGAAGAGCTTTCCGACTCGAGGATCGAAAACAAACTCGAGAGCGCGGCAGAGACTTTTCGCGAGTATCGCACAACCACTTTCGACGAGCGCGCTGAAAAGATGATGCGAGCGGCGGCGATTCTCGAACGCTATAAGAAGCAGTTCGCCGAAACTATGACGACCGAGATGGGCAAACCCATCAAGGCCGCCATCGCCGAAGCCGAAAAGTGCGCCTTGGTTTGCCGGTACTATGCGGAGAACGCCGAGCGATTCCTTGCGGATGAGCCAGTCGAAACCAGCGCGACCCGCAGCTACGTTCATTACCAGCCGCTGGGTGCGGTTCTCGCGGTGATGCCGTGGAACTTTCCATTCTGGCAAGTGTTTCGATTCGCAGCGCCGGCGTTGATGGCCGGAAATGTCGGGCTGCTAAAGCACGCGTCCAACGTCCCGGCTTGCGCGCTTGCGATTGAGAGCATCTTTCGAGACGCAGGATTCCCGGACGGCGCTTTTCAAACGCTGCTGATCGGCTCGGACAAAGTCGGATACGTGATCGAAGACGATCGAATCAAAGCAGTGACCCTGACCGGAAGCGAGCCGGCCGGAAGCAGCGTCGCAAGTCTCGCCGGCAAGCTGATCAAAAAGAGCGTACTGGAGCTCGGAGGCAGCGACCCCTTCATCGTCATGCCGAGCGCGAACCTCGATGAAGCGGTGAAGACGGCGATTACTGCTCGCACAATCAACAACGGGCAGTCGTGCATTGCGGCTAAGCGTTTTATAGTGGCCGAGGAGATTGCACATGAATTCGAGACGCGATTTGTCGCGGGCATGGAAGCTCTAGCCGTGGGCAATCCCCTTGACGACACCGTCGACGTGGGTCCGCTTGCAACGGCTCAGATCCTTGAAGACCTCGGCGCGCAGGTGAGGACAACGATTGACCTCGGCGCGCGTGTTCTCACAGGAGGTCATAGACTCGAGCAACCGGGCTACTTTTACTTGCCGACCGTGCTCACCGACATTCCCAAGGAATCGCCGGCCTATCGCGACGAGCTATTTGGTCCAGTCGCTTCGCTGTTCCGCGCTTTGGACATCGACGACGCGATTCGCATTGCGAACGACACCTCGTTCGGTCTCGGCGCGAGCGCATGGACCAATGAGAGAAAAGAACAGACGCGATTCATCGACGAGATCGAAGCGGGATGCGTCTTCATCAACGGGATGGTCGCGAGCGATCCGCGCCTGCCCTTCGGAGGCGTGAAGCGTTCGGGCTACGGCCGCGAGCTCGGGGGATTCGGCATTCGCGAGTTCGTGAATATCAAGACCATATGGATCAAGGCTGAACCCGGAGAGAGCGCCCCGCGATAAACTGAGGATTGTAGCGCATCGTGTAGGAGGATGAATGATCGAGATCGTTCGTTACCTTACGGGCTCGCGCAAAAGACCGAGTCAGGATGCAGGCTCAGTCATCTCTGAATATTCTTACGCGCCAGCCACTTTCACTTGGAGCTGCTGATCAGGGCGATGTCGTAGCTTTCTGTCCCGCGAGTGAACGCAAACTGCTGCCCGTCAGGTGACCAGGCGTAGGAATAGATCTTTTCTCTTGGAAGACCGGATAGGCGCTGTGGCGGGCCGCCGGTCAAGGGCTGCCGCCAGACCCCGTCTTCCCAGTCGCGATAGGTGATGGCCGCTCCATCCAACGTCCAGCGAAAGCCCATGTTGAAGTTGGCCGACTGCGGCCTATCGAACAACCTGAGCGGCGCGCCACCTTCGACTGCATATAGGGCGAGTTGCCAGGGCTTGTCGAGTCCGGCTCGATAGGCGCAAGCGAACAGGCGGCCGTCCGGCGAAATGCGCGGCCACATTGTCTCGCCGTCGGTTAATTTAGTGGGCTGACCGCCGTCAATCGAGACCCGCCAGATCTCGAGCACGCCGGCCCGCCGCGAGGTATAGATCACCCAGCGGCCGTCGGGCGACACCTGCGGTTGAGAATTGCCGCCCCCTCTCGTCAATCGTTGCGGCCGCCCTCCATTGAGATCAGATCGCCAGACTTCGAGCTCGCCGTCGCGATTCGACTGGAATACCAGCTGGCCCACGGCCGACAGGCTGAAACCCTTTTCGACATAACCGGGCGGAGTGATCTGCCTGTTGTCGCTGCCGTCGGAAGCCATGCTCCAGGTGGAGGTTCCTTCACCATCGAAAACCGTGTACAAGATTCGACCCTCGGGCGTCCAGTCCAGTCCATATAATCCAGTGCCGCTGCCAGGTGAGCCCGAGGTTAGTTGTCGCGCCTGTTGCAGGCCGGCGGTCGGAGCCACCCAGACGCTATTGACCTGCCGCAGTTGCACCGCCAGCAGTGTGCGGCCGTCGGCTGAGAGGCTCAGGTTACTCTGTTCGTAGGTATCCAGGTCATGGGTGATCCTATGTGCCGAACCTCTCGGGTATGGCACATACCAGAGCTGCGCGAATTCGAAGGCCGCCTTATCCGTCGCGATCATCACGAAGCCGCTGCCGTCAGGGAGGCACGAGAGACGATAGATGCCGTTCCATTTCTCCTCCGAGAGCAAGGTAATTGCGCCATCCTCGAGACGCACGCCCGCGATGACTTCATCCGCGGTCTTGGCTTCGCCGCTGTGGGCACCGATCACCAGCATCTTTCCGTCTGGCGACCAGGAGGGTCCGCTGAAGGAGAACCTTGTTGTCCACTCGCGCACGGCAACCACCCGCTCATCCTTGCCATCGGCGGCGCGCGCTACAACAAGGGCATTTTGCCGATTCCCAGGAATAAGCCGGACGAACGCGATCCATTGGCCGTCAGGAGAAAAAGCCAGCTGGCTGTCAATGTGGTCCAGAACTTTCGAGGCGACACCGCCTTCAGTTGATATCCGATAGAGCGTGCTGAACTGTTGACCCTGAGTTGTCCCAATGCAATAGATCTCGTTCCCATCCGGAGAAAAGATCAAAGTTCCGGGGTTCACCTCAGACGGCCGTTCGAGGAGCACGGAACTACCATCGCTTGTCTTGCCGAGCCAGAGGGTGCGGCGCCCCTGGTCGGCTCGCACGTAGGCGAAATATCGTCCGTCCGGCGAGAGCGCCGCTCGAAGCACCTTTCCATGTGAGGTCAGTCTCTTAATCGTCGTATGGGCGTCGCCCCACAGCGAGGCTCGCTCCGCGCCACCCAGAAGCGGTCGGATGAGCCACAACAGGATGGCGGCAACGACTACAGCGCCGATCAGCGCCGCCTTCCACCCCAAGGCGCTCCAGGCTTTTCCCGCGGTGTTTTCCAACTCACGCTCGAGTTGTTGCAACTCCTGCCGCAGTTGGTCGGCGGTTTGATAGCGCGCAGCGGTTTCTTTCGCAAGCGCCTTATCGATGATGCGATCCAGCGCGGCGGGGATTTCTGGCCGCAGTTTGGTAACGCGTTCCGGCGCATCGCTAAGAATGGCGGCGCAGACTCCGGCTGCGCCGTCACCCGCAAAAGGTCTCCTGCCTGCCAGCATCTCATATAGCAGGACTCCGAAACTGAAGAGATCGGTTCGATGATCGACTTTTCGCCTCAGCACTTGCTCCGGCGACAGGTAAGAGATTGTGCCCATGAACATTCCATGATCGGTGTGCATGTTCACGGGTTCGGGCATCGTCGCCGCGCCCGAATGATTCGCATACGCAGACTTCGCAAGGCCGAAATCAAGCACCTTAACCAAACCATCCGGCCGCACCATCACGTTTTCAGGTTTTATATCGCGATGCACTATGCCGGCCGCATGCGCGGCGCTCAAAGCACCTGCTATCTGAATCGCGATACTCAAGGTTTGCTTAACACCTATCTCCGCGAATGCGATCTTCTCTCGCAGCGTTTGGCCTGTGACGAATTCAGTAGCGATGAAGTAGGTCTTCCCGTCCGATCCGATTTCGTGAATTGTTATTATGTTTGGATGGTTGAGCGCCGATGCTGCGCGCGCTTCCCGCTCGAAACGCTGCACCTGCGCATCGTCCTCAGTAAACTGAACCGGCAGAATCTTGATTGCAATCTGGCGATCAAGCTTCAAGTCGCGTGCGAGATAAACTTCACTCATCCCGCCTGTGCCGAGCAAAGATTCAATCTCATAGTGAGCGATTCGGTGACCGATGAGTGACGCGCCTGGAGGAGTTATCTGCGCCGTTTCGTCACCAGCCTCTTCGACGATTGATGAAATTGCGCCAGCCAGTGGGGGGAGTTCGATGAAATTACGGGACGACTCATAAGAGGTCAGGAGCGCCTCGACCTGTCGCCTGAGTTCAACGTTGCCGTCGCAAGCAGCGGCGAGAAAACCGGCGCGATCACCCGACTCCTGTTCAAGAGAGCGGTGAAATAACTCTTCGATTCGCTGCCATCGCTCAGGCGTCAATGCGGGTTTCACCGTTGATCTCCTGGTACAGCCAAGCCTTAGCCAGCTTCCAATCGCGCAGTACGGTCTGCGGCGATACTTTTAACACCTCGGCCGTTTCTTCGACGCTTAAGCCCCCGAAAAAACGCAGCTCGACCGCTCGGCTCTTGCGCTCGTCAATCTCAGCCAGGCTTTTCAACGCCTCATCCAGCGCTACCAGATCAGGGGTCCGGTCTTGTGAAAGGTCCAGTGCTTCGTCGAGCGGCAGCTTCGTAGCTGCACCTCCCCGTTTCTCTCGGTGTTTGGTTTTGGCGTGATCTACGAGAATTCTTCGCATCATCTGCGCGGCGACGCCGAAGAAATGAACCCGGTTCTGCCAGTTCACCTGTCGTTGATCGATCAGCCGGAGGTAGGCTTCGTGCACAAGCGCAGTCGGTTGCAGGGTATGATCGGTGCGCTCGTGCCGGAGGTAGCGGTCGGCCATTTGGCGTAGTTCTTGATAGACCGCGCGAATTACGTCGTCGAGGGCCGCCTCATCTCCATTGCTCCAGGCGATTAGCCGCTCGGTGATCTGATGCGCTGACTCGTCGGGCTTCACGTTGGATAAAGGCGACTCCATAAGCCCTTCATTTGTCAGGACGAGATTCCTCGCCGCTGGTCAGGCGAAATTTATGTGAGGATTTTGCGTGCGTTAGAGTTTTTACTCCCATTTGTCGCGTTAATCAATGTGGGGGTGCTGTGGGAGCCAATGCTGATTGTTTGCCTATGAGGATGCGCAAATGGGTATTGCAAGAGCTTGCGACCCCAGTAGTCTCAGCGGCATCGCATTGTTTCGCGATCTGACTGAGCCGCACCTATTGCAACTGACCGAGATGTTTCGCCATAAAACCTATCCGGCCGGGGCCACGCTTATGACCTTTGAGCAACCGGGCGAGGCTGTTTATTTCATCCTCGCCGGAACGGTCAAAGTCCACGTCGAGCAGGAGGACGGGCGCGATGTCATCATCTCGATTCTCGGTCCCGGCGAATGCGTGGGTGAAATGAGCCTGCTCGATCAGGTGGGACGTTCGGCCACGGTCGTTACGATTGAAGAATCAGAGATGCTGTGGCTTGATCGCGCCACGTTTCGCCGGTTTCTGCTTGAGATCCCGGCGCTCGCTTATAACCTGGCCTGCGTTTTGTCAGCAAGACTGCGGCTAGCTAACGACCAGATCCAGGCCCTCGCTGCGCGAGAAGCCGAGACCCGCATCGCGCGACATATTCTGGCTTTCGCACAAAGGTACGGCCGACAACTGCCCAACGGCGATCTCTTTATCCCTATTCGACTTACGCAAAGCGACATTGCCGCTCTGACCGGCGCATCGCGTGAGCATACCAACAAGATACTCGTCTCATATAAAGAGCGGGGCTATATCTCCGCCGACCGCCGGCACTACCTCACAGTTCATAACCAGAGGGCGCTAGCTAAACGCTGCTGACGGCGAAGTGTGCAACAGCCGGCGGCGGAACAGCAGAAAGGCGTTATCGCGCAGGGCTGGCCTGCCCACCGTCGGCCACGCACTGTGAACCAGTTCACTCAAAAGCTGTGAACCGTCTCGCTGACACCTCTCCCCCGCAGACTTAAGCTATCGTCGCAATAAGGACGCATGGCACCCGGGGAAAACAGGGCCATCGGACAAGACTAATGAAACCGCGAGAGTCAATAAGGAGCAATATGAAACACCACATGATTCGTTACGGCATGGTGATCCTGCTGGCCGGGTTGGCCGCCAGTCAGGCAAACGCAGGTCAATCATCCCGCGAGCAGCACATTGAGCTTATCAGCTATTCCTTCGGGTGTTCTCAGGGGCAAACAGGGCGAATCAGCATAACGCTGGCGCGCTCGGGGAAGCTGCGACTGTCGGACGACTCAGTCAGCGCCCGCATTCAACTTCTTGACACAGAGGGCGAGGTGATTGCGGAGTCGGACAAGATAAAAGTAGCGCCCGGCCAGACCCGGTACTGGGATGTGGCTCGCGATCTGCTTCCCGCGTCAGGAGAACCCGGCGGCCGCCTCCAACTGCGAGCCAGGATACTTGTCACGACGTTGTCGGCCGATCTCGACCCGCAGACTTTGATGCCTACGATTGAGGTCATTGACACCATCACTGGCAGCACCATCTACCAGGCCGGCAAGAGGTTCTTGATCTTTGTTCAGGGTCCGCAATGAACCGTCACTGATCTTTGAACGAGCTCGAGATTTATGAATCTTGTTCGTTGCAGCTCAAAGCTTCTGATAGAGGATAGATTATGAAGTGTCAGATTCCTCGTTTCATGCCGTTTATTATTTCGCTCTGGATGATTGCGCTTGCAGGTTCTGGCTCGCACGCTCAGACCGAACAAACGCGCCAGGTCAGCATTGTGCAGGATATGGCACCTGTGGGTCTGAGCGTCAGGCAGACCTTGCGTTACACCTGGGCCAATCTCAACGATCCCGACCCGCAAAAACGCATATTCGAGCCAGTACGCATAAGGGTCAGGATGCTCGCGGCTGATGCAAGCATTATCGCGGAAGGCGAGGCGGCTGCAGTCGATGTCGGTAAGTTCGAATCCTTCGATTTCAAACGCGATCTGATCAATCTGCCGGGCGAGGCCGAGACCGGTCGATTGCAAGTGCGGCTGCAGGTGACCGTGATCGGGCGTACCAAGTATGACGACATTGTGCTCAAGCGGGGCGTCGACAAAACTTTCGACGCCGCCGTCGAAGTTGTTGACGAGTCGAGCGGTCGAACAATGGTCAGCTTCGGAGGGGGTATGAACGAGATCAGTCTCGACGATACTTCGGGGACTGAGCATCTAAATCCCAAAAGCTTCCAGATAATCTCAGCCGGAGAAGATTACCTGATTGGAATCGTGCCCGGTGAGAAGCTGCGCGTAAACGTGGTCAATCCGCTCGCGCCGCCGACAGGAGATCAGGATGGCCGCAAATTCAAGATGCTGTTCACGCCTCTGATCCTCAACGCGGGCGGGCAAGTGATCGCCAGTGGCGATGAGGTCGAACTTAACCCCGGCGAGTTTCATTCGCTCGACTTCGACCTCGCTGGCCAGGAACAGGTCCGCGAGCCGGGAACGGGTCGCCTGCAAGTGCGCATCGAAGTCCGGCAGCGGTTCTTTCACGGCATCTCAGCACGCGTAGCGCAAGGCAAGTCCCTCAGCTCAGTCGAACTCATTGAAGCCAACACCGGCAAAACGGCCCAGTACCTCAGCCCCCGTTTCTTCGTGTTCGGCACAGAACTGCCGCAGTTTGATAGCCAACGCTAAACCTTCGGGACCTGCCATCCCTAAGCGTCAACCCAGATATGTGTCACATATAAGGAGCATCATCATGTCCAAGCCAAAAGTTACTGTCTCGTTTGAGCCGGAAGAAAACGGCAAACTCGTTTATTTGGCTGCGGTGCCAATGGCGGAAGGCAAAGCGCCGTCGAGTTTATTGGCTTTCCGAGTACGAATAAAAAACGACGGTGATTCAACTGTGCGTTTGAAAAAGATCCAAGTGGTTCTACTCCCCCTTCCCGGACAACCGGGCCATCCTCCGCCGCTGATATTCAGTTTTGATCGAGATGTCGAGATCGCTTCAGGCAAGACGAAGGAAAGCCAGATAAAAAAGGATGAAAAAATTTCCGTGCCAGCTTTTCCGATATCACAGGTTCAGATTGCCCTGTTTTTCGCCGGACATGATGAGCCGGTCGTATCGACCCGACTACTGGGCAGGCATAAGAGCCCAACTCCGCAGCAGAGTTATCGGTTCTTCGGCAACACGCACGATATGGGCTTTGACGAATACTTCTGTCAAAGCAGACACACGGATGCCGCTCAGTTCTTTGAGTACGACATGAAGGTTTGTGGGTGGAATGAGGAAAAAAATAATTTCACCCTCACAAAGCCCGGCACATCGGGAGATTCCAATGGCGACTATTTTGGTTTCGGTAAACCGCTCTATGCGATGGCGGATGGCACGGTGATCAGCTTTGCCAACGACAGGGACGAAAACCCTATTCCCGGAGAGCGTGCCCTGATCCGCCTCGGTGAGAATGAGGCGGGTCCGGTCAACGCGCTCAGCCTTTTCCGGCTAAATAACCAGCGAATGGCGACTGCAATGAGCACCGCGACCGGGACGCTGAAACTTATCCTATGGGAGACGGTTGTCAACGGGAACCATATCACTGAATTACAGCTCTCGCGTTTAGGTGATGCCGAAGCTGAGACGACGATCAGTCAAGTGGCTGGCGTCGCCCTCTCCGAGACTCGGCTGGTGACTGCGGTTCGAACCGCCACCGGCAGGCTAAAAGTCATCGTCTGGAGTGTCTCGACTGACGGGTTGACCATCACGCGTCTCGGCGAAGATGGAGCGGGATCGGTCGGTCGGGTTTCGCTAGCCAAACTCAACAGCAATCGAATTGCCGTCGCTGTTCAAACCGCGGAAGGCAATCTCGAGCTGATCGTGTGGGACATCTCTTCGGACGGTCTCACTCTGAAACGCGTTGGAGACGAGCAGGCAGGGGCTGTGAAAAAGGCATGCGTTACAGCCCTTAGCAGCAAGCGGGTCTTAACCGCCGTACAAACATCCGGTGACAAACTCAAGGTCATCGTGTGGGACGTGTCCGGCGCAGGAACTGTAACGCGCCGTGGAGACGCCGAAGGAGGGAGCATTTCGGATGTGGGAATGGCGCTGGTCAATTCCAACCGGGCCCGCGTAGTCACAGCAGTGAGAACCACGAACGGCAAGATGAAGTTGACAGTATGGGAGACCGATTCCGACGGCAATGTAAAGGATATTGATGATCTGGAGGCCGGTGAGATTTCAGCGGTAGCAGTGGCCAGTCCAAAGGACGAGCTGGATGATCTGGCCACTTGTGTCATCACAAAAGCGGGCGCCCTCAAAGTCAACACCTGGAAGTCGGCGGATCAGGACGACGACAGTAAAGTAGGGCTGACACGCTACAGCAATAATGACGCGGGTGCGATCAACCTCACGGACATAATATGGTTGAAGAGCGATGAGACTCCCCACCTGATCGTTACCGCGGTGCGCACGAGCGGGGGCAATCTGAAGCTGATCGTCTGGTGGCTATCTGGGGGTGGGGGCAATCATATCTATCTCCTGCATGGCAATGAGCTTGTCTACTTCGCGCACATGATGAAAGGGTCCCTCAATCCGGCTGTTTGCAAGCTTGGAGCGAGCGTTAAGCAAGGTCAATTTGTGGGAAGAATGGGAAACTCGGGTTCAGCCGGCGGCCCACATTGCCATATTGAGGCCTCGAGGGCGCCGGATAATATGACCGTAGAACAGATGATCGAAGAGCATCAGCAGGGCACGTTGGCCGACAAAATCGTCTATCGCCCAATGCCTTTCCATAACGCGCAGGCCCTGAGTTTGTCTGATGTTAAGCCCGGCATTCTTGAGGACAATAAGTTCGCGCTAGTGGACGATCAAGGCTTTTACTGGGAGTCGATGGCGATCTGGCCGGGTTCGACTACGCCTGGCATTCCTACCGGCAGGGATGAGATTGCTTTCCACGGAGTCAAGAATGGCGATTATCAAAGATTGTTCGACAGACTGACGGGAGCAAACTATCGGCTTATCTGGATTGACGGTTACGCGATCGGTAATGATCTGCGTTTCAATGTCCTATTCAGACCGGATAACAACGGCGACTGGTCCGCTCACCACAACCTCACCGGCGCGCAATATCAAGATGTCTTTGACGAGCATAAGGGGGAAGGACGGCGGCTGGTTCACGTCAACAGCTATCGCACCGGAAGCTCAACGCTCTACGCCGCCATCTTTCGTAAGACTGAGGGTTCTCTCCCCGTCGCTTACCACGATCTCTCGTTGGAGGATCATCAGGGGAGATTCGAATCTCTAAAAGCGGAGGGATTCGCGCCGGTCAATGTGTCAGTGGTCTCAATCAACGGCCACCGACGCTATACCGCTCTCTACGAGAAGCGGAACGTTGGTGGGTTCGTACTCAAATCATTCTTGACGCCTGATCAATATCAAGCTGAGTTCGACGACCACAAGGATGACGGGTTGCAGATCGTTTACCTGGACGCCTATCAGCACCAAGATGGGGTGCGCTTCTCAGCCATCTGGAATCGAGAGAACAAGGGCACGACTCACGGACGCCATCATTTGACCGGCGCTCAGTACCAGCAGGAATACGAGACAACGACTGGCGATGGCTTCCTGACGGTGAGTGTCGTTGGCTATGCGCTGGGCGGCCAACCCCGGTTTGCGGCTGTCTGGCGGAAATGAGAAAGCCTTAAAGAGATAGGGCATTGTCCGTCGTATCGCATCGACTCGAGGAGGTGACACATGGCGAAAGGAGCAAATGCAAAGAGAACGCGCGCCTTCAGCAACCAAACGGACTATCCATTGCTTCGCGAATTATTGGCGCAGACTCTTAGAGCTGATCCGTTCCAGCGATATGGCATACACGCCGTCGGAATCGGGGAAAAAATCGTAAACGGTAAACCGGTAAATAAGCTGGCTCTCCGGTTTTACGTCACCAGCAAGCTTCCGCTGGCGCGGCTTCCGGGCGAGCGTCGTATTCCCGGCTCTTTCCGCGTTTTCTCGTCCAAGCGTGATCGGGATGTGGAGTTGATAACAGATGTCATCGAATCTCCGTCCCCCGAGCTGCACCAGATTGATCTCGAGTCCGCGGTTCGCCCGATTCCCGGAGGGGTTAGCTGCTCGTCTCTCACCAGCGTCGGTACCGGGACAATTGGCGGATGGGTGTGGGATAACACTGACGACACGATTGTGATGCTGAGCAATCAGCATGTCTTTGGGAACACGATTGGTGGCGCCATAATTCAACCCGGTACTTCTGACGGCGGTCAATCACCGCAGGATCGAGTGGGTCAGGTCAAGCGAAGTGTTCCTGTAGTGCCTGTGGTCGGCCGACCGGCGCCGAGCGACTGTAACTCCGTGGATGCCGCCATCGGTGAAGCGGACAGTTCCGATCTCTTCGACTTGACGGTCGTGGATGTTGGTCCAGCGGTATATGACACTGAAGACCCACTGATAGGAACCAACGTCGAGAAGACCGCGCAAACGACGGGTCACACAACCGGCACGATCACGGATGTCGATTACAACACAATCCTACCTTATCCTGAGGGCCAAGTTGTGATGTGCGACTGCTTCAGGATCGAGCCGAGTGACCCCAATCAGCTATGGGGGTCTAATGGTGACTCCGGAGCCATCGTCTTCAGGCAAGACGATGGCAGCGTGATCAAGCCGGCGTTGGGGCTGTATTTCGGAGGGGGTGGCGTCCCCCCGCACAACTGGGGCCTTGCCTGTAAGATCACCAATGTATTCGCCGCGCTGGACCTCGGACCCCTATGTATTGCCGGCTGCGCCGCCTTTGTGGACGCGCTGTACGCAGTTGAGGGAGATGCTCAACCGGGGGAAGCGGTTTCCCTCGATGTCCATCGTCGTCTAAATGCTCCCCCAGTGTTCGCGGTCAGAGAGCGTCTGCGACGACGCTCGCAACAGTTCCACACCGGACTCACAGTCGATCTGCAGAAGCGGCTCACGACAAGCCCGCGTGGCCGCGGTCTTCTTGCGTTTATTGATCGCCATCGGAGCGAGTTGCTGACGCTCGTCGTTAAGGATGGAGATACCCGACGGGCGATGGCCGCCGCCTTGCGCCCCATCCTGGCTGGCGCCGACACCACCTCCGACCTGCTCAGACGCAATCTGACGGAGGCTGATATAGGTGGGCTCGAAAAATTAGCCACTGTGGCTGCCAGCAAGGCGAGTCGAGAGTTCAATAAGTCCCTGAAGGCTGTACGGGCGCTCTTTAAGGATGCGAAAGACAAATCGTTGGCCGAGGCACTCGAGATAAAAGAGTGAGTTCAAGAGGCTGCGGCTTTGCGGTTCTTTGTTCTTGAACCTACCTAGGAGTAGCAATGGCAGATATTCTAAACGACGAACCGGGAGTCTACGCCGCCGACCCGCAGATCCAGGATCAAGATCCGGATACTGGCGTGAATGGCGAATCAGCGAATGAGTTTCGCTCGAGCCTGCGTTCCTTGAACGGCCTCGTGCGCGGACACTTGGGCGTCCCGGGATACAGTTCACGTACGGTGATTGAATTTGGCGCAGTCGGCGACGGAGTAACGAATGACTATCAGGCCTTCCAGGAGGCGCTCGTGTCGTTCGGAGATTCAGGGGGGATTCTTCTGATTCCTCCGCGAATCTACCGGATCAACGTGCCCGACGGCCTCCCCTTGCTCATTCCCCCGTTCGTACACGTGAGGGGCTCGGGCCAGCAGAATACCTTCTTGGACTTCCGTATCGACCCGCCTTTGGAAGGAGTTGAAACGCTCACCGCCGCGATCCGGTTCATGACTGGGGACAATCATGGGGGGATTACCGATCTGCGAATCTTCGAAAGTACCCCGACACCGGCAGGCATTGGTGGAACCGGAATTGGGCTTTCATTCGCCGGCTCACAATTCAATATCGCGACGCGTCTTCAAATCTGGGATTTTGCGGTGGGCGTGGACATGTCGGACGGCACGTCGGTTTTCAGCGCATACAATGAGCTGTCGAATTTCCTGGTGAGTCGCTGCCCGCTTGGCATTCGATGCTATCGTCACGGTAACGAGAACTGGATCGAGCGAGGCCGGGTATTTTGGGCGTTTGGTCCTCCCGAGGAGTCCGATGGTGACGGCACCGGTATTGGAATTGACGTTGATGCCGCACAGGCCCTGAGCATCCGCAGCGTTGCGATTGAATCCGCGAATACCTGCTTCCGATTTCGCGCCACCGGGGAGAACACCTCCGCCACCTGTGAGATGTCGGGGTGTTATTTTGAGCACGGGCCACCTCCGACGCCCGAAGGCGAAGAGCCGCCTCCTGGACCATACAGAATATTCGACGTCGTGTACCCGTCCTCGGCCGCCGACCCTGGCGGGGCAACTTACCTTCGGCTGGGCGCGAACCATTACGAAGGAACCATCGGACGGCTGGAGGTTCCCGCGCAGGCGCTGGCCGACCTCGGCGCGCTCAGCGAGTCGCCCTTTGGCGCGCAAACGCACTTCGCTGCGCACGCGCATCGACAGTTGAGTGAGAACCACGACCTTCGCATGTACGCCGCCGCGTTCCTTCCGGGAGAATGGACCGTCCATAATTCGGCGACTCTTATGGAAGAAACCGCCGACTTTTTCTCCGGCGGTCGCACCCTGCGAGTCACCAGGACGGCCGGTCCGGGAGACGGGATACAAAAGCGCATTAGAGTTCCCGAGCATGCGGCATGGATTACAGTCGGATTCCGCTACAAAAACGTTCCGAACGAGGAAAACCTCAGCAGCACGAGCATAAACTATTTCGCTCGCAGTGGAACAACCAGCGTCAACGGCGCGGACACTCAAGCGGCCGGTAACGAGCCTTCAGGCTCCGGCTACCGAGAACGATGGCTGCAGCTGCCCAGGGATCCGGCAACCGATGAAGTCTTCGCGACCATTGAAGTTGATCACGGTCCTCAAAACGGAACCAGTATTCTGGTGGACGCCATATGGTGTGTACCGGGTCGCGTGCGTACAGCCGACTTCCGCTATGAACAACGCGTGTACTATCTCGAGCGACCTCAATTAGTGCTTAACCGAACTGACGTGATCGCGAACGAACAGTGGTCGGTGGATTGGGCCGCGCTCACAGGCCTGGCCACCGCGCCGCGCGGCGCAGTGGGCGCAATCCTGGGAGTGCACCTTACCGCGACACGTAATAGTGACGGACAAATCGTGCCGCGACCTATATCGGTTACGGTGGCAGCGGCCGCCGGCGCCACCATCTATGCGGAGCGCGACGGTCGAGTTTCCGCACGGCAGGTAGCGGTGCGCTCTCCATCCTCCGAGCCGACCGCGATACACGGGGTCTTTCGCACTGAGCTTGGCGCCAGCTTCCCGACTGACTACCAGATCTTCATTGCGGGCTGGATCCTGGGCTAATCCGCACGAAGCTCGAGAGGTTGAGAGTGATTTGCGGAACAACTGCGCAGAGACCCAGACATCAAAGAGTTTCTGTGCGGCACCGCGCTGAATAACCAGGCGCACAAACCAGAAAGGCGCGACCTCGGGAACCCCCTCGGTCGCGCCTCTCGCACGGGTGGTGCTGGCTGGTTACTGTCCGCTTCGAGCCACTGCCTGACCTGGCAGCGCCTTGCGCGGGAGCTTCTTGTCGCGCATCGCGGTGTTGTAGACAAACGCGGCCATGATTGTAGCCGCTTGCTTCATGTCATCCTCTTGAATCCGATCGTACACGTCCATGTTCGAGTGGTGAGTTCTGGTGTCGTACTCGATCTCGTCTTGAATAAATTGAAATCCGGGCAACCCAACGCCATCAAACGAGAGATGATCGGTGCCGCCGGTATTCGAGATCGAGAGGGTCGCGTTCGGGAGCTCTCTGCGCTGGCCGGGTGCGGGCTCGGGCGCGGGTCCTGCTCCGATGAGGTCCCTGAACGGAGCGAACCACGCCTGGAAGATCGTCCTCACGTCCTGGTTGCCCTGGAGGTAGATACCTCGGATTTTGCCGGTGCCGTTATCGAGATTGAAATACCCCGCGAACTTGTCGTGGTCGGCTTTGAGCTCGAATTGGGGAGGCGTTTGTTGCGTCGGCGGAGTCTGCTCGCCTGCGCCGGGTGGGCCGAATCTCGGGTCGGGACCCAGCCGTTTTCCGAAGTGTTCGGCTACATAGGCCCGCGAACCGAGCAGTCCCTGCTCTTCGCCGCTCCAAAGCCCGATTCGAATGGTGCGGCGAGGCTTTAGTCCAAGCGTCTGCAGTATCCGAACTGCTTCCATGCACACGGCCGAGCCCGCTGCGTTGTCGGTCGCACCGGTTCCGCTGTGCCACGAATCAAAGTGCGCGCCGAGCATCACTATTTCGTCTTTCAGATCCGTGCCGGGGATCTCGGCGATCACGTTGTGGCTCATCAAGTCTTGATCGTAGAACTTGGTTGAGACGTTTAGCTCGAGCGAGACGGGCGCGCCCCGCTGAATCATTCGGATGAGACGATTGTAGTGCTCGACGGCGACTATGACTTGAGGAACAAAGGGCGGCGCATCTTTATCGCGAATTGTCTTTCGCTTGTCTTGGGGAGTGCCCTCGGGATACGCAAGCGTCGCTGATTGAACGAACATCGTTCCGCCGTCACCCCGGCCGGGTTCGAGCACCAGCGCCGCTCCTTCCTCTTGTAGCATCAGCCACTTCTTGTTCTGGAACGCCGCGGCGGCTCGCTGCTCCGGCGTGCCGAATCTTCCCGGACCGCCCCCACGGCCCCCGCCGGGCGCCGGCGGTTCAGCGTTGGCGAGCCTCAATAGCTCTTCATCGGTCTGCCGGCGGCCCAGCGCCTCAAAGTGGGCCTTAACCTCCCGCGCATCACTGAGAAGAACTATCGCGCCTTTGAGCTTGCCCTTGAATTTATCGAGGTCGGCGTCGGTCTTGGCATCGAACACCACCGGCTGACCGCGAACGATGCCGTTGGTGCTGGGCGACCAGGCTTTCGGATAGGCGATCAGCGGGAAGAAGTGCGGCTTGGTCATATTGGCAGTGAAGCCCTCAAGCGACCAGCCTCGCCCGAACGGCCCCCAGGCTTCGAGATGCGAGTTCTGCAAGCCCCACGACGCCAGCTTCTGCCTGGCCCATTCCTGCGCGGCTTTTATGTTTGGAGAACCGGTAAGCCGTGCGCCGGGTACATCGGTGAGGTAGCTGAGAGTGTCCATAACCTGGGAGCGCTTCATTCCCTCTTCTCTGATCTTGTTGATTGCGTCTTGATCGAATTTTTCCTGAGGGCCTTGCGCGCTGACCGCGACGCCCGATAGCGATGAGATCAAGATCGCCAGCAGAATGGAAGTGTATCGTTTCAGCATATCCGCCTCCGTGTGATGATGGGGTGCAAGCTAGAAGCTTTCCACTGTGCGCCGGAGAGAAACGATATGCTATTGCGATAGGCGTGTGGCGTCAACCTTTCCCTGGGAGCGCACGCGTCTCGCGTGCTGATGGCGAAGGTGAGACATCAAGAGCACGGTCGCAGGCAAATGTCGTCGTGCTGCTCCTTTGCGAAGAGCACGCGAGCCGCGTGCGCTCCCCGGTCCAGCCTCTGCGTTCTTTGCGGGTCTTGGCGTGCTTGCGCGAAACAGGAAACTGCGAGAGAAGAGCATCACGGTAGCTCACGAGTTGTTGCGTACTCCGGCAGCGAGAGTATAATTGCCGCGACCACCTTCCTGGGCAATCCTTCAGCTTGGAACATCCCTATTCGTCGATGAAAGATCAGCCCGACTACATCGAACACCGGAAACGGCTCCGCGAGAAGTTTTTGAAAGCAGGCGCTGAAGGGTTTCACCAATACGAATTGCTGGAGCTCCTGTTGACCTACGCGATCCCGCGTTTAGACGTTAAGCCGGCGGCTAAGGCTCTGATGAAACGCTTCGGAACCCTCAACGGAGTTCTCGATGCCAGTCAGGACGAATTGGAATCGGTCGTGGGCATCGGCGGCACGTCGGGGATCCTGATCAGATTAATGAAAGAGTTGTTCGCGGCCTATCTCGCTGAGCGAATGCAAGGCAAAGACGTGCTTTCGTCTCCGGGGGCCGTCGTGGATTTCGCCCGCGTGAAACTCGCCGGGCTCCCGCACGAGGCTTTTATGGTCATATACCTGAACGTGAAAAACCGGGTGATCGACCACGAGATACTGCAGGAAGGCACGGTTGACCGGGCGATAGTTTATCCCCGGCAGATAATCAAAGCGGCGCTGACTCACAAGGCCGCGGGGTTGATATTGAGTCACAACCATCCCAGCGGCGACCCCGACCCCTCGCAGGAAGACAAGCACCTGACACGTTCGGTAATCGAAGCGGCTCGCACGGTTGAGATCAGAGTGTTGGATCACATCATCGTCGGAAAGAACGGATACTTCAGCTTCCAGGAGAACCGGCTGTTGCTGGGTTGATCGGATAATTATTTCAGGTCGATCACGTTGCTCCTGGAGCTGCCTGCGCGCCACAGGCGCCGAGCCCCAAAGGGGCGCAATGCCCGGGGCAACGCCCTGGGTTGGCCAGCCGTTCTTCGATCAAGCCCCAACGGGGCGTAATATCTGCCTCCGTCGATTCACTCCCAAACATACCGGTCATCAATGTCCACACCATACCTCTTGCAGAGGAAACGAAATTCATCTTGAAATGACGTTCGCCGATGATGTTGCTTCTGAGTCGCTATGTATTGCGTCAACGCTGGAACATTCGACTGCCCGACAGAGAACGCGCCATATCCGGATTGCCAATGAAATTGTCGAAGCGCCGTGCCCTTAGTCTTGATCCATTTCGAGGATGAAGTCTTTACCTCCCTTACCAGATCAGCGATGGTGATCGTTCGAGAGAGCGCGAAAAGTGAATGGATGTGATCTTCTGTCCCGCCAATCAGAAGAGATGGAGATTCTAGTTCTCTGAACACGGTTGCCAGGTACCTGTGCAATTCTATTTCGACCTCGCCGGCTATCAGAGGCTCGCGGTTCTTGGTGCTAAAGACAAGATGCACGAGAATGGACGACAGTGATTGTGGCATGTTGCGTGGTTTATTTCGCCCCTTCAGGGCTTGCCTCTTCACACGTGCTCGGTCCAGGGGCGTTGCCCCTGGCTATTACATCACGCCCCTTCGGGGCTGCCCGAAAGCTACGCAGCAATCGCTTCGTTGATCTCTTTGATCAATTCTTTCAGTCTCAACGTCCATTGCTTCTCTCGTCGCGGCCCTGTGAGAGGATGACTGGAAAACTGGAACATAAGGGAACAGTAGTTAGAATTGCAAGGGTGCCCGCGTACGCGCAGGCCTTCGCCGATCTCGTCCCTGGCGGGAATCCGACTGACTCTGAGACCCTCGCTAAATTCTCCGCAATCGAGTTTCTCATTTTTCATATTCTTCTCATCTTCCTATCACACTACTTCGCTAAGGCGGAGCTATAGTTGGCGTGTCGGTCATCTTCGGCGCCGGTGATTAATCGACAGGAGGCAAATGGACGTGCGACAATTTCTCCCCGATAAAAACATTTAAAGCGAGGTAAAGATGGCTCTCAACGAAGATAAACTCAATCAGCTTCTTGGAAAGTTTCTAGACGATTTTGGCGCGGTGTTTCACGGAGCAATGGTTGTGATCGGTGATAAACTCGGCCTCTACAAGGCGATGGCCGAAGGCGGCCCGCTCACGTCACAGCAACTGGCCGAGCGAACCGGCACAACCGAACGCTACGTGCGCGAGTGGTTGGCCGGGCAAACCGCCGGCGGCTACGTGACTTACAATCCGGCAACTAACCAATTCAGTCTCTCTGAAGAGCAGGCGTTTGTCTTGGCCGACGAATCGAGCCCGGCTTTTCTTCCCGGCGCGTTTCAGCTTGCCGTATCGGCTGTCAAAGCCGAGCCGCGAATCGCCGAAGCCTTCAAGACCGGCGGAGGCGTAGGTTGGCACGAGCACGATCCGGGTCTGTTTCGCGGGACCGAACGGTTCTTCAGGCCTGGGTACGCGACCAACCTCATGAGCAACTGGATCCCCTCGCTCGAGGGCGTTCAGAAAAAACTGGAAGGGGGCGCGCGCGTGGCGGACGTAGGTTGCGGTCACGGAGCTTCGACTATTCTGATGGCCAAGGCATTTCCAGAATCGACGTTCATTGGGTTCGACTACCACGGGCGCTCGATCGAATACGCGAGGCACGCAGCAGAGGAAGCGGGTCTGTCGGACCGGGTGACCTTTGAGGTCGCGAAGGCAAAGGAATATCCGGGCAACGACTATGACCTGGTCACCTTCTTCGACTGTCTGCACGACATGGGCGACCCGGTCGGCGCTTCGGCGCACGTATTCGAATCGCTCAAGCCCGACGGCGCGTGGATGATCGTAGAGCCGTTCGCGGGCGATAAGCTCGAAGACAATCTGAATCCGCGAGGGCGCGCGTTCTACGGCGCGTCTACCTTGATCTGCACGCCGGCTTCCTTGTCTCAAGAAGTTGGGTTAGGTCTGGGCGCACAGGCGGGCGAGGCGCGACTGCGAGAGGTAGTGACTTCGGGTGGCTTCACTCGATTCAGGCGCGCTTCCGAGACCCCGTTCAATCTCGTGTTTGAAGCGCGGCCATAATCGAAAGCAATCGCCCGCCTCATCAACTCAGGACGCCGGTTCGCGCCACCGGCGTCCTGCGCAACATCGCCATTCCCCACCGTCATATTTATCACTCGTCTGCTATCCCTTGAGTTCTGTATCCCTTCCGGAGCTTCGAGATTCTGCGGCCAAAAGCTGCCGATTGATCCAAGTCGACGACCCATTGGACTCTGCATATTGATTGCGTACAGGTCGCACTATCTTGATTCGCTGGACTTGCATTCAATCGCAAAATAGCGGAAAAACCGCCGGTTAGAGCCTCCGGCGCGGTATTTGCCCCTGAAACAGACGAGTCGGTTTGTTATTAGAACCGGCCAAGAAAGGGGAAAGTGATTATGCGTAATTCCTTACTGAAGTCATTTGCAGCGATGGCTGCTTGTTGTGTGATGTTGACTCTGGCCACACCGAGTTCGGCGCAATGGCGTGATCGTTACCGCTCGGGCTATGGCTTCTATTCGCGAGCGAGTGTCGGTCAGTTGATTCGGCGGGCGGAGATGTCAAGCAATCGATTTGTCTGGGTGTTTGATAGAGCGCTCGACAATAGCCGGCTGGACCAGACGATGCGAGAAGAGCGACTGAACGAGCGGGCACGTGAGCTTGAACAGCAGCTCAACGTCGTCCGTCAGGAGTTCGATCGCGGCGGCATCGTTTCCGTGCGTTCGCAGGTTGCAACCGCGCTGGAATTGTCTCGACGGATAAACACGGTAATGCGTAACCGTCAGCTCGACTACGCCGCTGAGCGCCAGTGGTCGATCCTTCGAAGCAATCTGAACGGGCTTGCGAGAGTTTATAAACTGCAGCAACTAGGCTAACCCCACTGGTGAGCGCCTCGACAAGAGCCGAGGCGCTTACCACGCTGCTTTCTCTGCTTCTTAGTCCTCAAAACGGTTCCGTCCTAATGTTGTGTTGCTCTCAGCCTCGTTCACTGTATTTTGGTGATTTACGGCAACCTGTTTTTTTTTAGCACCTTTCTTCAGTCAGTGAGGCGCCCATCTACAGCCAGCAGATTGTTTCAACCCCAATGGCCAAAGCACTAAAACGTTTCGACTCTCTGAGCAGCTTCCTTCTCACCCAACTGAACGAAAATTTGGTTCTATGAAAGACAGGCTCTTATCAGGAGTCTGTGCCTGGAAGTCTGACCGAAAATCGTCTCAAACCGAGAAACAAATCCCGCGGACGTATTGTAGGACTTCACCACACCGGGCCACGACGGCGAAGATCGTGTCCATTATTAATACGTCCGTACGATTTTCCTTTTCACCGATGAGGCGCTCTGATCGGCAACCGTTCGATATGGCGTCAGTATGAGTGAAGGTTGGATATTCTGTCCCTCGTGAAGTTTAAGCGTCGCTCAATATATCGCGGAGTCCTCGAATCACTTTACTCTTGTGTCAGGCTTGCGTTCGAATGTCGCCGGTTTGTTATGCGGGTAGTGGGTGATTGAGCCGGCGCGTGCTGGCATTCCGCTTGCGATGTTCTCGATGCGGATTCACTCGGTCGTTTGACCGTGAGTTTGCGGGGAGCTTGTGAATAAATCGACGGTTCCGCGCGCGAGTTCGAGGAGGATGTCAATGGTTGCTCAGCTCAGTAATTTCGCAGCAAGTGTATTCAGCCAACTGTCCGGCCCGGCTCGCGCAAATGCGGAGCCGGATTACAGAATTCTCGATCATACGATCAAGTCAGACGACGCACACTTATTCGAGCAAGAGCTTGCCGCGCGCGTGGTTGGACAAGATCGTGCGCTGCGGGCGTTGGCAGAGATCCATCAAGTTTACCAGGCAAGTTTGAATACCCCGGGCCGGCCGATAGGCACCCTTTTGTTCCTGGGGCCAACGGGAACCGGCAAAACGCGTTCGGTCGAAGCCGCCGCCGAAGTGCTGTTCGGAAACGCAACTGCGTTTGTTCGCGTCGACTGCGGGGAGTTTCAGCATCCGCACGAAATCTCGAAGCTTATCGGCGCGCCTCCGGGTTACCTCGGTCACAGAGAGACACCGCCGCTTCTATCGCAGGAGAATATCGACAGCTTTCAAACAGATCGAGCGAGGCTCACGCTGGTCCTGTTCGATGAGATCGAGAAGGCGTCAGATGCGCTATGGCAGTTATTACTCGGTGTCCTCGACAAAGCCACGCTGACCCTCGGCGACAATCGCAGGGTGGACTTTTCACGCACAATAATCGTCATGACTTCAAACCTCGGCGCGAGGGAGATGGAACGGCTCGCGGAGGAGCCGCTCGGGTTTGCGTGCGCGCGGCACCAGGCGAGGACCACGCCCGACAAACAACTCTACCGCGCCGGGTTGGACGCGGCGCGCAGGAAGTTCTCGCCCGAGTTCATGAATCGCCTCGACAAGATCGTCGTGTTTCATCGATTGAGTGACGATTCGATGATGAAGATACTCGAGCTAGAGTTACGCGCGGTGCAGCGCAGAATTCTAGAACTCAACCAGGGCCGCTTCGTAATGCGCTACACCGACCGAGCGAGATGCTTTTTGCTGGACAAGGGAACCAGCCCCCGGTACGGAGCGCGAGAGTTGAAGCGCACGATCGAGCATAATGTCGTGCTGCCTCTTTCGAATCTCATCGCCACCAAGCAAATAAGTGAAGGCGACATTCTGCTCGCCGAGCTGGCCGAGGACGCCAGCGGGCTTATCTTTATGAAGCGGCATGTGCGGGAAACTTTGCCTGATCTCTCGGCCTTTCGTTTGGATGCTCTTGGCGGGGTGGCCACCGCGGTCCGAGCGGCTCGGTGACCCTGGTTAGCGTGGGTCTCGGGCTGTAATCTACAGGCGCCACTCAGCCCGAAACTGCTTGCTCTCGCCCGGCGGCACAATCAAGACATCGCCGAACGAGTTGTTGAATCGCTCGACGATCAGTCCGTCCTCACCCATCAACTCGACCTCGTACTCGGAAATCTCAGCTTCGCTTTCTGAGTGGTTGGTGAATCCGCAAGACACCCACAGGCGTTGTCGCGGACCAAATTGAAACGTCCCTCCGGCATCCCACTCTCTGGTCCACACGACCTGTCCGTCGGTGTCCATCAACACGAGAGTGTAGCCCGCGACGTTCAACACCCCGGTCGCCTCCGCGGGGGTCGACTCGGTTTCTTTGCTCCCTTGCCGCGCCAGACTCAACGCCGAAGCTAGCCGGCTTCGCAGAGATCGGAGGATTTCGAGCATTGAGTCTGTACGACGGAACGGGCGTGCTTGATCATCGAATGACTCGATACGCTCAATCATGAGGCGCCCTGCGTCCTGCGCAACTCTTCGGCTGCATCCGAGCGGATACTTTCTCTTGGAAGCACTAACTCCTTGCCCATGTTTATCGCGCCGCTGAGCTGCGCCCCTTCTTCCACAAGTAATACGGGCGTGGTGATGTCGCCTTGAACGCGAGCTGTCCGGTAGATTTCGACTCGGGACTTCGCGCTGACGTTGCCGCGAACGGCCCCGCGAATCACGCATACGCCCACGTCGATGTCGGCCTGGAGGTCGCCTGACTGCTCAATCGCAAGAGTTCCGCTCTCGGAGACGACCTTGCCGGTTACCTTGCCGTCCACCTGAAGCGAGTCCGCGAAAACGACGTCGCCCGATATCTCCACGCCCCGGCTGATCCTGCCCTGGCCGGATTCGTCGCCTTCAGCCTTGAATGCCTTCATAGGTTGCACCTGCTCCTCTTTCACTTTGGTTTTTGAGAAAAACATTCCTTTGGGGACGCTCGTGGTGGGACGAACGGCTCAAACTCACTTTCGCTTCAGTCGCATTACTTGATTCGAAGATCGAGGTGAGGAACAGGGCTGCGCGGATCACGTCGCGAGTGGCAATGATAGCACACGCTTGATCAGACTCAAACCGAGGTGCACAGACTTCGCGCTGTGTTGTGAGCCACAGGCGAAAGTCTGTGCCACTCAGCCTTACTGTTTGCGAACGATCATCCCCTCCGCAAACCCGGCGCCGCCGGTGACAGCCGTCTTCGAACGATCGGCTTGAACGTCGGTGACGGTCAGGGTCCCGATCTCTTTCTCTTCACTGTAGACGACCTTGCCCTTCGAGTCGGTAACACCGACTTCCTTAAACACCTTCAGCTTGTCGCCGAGCTTCAGGCCTTGCGCGCCGCCCAGGCTGACGATTACAAGCTGGTTGCTGATGACCGCCAGGATCTTTCCCGGAGCGCCTTGCGCAGCGGCTTCTGCCGCGCCGCGCGCCGACGCTTCTTTGCCTTTTATGTCGGCCGAGCCGGATGTTCGATTCGCGAGGAAGTTATGATCCATCTTGTTGATGATGTCGGCGATCGACTTCAGCGTCGCTCGTCCGACCATGCTGTCGAGAAACGAACGATCCGAAAAATTGATTGCTCCCGCGCCTGAACCCAGCCTGCCGCCGTCGAGCGAAACACCCGAGGTCGAATCACTCCCCTCTCCAGACCCGGCATAAACGACTTCACGCGTGGTCGCATCCACGATGCGAAAGTCCATTCGCACGTAGGCTTCGCTCTTGCGAGCGCCGATGCCGCCGAAGACGCGCCCGCCGATCCCTCCGCCGCCGACCTTGCGCTCTTTCTCGCCGAAGTTGGTGACCTTGCAGATGAACAGGTACTCGAGTCCTTTGAAGTTGCCCTTCGGCACGGCGGTCGCCTTGTCACCGTAGCCCGACTTGCCGAGATCGACTTCGCCGACCAGGTCGCCGAGAGCCTCGCGCTCGACGATCCGATACTTGTTGGTCTTCATCAGCTCGGTGGTGAACAAATCCGATAGACCATTACCGATAGTCGAGTTGTAGTAGTTTGGCGGGTTCTCAAATGCTTTGATGCCGATCACCGGTTTGCCTGATCCTTCCTGCGCGAGCGCCAACACCGAGCAGGAAAGGATGACTGCCAATACCGAGAGGATTGATGCGATGCGCTTCATTTTGCCTCCTAAAAAAAGGGCCGCCGTTCGGGGAACAACGGGCTGTTACCTGAAACGAAACCAAAAAGGGCTGATGTGCGGGAACCTGGAGCCGCGAAATAAGAAGTTTCCAAAGAACGGATTCTGAAACCCAAATCGATCATTGCGAAACCCGTCGCGTCCTGTGAACAGCGACCGCTGGCGCCCGAGCGAGAAAGGGTTCCCAAACAGAAACGTATTGCCGAAGCCCTGCTCGCCCAGAAAAGTCCGTTCGCCTGGCGACAAATTGGAGAACCACGGATTCGCATAGAACGGCACAAGCGGAGGCTCGCCATTGTCAAAACGCAATCGGGGTTCACGCTCCGCGCCTCTGCGCGCGTCATCAGCCGATTGCGAAGGTTCGGTTACTTCGCGCGTACTGCGCGGCTTGTCGTCAGGTGTCGAGTAATAGACATCAAACATATCGGTGGCCAGGATTCTGGCCCTTGGAAGGATCACTCGAACGGCGCCGGTCGAGGCTCCCTTTGGAACCTTGACGGTTATGAGATCATCTTGCCAGAAGAGTATGTCGCCGGGCACGCCGTTGAATTCCACGACTCCGGGAGGCGGCTCATTCGCAAGCTCTTTGACCCAGATGGTAACGGGTTCAAAACCGTTAAAACCGGCGCCTCTGATGATGACGGTTGTTCCCGGAGGGCCAAACGTTGGCGCTATGTTCGTTATGGTTGCGGCGCGTTGCTGAGCTTGAGCTGATCCGGCCAGCGCTAGAAGTGTTAGGAACAACAGGAAAGTCCGCATGATGATCAACCTACCTTGAACGCGGTGTCCTTCGAGCCGCACACATTATAATACAAGATCGGAAAGGGTCAATCGTTTGCCAGAACGGCTGGCGTAGTTGCCATCAGAGCTGGCTACACATTGCCTCGGATAGCATGTGCACATAGTTTGGAATCACGGAGTAGGGTAAAGCAAGAAAGACAGTTTGATTTCTGTTGGGCGAGAACTTGGTGAACTGAGGTATGCTCTGAAAAGTCCGGGACCGCTTCCGATTATGCAGCTCCGGAGGCTACCTCAACACTCACTTTCAACCCGAGTGCCTCTGGTCACGCTGACACACGGGCTTCGTGGCACCAGGCGTGCGCGACATACGCCGCCGATAAACTGGGAGTAAACTAGAACAGCGTGATCATATTTCATAATGGATTGTGATGATACCCCATCAGCAAAGGAGGGGTCAGGCCTGAAATAGTGAAATTCACGGTCAACGAATCTCCGATCTTATCGCCTTGAGCAGTCTCGCCATCTCGCCAGACGTCTTGGCTCTTAGTCGAGCCGTGTCTCGTCGCTTGCTTACTGCCGAAGCCTCGACTCGCAACGCATCTGCAAGCTCCCGTGTCAGGATGCCGTTCTCATCTCCTATCACGATGATGGCCTCCTTGATCATCACTAGCGCCCTCGACTTCCTGTTCGTGCAGATCTCTTTTCGGCCTACGCCGGTCGCGTTTTCAGCTGCTTTCAAAATAGCTTTCAGATCCGGCTTGCGAGTTCGTATCTCTCGTTTGGCAATGTGATCGCCGATGCGGTGCTTCACCTCATCCCGGAACTCTTCGTTGCCTAACATCCGCCCCTCCGAAGCCTGGTAATATTCCTTCTGACTTTTCTCTCCAAGCGCGGTGTTCACAAATTGGACATACATCTCGATCGCTCTCTTCTTGTTCGCGCCGAAATGACGCAATACCGGCTCAACGTCCACAAGCCCGGACCTATCCATGCCAAGATACGCCCGGTGCCCGCTGTACTCAAACTCCTCCGGCCGCGCGACGATTTTCGCTCGCACCGGATTCAGGTGAATGTAACGAACCAGTTCTCCCAGATAGCGATCTGTCTGACAGAGGATGGCCTTATAGCGGCCCTGAAACAGATGACCGATCTTCTTGTACTTTCTGTTGTGATACTGACTGTAACCAGTGAGCAGCCCGTGCATCACGCGACTCATCGGATCGTCCAGCATCTCGGTTAGCAGATGGACGTGGTTGGGCATCAAACAGTAAGCGTAAAGGTAGAAGGGGCGTTTGGCTTTCTGTGACGCAAGGAAGGCGAGAAATTTGAGATAGTCATTTTCCGAACCGAAGATACGTCTCCTATTATTGCCGCGGGTGATGATGTGATAGAGTCCGCCAATTATTTCGATCCTCGGTTTCCTCGCCATCGCGCGCCAAAGTCTATTTGCCCATAAGGGCAAATGTCAATATTTCAGGCCTGACCCCATTTCCATTTCTTGAAGCTGCTCTTCCGGGGCGGTTACCGCCGGGGAGAACGCATTTCCGATTGGAGCGCGGTTACGATCTCATCAAGGGTGAGGCGATCAAAGACTCGCTGCATGAGGATCAAGGCGTCCCGGTCTCGATGCCAGGGGCTGAACCACTCAATCGCCCGATCCATCTCGTCCGGCCTCACCCGAGAACGAGCGCTGGTCGCAGGCGTCCTGTCCAGATTGCTCGCTCCAGCCTTGACTAGAATGCTGCCTCCGCTGCCTTCAGGAAGCTCGTCGACATAGTCGCGCACCACTTTGATTGCTAACATCGAGAGATATCGAGAGATCGAGTGGCAGCGTTCGCCTTTGACGGTAGCGCCACGCGATTCCTCGCACACCCGCAAATAGACGGCTTGAACGAGGTCTTCAATAAGATCGTCTGGAAAGTATTGTCCCTTGTCGGCCTGTTTTCGAACCCTGCGATGTAACGACCATACGACGGTGGCTCTGATCATGGGATCATATCGGCGGCCAAACTCTGTCCACGCAAGCTCATCAGGAGGACGCTTGGTACATCTTTCCAACAGTTCTTCGACCGTCAAAGCTTCCACAATACGCATCTCCAGAACCATCTGCCGGCCCGCAAATACAATCAATCGGGGAAAGTCATACTCTGCTGCGAAACGGCGTACGGCATACTACCGTATCGATTGGCTGTATTGTACCATCTCGGCTATGTGCATTCTCCGGTTGGTTTAGTCTTCTCGCGCGCGCTCGGGCGCGAAGGCCCGTCAGGCGACGAGCCCGACCCTTACCATTCAGAGCAATCCCACATTTAGCCGCTCGGCTGTTATGGATGATGGCGTTCGCAAGACTCTGATGCTAAGCTGAACGCTTAAAGCGAAATACGATGACGAACCAGACACCAACGAACCTGAAACTGCACTACACGATCATGTGCGAGGACGTAAGGGTCGAGATCAATCACAAGCTCAGCCTCATGGGCATCCTCTACGCGATACAAGTTCCCCAGCTCCCGGTCACTTTGCTCAAGCTCGTTATTCTCAATCACTGGTCGGGCGACGGGCAGTATCTGTCTGAAGTCCGAATACTCACCCCCGATCGTTCGCAGCCGATAGCAGTGTCGGCGCCGTCTCCGTTTCAAGTCCCGCCTGATGGCTATGCCGATAACGTGACGATCTTCGCCAATGTGACCTTTCCCATTCCCGGCAACTACGTCGTTCAATCGCTGATCAACTCAAACGTGTTCGCGGAGCAACAGCTTCAAGTCAGCCAGCCTCAACAATCTGAGACCGTCGTGAGCTCGGAAACGATCCAGTAGCCGTCCGGTATTGACCCTCCAAATCGCCGCGATATACTTTCATCGGTACATCGACGTCATTCCAAGGCCGGCGCTTAATGCAAAAAGAAGAACTCCTCAACTTGCTCGACCGGCAAGCGCGCGACGCGTTCGAAGACGCAAAGCGAATCGCGCTCGAAAAAGGCGGGATCGTGTCGCCGCTTCATCTCCTGGTGGCGGTATTGAGGAAATCATCCGATTCGGAAGGCGCCAACAGAGACCGGACGGCGCAGTTAAAGAAGGCCGCCGATGCCATTGCAGCGCGTTTTCCAACGCCTTCGGAATCGATCACGGTTTCGAAGGAGACCCAGGCCATCATCTCCGAAGCCGGACGGCTCGCGCAGCTTGACGGCCCTGCACTCGCCACGCCTGAACACCTGCTGCGCGCGGCTCTCAGCAACAGGATGGTCGCGGATGTTCTCGGCGAGCCGTCAACGGAACCAGCGTCCCCTTGTGAAACCGAGCCGATCAATCACGAAGCGGTTGGCCACGAGACGACACAGACATCGCAATCGCCGGCGTTGACCGGGGCGCTGGCCGACTACTGCGCGGACGTCGCGGAGGAGTCTCGTGAGTCTTCCTCGCATCCATTCGTCGGCCGCGAGCGCGAGATTACCGCGGTGCTTGAAACGCTCTGCCGCAAGCTCAAGAACAACCCCTTGCTCATCGGGAAACCGGGCGTCGGGAAGACGGCGCTTGTGGTGGCCGTTGCATCGCGGCTCTGCGGCGGAGATGTCCCGGCGCGACTCCGCGGCAAGCGGATACTCGAAGTCTCCCGCTTGCGATTGCTCGCGGATGCAAAATTCGCCGGTGAAACCGAACAGCGATTGAAGAAGCTTCTGGAAGACGTGCGCGGCGCCGGCAACGTGATTCTATTCTTCGATGAGATACACACGCTTCTCGGCGCGGGCGGATCCGGGGGAACCGGCGACATCGCGAACCTTCTGAAGTCATCGCTCTCGAAAGGCGAGATCACCTGCATCGGTGCGACGACGCTCGCCGAATACTATAAATATATCGCTCGCGACGAAGCCCTGGCCCGGCGCTTCAGCACAATCACGATCGAGGAGCCGTCGCCTGAAGAGACTCGCCGAATACTCCTCGAGACCCGCGGGGCGTTCGAGGCTTATCACGGAGTTAAGATCGACGACGAGATCATCGGGCAAATCGTCGAGCTGGCCGATCGTTATCTGCAATCGCGGAGCTTTCCCGACAAGGCGTTTGATTTGCTCGATAAAGCCGCCGCCAAAGCCACGCTCGCGAAACACAATCTGCTCACTCGCGAGTGCGTGACCGAGACGCTGTCGGAGACCACCGGGCTGCCGCTTGAAATAATGGACGAAGATCCGGCGGAACGCCTCGAACGGCTCGAGGAGTTTCTGAACGCCGCGGTGCCGGGTCAGCCGCGCGCGGCTCGCGATGTGGCTCGCGTCGTGCGAATCGCAAAGCTCGGGCTCGAGATCAGACCCGAGCAACCGGATGGCGTGTTCCTCTTTGTCGGCCCCGAAGGCGTGGGCAAACACGAGATGGCGATGGCGCTCGCCAAGTTCCTGTACGGCTCATCGCAGAAGATGATCGAGTTCGATATGAGCCAGTTCACCGAAGTGTGGTCGATCTCGCGGCTGATCGGCGCCGAGCCGGGTTACGTCGGCTACAGCGATCGCAGCGGGTTGCTGTCCAAGGCGGCCGAGGACAATCCCCACTCGGTGCTCTATTTTCGGAACGTCGATCTTGCGCACCCAGTGGTGCAACAGTTTCTGGGCGAGGCCTTCGAGCAGGGGCGATTCACCGACGCGACTGGCGCAAGGATTTCGCTTTCGAACACGACGGTCGCAATGTCGTTATCTCAGATGACGGAATCTACGAAGCACCTGCATATGGGCTTCGTTCACAACGGCGAGACCGACGAGCGCCGAATGACCGGAGACCTGCGGCGCAGCGGCAGCCTGCAACTTCGCGAGCGGGGATCGGCGTTCGGGCTTGGCGAGTCGCTCGCCGCGAACATAGACGAAGTGATCGAGTTTCAGGTGCTGGACCGCGCGGCGACCGAGCAGATCATCTCCGAGCGGCTGGATGCGTTAGGCGCGAGATTGAAAGCGTCGCAGCCGGTGGTGATCAGCCTGGACCCTCAGCTTGCGGGCTTTTTCGCCGAGCGGCTCGCGAGCGAACGCAAGAGTCTCGCGCAGCTCGAGCGGCTGCTCCAGGAGACGATTATCATTCCGTTCACACAACTCCACCTGGATCGTCACGCGATAAGCGCGAGGCCCGAGGTAGTGATTGCTGTGCAAGACCATTCGGTGAGACTCGCTCTGACGCCGGCGCCTTAGTAGCATAGACTTTGGTCTGTGTTTGCCTGATTTGGTGAACCTTTGGGACACAGACTGAAGCCCGTGCTTCGCCGCGTCTACTGCAAGCCCATCCCTTTGGTTTCCGGGGACTCGAAGAATGGAATTCAAAACCGACGCTCATCGCAAGGTCTACGAGAAGGCCCGAGACTACCTGTACACGTTGTTCGGCGAGGTCAACATCAAGGTGATGGATGACACATTCGTGCTGCAGGAAGGCTCGACGTTCGTATATGTCCGGACGTTTCCGATCGGAGAAAAGAAATCGGGCGTCGAGATCTTTGCGTACGTGGTGGTCGACGTCGAGGTGACCGAGCAGTTGATGCGTTATCTGCTGACGTACAATTTGCGGCTGATAATGGGCGGGTTCGGGTTGGCTCGCGGCGAAGGCAACAAAGGCACGGTGCTTTTGACGCACACGATTCTGGGCGACTCGATGGACCGCGAAGAGCTTTACGGAAGCGTCTCAGCCATCGCCCGCGTTGCCGATGACCTCGACGATCAGATCGTGGCCGCGTTCGGGGGACAGACGGCCCTCGATAAGCTGATGTCGGGGAAGAGAGAGCCGATGGAGTACTGGGAGTAGCATCGACTCTAGTAACATAGACTTTAGTCTGTGGTTGACCGATTTCGTAAACTTCAAGAGACACAGACTAAAGTCTATGCTACTGCGCACGCTAATGCTCAAAGTTGGCCTCACAGGAAGCATCGCCGTCGGGAAGAGCTACGTGCTGTCGGTGCTCGCCGAGCTCGGCTGCGTGACTTTTGACGCAGACAAGATCGCGCATTCGGTCATGGAGCCTGGACGCGAGGCTTATCAAGACATCGTTCGTGAGTTCGGATCGGGAGTCCTCGCGCCTGATGGATCGATCGATCGCTCGAAGCTCGGCGCCATTGTCTTCGCCGACCAAACGCGGCGCAAGCTGCTAAATCAAATCGTCCACCCGCGGGTTATCGAAGAGCAGAATCGCCTGATCGAAGAGGTTGAGAGAAGACGACCCGACCCGATCGTCGTGGTCGACGCGGCGTTGATGATCGAGTCGGGCGGCTACAAACGGTTCGATAAGCTGATCGTGGTTTACTGCGATCGCGAGACGCAAATCGAACGCTTGATGCGTCGAGGCGGCATCACTCGCGAGGACGCCGAACGCAGGGTGGCAGCGCAGATGACTTCGGAGGAGAAGTTGGCCTTCGCCGACTACAGAATAAACACCGGCGGGACCTTTGAGGAAACTCGCGAGCGCGTGATCGAAGTTCACAAGGAACTCGTTCGATTTCAACAATTCGAGCCGATTCGACAATCTTGATCCGAAGAGAGGTCAACTATGCGAACACTTCTCGCACGACTTGGTTTCGCTCTCATCGCCGCCTCTGTTTTCAATCAGTCGATTCCTGCGTTACAGCAGCCGCAACCGGTCTCCCCGCTCATTCGACTCCAAACCAATATCGAACGCATAACCCGCTCGGTGAATGCGAAGTGGGGAATCTACCTCAAGTGCGTCGAGACCGGCGAAGAGATCGCAATCAATGCCGACGAGACGATGGACACCATGAGCGTGATCAAGATACCGCTGATGGCCGAAGTCTATCGCCAGATCGAAGCCGGCAAGTTCTCGCTCACCGACCGAGTGACGCTGAGGGATTCCGACAAGCGGCCGGGCACCGGAGTCATCCGCTCGCTCGACGCCGGCGCGAGTCTCACCATCAAGGACCTGATCACGCTGATGATCATCGTGAGCGACAACACCGCGACGGATATGCTCTTTGAAAAAGTTGGCGGCGTCGAACCGGTCAACAAGCTCATGCAGAGCTACGGTCTCGGCACCATCAAAGCGACCGGGACGACCGACGTTTGGTTCACAGCCATCGGAAAGGAGCCGGACAGATGGAAGTTTCATACCGAGGGCAAGACGCCCTTCGGATTGTCATCGGCTCGGGACATGGGCAAGCTGCTCGAAAAGATCTACAAAGGCGAAGCGGTAAGTAAGAAGTCAGACGAGCAAATGATTCGAATCATGCGCGGACAGGTTTACAGCTCTCGATTGCCGAAGTACGTGACCGGTTTCGGCGTCCCTCACAAGACCGGCGACTTTCTTCCTTACATCGGGAACGACGTAGGGATACTGGAAAGCGCGAATCGCCACATCGTGATTTCAGTGTTCACGGCTCGTCACAACGGAATCGGTTCGAACCTGGAGGATGCGATCGGGAGGATCGCCGAGCAGGTCGCGAATTTCTTTGCGTGGCGAGAGGGCGGAGCGAAGTAGCGAGGCGCACGCTGCTCATCTCCTTATTCTCTTAATGGCAGGCGGTTTTGGAGCAACCGTGTTTCTGACGAGCGACTTTCGATTCGACCAGCTCCTGAAACTTCCTTCGAGCCTTATCGTGAACGCCGTCCCATTCCAGCAACCACCACCAGGGTGTGCTGTCTTGCCTGGCGATGAAGCTTGCCACCTGGTCCCACGTCTTGAATCCAAGCCGCTCGACAAAATATCGCGGCAACAGAAGCGGCAGGAATCCGACCTGCATCCAATCAAGCAACCCGTCGCTGCCCGACGTGAGAAAGTCCGATGTGTTTCCGTAGATAACTCGATGACACTTGTGCTCATCCAGAAAACGGCGCACCGATGGGAGGACTTCGGTGTACAGCCAACTGGCGCTTTCGGTCTCAAACGGCGTCCAGTACTCGCGAGCCGAATTCACCGCGTCGATTGATACAGGCTTACCTCGCTTGACGACGCCCGGCTCTTCAAGCCGCCAAACCGCCCACCGATATCCGGCGTCAACGTATACTTTACAGTCGGTACATGCGAAATAGAGGTTCACCATTTTGTTGACACCTCCTCACACTTTTCCAAAACGCAAGACGATGCCCGTTGAAAAACGCACCTGGAAACTCGCGTATCCCGTTTGCGGCAGAGGCTGCAAGTATTCAGGTGTGCGCGAGGGGAAAATTAGATCGACTTGGAAGAGGCGCACTGCGACTCGTCTGTTCAGCTCGATGTCCAGACCGCCTCCACCCGGGACGAACGTAAACCAAAGGCGCTGCGGACGATCATCGAACTCGTCGAGAGGGATGCTCGACGGGTGTCCAAACGATACTCCATAGAGCGAATGAACAAATCCGGTCATTCTGCCCCGTCGGAGTGTCAAGCGCGGGCCGGCCATTGCGATGTAGGTGGCCGTGGAACTGCCGGCGAGTTTTCCATAATGCCCGCTGACATCGGCAGCGAATTCCAGCCAGCTCATTCTTGAATTGACGGCAATCATAAAGTGCCAGCCCTTTGTGTTGACTCTGTGTTCGCCGGCGTTGATATTCGCGTACGAGAACCCGCCGAATATTTCTATCTTGGGTTGATCCTGAGCATGCGCCGAAGGACTAAGAAACAAGAGGACCAGGATACCGGGAATATATCGGGGCATCTGGTTTCTCCTTCGCGTGAGCTGGCGGCCGGCCGGCCATTTCTTTTGCCTGTAAAGAGTGCCCTCAGCTAGAATGGGCGCGGCGCCGAGCCTGTTGAAATCTGATTCGCCACTTCGAATCGGGCTCACGATACTGCCGCCCGATGCGCAAGTCCTCAGAACGGGCTCAATTTTTTCTCATTGATGTTTCTCAAAGCCGAAAATGGTCGAGCATTTGAAACACTTCTATGAATTTGACCGCTTCCGTGTAAACATCGCCGAACGTCTGCTCCTGCGCGGTGAGGAAGTCGTCCCGCTTACCCCGAAGGTATTCGACATATTGCTGACCCTCATCGAGAACAGCGGGCAGGTGGTTTCAAAGGACGGCCTGATGAAGAAGGTCTGGCCAGACAGCTTTGTCGAAGAGGGGAATCTCACTCAAAACATATCGTTGTTGAGAAAAGCCCTCGGCGAGGGACATAACGGACATCAGTATATCGAGACAGTCGCAAGACGCGGATATAGATTCGTGGCCACCGTCCGGGAGGTGAGCTCGGGAGGCAATCACGAACGCGAACGGCCAACCTCCCCGACAGTCTTGGCGTCCCCGCCGGTCATGACCATCGAAGCACCGGCACGCGCGGTTCAAAGCCGAGTCGTCGACGACACAATCAGCGGTCTCAAGCGCCACAGCCGCGTCGCACTTGTTGGGCTGCTTGTTCTCTTATTCGGAGCGGCGGCAATCATTTACTTCACCCGCCCCGGAAACCCGGTCAACGTGAGCAGCAGTGTGATCGAGTCGATAGCCGTCTTGCCATTCGTGAATGAAGCCTCGGATACGGACACCGCGTACTTCAGCGACGAGATCACCGAAAGCTTGATCAACAATCTATCGCAACTCCCAAAACTGAGAGTGGTGCCGCGAAGTTTGGTGCTCACCTACAGAGGCCAGGAGCCTGACCCTCGCAAGGTCGCGCGAGAGCTGAACGTTCGAGCCGTCCTGACCGGGAGAGTGCATCGGCGGGGCGACACGTTGAGCATACAGGCTGAATTGATAGACGCTGCAAATCTGTCGCAGATGTGGGGCCAGCACTACGACCGGCGAGTCTCGGATATTTTGCTGGTACAGGAAGACATCTCGCGGGACATCTTCGAGAATCTTCGGCTGAAGCTCAGCGTCGAAGAGAAGAAGCAACTCGAGGCCTTCAGCCTCTATCTGAAGGGCCGCAACTACTGGAACAAGCGGACCGAAGACGGGCTGCTGCAAGGCGTCGAGTACTTCAGAAAAGCAATCGAAGTGGATCCGGAATACGCCCCGGCTTACGCGGGTTTGGCGGATTGCTACAACATGCTGGTCGTATACGGCATCAACCAACCGAAGGAAGCATTCCCGAAAGCGAAGGAAGCGGCCACGCAGGCCTTGAAGATCGACGATACGCTGGCAGAGGCTCGCACTTCGCTCGCTTTCATAAAGCATCGGTGGGATTGGGCTCGAGGAGACGCCGAGAAGGAATTCCAGCTCGCGATCCGGCTCAAGCCGGGATACGCACCGGCTCATCAATGGTATAGCTCGTACCTGGTCGCGATGGGCAGGTTTGAAGAAGCGATCGCCGAAGCGAAACGCGCGGAGGAACTCGAGCCTCTTTCGTTCATCAGCAACTCGCACCTCGGCTGGATTCTCTATTTCGCCGGCCGGTACGACGAGGCCATCGTGCATTGCAAGCGATTGCTGGATGTTGATCCGGACTTCTTCCCCGCGCGCCGATACCTTGGGCTCGTGTACGAGCAAAAGGGGATGTACAAGGAAGCGATCGCCGAATTCGAGAAAGGTGTAAAGCTGTCGCACAGTCCGCTGATCATGTCGTTGCTCGGGCATGCTTACGCGGTGTCGGGCAGAAAACCCGACGCGGAACGGATACTGGCGGAGCTCGGCCAGCAAAAGACGCGCTACGTCTCGCCGTACACGGTGGCGACGATCTATGCGGGTCTTAACGACAAGGATCAGGCGTTCAGGTGGCTGGAGAGGGCGTTCGAAGAACGCGACATATGGATCATGAATCTCGCGGTAGATCCGCAGTTCACACCGCTGCGATCTGATCGAAGATTTACCGATTTGCTCAAGCGGATCGGCCTCGCGTCATAGTCAGGAGCTCACAAATGAGGCGGTCTGCATTAATCCAAAGCTCAGTTTCAGATGGTCTCCACCAGCCGCGTCAACAGCGACGCCCGGCGAGGGATGTCGCTGATAATGATGTGCTCGTGTTCGGCGTGAGCCCCTGCGCCGTCAACTCCGAGGCCGTCCAGCACCGGAACCCCAAACGCAGCAATGAAGTTCCCATCCGATCCGCCTCCGACCGAACCTTCCTTGAGATCGAAACCAATCTCCGAAGCCAGGCTCCGCGCGTGCTCAAATAACTTGCCCGTCTCCGCGGTGCGAACAAGCGGCGGCCGATTTATCCCGCCGAGCACCTCGAGGCGAGCGCCCTGAAGCACTGGCTCGAGGTTCGAAATTGTCCGGGCAATCCGTTCGCCCTCGTCGACGCTCTGAAAGCGCATATCGATGAACGCGTGAGCTTCGGCCGCCACCACGTTTGATAACACCCCACCCCGTGCCACGCCGACATTGACCGTAGTCCCGAGGTCGAAATCGTTCAGCTTGTTTATCGCCAGGACCTGATGAGCAAGCTCGGTTATCGCGCTTATGCCCGAGCGAAGGTCGTTGCCGGCGTGCGACGGCTTGCCGTGAATGATCAGCTCGAACTCGCCAACCCCTTTTCGCGCAGTCTTGATCGTACCGCCGGGTATAGGAGGCTCGAGCACCAGCGCGGCGTGCGAACGGCGCGCTTCATCCTCGATTATGTCGCGCGAGAAGTGGCTGCCGGTCTCTTCGTCGCAGGTCATCAACATCGTTAGGGGTCGCCTCGTGCTGAGTCCCAGCTCTTTGATCGCGCGCAGCGCGAACGAAGCCAGCATGACACCGGATTTCATATCGAAGATTCCGGGCCCGTACGCGTGGTCTTCTTCAACTCTGAACGGCCGCGTCGCAAGAGTGCCGATGGGCCAGACGGTATCCAGGTGCCCGACGATCAGCAGTTGTTTCTGGTCCGAGGATTCCGGGTTCGCGCCGCCAAACCGCGCGCGAAGGGTCGCTCCGAAGCGCGGATCACTGAGCAACTCGAGTTCGCTTGCGACCGGCGCGAGTCTCTCCGCAAGATTTCCGGCAATTTTATGCGTTGCTTCGGCGACTCGAGACATTGACTCCTGTTCGACCAGCCATCGCGTGAACTCGAGCATCTCGCCGAGATGGTTGTCGAAGTAGGCCGGAACCGAATCGTGACCGTCTGGTTTCATCAGATCAATTCTTATCAGAGCGAAACCGCACACGCCAGCGGGCCGCGAAAAGCGGCCGACTATTCAAATCATTTGTGCTGAGGGGTGATAAATCGGGCGTTCAGAGTACCGGGCGTTTAGAGTACCGACTTTAGCCGGGTCTTTGCGACTACGAGAGTCAAATGACACAGGCGTCGAGTACAGACTTTCGCCGGCTGATTCAGATAAAGAACCTTGCGAAGCAGCCGACTAAAGTCGGTACTCTGAACACCCGCAGCGCCGCGAATCGCTTGGGTGGGTCAACTTCTGGCTTCTGTTTTGGGCAAACAGAATTGCCCGCGTCGTCGGTGCTTCGCTTCTGTAACGAGCTAACTGTGCGCCTTTACTAGCGCCGAAGCAGGCTGTCGATGATCGAAGCTAGGTCGTTCACAAAGTCGGAGTTGGGGTTGAACCCTCCGCGAGGCTGGCCGAACGGATTTCCCTGCGCATCAAGCACGACGACGGTGGGAAGTTGAGCACGTTTGCCGCTGAAGCGCTTGAACGCCGCCTGGGTGCCGTCGCGAAGCACCGGCACAGAGGTGTTGACACCACAAGGAGTTTTTAGCTGATCGTTGCTCGCCTCGCTCATCGCGTTTACGCTAACCCAGTAAACCTGAACCGGTTTGCCGCGAAATCGATCGGCCAGAGCTTCGAGCGCCTTCAACGCATCGCGGCATTGCGGGTCTTGAACTCCACTAAACAGTAGCACCGTGACCTTCCCGTGCATGCTGGAGAGCGTAACGATTTGGCCGCTGGGCGCAGAGAAGCTCAGGTCTTGAGCGACGGCGGTTGCCCCGACCGACACCAGAACTGCTAAGCCTACTGTCATTGCCTTTAGCCTGGTCAACATTGTTTATCCCCTCAATCTCCTGTGAACCCCTCGCGAATTGGATGCCGTGCGGGTCCCTCGAGTTTGATGTTCTTTGTTGAGTAAGCCCCCTCGGACCGCTTCGAGTCTAGCAGTCGCGCAGCAACGGCGGCAAATTCCCCGGTCTGTATCCTGGATGGCCGGTTGTATCGGACTCTATAATCCGCACTGAGTCAGTGAGCGTACCGGAGACTCTTCATGATCTCAGCCGTACTCCTGGCCGCGGGTGAGTCGCGGCGAATGGGTGAATTCAAGCAACTGCTGCGGCTTGGCGGTAAGACCTTCGTCGAGCACTGCGTCGATCAGCTCCTTGCATCTCGAGTCGATGAAGTCATCGTAGTGACCGGTCATCGCGAATCGGAAGTCCGGCGCGCGGTCGCCGGACGTTCAGTCAGATTCGCTCACAATGCCGACTATCAATCAGGCATGACGTCGTCGATCCAGTGCGGCGTTCGGGCCTCAAGCGAGAGCGCGCAGGCGATCATCGTCGCGCTTGTGGATCAACCTCGTATCGGCGCGGACACTGTCAACCGCCTCGTCGAAGCTTACAAAGATCCATCCCATCCAATGATCGTGATTCCCGGCTATCGAGGAAGAAACGGCCATCCGATACTCCTGGATGCCCATTTGAAAGAAGCAATTCTGAATCTGGAACCCGTTGAGAGTTTGCGTCAGCTACTGGCGGCTCACGAGAATCAGATATTGCGGATTGAGGTCTCCAGCGCCACCGTCGTGGAAGATTGTGATATCCCGGAAGATTACGAGCGGCTTCTAAATCAAATAGACTAGAATTCAGATTGTTGGTAACACATTGCTCACCACTTTGTTTCCAGCGGCTACGTCTTGCCCAAAAGCGGAAAGGAGGCCTGCCGTTATCGACAGCCTCCTTTTTTCATTGGATCGTTTCTAACTAGCCCCGCCAGATATTAGACCGCCACTCGCTCGGATCGCGATGGGCGCGAACCAGGGAGTTCAAACGGTATGACTCGGCCGGTGCCGGATGCGATGTACGCATCTCGAACACGTGCGCCTCTTGAAATCGCTGCATTCGCAGCGAGAGCTGAGGCCAACAAGTAGCTGCGGCCTCCGCATTGTGAACAACTGCCGAACCTGTCCAGATACGTCTTTACCGGCAGCTTGTCTTCGCCGGAGCAATTGCCGCAGATTATCTGAACTCCGATCGTGAGCAACGCCGGGCGCGGTTGGCTTAACTGCGCAGGATCTGTAGTTCGTGTCATCATCAAAACGATACAGGCCAGTGCAAGAGCGATTCCTGTTGCCACGATAATTGTCAGCATATTTTCACCTCACATTGCAACCAAGTCGAATATCGGTGCAGCTTGCTGCTCTACATACGATAGATCGGCGGCAAAAAGATCACTACCGACTTGAAATTCAGCATTAGCAATGCTCGTGCCAGCGTAACTGGAGCCCTTATACCGCGCGCGCAACTCCCTAATGCTAAGAAATGAGGGTCAGATGTGCTCGCCGGAGTGTGCCGAAATGGCTTTGGGATACAATTGCACGGGTGCCGTACAAAATTGCTCGGTCGATCCTGGTCGTTTCCGCAGCTATATCGGGGCCGAGGGAGACTGCTCACGAACGTCTGCCGACGACCGTTCGCCAAAAAGCGAGTAGGATGACTGCGCCGACCACCGACAACACGAAATGAAGCAATCGACGCGGGTGCGTGAATCCGGATTGACCAGTGACGGGCCACAGAGCGGAACCTATCAAACCGCCGACGATTGAACCGCCGATACCCAGCAGCGCGGTTGCGAAACAGCCCAGCGGATCGGGACCGGGAAGCAGCGCTCGAGCTGCGGCGCCGATCCCGAGTCCGATTATCAGCGCGCCAATCATCGAAGAGAGCATTTTACGTCCTCCTTCGCGTGGCGATCTTGTCATCGCAATATTAGAAGTGTCAATGCGACTTGCCGCCGCTGATCGGAGTCGCGACCCGCCTTCATCCGTTGGCCGCGTCACGATCTGTTTCTGCGCGCGCGCGATGTTCTGCGCGCTTGCTTTACAGGGCAGAGCTGCAGCGTGTAGGCTGCGCAATTATGTGCGGCCGGTTCGTCAGGAAGAGATCTTCATCCGCAATGGCGGATGACTTCGGCGTCCAGGAAGTCGACGAGGATCTGCAACCCAGCTTCAACATCGCGCCTACGCATAACGTCGCGGTTGTGGTCAGAAACGGCGCGAAGCGGCTTGTAGCGATGCGTTGGGGCCTCGTTCCCGCCTTCGCCACAGACCCAACAACCGGTAGCAGACTGATCAACGCGCGCTCTGAGACACTGACGACTCGTCCGGCATTTAAGAACGCTTTCAGGAACCGGCGATGTTTGGTTGTCGCCGATGGATTCTATGAGTGGCGCCGTCGGGGCGCCGCGAAAACACCCTTGCTCTATTACCTCAAGTCGGAGCGGTCGTTCGCTTTCGCCGGCCTGTATGACACCTGGGATTCGCCACTCGGCCCTCCGCTCGTTTCGTGCACGATCATAACGACCGAGCCGAACGATCTCGTGCGTCCGATTCACGACCGCATGCCCGTCATTCTGCCGAAAGAGGTCGAGGATCTCTGGCTCGATCCCGGAGTCGCCGACCCGAATCGGCTGCTCGACCTGCTCCACCCGTATCCCGCAGATGAGATGTACGCGCACCCGGTCTCTGATCTCGTCAACTCCGTGAAAAATGATTCACCGTTGTGCGTCGAACCGGCGCGTGCACCCGAGCAAGGTCTTCTCTTTTAACTCTCATCCGCGTTGCTCGAAAAACGAGATTGTCGAATACGATTCCTCGAACACAACATTAACGACTTCTAAGTAACCGACAGCGATATCGAAGCGT
>DATIFP010000049.1:0-17321 GCA_035455165.1 Blastocatellia bacterium
TATGCGCTGTTCTACGACGGCAAGGACTGGAACACGTTGTCTATCCCGGACGGTAAGACAGTCAATCTGACAAAGAACCTTGGAGTGAACTTCTGGCAGGAGGATCACGACTCGCCCAGCACCCCGCCGCCTTACGGGATAGCCGGTTGGACCTCCGACGAAAGGTACGCGCTGCTCTACGATCAGTATGACATCTGGCAGGTCGCGCCGGACGGCTCGAGCGCCCGGAACCTGACCGACGGCGTCGGGCGCAAAGAAAGGATCCAGTTTCGATACGTCCGTCTCGACCAGCAGGAAAAGGGCATCGAGGCTGCGAAGCCGATGTTGTTGAGAGCCGAGAACGAGTGGACGCGGGACTCAGGGTTCTACCGAGACAAAATCGACGGCGGTCCGCCCGAGAGGTTGGTTATGGCGGCTAAGTATTTCAGCCAGCCCACGAAAGCCAAGGACGCGGATGTGTACCTGCTGACCGCTTCAAGGTTCAACGAGTTTCCCGACCTTCTCGTCACCACGCCGAGCTTCAAGGAACTCAAGAAGGTCAGCGATGCGAACCCGCAAAAGGCTCAGGTATTGTGGGGCGGCTCGGAGCTCGTCCGATTCAAGAACACCGACGGCGTTCCGCTGACTGCGATGCTGATCAAACCCGAAAACTTTGATCCGTCGAAGAAGTATCCGATGATCGTTTACATCTACGAGACGTTGTCTGAGAACGTGCATCGCTTCGTAGACCCGCGACCCGGCCACAGCATCAACCCATCCTACTACGCAAGCAACGGCTATCTTGTCCTCGAACCCGACATTGTCTACACAATCGGACATCCCGGACCCAGCGCGCTCAAGTGCGTCCTGCCGGCAATCCAGGCGGTAGTCGACAAGGGTTTCGTTGATGAGAAAGCAATTGGAATTCAGGGACACAGTTGGGGAGGCTATCAGATCGCCTATATGATCACCCAGACGACGCGCTTCAAAGCTGCTTCAGCGGGAGCGCCAGTAGCTAACATGACCAGCGCGTACAGCGGGATTCGCTGGGGCTCGGGGCTGCCTCGTCAGTTTCAGTACGAGCATACGCAGAGCCGCATCGGCGGCAGCCTGTGGGAGAAGCCGATGCTCTACCTTGAGAATTCGCCTGTCTTCCGTGCCGACCGCGTGTCGACACCGCTGTTGATGATTCACAACGACGCGGACGATGCTGTGCCGTGGTACCAGGGGATTGAATATTACCTTGCGCTGCGCCGGCTGGGAAAAGAAGTTTACATGTTCACCTACAACGGCGAGCCTCACGGGCTGCGCAAGCGCCAGGACCAGAAGGACTACACGATGCGACTCCAGCAGTTCTTCGATCATTTCCTCAAAGGCGCGCAGAAGCCTGAGTGGATGGAGAAGGGAATCCCTTACCTTCAGCGCGACAAGGAAAAAGAAAAGTACAAGGCGGCAGCGGATGTGAAAGAGAAGGCAGGGAAGTGAAGAATTAAGGCACTGATCAACAATGCCGCCTCGTAGCGTTGATCTTCGGGAGAGCAGCGTCAATCTGCGACGCACGAGGCTTCGGCATTTGCGGTTATTGTCAGGGAGAATCATGAATTTCATAGACGAAGCCGTTGAGCAATTCGCGCACGATCACACCAAGAGCGAATCGGACTTGTTTCTCCGCTTACGCGACGAGACGTATCGCGATATGAACTGCCCGCAGATGCAGGTCGGCCGCATCGAAGGCCGGTTCCTGAAGATGCTTGTTCGTTTGACCGGCGCGCGGCGAATCCTGGAGATAGGAATGTTTACCGGTTACAGCGCGTTGATGATGGCCGAAGGCCTTACCGATGACGGGCATCTAATCACCTGCGATGTAGATCCAAAAGCCGAAGCCATCGCGCGACGCTACTTTGCCGAAAGCCCCCACGGCCACAAAATCGAGGTCAGACTGGGACCAGCGCTCGACACTATCAGGACGCTCAGCGGCCCGATCGACATGGTCTTCATCGATGCCGACAAGACGAACTACTCGAGATACTACGAAGCGTGTTTGCCGCTTGTGAGACCCGGCGGTTTGATCGTTGCAGACAATGTGCTGTGGAGCGGAAGGGTGCTTCATCCGGAAAGCGAGGACGATCACGCCATCGTGGCTTTCGATGAATTAGTGCAATCCGATCCTCGGGTTGAGAACGTTTGTCTCACCGTGCGGGACGGGATGATGCTGGCGTGGAAGCGTCCGTAGACCAACCGCTGGAACATCGATTGGCTGAGTCTCTACTTTGTGTCGAAGCTCGCTTGAAGTCTCCTCATGCCGCGCAGCCATCGATCATAGTCGGAAGCTTTGCGGCGGAAATACTCCTGGACCTCCGGATGCGGAAGGATCAGGAAGCGTTCTTCATCGATACCCTTCACAACCGCTTCGGCTACGTCTTCGGGCTCGAGCGCGTTAGTACGAAGGAAATCCCCGGGACCGCCCGCGGAACGCCGCAACAAATCCGTGTTTACTCCCTGAGGGCACAGACACGAAACCTTGATGCCGGCGTCGCCGTGAGTGATCGACAACCACTCCGCGAATGCAACCGCCGCGTGCTTGGTCACCGAATAGGGGGCGGAACCGATCTGCGCAAGCAACCCCGCCGCCGAGGCCGTTGCCAGAATGTACCCCCCGCCCCTGGCGAGCATCCCGGGAAGCACCGCGCGCGCCGCGTACACGTGAGCCATCACGTTCACTTCCCATATCCGCTGCCACACCTCGTTGGGCTCGTCGGCTCCGCCCGGAGTACCGATCCCGGCGTTGGAGCAGAACAGATCGATCGCCCCGTAAGCTGCTACCGCGCGAGTCACAAGATTCACGATGTCCGCTTCCACGGAGACGTCGGTCGCGACACCAATTCCTCCAATCTCCTCTGCAAGCTTCGCCGCCCCTGCCGCGTCCATGTCGGCCACCACCACGCCTCGCGCGCCCTCGGTGGCGAAGCGTCGGCACAAGGCACGTCCGATTCCATTGGCGCCGCCAGTTACTACTGCGACTTTCTCTTTGAGTTTCATGGCAATTCCTTATTAGCCGGTAAGCAGTGGAAAGCTCTTCTGTGAAGCCCCGTGACTCACGTGGTCTTCGAAACCGGTCTTCTCTCCAAGCGACTCCCGTTTGACTCGTCCTGAGTCCTCCGTTTGTAAAAGGCGATTACGATCAGTACAAACAAAGCGCCGCTTGCATCGAGGAGGGAATCCAGAGGTGAGCCGCTGCGCGTTCGCGTGAAGGTCTGGTGGAACTCGTCGAGCGCCGCCCACGAACCCGCAGAGATGAGCGAGTAAGCCGCCCACTTGAAACGCCAGCGCAACGGATCGTCGGCTCGAAAAGCCCGAAACAGCAGAGCCCCAAGAATAGCGTATTCAATGAAGTGCGCCGTTTTGCGAACGACGAAGTTGACGGTGGCAAGCACGGGCTCGCTGACGTAAACCGCCAGCCACATCAGAACTTTCCCGACCAAGGTCTCGGTGTGCTCGTTTGAAAGCCTGTCGGTGGAAAAATAGAACATCGCCGCGAGCATTATCGCTACCGGGACCCAGTATTTGAGGATGCGAATCGCAACTGGACCCCGCGACTCGGCGATGTCTTGCATGCCCGTTATCATAACAAACACACTGGTGCTTTTGCCTCACATAAGAGAAAAGGCAAAAGCGAAGCGAACTCCACCTTTGCCTTCTTGCGCTATGTCTTCTCTTTATAGCTACCCCGCAGCCTCCAACGCCCGCGCGCCGGATACGACCTCGATAATCTCGCGCGTGATCGACGCCTGCCTCACTCGGTTCATATTGAGCGTTAGAGTTTCGATCACTTCTCCGGCGTTCTTTGAAGCGGAGTCCATCGCGGTCATTCGAGCGCCGTGCTCGCTGGCAATGGATTCCAGCAGGGCATAGAAGACCTGGGTCTCGACAAAGCGAGGCAGCAAGCTCCCAAATATTTGTGCGGGCGGCTGCTCGTATATGTAATCCACCAGGGTTTCTCCGGCCGTCGCATCCTCGGCTGCCGTCTGCCCTCCCAGCGCCTCGGTCCCGATCGGCAACAACTGCCTCACGGTCACCCGCTGTGACAGCACTGATTTGAATTCGTTATAGACTAAGACAACTCTGTCGATCGTCGAACCCTCGGCGGTGTACATATCCATTAGATCGCGGGCAATTGCGGCTGCGTCTTCGTGATGAATGGTTCGCGCGGTTACGTTGACGTATTCCTGCAGAATCTTGACCGGGCGCCGCCGAAAGAAGTCGCGGCCCTTGCGGCCGATCGTGACCAGTTCGATCTTTTTACCGGAGTGCTCGCGAATAAACTGCTGGGTCGCTTTGTTGAGGTTGGTGTTAAAAGCACCGCACAGACCCTTGTCCGCGGTAACCAGCGCGATTACTACGTGTTCGTCTCCGCGTTCGTCAAGCAAGGGGTGATGAAAGTCGCCAGTTCGAGCCGCGAGCCTCCCGAGCACACGCACCATCGTATTCGCGTACGGGCGCGCGGCAATCACTCTCTCCTGCGCGCGGCGCAGCCTGGCCGCCGCCACCATCTTCATGGCCTTGGTGATCTTTTGCATGTTGCGCACCGAGCGAACTCGTCTGCGCAGGTCTTGAAGGTTTGCCATAAGCGAGTTATTGGATGATAGGGGTTAGAGGAGGTCGAACACTCCCCGGTCCCTACCCTTCTAGTCTGCCGCGGCGCTCGCCGCTTCGGATGTGAATCGCTCCTTGAACTCCGTAACGGCAGCGCGCATCTCGGTCTCGATTTCATCATCGAGCTTCTTACGATCGCGAATCTTCCCGAGCAGGCTGCCGTGTGTGTTTTCCACGAACGCCTGGAGCCCTAGCTCAAACTTCTTGAGATTCTCAACCGGGATGTCGTCGACGAGGCCCTTGGTCGCGGTCCAGATGATCAGGACCTGCTGCTCCACCGGCATCGGCGAATACTGCGGCTGTTTGAGGATTTCGGTAAGCCGTTGTCCTCGATTGAGCTGAGCTTGCGTGGCCTTGTCCAGGTCCGAGCCGAACTGCGCGAATGCGGCCAGGTCGCGATACTGCGCCAGGTCCAACCTCAAGGTTCCGGCGACCTGCTTCATGGCCTTGGTCTGAGCCGACCCGCCGACCCGGCTCACGGAGTTGCCAACGTTTATCGCCGGTCGAACCCCTGAGTGAAAAAGATCGGCCTCGAGAAATATCTGTCCGTCGGTTATCGAAATGACGTTGGTCGGAATGTACGCCGAAATATCGCCCGCCTGAGTCTCAATGACCGGCAGCGCGGTCAGGCTGCCGCCGCCGAGCTGATCCGAGAGCTTGGCCGCGCGTTCCAGCAAGCGCGAGTGAAGATAGAACACGTCGCCCGGATAGGCTTCGCGTCCGGGCGGCCGCTTCAGCAGTAGGGAAATGGCGCGGTAGGCCCAAGCATGCTTGGACAAGTCGTCGTAAACACATAACACGTGCTGGCCTCTATCGCGGAAAAACTCACCCATCGCGCAGCCGGCGTAAGGGGCCACGTACTGCATCGCAGCCGGGCTCGACGCCGACGCATCGACGATCGTCGTATACGACATCGCGTCGTAGTCCTCTAAAGTCTTCTTGACCTGCGCGACCGTAGACTCTTTCTGGCCGATAGCGATGTAGATGCAGATCAGGTCTTTGCCTTTTGAATTGATGATCGTGTCGATGGCGATTGCCGTCTTTCCGGTTTGGCGATCGCCGATTATCAACTCGCGCTGACCGCGGCCGATCGGCACCATCGAATCGATCGCCTTCAGTCCGGTGAGCATCGGCTCGCGAACGGGCTGTCGATCCATAACGCCCGGAGCAATCTTCTCCAGCGGGTTAAACTTTCCGCCGGTGTCGACGGGCCCCCGCCCATCCAGTGGGCGCCCGAGCGGATCTACCACTCGTCCAATCACTTCCTCACCCACCGGAACCGACATGATTCGCTTGGTACGCCGAACCTCATCGCCTTCCTTGATTTTTTCGTAATCGCCAAACAGGACCGCGCCGACCTTGTCTTCTTCCAGGTTGAGCGCAATTCCTGCAACCTCGTGCGGGAGGTCGAGCAACTCGCCCGCCATCACGCGCTCGAGCCCGTATATCTCGGCGATTCCGTCACCCGCCTGAACGACAGTACCAACCTCGGTGACCTCGACTGTCGTGTCATAGCCTTCGATCTGCTGGCGTATGATTTTGCTTATCTCGTCTGCTCTGATCGCATCCATCCGATGTCTCCCCCTGAGAGCGCCGCTCCCAGGTTTCCTTACCCTGTCATCAAACTGCGCTTTCTCCCTGTTTAAGTCGTTCCTTGATGCCGGCGAGCTGCGTTCGTACGGATCCGTCATACACCACCGATCCGATGCGAGTCACTATGCCGCCGATGAGCGCCGGGTCCGTCTTGAACCTGAGATCCACGTGTTTCCCGGTGACTCGTTCGAGGGCCCGGACCAGCTTTTCTTTTTCTGCGTGGCCGAAATCGGACGCGGTCGTGACTTCCGCGACGACCAGGCCCTTGCGCTCATTGATTGCGCGCCGGAACTGCGCGTGCACTTCACCGAGATGATGCAAGCGATAATGATTCAGCATCGTCCGCAGTAGATTCACTGTAATCTGGCCGGGTCGCACTCGTGCGGTCAGCGCATCCAGCACACGTTGCTTGTCGGTCTGAGAAATGATTGGGCTCGCAAATACATCGAGAAGCTCCCGATTGGACTCCATCATCCCGACAAACAGCAGAACCTCTCGATCGATCTGTTCGACCAGACCGCGAGCGGTGGCAACATCGGCCAGGGCCTCTGCGTATCGGCGTGCTATTACGACGACGCTCATTTTCGCACCTCGTCCAGATTGTCGACGAAGCGATTCAGCATCGCGGTGTTGTCGTCGGGTCTTATTTCGCGAGTGATGATGCGCTCGGCAAGGGATACCGATTGCTCGGCGACGAACGCTCGCAGGTCGTTCCGCGCGGCGTTCATCGCACCTTCGATCTCGCGTTGAGCGGTTTGTCGGATCTTTTCAGCATCAGCCTCCGCAGCCAGGCGTATCCGTTCTGCTTCGCGAGCGCTCTCGCGTTCGGCCTCGACACGAATCTCTGCGACTTCCTGATCGAGACGTCCCAGGCGAGCCTCAAGCTCTGAGAGCCGCTCCTGCGCCTCCCTCTTGTCGCGTGTCGCCTGTTCCAGCTTCGTGGCTATTGAGTCAGCGCGGTTGTCGAATAACCGTCCGATTCCGATTTTGTTGCGAAGGATGTAAACGAGAATGATGACGAATACTAAAAAATTGATCACCCTCCACAAACTCGGGCTCGCCAGTCCCGTCGCCTCCGCCTGCTCGGCCGCCAGTAACAGAGCCGGTCGGAAAAACGAATAAGCTATCAATCGGCTCCACCTCCCACAGCGCGTCCCAAAACGGTCCGCGATATTTGTTCAGCGATCTGTCGGGCTTCCGATTCAAGGCTAGCGCGCGCTCGTGCGGCCTGCCCGCCAATGTCAAGCTTGGCTTCCTCAATCAGCTCGTTGGCGTGCTCTTTGGCCCTTTCGATCGTCCGGCGGCGTTCTTCCAGCGCAGTCGCCCGCTCTTGTTCGCAGCGCCTGTAGCCCTCGGCTCGCGCTTGCCGAATCGTCGCGTCATACTCAGCGAGCCTTGCTTCGTAGCGACGCCGCGCCGCGCTTGCTTCGTTGGCAGCCCCTTCCGTAAGAGTCTGCCTTTCATCAAGCACTCGACCCACTGGCCGGAACAGAATCCTATTCAACACGAACACAAAAATGATGAACAGGAAAAGTACGACAACCAGCGATCCGTCCGGGCTTATAATGTTGCCACCGCCTTCAGCGAAAGCGAGCACCATCGAAACCAAAGCATGTACTCCCTTGTGAGAAAATTAACCGCAAATTCAAGCGACGAAAGCTAACACGCGCCAAAATAACGTGTCAAGCAAACTGCACTTTCGCGGTCCCTGGGGCGCCGCTGTATGCTCAACCGCCTTCTCAGTTGATAGTGTAACAAGCGCCCGAACTTAAGCCAGTACGGTGCGGCTTTTCTTCTCATTTGTATTGTCCTCATGTATTGTCCTCGCTATGCACCCAGGCCGGGTTGCGTCCGCAGTATCGTTCGAGTTTTGCGACCGACTGGTTAAGTCAAATTGACGTAGAACCTTCCTTCAATCTGCGTGCATCTTGGGTCTTCAGACCTCTACAAGCCGGCGGCCGATGTGCACCCCCGGGGCAAACCTGGGCCCGGGCAAGCGATGGTTTCGGTTTCGGTCAGCGGCCTTCCTTCAAGCATGAATTGTTGATAATGCTGAGGTAAGCTGGCACTCCGGTCTTCTCATAACTCATCGGAATTCGTCCGACCTTAGCGCTCAATCCGTCTTGCCAAACGAGTTCGTTCAACCTGCTGGCACGCGTGTTGACATTGGGGTGTCGGGAAGGCTCCCACCGTGTACGAAGCAGGGAGCAGCTGAGAGATCAAAGCCGAAGGACAAACATGACACGCACAACGGCAATAACAAGAATCTTGGTAGCTGCTCTCGTTCTCGGACAGTACATAGTGGGAATTCCTCTTGGCAGCCGCTCTCAGGTTCTGGCTCAATCAACCGCGTCGCATCAAAAGCTTTCCAACTCCCTCCGCGATAAGGTGCGTGATCGCAACGCTCAGGAACGCGTCCGCGTGATTGTTCAGAGATCACAGAAGGGTCCGGGGTTTGGCGCGGCAGCCAGGGCAATGGGCGGTGTTGTACACCGAGAATACGAGAACTTCAATCACGTGGCTCTGGAGGTGCCGGTCGCAGCGGTCGAAGCGCTAGCCCAACGTGGCGACGTTGACTTTGTCAGCGAAGACCAGCCGACTCAGGTAACCGGCCATCTCGAGACTACGACCGGCGCTGCGAAGGCCAGAACCTACGGCACCTTCTACACCGGCTCTATCGAAGGTTCAGGGATCGGCATTGCGGTCCTTGATTCTGGAATCTACTCGGGTCATCACTCGTTCAACAGTGGCAGGGTGGTTGCGAGCGTCGACTTCACTGGGGAGAACAGAACCGACGATCCATACGGACACGGCACCCACGTTGCCTCGATAGCCGCCGGTAACAATCACGTTTCCTATGGAGCCTATACCGGTATCGCTCCCGGCGCGAAGTTGTTGAACGTTAGAGTGCTCGACTCGCACGGCGTAGGTTCGACGTCGGACGCGATGGCGGGAATTGACTGGTGCATCACCAGGAAAAGTCTCTACAACATTCGGGTGCTAAACCTGAGCTTTGGCGCCGTCGCGGTCGACTCTTACGCGAACGATCCACTGTGTCAGGCAGTGAGGCGGGCATTCGACGCCGGTCTCGTCGTTTGTGTAGCCGCAGGCAACTCCGGCAAAGACGCCGCCGGTAACAAGGTGTACGGAGCGATTCACTCGCCGGGCATCGAGCCTTCGGCGATCACCGTTGGAGCATCAAATACTCTCGCCACGGATGACCGCTCAGACGATGTAGTCACCACCTACAGCTCTCGCGGACCGACGCGCGGCTACGTCACCGATCAGTTCGGTGTAAAGCACTACGACAACATCATCAAACCCGATCTTGTAGCTCCGGGAAACAAGATCATCGAGGCGCAATCTCCGAACAATCAACTGGTCGCCACCACCCCCTCCCTGGACGCGAACGTAAGCTCGCTCGCGTATCACGAGATGATGTACATGAGCGGGACGTCGATGGCGACCCCTGTTGTCGCAGGCGCTGCGGCGATGATGTTGGAGCGAAACCCTTGGTTGACCCCAAGCCTTGTGAAAGCGATTCTCGAGTACACCGCGCAGCCCCTCGCAGGGTTCAATACCCTGGAACAGGGCGCAGGCGAAGTGAACATCGAGGGCGCGGTCCGGTTGGCAGGATTAGTCAGAACGGACCTTGGGGTTCTGTCGTTGGGCGCGCCGCTGCTTGTCGGCGCTGCTCCGACGCAGTCGACTACCATTGCAAACACAACCTTCTCCTGGAGCGGCGGACTCATCCAGAAGTGGAACATGGTCCACGGCAACGACCTGATGCTGCTGTATCAGGGCATCTACGGTTCGGGAGTGCTGCTCACGAGTGGAGTGCTGCTATCGAACGGTATACTGCTGTCCAACGGGACACTGCTTACGAGCGGAACGCTACTCACCAGCGGAACGCTGCTGTCGAATGGCACGTTACTCTCCAGTGGAACGCTCTTCGTAGACGGGACGTTGCTCTCGAACGGAATCCTTCTGACGGATGGTACTTTGTTAAGCAACGGCGTTCTGCTCAGCAACGGCATCTTGCTTTCGGACAGCTACCTTGCGGACTCGATCTCGCCGTCAACCGCAACCGCGATGTCGGTGGATGTCTTGTCCGGTGACCCAACGGCTTTTATGCTTCCTTCACTCGACGACTCTAGCCCGACGAACTGACAGCAGTAACCACAGAGGTGGTGGAACGACTCCGCCACCTTTGCACTCCCTCAACATTCGAACTCTCGCGCTGACTCTATCTTCGCGACGCACCAAGCGTCACTATTGCCAATGCTTGACACTCGAATTTTGCGGCCCGTAGCATGACCGCCATGCCCCGCTCTCAAAAGAAGCGGCTGTTCCTGATCGATGGAATGTCGCAGATCTATCGCGCTTATTACGCGCTCCCGAGCCTTTCGAATTCACAGGGCCTTCCGACAAATGCCATCTACGGATTCACGATGATGCTGCGCAAGCTGATCGCATCCGAAAAGCCCGACTACCTCGGCGTGGCGTTTGATTCGCCTGAACGGACGTTTCGCCACGACTCGTATGAATCGTATAAGGCGACGCGGACCGCGATGCCCGACGACCTGACCCTGCAAATTCCCTACATCGCGCGGCTGTGCGAAGCACTCCACGTGCCGATCGTTCGCGAACCGGGCTACGAGGCAGACGACATCATCGGCACGCTCGCGGCAAAGGCCGAGAAGGCGGGCATCGACGTCGTGATCGTGACCAACGACAAGGATATGTCCCAGCTAGTCACCGATCACGTGAAGATGCTTCGCACCGAACGCACCGGCGATATGAAGATGATCGACGCAAAAGGCGTCGAAGAGAAGCTCGGAGTGCGGCCCAATCAAGTGATTGAGCTGCTTGGCTTGTGGGGAGATACGATCGATAACATCCCGGGCGCGCCGGGAATCGGGGAAAAGGGAGCGAAACAAATAATCGCCCAGTATGGAACGATCGAAAACGCAATCGCTCACGCCGACGAGATAACCCGTAAGAACTATCGCGAGAGCCTTAAGAACAACGCCGATCTGATTCGCAAGTCTCGCGAGCTGGTTACAATTGCCTGCGATATGCCCATCGAGCTCGACCTCGACGCTTTAGTCTACGAGGCTCCCGACCGGCGCGCAGCATACGAGTTGTTCTCCGAGCTCGAGTTCGCCGCGCTGACTCGCGAATACTCGGACGCCGCCGCCGGAACAAAGCCGGCTGCGACTGTAGCGACCCGCGAAGCCGGGCAAGCAAGCTACTCGCGAGTTGAAACGAGAGCCGAGCTCGATCGTCTGGTCGAATCGCTCTGGGAAAAGGAGCGTTTCGCGCTCGCGATTGCGGAGCGAGACGGCGGCGCGTTCGGAGTTGCAATCGCGCCCAAAGAGATGCAAGCAGCGCTCGTCGACTTCACGACTTTTGCTGCGCGCCAGGACCCCCTTGCGAAACTGAAAGAGGTGCTCGAAAACGGGCTGGTTCGAAAGGTGATTCACGATTGGAAGGGCGCGCTGACGGCGCTCGACCGCTGCGCTCGAGAGCGCGCAACGAACGACGCGCCGTTGATGGCTTTCGCAAAGGAATGCGACGGCGAGATCCAGGACTTCGCTCCTGCGATTCGCATCGAAGGCGTTGAAGAGGACACGCTGATCGCCGCTTACTTGCTGGACTCAAATCGAACAAACTACCGGCCGGGGGATCTTGCCCGCGAATTCCTCGGGCTTGAAATGGCCGAAACGATCGAAGGCTTCGACCCCGAGTCGGCTCGAGCGCTGCAAACCGCCGACGTCACTTTTCAACTTGCCACAGTGTTACGCGACAAGATCAAAGAGGCAGATCTCGATCGAGTCTATCGTGAGATCGAACTGCCGCTGGTCGAGATACTCTTCGACATGGAGCGAACAGGTGTCCGTATTGATCTGGCCGCGCTGGACAAAGCGGGACGCGAGATGGAAAAGGAACTCGGGCGTCTGACCGAGGAGATTTACGCGCTTGCCGGTGAACGGTTCAACATCAACTCTCCGGCGCAGCTCGGCGAGATATTCGAGAAGCTCAACTTTGACGTCGGACGCAAGACCAAAACTGGCAAGATCTCGACTTCGGCTGACGTGCTGGAGGAGCTGGCCACCAAGTACGAATTGCCCCAAAAGATCATAGACTACCGCGAGATTTCAAAGCTGAAAAACACATACGTCGACGCGCTGCCGAAGCTGATAGATCCGCGCACCGGCCGCGTGCACACCACTTTGAATCAAGCCGTGTCGGCCACCGGCAGATTGTCGTCCGCCAATCCCAACCTTCAAAACATCCCAATCAGGTCGGAGCTCGGGCGCCGCATCCGCGCGGCATTCGTCGCTTCGCCGGGATACAAGCTGATGTCGGCGGACTACTCGCAAATCGAGCTCAGAGTTTTCGCGCACGTCACCGCTGATCCGGCGATGACCGAGGCGTTCATGCGCGGCGAGGACATTCACGCTCGTACCGCAAGAGATGTATTCGGGGCGAAGACGAAACAAGAGGAATCAGAGGCTCGCAGGCTCGCGAAGATAGTCAACTTCGCGATCCCATATGTGATCGGCCCGTTTGGTCTCGCGCAGCGCACGGGTCTCACCCGCGCGCAAGCAAAGAAAGTCATCGAAGACTATTACCAGACTTACACCGGCGTTCGGCGATACATGGAAGAAACGCCCAAACAAGTTCGCGAGAGCGGGGTGGTGAAAACGATCTTCGGACGAATACGCCCGATACCGGACATCAACAATCGAAGTCACGCGCTGCGCTCGCGTGCCGAGCGCGAAGCCATCAATGCTCCGATCCAGGGAACGGCCGCCGATCTGGTGAAAATAGCGATGATCCGGGTGCACGAGCGCTTGCGCCGGGAAAAGCTCCGCGCGCGAATGCTACTTCAAGTGCACGACGAGTTGCTGCTCGAAGTGCCCGAGGACGAAGTCGATCGCACAAAGGAAATAGTCCGCGCTGAGATGGAATCAGTTCACGCTCTGGCGGTGCCGCTTGTTGTCGACGTCGGAGTGGGAAACAACTGGATGGAAGCGAAACCTTAGCGGGGTTTTGCAGTTGATACGTTATCGGAGCGATAACCACTCCGCCCGGGCTCGGCGGGGTCTCTTGCGGGCGGCAGCAATCGTTGAATGAGAATTCGTTATTCACCACCATCCGAGATCGACCTCGAGGGCACGCCCGTCGAGTTTCGGGTGCTATGGAAGGACTTGATGGATGCGCTCAATAGCGGAAGTGTTGAACTAACGCTCGACACCGAAACAACCTTCAACCCCTCGCCGTACCAGACTGCTCTCGTGCGGCTATATATCCACAGTGTGACGGGACGCATTCAGGTGTCGGTGAGCGAGGAAGGGGAACTCACGATTGCTGGACCAGGCGATGGATTAGCCGCTTTCGCGGCGTGCCTGGTAACCCCGGACGACGTCAAAGACGGCTATCATCGCCACTTCGAGTACTGGGATGGTCACGCCTTCATCGCCCCGGACTCACTTCCACTCGTGATCTCGGTCAGGCGCCCGCTGACGCCGCAAACTAGCATTAATGGAGTTTGATCAGGAATGCCTCCCGAAGAAGCGTTCCCAGGCTGGAAGCTTCTTTTTTGATCTTTTCCTTCGCTGCCTTTGAAGCCTTCTCAAACAATTCAATCTCCAGAGCAGGCGCTGTTCCGCGGCGAGTAGCCGACCAATTGCCGATCACCCTGCCGTTTTGCAGCACCGCCCGAGTTATCCATCCCTGATTCCGATAGACGCGCTTGTAATGTTTGCGTTCCACCAGATGATCCTTCCCGGCGTGAGCCAGCAAAAAACGGATCGAAACCCTTAATCAGGCGCAAAGGCATCCTTCGAATATTCGCCTCAACAAGCGCTTCGTAGTCTTCGCGATGAATCGAAGCTCGCTGATCCTCGATCGTGACTTCTTTCAAACCATCGGCCAATGACTCCCATACCGGCGCTGCCTCTTTCATCGAGATGCCCGACCAGTGCGAAAAATCCCGAGCTGTGGCCGGGCCGTAAGCCGCGAGGAAACGACGCAACAGGATCCGCTTGGCGTTCGCTTTTGGGAGGTTGAGAATCCTGCGCATCATTGCAGGCGGTCGCCACGGAACGAGCCGTTCGAGGTGTCATACAAAGCGGGATTCCGGTCGTTGGGCGTGTCCCACATGACTATGACCGTTCCGTTTTTAATCACGAAGCCGCCGCCTTTGACCTTACCGAGCAGGATCACCGACGCGCAAGGCACATCACCGGGACACGGCATTTCAAATGCGATCGAGGCGCGCTTCCCAACCTGCCGCCACGCGCCGCTGACGGTTCTTCCCGCTTCGTCCGTGATCGCGACCCGCCCGTGAAGGCTCCCGTTTCGAGGGCTCACGGCCATGTTCAAGACCAGGGTCCGGTTGGTAGAACTGTTCGGACCCTCGGGTATGTTGATCGTGAGCATCCATTGTCCGGCAAGCTTGGCCGCAGCGCTGACCGGTATGCCGGACATCAGTAATGTCGCAGCCGCCAGCAGCATCAGCACGGCAAGCCTGAAAGAATGCTTTGCCCTCGAGATCACTTTGCGCCTCCCGTGGCGGCGGGCGCTACCCGATTGCCGGCAAATGAAAACGTCCACGTGTCGAAACCAGAAGGAGTAGACGGATCATCTACATCGAAGAACGCGGTCATCGTTCCGTTGATCTTGTCGTCGCGAACGAACTTGCCCCGCATCACTATGGATCCGCACGGGCCGTTCGTGTCGGGACACCACAGCTGAAACGCGGTGCTGAACTCGTCGCCCATCACTCGCCAAGTGCCGAGCGGTCTCACGTCCTGGCCGACATCCTCGCGCAGCACGACGCCTGTGCGCAGGTCGCCTTGCTGCTCGAAGACCATGTCGCGGTCGGGAAACCCCAGCGTGATTCCTTTGGGCGAGGTCAACTTGCCGTCGATGGGAGTCGATCTTACTATCCACTCGCCGGCAAGCGTGCGTTCCTCTTGAACGACGGCGGTTGATCTTCCCCCAGAGGCTTGCGTAACGCAGGAGAGAATCGCCAGCAGCGCTACGAATCTTACTGATCTACTCATGTTCCGACCCCTTGATATGCTCTAATCAAATAACAAGAGGCGAACGCAGTCAAGGGTTCCGATTGCGCGCCGCGTCGCGTTTTTCCTTCGCGCCTGTAACCCAGTCACGCGATGAGACGTTTAGTGAGGGTGTTGTTCTTTGCCGGTGTTTGCACGACCCGGCCTTTCTTTCACTTTTAGGGGGTCCGCTTGATGAAATTGAGAACTATGTTTGCTCTTCTTGTGCTCTCGACGATGCTCGCATTTTCGGTGTTCGCCAATAATGAGTCGCCCGCCGGTGGCCCGAGGGTGGCGATCAAGTCGCTCGAGCATTCATTCGGCGCTGTCAAACCGGGCACGCCGCTCAAATACACCTTCGAGGTCAAGAACGAAGGAGAGACGGCGCTGGAAATCAATAGCGTCAGTCCTTCTTGCGGTTGCACCACCAGCAATTTCGACAAGTCGATTGCACCCGGCAAGACCGGCGGCATAACGCTGGCGGTTGAGAAGACCGAGAGCTACAAGGGCGAAATCGTGAAGACCGCCACAGTCACGACGAATGATCCCGACCACCAGACCTTTATTCTGACGCTGAGAGCGAACTTCAGCGAGTAAGTAGGGGATAGGGGACAGGGGATAGGTAACAGGGGATAGGTGACTTGGGTACACGGGACGGCCTTTCGGCCTGCAACCTGTCCCCTGTCACCTATCACCTATCACCTATCACCTCCCTACCTTTGGGCCGGTTAAGGGAGCCGGTGCTCTCCGCGGGCTGCAAACCCGCTGGGGATACTGCTTTGGTATCCCGGTCGGTTCGACTCCGAACCCGGTCTTTCCTTCATCACTCTGCAAGTTGACGGTACCCCACTCGCGAGTGCGACACCTGCCTCCCTTTCGAAAAAGTGATGCCGCCGTCCGGACGTTTTTGCTAGCCTTGATCGAGGCCCTGATGTATTATCAGTCTCAAATGAAAACCAGAGACTGGATCCGGCGGCTCAGGGCAGCGTCGCTACTCATGGCGCTTCTGGCTGTTCCCGTCTCCGCTTCGGTCACTCTGGCTACCGACTCATCGGATGTCTGCTCGATGAGCTGCTGCGTAAATGAGGGCCACTGCTGTTGTAGTCCTCAACGCTCTCGCGTAAAGCAGCTGGCACGTTCTGATCGCGAGAGCATTGAAATCGCTCAAGCGGACCAGCAGTGCCCCGACCGTTGCGCGGTGTTGCGCGCATCGACGTCCTCCCTGCGCGCTCCGATTCGCGGAATTTGTGCCGTGTTGGTCGAACCCGCTGGGGCCGAGATTTACTCGTTCGATCTTCCGGGCAGGCACAAACCAGTTGACTTAGCTTCCTCCGCACCTCGAGGTCCTCCCGCCCTATCTTAGAGTTGTCGGCTCGTCTCTCGTAAGCTCGATACCCTAGCCACCTCGCGCCGGGCACATAAAGCGACGGGTAGGCTATCATTGGCTGCGAGCCGAATTGCGCAGCTTCCGGGAACGTCAGGAACATCGCTGTGCGCAGCGCGCCACGGGAATTAGAGCAAAACAACGGAATCGGTGTGTTGGACCTCCGGCTCGAATCGTTCGTCAAAGGAGACCATCATGAGGAGACTCAGCGCAGTGTTCGCATTACTCGCATTAATCGTGAACGGAGCTCCCACCGGCAAGGCTTCTCCCGCGCAAGGCAGCGAACGCGGACACCCAGTCTTGCAGTTGGGCGCGAACAAGATCGAAGTAGATCACGGGCGTCCCAGTCTGAGAGGACGAAACCCGGAGGAGATGATCAAGCCCGGACAGGCCTGGCGAATGGGGTCTGACGACCCCACGACTCTCACGACACAAGCGAGTTTGAAATTCGGCGACAAGGTCATAACCGCCGGCAAGTACATCCTACAGGCTAAGCTCGTCGAGCCGCAGAATTGGCATCTATTGATTGAGTCGGAGAGCGGATCGCTCTCTGCCGAAGTGCCTTTAACGTTGCAAAGGCTCGATAAACCGGTTGAGTACCTGACGATCGCGCTTGAAAAGCAAGACAAAGGCGGCCG
>DATIFP010000050.1:0-4869 GCA_035455165.1 Blastocatellia bacterium
CTCAAAGCCGTTAAGGATCGCGGCACGCTCAATTGCGGCGTGAGCGAGGGCCTGAGTGGGTTTTCCGCTCGCGACAGCAACGGCAATTGGAGCGGGTTCGACGTCGACACGTGTCGGGCGATCGCTGCGGCAATTTTCAACGATGCCGGCAAAGTTAAATATGTTCCTCTGGACGCCAACCGGCGATTCGAAGCCCTTCAGGCGGGCGATATCGATGTGCTTTCGCGCAATACCACCTGGACAATATCGCGGGAAGTTGATCTCGGGCTGATCTTTGCGGCGACGAACTACTATGACGGCCAGGGATTCCTTATTCCCAAATCCATGAACAAGGAAACCGCGCTAGACCTCAACGGCGTGAAGGTATGCGTGCAGACCGGAACGACGACCGAACTCAATCTCGCCGACTACTTCCGTGTCAACAACATGAAGTATGAGGTGATCGCCTCGCCGACACTTGAGGCGGCGATCAAAGGTTACGATTCCGGCCAGTGCAACGCACTCACGGCGGACGTATCGGCGCTCTGGGGGATTCGACTTTTGCTGTCGAATCCAGGTGAGCACGTCATCCTGCCGGATGTCGTTTCCAAGGAGCCTCTTGCCCCCGCGGTGCGTCAAGGGGATATGCAATGGTTAAACATTGTGAAGTGGGTGAGCTTCGCGCTGGTCAACGCCGAAGAGATCGGTGTGAGCTCGAAAAATATTGACGAGGCTCTCAAGTCCGAAAAACCGGACGTCAAACGGCTCGTTGGAATCGAAGGTAACTATGGCGAGCGAATGGGCATCACGAATGATTGGGCCGCCCGTATCATCAGGCTAGTCGGAAACTATGGAGAAATTTACGAACGAAACGTCGGCGTCGGCTCACCGCTCGGGATTCCACGTGGCATCAATCAACTGTGGAATAAAGGCGGTATCCTTTACGCCCCACCGATCCGTTAATTATGATCATGGCGGATGGGTAGAGATGATACGTTCGTCGGTGGAGGACCGATGGTAGACTACGTTCAGTTGATTAGTCACGCGGTTGCGACACTTAACCCGAATACCCGCGAAGCGCGTCAGGCACTTTATCAGCGGGCTCGGCAAACGCTGGTCGACAAACTCCGCAGCATCGACCCTACATTTTCCCACACCGACTTGAAGGCGGAACGGGCCGCGCTTGAATCGGCGATCCAGCAGGTTGAACGAGATGCGGCACACCGTGCTGCACCGCCTCAAAGGCGGTCAGCCCAGCAGCGTTACGACGATCGTGACAGACCCCCGTTGAAAGAACCGCGAAACTGGCTGCGTACAGCCGCCGTCACGCTTGGAGTTGTGCTCGTTTTTGCTGTTGGCGCGAGCATCTATTCGTCCTGGCCGCGCAGTCTGGATGACGTGCGCAGCATGGCAAAACCGCGAAGCGGCTCTTCTGTTTCCGAGGCGGAAGAGGCCAAATCAGACTATGTTCGGTTGCGCCAGATTGTCTACTACCGGACCAATCAGCCTGCTGGGACCATCGTGGTCGACAAATCGCAGACCTTTCTCTACGTCGTGCGACCCAATCTATCGGCGTTACGCTACAGCATTGGTGTTGGGACCGAATGCAACGCGTTGTCCGGACTTTACCACGTTGCGCGCAAGGAGGAGTTACCGGACGCGAAACAGTCCGCACTCGGCTCGCGTGTCCTTTACCTGGACAAGGACGATTATCGCATTCACGGCTTCGAAGGATCGGTCAAATTGTCTGCGGGTTGTATTCGGTTGATCGAAGACGACGTGAAATACCTCTATAACAGCACGCCTCTCGAGACGCGCGTCGTTGTGGCGAACTGACCGAAGCCCCTTACGCTTACCAGCGACTAGCGGCGCGACAGGCTATCTACACGTGCTCCGCTGCCTATGCTTTGCTCGTTGACCCAAAACGGGGAATCGCCGCAACCGTACCTTCCGGCCAACGCTCAAATTGCTACAATGCTATATGAGTGTCGGGGTGGCTGTTAATTCATCGCTCATTAGTCTCCGTACGCGGCGTCCGATTTCGTGCGCCAACACATGGCAAAGGAGGACGAAATATGGCCAGGTCCGAGACAAGAAGAGCGGGAAGGTCGGCGAACGACGGACCGACAAAAGTAGCAGTTGCTTGTCAGGGCGGTGGAATGCACGCCGCTTTCGCGGTCGGCGTCCTGAAGGCGATACTGGAAAACGTAAATGACGAAGCCGAAACTAAGTTCAAAGTGGCGGGTTTAAGCGGGACGTCTGCCGGCGCGTTGTGCGCTTTGATGGCTTGGTACGGCCTTGCTCCGAAAAAAGGAAGCGCCGGTTCGGGGACGCCGGCGGAAGCGATCAAAACGCTCGAAGACTTCTGGCAGGATTTCGTTGCCAGAACGGGCGCTGAGACCCTGCTGAACACATTTACATTCGGCGCACTCAGAGCGGAAGAGCTAGAGGTACCGCTGCTCGGATTAAGCGCGAGACTTTTTGGCATCAATCCGTATGCCGCGGGCTACAACGCGCTCGCCGCCTGCCTGCCGGGTCTCGGCGTGCGCAAGCGATATTTTGATTTGATCGAATTGCTTGCCGAGACATGCCCGGCCTTGAAAAACGACAGCATCGATTGGGACAAGGTACATACGCGCTTGCTGATCGGCGCTTCTGAGGTCGTCAACGGTTTTGAGACCGTGTTCGATTCCGACATCAACAAAGGACATCCATACGAAAACACGGGAATGCGGCGTAAGGACACGATTACATACTGGCGCCAGCAATTGCCCCTCAGTCTGGAGGGAGTCGCCGCCTCAGGGACGCTGCCCGTTTTTCGCGAAGCGCAACGGATCGGTAAATATTATTACTGGGACGGCCTTTACTCCCAGAACCCGCCTGTGCGCGAATTCATTTCAGGACCGCCACTCGCGAATATCCCCGACGAAGTCTGGATCGTACGCATCAATCCGCAGCAATGGCCGTATCCACCCACCACCAACAAGGACATTGAGGACCGACAGAATGAGCTGATGGGCAACCTGTCGCTCAACAAAGAGCTCAACGCTATCATGAAGGTCAATGAATGGATAAGCGACCCGAAATACCAAGACGATAATTTTGTAAAGGGCAAAAAGCCCGTGATAATCCGCACGATAAAGATGGAGAAAGAAACGGCCGATGAGCTCTCATACTCGTCGAAGTTTGATCGTAGTCGCGATCGCATGGCGTTCTTATCTGAAGAGGGCCATCGTGTCGCTCTGCGTTGGATTAACGACTGGCGTAGCAATACAGTCGGCCGATATCCTGAAGACGCCGGCTATCCTTAATTCTGAATAAGGCGCGAAACAAAGAAAGAATGAACAGCGTCATGGATGTTGCCGGCTGGCTGCGAGATTTAGGACTCGGACAGTATGCGTCGGCATTCGCCGAAAACGCGATCGATATCGATATTCTGCCGGAATTGACCGAACACGACCTCGAAAGGCTTGGCATACCGCTGGGCCACAGAAAGCGCCTCATCAGGGCGATCAGGGAGATGGCGCACGGCGGCTCTTCCAGCAAGCCGGTCACCCGCGAAAGCCCGCGGGTTGCGCCGACCGAACACCCTCCAACAGGGACTGCCGAGCGCCGTCATCTGACCGTGATGATCTGTGACCTGGTGGGCTCGACGGCTCTATCGGCCCGGCTCGACCCGGAAGACATGGGCGCAGTGATCGATGCCTTTCAGGCCACCTGCGCTCGTATCACGCTAGCCTACGATGGCTTCCTCGCGGATTTCCGGGGCGACGGGATATTGGCCTATTTCGGTTATCCACGTGCGCACGAGGACGATGCCGAGCGTACTGTTCGCGCGGCGCTCGATATCGTTACCGCCGTTGCGCAGGTGAAGACGCCTGCGGAGGAGCCGCTCTCGGTGCGCATCGGCATAGCCACCGGGCTGGTCGTGGTCGGCGACCTCGGTGGCGAGGGCACGTTGGGAGAACATGCGGTAATTGGCGACACGCCAAGCCTGGCGGCGCGTTTGCAGGCCTTGGTCGAGCCGGGGACCGTCGTCGTGGCCGCTTCCACGCGCCGATTGCTCGGGGATTTGTTCCACCTGCGCGATCTTGGCTATCATAAGGTCAAGGGAATTGCCGAGCCGATCGCCGCATGGGCGGTTGATGGTGTTGCGGAATCCAAGACCCGCTTTGAGGCGATTCACGCCACGGGTTTGACTAACCTGATCGGACGCGAAGACGAGCTCGATTTCCTTCTGAAACGCCAGCAGCTCTCATGGAAGGGCGAAGGCCAGGTCGTGCTGATCTCCGGCGAGCCGGGAATCGGCAAGTCGCGTCTTGTGCGAGCCCTCGAAGAACGCATCGCCGACGAGCCGCACACGCTGCTGCATTACCAATGTTCGCCTTATCACACCAATAGCGCGCTTTATCCGTTTATCACCCAATTTGAGCGAGCGGCCGGATTCAGGGTAGACGATACCTCCGAACAACGCCGCAACAAGCTGGAAACACTTCTCGCCAAAGGCACCCCGCGAGCTCGGGACACGGCTCCACTTTTTGCTGCGCTGTTGTCGATTCCATTCGGCAAACCGTATGCACGGCTAAACTTCAACCCTGCACAGCAACGCCGCCGCACATTGGCGGCGCTGCTCGATCAATTCGAGAATCTCGCCCGTCTAAAGCCGATCCTGCTCCTCTTCGAGGACGCGCAGTGGGCCGACGGCACCTCACTTGAGTTACTCGATCTGATCATTGAACGGGTGCGCCAATTGCCAGTCTTTGCCCTCGTCACCATGCGACCGTACTTTCAGCCGCCTTGGGGTGATTTGTCCAATGTTGGCGCCCTGACGCTCGGCCGCCTCGACAGCAAGAACGTTGAAAGCATTGTCACGCAGGTTGCCGGCGGCCG
>DATIFP010000051.1:0-8029 GCA_035455165.1 Blastocatellia bacterium
GATCCAGGGCGACCGTCCCTCTTCGAGTAGCAGCTTCGCCAACGTTTCTGCGGCTGCAAGGCAGTTCCAGAAGCGGCGCTCTTCTACGGATGCCGCCTGCGCGCGAAAGTAGGATTTTGCTTTCGGTGAAAGCGCCATTCACTCTCCTGGAGAACAGACTTCTAGGGCCCCGGATAGTGCCGGGCGAGGCAGCCCGGACGTCAGTATGATGTTTCCTTCTTCTTAAGCTCCGCTAACCGATCTTACCGCCTCATTGACTAACGAGCTCATCTCGTCAGTGATCGCGGCCCTATTTGTGAAGAGATCCCAAACCATACCTGCTGGAACTGGTTCGTTGCTGCAGGTGACGCGACGGGCCAGTCGAAATCTCTCAACGGGGCTTGGATGGGTGTCATCCTCGCTGGTCGGGCGATTTATCGCTTCCCTTATTTTTTCTTCGATCATCTGTTCTTCCGATGCTTTCAGTTCATAAAGATTGTGAACAGAGCGTCGAGTCTTGTTTGCGTTCGTGATCTCCCAGTATGTTATGTCCTCGAATTCGACCTGCCTCCGTATGATATGAGAGAGACCCTCCTCAAAAGCCTGCGGGCTGAATTTGCGTGCTGCGACCCGGTCTGCGAGCACCTCTTGAAGGCGAGTCGCTCCATGACTGACGCGTCGAAAGAGGAAGTGGTACACGCGTACGAACTGGAACGCGATGTTCCACCACACGGCCTGGCCGCTTTCAATCAGCGCAAGGGCAAACTTCATCATGTCATTGTTGACTCGGATGGCCACATCTCCGCCTGCTGTATCGCGATGGCGGAAATGTCCATACTCGTGGGCCAGCACAGCGCGAAATGCGTTCTGATTGAAACCATTGAGCGTGCCCACTCCCAGAATCAATATGCGATGGGCGCGGTCTTGCATTCGTTCTTTGAAACTTCCTCGCTCGTACACAGCCATATCTGTGCCGGGGGTGATACGAATCTCGTCAACAGCCCGCGTGCTTACAGTCTGTGCCACTTCGCGCACTAATGCCCATAGGTCGGGCGCCTCGTCTTCTCGCAAGCCGCGGCCGGGATCTTCAGATTTGATCTTGATGAAAAGCGAGCGGATCATTTTGTATACGGTCACAACTGCGCCGATAACCATTATGAGTAAGAGTTTAATGGGTATGCGACCGGCCATGAAGAAACCATATGTTATCGAGGCAGCGGTCGCCAGGACTAGAAAAACGACCACCGGGATTGAGATGTAGTAGTATACGCCCGCAAAGTTAATCAGCCATCTGTAGTACTTCCGGATCGGAAGATCATTGCCGCCAACCTGGGCATTCGGATCGGCGGTCTCGATCCATTGCAGAGTCGCTTTCGAGAACACTTTGCCCAGCACAAACAGGACCACTAGCCCGACAGCCCACGCCGCGACTAGATACAAAGAATAGTAAGCGTAGAGCCAGACTGTAGCCTTCGTGTGTATGCCAGAAGCAAGCATTTGCTCTGCTACTTCGTCGGGAAGCCCCAGGCTCTGAGCCCTCTTTATTTCCTCCTCGGCCTTGATCCAGTTTCCGTCTGTGGCGGCGAGAACCGCGCTGAAATAATGAGTTGCCATCATTTCAGGATACTGCGTGACGAGCATTCTGGTAGCAATGCGGAGGTCCGGCTCCCTGTCCAACTCCAGAGAAAGTTGTGCCACCATCACCCAATAGGTTGGATCATTCCCGGTACTAGCGATGGCGGCGTCTTGTGCAAGCGTCAAGGCGCGCTCAATATCCTGTGTCGAGCCGCTCTTTTCTTCACCGACAAAGGCAAGGTGTTGTGCGAGGCTTATGAGATTTTCGGGTGAACGATTCTTTTTGACGGCCGCCTCCAGCAGGGCAATGCCTTCCTGCCTCCGACCTATCTCTACAAGCGACAGCCCAAGCCTGCGCATCACCGGGTCAAAGTCGGGTGCCGTCTTAAAGACCTCATCATACAAACTCGCGGCTTTCTTATAATCACCCGAGTCGAGAGCAGACGTGGCGGCTTTGAATGTCTCGACTGAGCGCGGAGCTATGGATTCGAGCTTCTCCCATATCAATTTCTCTTTCTCCATGTCGCGTTCATTGGACTGGGCGAATGCGGCGAGCGACAAGAACAAAATAAGAATGCAGGATAAGTAGTTTCTGAGTCTCATATGAGCGGAGTCCTTTCTTTACAACGCAACTGGTCTCCTGACTATCAGTCCCTTGACTATATTGACGAAAATCAGAGGCCACCTTTGGCAAGAATCGTATCGACCCTTCAAATGAGGAGACGGCGAATACATGCTCGGTCCTGGAAGTCAGGAACAGAACTCGCGCGAAAGAGATTCTGGTGATCGGAACAGCCGACGGTCCACGGCCGCGCTAACGAACCGCGGCCGGACTGCCAGCTGCGTCCGGAGTCTTCTTCAAGTGCTTGTCATACCACGCCAGATAGCGTTCATATCGATCGCGCTGGTAGCTCGGACGCTGGATGCCGTGATTCTCGTTCGGATAAATCACCATCTGCGTTTCTACCCCGAGACTCTTGAGCGCCTGATACATCTGCTGGCCGCCTTGAACCGGCACGTTGAAGTCTCGTTCGCCGCCGAGAAACAACGTCGGCGTCTTGATGCGATCCGCATGCAGGAACGGATAAGAAATCTTTTGATACGTCTCCCACGCCTTCGGGTCCCACGGAGGTCCGATCTCGTAGTCGTACTGAATGATGTACTGATCGGTCCCGTAGAACGCAACCGTGAACGCCGTGCCGGCTCCGCTGGTCGCTGCTTTGAAACGCGCGTCGCTCGCGATCATGTAATCGGTCAGGATTCCGCCGTAGCTCCAGCCTCCGATTCCCAGTCGATCGGGATCGGCGACGCCCATCTTGATGACGTGATCGACGCCCGCTTGCAAGTCCTCGACTTCGTAGTGACCCCAGTCGGCGAATATCGCGCGCGAGTACTTCTGCCCGCGGCCCGAGCTTCCTCGATAATTCACCGCCAGCACCGCGTATCCGTTTGCGGCGAAGAACTGCCGCTCGGCGCTGAACGAATGTTGATCCTGGCCGTTCGGGCCTCCATGTATTCGCAGCAGGAAGGGAACTCTCGTCCCTTTCACGTAACCGACCGGATAGGTCAGCAAGCCGTGGACTTCGGTTCCGTCTTTGCTCTTGAAGCTCACTTCTTCTGTTTGAGCGAGATCAAGCTCGGCAAACTGCGCGTCGTTATGATGCGTCAGCTGACGCAGAGCGGCGCCTTCGAGTGCGTAGATCTCGGTGTGCTTCATATCGCTGCCCGAGAGCACGACTGAATGGCCGGCCGCCGAGTCCCAGCTCGACAACACGATCGGAGGAGCCATCATTCGTTCCACGCTGCCGGCGGCGATGTTGACTCGCGCGGGATACACCGAGCGATCGTCGGTGACCAGAAACTGAATCCATTTTCCATCAGTGCTGAAAGTCGGCGAGGAGACTCCACGGTCGAGAGCCTCGACCGCTTTCACGCGCGCCGGCGCGCCGCTCCCGTCGCTAGCCACAAGCGTCAGATGACTCATGCCGTAGGCGCCGAATTTCTTCTCGTCGCCTTCCAGAAAGGCGATCCACTTTCCGTCTGGGCTCCATTCGAGTCGCGAGCGGCCCCCGCGGCTGGTGGCCGGCGTCAACTGCTGCTCAGTCGAACCGGGCTTCGCGTCCGCGATGTAAATCTGCGCCGACGGCTCGCGATCCGGATCGTCGACGCGATTGCTCATGAAAGCGATGCGGGTTCCATCGGGCGACCACGAAGGACCCGACTCATCCCATTTGCTCTTTGTCAGTCGTTCGAGCTTCTTGGTCGCGATGTCGAAAAGATAGATGTAGCTGTGGCGTCCCGACAGGAGATAACCCTGGCCGTCCTGTTTGAAACGGTAACGATCGATGACGATTGGCTTTGGGACTCTTGGCCTCGGGGGCGCGGTGGCCGGACCGCCTTCGCCGGGAGGAGTGTTTGCTTCTGCGTCTGGGTCCGGATCGCCTACAACAAGCGCCAGACGCTTCGAGTCGGGCGACCACTCGAAGCCCTGCAAGCGGCCTTTGAGCTCGGTGAGCTGCATCGCGTCTCCGCCACTCCGGTCAAGCAGCCAAACCTGATTGCCGCGAGTCGGACCCGGTCGCGACGAGGTGAACGCCAGGTACTTTCCGTCGGGGCTCCAACGCGGGGAACTTTCGCTGTCCTGGCTCGAGGTGATCTGGCGGTCGCTCTTACCATCGAAGCTGACCATCCAGATGTGCGAGCCGCTCTTGTCTTCTTTTACGTCGACGCTCGAGACGACGTATGCGATCCACTGCCCGTCCGGTGAGATCTGCGGGTCGCGAACCTCGCGCATTCGAAACAGGTCATCGAGTTTGAGCGAATGCTTCGCGGTTTGCGCCGGCACAGCGGCAACGATCGCAATCAATAACACCAGGGCAAGCGAGAGTCGTTTTGCGGACATGTGTTGTCCTCCTCCGGAAATATTGAATTCCACCGTCGTGAATGCTACGAGATTGGCGCGATTCTAGCGAACTTGGAGTGCGGCGGCAACGCCGCCGCTTTCATTTTATTGTGGAGTGCGGCGGCAACGCCGGCGCTTTGGCTTTGCTGATCACGATCGAATCTAATCTCACGTTCGGCTAATATCCCGACAAGCCAAAGCGCCGCCGCAGGCGGCGCACTCCAAGGGCGCACTCCATTCAGTCCGCAGATACGATCGCAGCCTCGGCTACATGGGTCCGCTTTCGCCGCTCGGCGACCAGGCAGATCATGAGGCCAAGAAGGTTTGTGATCACAATCAATCCACCAATCTTGACTGCAAAACTCAACCGGCTCTCGACTTGAATGATCGGCACGATCGACAGCGCTACGTTCAGCAGCGTCATCAATAATCCCGACAGCGCGGCGAGCTTCAACCACATCGGCGGGCGGTGATTCATCGCTTTGAGTCCAATCAATGGAACCGCAAACATCACCAAATAGGTCAGCGCGTAAAACACCGCCGAAGCGTTCCATAGCAACTGAAATGCTTCTTGTTTGCCGACGCCGATAAGCCCCGCAAGCCCCATCACAAGCGTGGCGGCGCCGACGAACAAAATCGAATTCACCGGTGTTTTGTGCTTTGCGTGCAGCTTGGTGAACCAATCCGGAAGCAGGCGGTCCCAGCCCGCAACCATCGGAAGCCGCGTATTGCCGGCGAACATCACGCTCGATTGCGCGATGCGAATGCCGAGCAACGCCAGAATCGTCAGAGGGGCAATGGCAGCCACAATGCCGAGCGGGCGGAATCCTTCGCTGAGCAACTGCGGTATCGGCGCGATCAGATCGACGTTTTGCTGCCCTATCAACGCGAGCATCGAGCTTGTGCCGAGGATGAACATCACCGCGATCACCGGCGCCGCGACGATGACCGAGCGGCTGATGGCGCGCACGGGGTCCCGGCATTCGCCCGCGTGGATGGCTACATACTCGAACCCGCCCAACGCTCCGAACCCCATCTTGCCAAGCAGATTCAAAGTCATGAGCGACAGCACGGGCATTTCAGTCCTGAGCGGTTGATATTCGGCCAGCGAGCCGTTCGCTCGGTTCAGCAAAGGGAGGATGAGCACCGCGGCAAAGGTGATGAGCATCAGCGCGCCGCCGACCTTGTGCACCCACTTCCCAACCCCGAGTCCGATTGTCGCGATCATCACCAGCGCGCCGATGATGATGAAACTAACTAGCCCGGTAAACCATTTGCTCGCCGCGAGCGACTCGCCGCTCGGCCCGAGGATGTAGCCGATGTATTGAGTCACCTGCAAGCCGATCTCGGAGGTGTTCAGGATGGCAAACAGCCAGAGATTCCATGCTACGAGAAAGCCCACGGTCTCGTTGAATCCGAGCTTCGCCCACTGATACAGCCCGCCTTCGAGCGGCATGATCCGATTCAGATAGATCACCACCGCGGCGGATGGAAGATAGAAGAGAAAGATGGCCAGCAACCAGAGGACGACGTGCGAAGGGCCCTGTTTGGCGGCGACGCCGATCCACGGGAGGCCCACTATGAAAAGGATCTGGGTGAGCGCCAGATCCGTGAGCCCGAGTTCTTTTTTGAAGACAGCGCTGCGAGCTTCTACGCGTTCCTCTTCACGTTGAAACTCGGCGGATATGGTTGTTTCGTGGCTGTCTGTCATCGTGAAGCACGAGGTGCGGGCTCATTCGAACAATAGTCTCGGGCCTTTGCGCAACAACGAGTCATTGCTGTCGGTCTGTTTCAGTAAGAATTCCTCGCTGCACATGCTCCAGGACTTTGGTCGTTTCCGTTGGGCGCTGACAACCGCCGGGCTTTACTTGCGATCAGTTGCGCAGCTGTCTTTGAACGACGCCTGTCGCCACGTCGAGCCGTCCGAGAGAATCACACACTCGATCACCACCCGCTCGGATTGCAGACCTTTTGCGGAGATTATTGCCGTTGGAGCGGAACGAGTAATCCCCTCCAACTTCTTCGTTTGTTTCGGGTGCAGGTTCAGGGGGCTGTAGAAACGGCGACGGCCTATCTCCTCGCGGGTATCCGGGTCGGTGAACACGTAGTCCCAACGTATCCCCCGGATGATTTTCTCGCCGCTGTTCCTCACCCTCAACTCGTAAGCGTATCGCGTGCTTCGCGAGGTTTGGGCGTCCTTCTTTTGTGGGGAGCCGCGCGACGGGTCGAAGACATTGTCGTAGTCCCTGCGATCCGGACCCTGCAGAATCGCAATCTTCGACCACTTGTGACTCAGTATCTCCACATTCGGAGCCACTTGATCCGTGCCGTTTTGCGCGGATGTGACAATCGCCGCGGCGGCGATTACAAATTGTGTGGCAATCGATTTGATGTATGCTCGGATCAAACTTTATTTCGACAACCTTCTAACTCTTCGCCAGAGAAAACACGCGCTCGGCGTTTTCGTAGAGGAACAGCCGCGCCGTCTCATCGTCCAACTCGAGCGCCGCCAGATCTTTCAGGCAGTCAGCGGGCATCAGCATCGGATAGTTGGATCCGAACAAAACCTTCATGCGTCCGTGACCTCGCAGGTAGTCGATCAGCTCTCGAGGATAACGGCTGCTCTTGTACGCCGAAGTGTCGATGTAGACATTGGGGTATTTGGTCGCCAGAGAGATCATCTCCGCTGTCCATGGGTAGCCAATGTGCCCGGCCACTATCTTGAGCTCCGGGAATTCGAGCGCGACGTGATCGAGATAAGGGATCGGGCGCCCGGGTTCGGATGGACACAGCGGCCCGGTGTGTCCGACCTGAAGACAAAACGGTATTCCCAGCTCGACGCACTCGGCGTAAAGGGGATAGTAGCGGCGATCATCCGGCGGAAGGTTCCAAAGCCACGGGATTATCCGCAGCGCTCGAAATCCGAGCTGACGAATACAACGTCTCAACTCGCGGACTGCCTCCATCGGTCGATGGAGGTTGACCGACGCAACACCCGTGAAACGATCCGGGTAGGCTCGTATGAAGCCGGCGACTTCATCGTTCTCGATCAACGGCCCCGCAGGTCCCCACCATGCCGAGATGAGTCCAATGCGAATGCCGGCCTCGTCCATTGCATTGATGGTTGCCTCGAGAGGCACGTCCGAGCTCATCGTGGCGCCACGAGTCCAGCGGCGCAGTGACTCAAACATCGGGTGCTGGCTGAAGCCGCGAGACGGGTGTTGCATCCAGGCGTCTACGATCCTCTTCTCTGTCACCGCGCTTGTCTCCCGAGGCAAAGGTTCGTCTGAATCTCAGCGCGGATTATACTGTGCGACGCCTGGGAGCGCACGCGTCTCGCGTGCTTGATGTCGCATGCAAGATCATTCGACGCACTCACAACACCGGTTCGCCCGCCGGCGCAGGGGATATCATTCGAAAGCAAGCACGCGAGACGCTCGCGCTCCCAGGGAGACGCGTGCGCTCCCAGGAGACGCGTGCGCTTCCAGGACCGTCCGATCCCAGGCTTGAATTGGCACGGATCGAGTGTTAATGGTATTCCTCCAAATCGAGCACTACGAACGGCACTAACTG
>DATIFP010000052.1:0-15638 GCA_035455165.1 Blastocatellia bacterium
TGAAGGGCGGCAAAGAGATTGATCGGCTTGTGGGCGCGATGCCCAAGCAAGAGATCCTTAGAAGGTTGCAGTCTCTGATCTAGGTTCCGAGGAGAGAGAATGACGAATCCGGCGCCGCCAATTCACGCGGCTGTGAAGCTCGTGCTGCGAGTTTCGCTTCTTGCGATCCTGAGTTTCGGTCCTGCGAGCCTCGCCCAGGAGCCGCCAAAGGAAACCGGCAACTTTCGGAAGCCGGACCTCGTCGAGCTCGTGAAGCTCGATCGAACCATCAAGCTCGATATTCGATACGCGACCTCTAACAACTTCCTCGGGCGGCCGGTCTACAAGGAGGCTCGCGCCTTCCTTCAGCGCCCGGCCGCCGAAGCTCTGGTGCGTGCAAATAAAAAGCTGCGAAAGAAAGGCTACGGATTGATCATTCACGATGGGTATCGTCCGTGGTCGGTGACCAAGATATTCTGGGACGCCACGCCCGCGGACAAAAAAGAATTCGTAGCCGACCCGAGTCAAGGTTCGCGTCACAATCGCGGCTGCGCGGTCGATCTCTCGCTATTCGACTTGAAGACCAGCAAGGAAGTGGTAATGCCATCGGAGTACGACGAGATGACCGAGCGCTCACATATCAATTACACCGGCGGCACTGAACAACAACGCCGTTTGCGAGAACTGCTTCGCGCGGCGATGGAAGCCGTAGGCTTCGCGGTGTACGAACCCGAATGGTGGCACTACGACTACAAGGATTGGAAGGAGTACCCGATCCAAAACATCAGCTTTCCAGAGATCGGAAAGGGAAAAGGTCCCTAGCACCGACTAAGGTGCGCGAGCCTATGGTTGTGTGCCGCTTATCGCGCGATGAAGCCAGGCCCTGGCTGTGCGCCATTCGCGTATCACCGTAGCGGGAGAAATCCCCAGCACCTCCGCGGTCTCTTCGATGCTCAGCCCGCCGAAGAAACGCAGCTCGACAACCTGACACTTGCGCGGGTCGGCCGTGGCAAGATCACGCAAGGCATCGTCCATCGCAATCAGCTCCGCCGCCCGCTGCTCAAACAGATTTGTGATTTCCTCAAGGGGGACCTTTTCGGCGCCTCCGCCACGTTTGGCATATTGATACTTCCGCGCGTGGTCTATCAGAATGTGGCGCATCACCTGCGCCGCCACCGCAAAGAAGTGTGAGCGATCCTGCCAATTTACGTTGCTCTGATCTACGAGTCGCACGTACGCTTCGTTAATCAGGGCCGAAGTCTCAAGAGTATGGTCCTCCCGCTCACTCCGCATAAAGCGTCGGGCAAGGCGTCGCAGTTCGGTCTCGACTAGAGGTATCAGGTGATCGAGCGCTTGTTTGTCGCCCTTATTCCAGCTCAATAGAAGTTGAGTCACTTCGCCTGGCAAGGCGGTCATGGCTAATCTCCCGCGTATCCGGAGTGCTTGAGGGCCGGCGAGATTATATCACCGGTTGACTTTGGCCTCTCATAAAACATCGCGGCCGTGATTTGATCCGGCCCGGATTCTCGCTAAATAGAATGGGACACAAAACCTTGGCCCCTCGAGCGCAACCGAGAGTTCAATGTAACACTCTCCCGCTCACCTTATGTGCCCAGTGTGTGACACCGTTCAGCGCCGGTGTGTCGGGCCCTGACACCTGGCGTTGACAGTCCGGATGCAATTAGGTGAACGCCAAACACGACGGCTAACAATCACAGATTTCCGAAGGCTGTCTCGCTCGCTGGGTGAGACTGACTCGGGGACCGGAGGCACGTTGCATCGAACTCCTCACCTCCGGTCCCCGGCGAGCCTTGATTCGAAACGTCTCCGCGGGAGGTGATTATGCGGCGATTCTCTTTGCTATTTGCCATCCTTCTTACTCTGGTAGCGGCCTCACGGTCAAGAGCCCAGAGTTCTGGCTCCGCCGCCAGCTACACCGATCGTGCGATGACTCGTTACGCCCACGGTGATTTGGACGGAGCGATCAAGGATCTCGATATAGCCATAGCTTTCGACCCGGGCTACGCCGCGGCTTTTTACAATCGAGGACGCGCCCTGCACGACAAACGCGATCTTGATTCGGCGATTGCCGATTATGCAAAGGCAATTGCGCTAGACCCGCGCCTCGCTCAGGCCTACAACAATCGGTGCGCCGCGTTGAAAGAGAAGGGCGATCTGGACGGTGCACTTGCGGACTGCAACAAGGCAATCGAGCTCAAGCCGCGCTTAGCCGATGCGTATTCGAATCGAGGCGGTGTGCGTCAGCTCAAGTCGGACGTCGACGGGGCAATGGCCGATTTCAGTAAAGCCATCGAACTCAACCCCCGACTCCCTGAGGCTTATTACAATCGCGGCGTGGTCCGATACCTTAAGGGTGATCTGAACCTCGCCATCTCAGATTATGATCGCGCCATCAAAATCAATCCCCGATACGCCGAAGCCTACTGCAACCGAGGAGCCGCGAGACGAGGAACAGGGGAACTCGAAGGGGCAGTTGCGGATTACACCGCCGCGATAAACCTGGATCCCAATCACAAGCTAGCTTATTTGAACCGCGGTCTGGCTCGGCTCCTTCAGGGGAAGCCGGCTGAAGCACAGCTTGATTTCAATCAGTGTCTGAAGCTTGATCCTGCCATGGAACCAGTCATTCGTGAGCACCTCGAATCGATCAAGCGCCAGCTTGAGCGGAATCGTTAACCACGCTCGACCCACCGAACGATAGAAGCCTGTCTCAACCCTCGATCCTGCGCGGCCAACTCCGCGAGGAGTTGCATGTATATAGAATCCGAACACGTGCTCGAATTCACTCCGGGAGGAGTGACCTTTCTCTCAACCGAAGCGCCACATAATGCCCCTAGCAACGGACTACGGTTTGGTGAGCCCGATCCTAAAGCTGTTGTAGTACTGGCCGATGAATACCCAAGTAGTCGACGTTGGCGACGTCGAGGAAAGACGATACAGATTGGCGACATTCGCGTTCGGCGCCGATGCATTTGGCTCGATCGTCCAGTCCACGCACTGGCCGTTGTTGACGGCATTGCAGGTCACCGTCACGAATCCGGTCGGTGGACATCCTCCGGAAGGGCACGTCGGCGGAGGGTCACCGGCGCCGCTAAGCGGGAAAGGACTCATCAGCAGCTTGTAGCTGGCGCCGCCGTACGTAAAATTGACGCCAAGTTTGCAATTGCCGCTCGAGGTCACTACGTTTGCCATCGGCACTATGTTGCCGTTTTGATCGAAGCAGCCGCATCGGGACGTCACCCCGTCCCAGTAATATCCGGCTGGCGGCGCCGGTGGCTGCAGGCTGTCGATGGGATCGTTCGGCGTAATGTAGATCGTCCTGAGGGACTGCTTGGCCAGGTTCAGATTCCACTCGTCGCCCACTGCGTTGATCAACGAAGAAACGCGTGAACTTGATGAGACGTAGGTCGCCTGGTCTGTGCCGTTGTAGTTATCGCTTCTCAACAGCATCAACGTCGTTCCTGAAGCATCGTAGTCATGTATTGTCGCCGTGACGCTGTAGGATGTGGTCTTCTGAGCCTTCTCGGCGGCGGCGGCCAGTTGGGCCGTCGCCGCGTCGGAGGCAATAAATGCTGCGAGCGAGGCGGCTAACAAGAATATTTGTCTATGCATGGAATTCTCCTTTGCAAATTTTCGCGGGCAAGGTCCGGTGCCACGGAGTTCTGCGCCTAATGCCGTTGATTGCGCACCCAGCGCGCAGCTGGTCTCCCGTCTCACTCCTTTAGCGAGAATTACTGACAACCGGGATCATGCGCCCGTCTTCTTTCTCCGTTCTAAGCGACTTGAAAAGGAAAGACTCCTGATAATAAGCTCTAGGTGGCCCGCAAGTTTCAATCGTTTCGAATCGGTTGTCAAAGGACTTGAGTGGTGTCGGCCTCACCTCAGGAAATCACTGAACTCCTGTTAAGTTGGAGTAACGGAGATCAGGCGGCGCTTGATCAATTAATGCCGCTTGTCTACCCAGAGTTGAAGCGTTTGGCTCGACTCTATATGGGTCGCGAAAATCCCGGACACACGCTGCAAGCTTCGGCGCTGATCAACGAGGCATATCTGAGGCTGGTAGATCGACAAAACGTCCAGTGGCAGGATCGCGCGCACTTCTTTGCCGCGGCGGCTCAGTTAATGCGACACATCCTGATCGATCATGCTCGAAGGCAGCGTTACGGCAAGCACGGTGGCAGGGCGCCCCACTTTCCCCTTGACGACGTCGCCGTCGTAAGCCAGGAACCCGCGGATGGACTTGTCGCGCTCGATGAAGCGCTTACTTCTCTAGCCACTGTCGATCCGCGCAAGAGCCAGATCGTGGAACTGAGGTTCTTCGGGGGATTGACCGTTGAGGAGACTGCTGAGGTTCTGAAACTCTCGACTGTGACGGTTAAGCGAGAGTGGCGGTCCGCCAAGGCCTGGCTACGCACGGAGATTGACAAAGCTCTGACCTCAGCGACGGCGGAATGATCCGTTCTGCTAAGATTTCGCGCTAATAAGCTGGAGCTTACGAGAGGCAGGGGTTAGTTTTGCTCGACTCCTCTGAGGAGAGCAAAGACTGCGTGAATACCTCCGAAGATGAATCCGGAACGCTGGCGGCAAATTGATCAAGTGTTTCAACGGGCGGTGGAGTTACAGCCCGCGGAACGCGTCGCCTTTCTCGACGAAGCCTGCAGCGGAGATCAGGCTCTGCGCGATACGGTTGACGCCATGCTTGCGTCAGACGACAGCGGATTGGACTCGATCGAGAAGGCAGCGTGGGATGTAGCCGCCTCATTGTTCGCCGACGAGCACCCTCAACTCGTCCCGGGCCAAAACATTGGTCGCTATCAGATTATCAGCTTGATCGGGCGAGGCGGCATGGGCGAGGTCTATCTCGCCAGGGATGAAAAGCTCAACCGCAAAATCGCCTTGAAGCTGTTGCCGGCTGATTACACCCGCGACAAACGCCGGTTCCGGCGCTTTCAACAGGAGGCGCAAGCTGCATCGGCGCTCAATCATCCGAACATCTTGACGATTCACGAACTTGCCGAGGTTGATGAACAGCAGTTCATTGCCACCGAGTTCGTAGACGGCGAGACGCTGCGCCAGCGCCTGAACCGCGAGCCGTTGACCCTTGCTGAAACACTGGAGATTGGGATTCAGGTGGCGGGGGCTCTTTCGGCGGCGCATCAAGAGGGGATAGTGCATCGCGATATCAAGCCCGAGAACATCATGCTGCGCCGAGATGGATACGTGAAAGTACTCGACTTTGGCCTTGCCAAACTCATCGAGCAGCACGAACAGACGCTCTCCGAAGGAGCGGTCGAGGATACGGGGCTATCGTCCGGTCTATTGATGGGGACAGTGAAGTATATGTCACCCGAGCAAGCGCAAGGTCTTGACGCAGATGCGCGCAGCGATATCTTCAGTCTAGGCGTGGTGCTTTATGAAATGCTTGCGGGCCGGGCGCCGTTCAATGGAGAAACCCATCAGGAAGTAATCAAGTCGATATTGAGAGGGGAACCGCCGCGATTGAGAGAATGCTTGCCGGGTGCGTCGGAAGAATTACAACGCATCGTCACACGAGCACTGGCTACCGACAGATCAGGACGTTATCAGACAGCCGACGAATTGCTGGACGATTTGAAGAAACTGAGGCAGCAACCTGAGCCTCCGTCCATGTCCTGGACAAGAGTGCACGATTTGAATAATGACGCCATTCCTGCGGACAATCTTGGCACACGAACGATATCGAGCATTGAACTCGCCATCACTCAAATAAGACGGCATAAGGGAAACGCAGCGATAGGCTTTCTGATTTTGATTGCGGTAGTTCTTGGCGTCAGTTACTCGGCCACGCAGTTTCTGAGAGAACACGGCGCGCCATTCGAGAGGATCGAAGTCGCAAAGGTCACCAAAGGCGAGATGGTCCAAGCAGGTGCATCAGTTTACCAGCCGACCGCCGCGATTTCTCCTGATGGCAAATTCATCGCCTACTCGACGATAACCGTGGTATCTCGCACCTCTACTGCCAGCAACTCTAAAGAGACGAAACCGACGCGCGTGAATACCTTGTTCATCAAGGAGCTCGCCACTAACACCGAGGTGCGTTTCGATGAAACGGTGGCTCTTAGGCTAGCGTTCAGCCCCGATGACAAATATCTTTACTATCACTCCCCGGCATCTCCTGGATCGCTACGTCCGCCAATGGCCCTGTATCGGGTGCCAGTCCAGGGTGGAGCGGCCGAAATGCTTTCCGATGGCAAGGATTATACGATCTCTTTTGCGGTGTCGCCCGACGGCAAGGAGTTGGCTTTTGTTCGTAAAAATCAAAACCAGGGTCTCGATACGTTGGTAATCGCCAATTCGGACTGTACAGTCGAGAGGGAGATTGCCATCCGCAAGGCCCCAGATCAGTTCAACCCGGGCCTATCCTGGTCTCCTGACGGAAAACTGATCGCTTGTGTAGCGGCTAACGGGAGCGATGGATACCAGCGGGTCTTTCTGGTCGATACTGAAACAGGCATTCAGAAGCCGCTCACGTCCAGGAAATGGTCATTGGGAATTTCGGCAGTTGCGTGGCTTCCCGATTCGGCAGGTTTGTTATTGATTGCCGCCGACTCAAATGATTCGAGTTATATATGGCGCGTCTCGTATCCGAACGGCGCGTTGACGCAGCTCACGAGTAATGGGACTTACCAGGGACTCAGTCTGGCAGCACACGCTTTGGTTACCGTGCAGGTCGAAGGGGTCACGGAGATCTGGACAGCGCCAGATGGGGACGGCAGCCGGGCAGAACGTATTACCTCCGGAAGACAAGATGGCGAAGACGGTATCGCGTGGACGCCGGACGGCAGAATAGTTTATACGTCTGAAGCCAGCGGCAATCCTGAAATTTGGATTATGAAGGCAGACGGGACGGACAGGAGACAATTGACCACCCGAGGCTCGAGCCAACGTTCTTTGTGGCCGACAGTCACTCCCGATGGACGATACATACTATTTTATTCAGACCGAACGGACGCTGATCACATCTGGAGGATGGATATTGATGGAGGGAATCAAACGCAGTTAACCTTTGGTCCACTCGAACGCTTTCCGAGTTGCACCCCTGATTCAAAGTGGGTGATTTACAACTCCTGGGAATCTGGTATCTGCACAGTGTGGAAGACGTCAATTGAGGGAGGCACGGCGGTGCAAATAACGGATTACGCGACGGGACCGCCCATTGTATCGCCAGATGGCAGGATGATTGCTGCTAACACGGTGGGTAAGCACCCACACGAGATATCACTCATTTCATTTGAGACAGGTAAGCAGATCAGAGTGTTTAACCTTCTAGCTCTTTCTCCACAAGCTACCGATTTTCCGTTCGCCTGGACAAATGACGCTCGTGGCTGGATGTACACTGAATATAAGAACCGCATTTCTAACATTTGGATTCAACCAATCGAGGGGGGTCCTCCAACGCAGTTAACTAATTTCGGCCCGGAATTCAGAGCGTCGGGACCGATGCATGCATTTGCATGGTCCCCCGATGGCAAGCGACTAGCCTATGCCCACGAAGACGGAAGATCCGATCTAGTCCTTATACGCGATCTCAGGTAATAGCACCGAGCGACAAACTTATCGTACTGTCGCGGCAAGAGTTAATTATTCCGTCACTGACCGCCGAATTTAGCGTACTGAAAGGAAACCTATGCCACTCACCCGCAAGCTGCAGGAACTTGTCGATCGAATCTCCCGCCAAAGAGAGAAGCTGCTCAGGTCTGTTTCCGGTCTCGGCGAGGCACAACTCAACTACAAATCGATCGACAGCGGCTGGTCGATCAGCGAGGTGCTCCATCACGTGGCGCTCACCGATGAGGCCAACGCCAAACTCACCTCGAACATGCTCAAGAGGGCGCGCGCCAATCAGCCTCCGCCGGATCCGTCACCCGACGGTTCTGAGCTTCACTCAATGGATGAGATATTCGCGCGAATGAACGCGGCAAAGTTTCGAGCCCCCGACTTCGTCGCGCCGCATTCACACGCGCCGGTAGAAGAATCGCTCGCCAAACTCAAGGCCTCGCGCGAGAGAATGCTCGCGAACGTGGAGCAGCTCGACGGACTCGACCTGAGCGGACTCACGTTTCCCCATCCGTTTGCCGGAGAGCTGAACGCTTACCAGTGGGTGTTGGTGGCAGGCGCGCATGAATTTCGGCACGCGGACCAGATCGAAAGATTGAAAGCGCTGGCGGGGTTCCCGGCATAGACCTGGGAGCGCAGGCGTCTCGCCTGCCTGACTTGGCCAGGAGTCGCGCTTCGCAAGCAGGCACGCGAACCGCGTGCGCTCCCAGGACGAAGCGAGGCGTCGCGCCTGCCTGAGTTCGCCAGGAGTCGCGCTTCGCAAGCAGGCACGCGAGAAGCGTGCGCTCCCAGGACGGGGCCTCCCATGTTGCCCGGATGCGTTGTGATAAAATCTGCGGCTGCGGACACCAATTGTTGGAGGCGAATGGTTGAGCGCAAAGCTCGTTCGGATCACAGACGCGATCGCGTTGGGAATCGAGGAACACGCGCGCCGCACAAACCCGGCCGAATGTTGCGGCTTGTTGAGCGGCCGGGACGGCTCGATAACCGACATTCATCCGATCCGCAACGATTCTGACAAACCCGAGACTCGCTACTTCGCTACTCCCGAAGAGTTGTTCGCGGCCATGCGGAGGATTCGCGAATCCGGCCAGACATTGCTCGGTGTATATCACTCTCATCCGCGCACGCCGGCTTATCCTTCGCCGTCGGATGTCGAGATGGCTTTCTACCCCGAAGCCTTCTACTTTATCATTTCACTTGAACCGAGCGTCGAGCTTCGAGCGTTCAAGATCGACGATTCGAAGATCGAAGACGTTCAAATTGTAAGAGGTCGGTAGCGGTCCGACAAACTTGAGTTTGTCCGCGACACCCGAAAGGGAGCTTGAGCAAGGCCGCGACAAACTGAAGTTTGTCGGACAAGTTTGTCGGACACGCAAGAACATGCCGGACGTTATTCGAATCACCGCGCTGTTATTTGGTCAGGCCCGTGAATGGGCCGGGACCTCGACTCTCGATCTGAGACTCGAAGCTCCCGCATCGGTCGCAAGCGCGTTCGCGATTCTCAAATCACAACATCCGAGGCTCGCCGAGATGGAACGCAGCCTTTTGTTCGCGGTGAACGAGGATTACGCTACGCCGTCGCAGGCTCTATCTGACGGCGACCGGCTCGCAGTGCTTCCTCCAGTAAGCGGCGGCGAAGCAGACTGTCGTGACATATTCGAGATCACTCGCGAGCCGATCGACATGGCGAGTTTACGAGCGAGACTGCTTGAGGGAGAATCCGGCGCGGTCGTGATATTCGACGGCGTCGCTCGCAACAACTCAAAGGGCCGCCGCACCCTCTACCTCGAATATGAGGGCTACGACCCGATGGCGCTTCGCACAATGGAGCAGATCGGACGCGAGGTGCACGAGAGATGGCCCGTCAACCGGGTGGGAATCATCCATCGACTCGGTCGCATTGATATAACGGAATCGAGTGTGGTGATTGCGGTGACCTCGGCGCACCGCAGAATCGCATTTGAAGCCTGCCACTACGCGATCGACCGCTTGAAGAAGATCGTCCCGATCTGGAAAAAGGAGTACTTCGAGGACGGAGCGGTGTGGGTGGAGAACCAGGAAACGACGAGGGAATTGAAAATTGAGAACTAAACATTGCAAATCTCAAATTGATATTGCGCTAGATTCTCAAATCTCAACTCTCAGTTCATTCGAGGTCATCGCTGCAGTCCGCTTCTTGCCTGATCGGCTTCGCGCTTTTGCTGTTCCAACTCCGCGATTCGCCTGCCGATGTCACCCTGTTCCTGGTCATCCTTGATCGCGCGCAGCATCCTTATCGCCTCATCGAACTGATACAGCCCGGCGTAACAATCAGCCAGGCCGTATGTCGCGCGAACCCGAACCTCCCGGTCCTCGGTCATCGCAGCCAGCTTTTGATACACCGGCAGCGCCTGCTGATACTGGCTTCGCTCGATGTGATAGATGGAGGCTTCTCGCAGATAGGCCTGCTCGCTTAGCGAGTCGTAGGGTACCTTCTCGATGACTTTTTCATATTCGGTCAGCGCCTGGCTGTAGTTTCGTTGAGCGAAGTAAAGGTCGGCAATGCGCAATCGGATGCGCCGGCGTTCGTCCCCGTCCCGCGGATTCAGATTTTCGTATTCGGCGATTGCCTCGTACGAGCGCCCCATCTCTTCAAGCACCTCCGCCAGCCGTTCACGCGCAAGGTGAGCGTTTGGATGTGCGGGAGTCTGCTCGAGAAAAATGCCGTAGTTTGAGCGGGCCCGATCAAAGCGGCGCAGTTTGAAGTAATAGATGTTTGCGAGTTGAAAACGCGCCTCGGAAGCTTTCTCGCCGGTTGGATTCTGCTCGAGGAAGCGTTCGTACTCTTCCGCCGCGAGCTTGTAGTCGCCGGAATCCCACGCCTGGATTGCGCGTTTCAGCGATTGTTCCGCATCTCGGCTGCAAGAACCCGCGGCTAGCGCCACGAATAAGAGACACGGTAGGACCAAAACGGCAAGGAGGGAGCGGGAAGACACCTTCAGCCCTCCAGCCCTGGCTCTGAATCTCCGCTCGCTTGTTCTCATCAATCGTCGGGGCACCCGGTGTGCGCCCTTTGTTCGGGCTGCCAACAGGTGCGGATACATGTCCGCCCACACGCCATACTCTAGCTGGTCGGTTCCTCGATCGCCTCCTGTTGCCGTTCGATCAGCGAAGCCGACGTCACCAAATCGTCGTCAGATGCGTCAATCAGCTTCACGCCCTGCGTGGAACGTCCGGAAACGCGAATACCCTTTGCCTCGACGCGGATCAACTTTCCCTGATTAGTGATAATCAACACCTGACTTTCGTTGCTGACCGGGAGCACTGCGACGACCAGACCGTTCCGGTCGCTGGTCCTCATGTTGATCACTCCCTTTCCGCCGCGAGACTGGAAGCGATACTCCTCGAGCCTGGTGCGCTTGCCGTAGCCGTGCTCGGAGATCGACAGCATCTCGGTATCGTCGGTGACCGCCGCGACGCTGATGACGTAGTCGCTCTTCTCCAGCGTGATCCCTCGAACGCCGTACGCCGGGCGTCCCATCGGCCTCACGTCGGATTCGTCAAAGCAGATCGCCATGCCTTCGTGAGTCGCCAGGAAGATCTTCTTCTTGCCGTCGGTGATTTCTGCCGCGATCAACTCGTCGCCCTCGTCGATGCCCATCGCGATAATCCCGCCGCTGCGTATGTTGGCAAAGTCCGAAAGCTCGGTCTTCTTGATCGTTCCCTTGCGGGTCGCCATCACTACAAACTTGCCTTCTTCGAACTCACGAACCGGAACGATGCCGGCGAACTTTTCACCGTGCGGTATGTTGACCAGATTGACTATCGCCTTCCCACGTCCCGCCGCGGCCGCGTCGGGAATCTCGTGCACCTTCAGCCTGTAGACCTGTCCGTTGCTTGTGAAAATCATCACGTAGCTGTGAGCGGATGCGACAAAGATATGATCGACAACGTCGTCCGTCTTTGTTGTCGCGCCCTTGCGGCCCGTCCCGCCGCGCCGCTGCGCGCGATACACCGACACCGGGGTGCGCTTTATGTAGCCCGAGTGCGTCACCGTAATTGCCATGTCTTCATCGGCGATCAAGTCCTCGAGCGTGAGCTCGGCGCCCGATTCGATGATCTCGGTTCGCCGTTTGTCGCCGAACTCCTTCTGAACTTCGCGCAGTTCCTTGACGATGACATTTCGAAGCACCGACTCGTTGGCCAGTATCTCTTCGAGCTCAGCGATCAGCTGAATCACTTCTTTGTACTCATCGATCAGCTTCTGGCGCTCCAGTCCGGTCAGTTTCTGAAGCTGCATCTCTAGGATGGCGCGCGCTTGCAACTCGGTGAACTTGAACCGCTCCATCAACGCCACGCGAGCCTCGGGAGCGCTCTTCGATTTTCGGATCAGCGAGATCACCGCGTCCAGGTTGTCGAGCGCCTTCTTCAGCCCCTCCAAAATGTGCGCGCGAGCTTCAGCCTTTCTCAGGTCGTAGCGCGTGCGCCGAATCACTACTTCGCGGCGATGCTCGAAGAAGATGTTGAGCGAATCGATAAGGGTCAGCTCTCGCGGCTGCCCGTTGACGATGGCGAGGTTGATCACCCCGAACGACTGCTGCATCGGCGTGAGTTTGTAGAGGTTGTTCAGCACGATGTCGGGAATCGCGTCGCGTTTGAGTTCCATCACGATTCGCATGCCTTCGCGATCGGATTCGTCCCGCAAGTCGGAGATGCCCTCGAGCTTTTTCTCGTTGACCAGTTCGCCGATCCGTTCGAGCAGCTTTGCCTTGTTAACCTGGTAAGGAATCTCGGTGACTACGATGGCCATTCGCTCGCCGGAACGCCCGACGCGGTCGATGGACGCTCTCGCGCGCATGATGATCATCCCGCGGCCGGTCTCGTATGCGTTCTTGATACCTTCGCGGCCGTAGATGAATCCGCCCGTCGGAAAATCCGGGCCCGGCACCATGCCCATCAACGTCTTGAGTCGCGCGTTTGGATTTTGAATCAGATAGATCGATGCTTCGATGACCTCGTTGAGATTATGCGGCGGCATGTTCGTCGCCATCCCGACCGCGATACCGCCGGAGCCGTTGACGAGAAGATTGGGAAACCTGGTGGGAAGAACGGTCGGTTCTCCGCGAGACTCGTCGAAGTTTGGGGTGAAGTCGACCGTCTCCTTGTCGATATCGGCGAGCATCTCAATCGCGATGCGCGTTAGCCTCGCCTCGGTGTATCGGTAGGCCGCCGGAGGATCGCCGTCGACTGAGCCGAAGTTGCCCTGCCCGTCCACCAACGGGTAACGCATGGAAAAATCCTGGGCCATCCGGACCAGCGCGTCGTACACCGCCGTGTCGCCGTGCGGATGATACTTGCCGAGAACGTCGCCGACGACAGTGGCCGACTTCTTGAACGGACGGCCGGGCGTCAATCCGATCTCGTGCATTGAGTAGAGTATGCGCCGGTGCACGGGCTTCAATCCGTCTCGCGCGTCGGGAAGCGCGCGACCAATGATCACGCTCATCGCGTAATCCAGGTAGCTGCGCTTCATTTCTTCCTCTATGTTGACTGGTATCTTGTGTGCGGCTTCTGACATTCGTTATCTCTCGTTTCGCTACTTTTTCTAGTTGGCATCAAGCACAAACCAGGCATGACCTGGCAAACTTCGAGGTCGCTCGGGTCGGCTTCAATTAAGGTGTTCTACGAGCCGATTGAGACGATTTCCTGCCTTCGAAACCAAGAAAAAGTTTACTACATAAGTGCCAGTTTTACAAAGTCGGGAACGCAGAAAACTCTCAGCAAAATCAGCGACTTACAACCAATAAGGCTTGAGGTTTGTCAACCACTTGCCGGCGACGCAAGGAGTGACGGTTTACAAGCCGTTTGCGATAGCCTCGACCTGGTTGCGAGCTTCCTCCAAGCAGCGCAGAAGCTCGTCGTGGAGGTAGCGGTTCGTTCGCTCGGCCATCGGCAAATAGAGCTCTTCTGTAGTGCGAATGTAGCGACGCTTCTTCTCGAGTTTCGGAGAGTGAACGACCGACCGCATGTTATCAAGCCGGTCGCAAAGCTTTACTATCGGGGCGCCGGTTTCTCGGGCAGCCTCGATGCGCGAGAGGTATTCATGCAAGCTGACATCTTCGAGCTTCGTCAGCAGCCAAACGACCTCCGCGATCTCGTCGCCGAAAGACTCCTCGATGTGCGAACGGGTAACCGGGCGATCCTCGGGGCTGTCTTCGATTACATCGTGCAGCAGCGCTGAACAGATGAGTTTTGGTGAGTAGAGTTTAAGCTCATCGACGATGGACACGGCTACTCGAACCGGATGCACGATGTAAGGCGCACCTTCATCGCGCAATTGCGTCGCGTGAACCGAACGAGCTAGATCGTAGGCAAGGCGAACCTGGTCGAGACACTCGGCGTCGATTCGTGTCGCCAAACGGTTGAGCAAGTATTCAAAGTTCAATTCGTAGCTCATAGGGGGATTACTTTGACTCTAGCAAACCAATGTGGGGGTCTCAACTACTCTCCTATCGAACAACACCCTCCGAGTTGTATTTCGTTTAGGGGGTGCCTTGCGCGCGCTCTGCGCGGCATAGTTTAATGACACGGCCCTGTTGGAACGACCTCACACGGGGAACACCAGCGATGACTTTTCTGCTAGCCGTGATAAGGCCCTTTGCCCGGTGGTTTTGCCGGCTTGTGTTCAAGATCGAGTTTCACGGGGTCGAAAACATACCGAGCGAGGGCGCCTGCATAATCACACCCAATCACGTGACCTACTTCGACCCGATATGGATTACGATTCCCATTCGCCGCCGCGTCCATTACATGGCGTGGGACAAACCTTTTGAGATTCCGGGACTGGGTCTGTTGATGCGAATGTTCGGAGCGTTTCCCGTCAATCTTGATGCTGCCGCTGACGCTTCAGCCCAGCGGGAAGCCGCAGAACGGCTTCGGGACGGACGCGCGCTCGTGATCTTCCCGGAAGGAGGCCGCACCAAGACTGGTAAGCTGATGCCGTTCAAGATGGGCGCATTTCGAATGGCGCTCGCATACGGACTTCCAATCCTACCGGTATCCATCAAAGGCGCTGAGCGTATCTGGCCGGTCGGTCAACTGCTGCCGCGGACCGGAAAGTTGACGATCACCTATCACCCACCAATCGAAGTCGCGTGCATAGAGGAAGGAGCGGGCAGGATTGAGCTGAAGGAGCGCGCGCGCCAACTGGCCAAGAAAACTCACGACGTCGTAGGAAGCGCGCTCGATCCAGACAATCTCCCCGAACCTGAGAACGATCAGATCGTCCAGGCTTAGGCGCTCTCACTGTGTGTGTTACCATTGTCATAACATGGTGAAGCGACAGCGGGACAAGGAAAACAGAGGCTCCGTACGCCTGGCGTTGCTTGCAACCGCGTTGCTTGGGGCGGGTGTGTTCACCGGTTCCGGCTTCGGCACGGTTCCAGTGACGGTTGACTCACTGTGCCGGAATCAGTCGCTTCAAATCGCGAAGTCGCCTCTGATTGATCAAGTCGTCCGTTCGCTCGAGAGACAAGCCCGCGCTCAAAACACCGCCCCCCGGCGGCAAACACCCGGCGCGATCCCGGCCGGCGGGTTGGACCTTGCTCGTGTCTTCGCCGAGCGTTCGCTTGTTGAAGCGCCGTTCTGTTCTCTCGCGATTGTGTCACGCCCAAATGATCGGGCGCCTCCACACTTGGCCGCCTAGTCGACCTCCAACCTAAGCAGGACTTGCTGGATAGACCTGCCCAGTGTCTCTATTTGCCTGCGCCTGGCGACTCCAATCGCCGTGGCGAACAGGAGGATGCCTTATGAGCTCAGAAGCTATTGTCGTGTCTATATTAACGGCGCTCGCAATCGCCTTCATTATCTGGGTTAGAATGAACTCGCGCGACCACGAGCGCGGTGGCCGAGCGAACGACCTTCGAGAAGAAGGCGAGAGCCCCAGCGACCGGAAGTGATAAACGAGCCGGCCGGGCGCAACGCCCAGCCGGCAAGGAGACTGAAGTGAACCCAATCTGGGCAAAAACCATCGTCGAAGCCGTCAGAAGTACTATGAAGAC
>DATIFP010000053.1:0-36646 GCA_035455165.1 Blastocatellia bacterium
AGAAGGACTGGCCTCTATCAGCCCCGCTGATCGTTGTCCGTGATGCTCATCAACTGCCGACCTATTGTGCCTGGTGGATCGTTTGCTGTATTCGGCTATCACCTGCGGCGAGAAGACGCATAAGCCCCATAGGTGATGCGATTTGATGTTAGGTCGGGCGGGTACCTACAACCCTGCTTTCGATAGTTCCAGCATGCCGATTGTGGCCAGCATCAATATTAGAAAGGCGATTGAAAAGAGAACAATGTTGAATATCCTGTCTGGTCCCAACCCGGGATCCCAGTTGAGGTACGTATCCTTGGGTTCGCGATTGAACCGCTTCAGGAAGACTCTCCGACAGAGCCCGAACAAACCTAATGACACCAGTGGAGCGAGAAGGGCGCCGCAAGCGGAATCTCGACCGATCTTGCTGAAATGACACACTGTTCCGATGATGAACAGAACGGATGAGATCCCAAGAAGAACTCTAAAAGTCTTCTGGCGCAGCAGAAGCTCCCTCCTGAGTATCAAAATCCAGATAGCTAACCCGCCAGTGAATAAGAATAGATAATCCACGTAATCAATTAACCCGATACTAATAACTTCCTACTTGCCGTGCAGTCTCGACAGGACGGTTTATCAATACCTGGCTTATCTCATCAAGCGTATTCGGATTACGCGTGAGGTAGGCTTGTGCTGCAAAACCGAATCAACTCATTGGTGAGCTTGACGAATAGCTCTTGTGAATGGACGATATGGGCCAAATGACTGGCTACAGTATGTCGAAGCGATCCATCGCGACAGACTACGATTCCTGAGTCAGTCGATCCTGGTTTTGATCGCAGACTCCTTCGTTCGTGGTCGAGGAAGTTAGCCTTGCGATGGCATCCTCAAACCAGGATCTTCTTGCTTTGTTCGCTCTGTCCGCACACCGAGCCCTTGCTTAGGCGGTTGTTGCGCCCGCCTGATTGATGCTATTTTCTGGCTTTTCCTTTGGGGGAAGCTTGTCGGATTCGAAGGCCTTCTTATCAATCTATCTGAGCGTCGGCCTGAGCTACCTCGGCGTCGGGTTAGTTGCGCCACTTATTGCGATCGTGCTTGCCGAGCACGGCGAGAACAGCTTCATCGTCGGACTGATTGGAACGAGCATGTTTACGGCTTTCACGCTGGCGTCGTTCCCGGTTGGCGCCGTGATTGACCGAGTCGGCCCGAAGCCCGTTCTGGTCGCAGGTCTTCTGATCTACGGCACGGCGATACTGTTGTTCGCCTTCATTTCGGTGACCTGGCAGTTCTTCGCAATGCGCGCAATTGAAGGTGTGGGAGCGGCCGCGATATCAGTAGCCACCGAAACGATGATCAGCCAGTTGAGCAAGCCCAACGAGCGCGCGAAGCGCATGAGCTACTACGCGCTGTCAGTAGGTATCGGTTGGGCTACCGGTCCTATCGCGGGAACGCTGCTATTCCGAGTTCGACCTCAATTGCCATTCGTTGCCTGTTTCGCGTTGAGCATCGTCGCCGGGGCGCTTGCTGCGAGCCTGATCAAGAAAACCCATGCCGGGATGCATCATGGAGAGAAGATTTTCAGCGTGCTCAGACTCAACATCGCGGTTCCGATCTCGGCAGGAGCGCTCTACGGTTACCTGATGTCGTCATTGGTGACTCTCTTTCCACTCTACCTCAAGCAGGAGTTGAAGGTGGCCGAAACCGCGATGGGGGCGATCATCACCGCGGTAATAGTTGGTACAATCGCGAGTCAGGTCCCGATCGGCCACGCCGCCGACCGCTTTGGCAAGCGCAGAACCCTGCTGATCTGCACGGTGTTGCTGGGAGGCGTTTTTGCGGTGATACCATTTCATAGCGATTGGCGCATATTTCTTTTGACCGGTGCTTTGGCTGGCGCGCTGGCCGGCAGCCTTTATCCGATCGGGCTCTCGTTGATAGGTGAAATCGTGAGGAAAGAGCGCCTCGGCGCGGCACATTCGGCGTTTTCGCTGGCGTTCGGACTCGGCAGCTTGATCGGACCCTCGCTTTCAGGGCTGGCCATGACTAATTTCAATTCGCGATGGCTTTTTTATCTGCCTACCATTCTCGCCGGAGCCTTCGCGTTGGAGATAGTGGTGTTGTATAGAAGGATGACTCCGCGTTCGGCCGCGCGCGCGGGATAGCGCGCGGCTGCCTTCTTTTCCCCGCTTAACTCTGTTACGTCGCCTGCAAACTGAGGAACTGTGGTTGCGTTTGTGCGGTGCCTTACTGACAGTTCCTATTGACCTCATTGTAATATCACCCTCCGGTTGCGATATATCTTCAATCGAACGTAGAGCGAAAAGGACAATCAGTAAGGGCCTGTTATTAAAGTGAGGCAGCGCGCTCAGGCCCAAATAACAAGATGCTCTACGAAACTCGCTGCTGTCGGCTTCCGCTAAAGAGCACATGACAGCAGTCTATTGCTTCTGCGTAACTATCCTGGGAGAAAGAGGTGAATCAAATTGGCAAGAGGTACTAAAACGAAGAGGAAGAGGCGTACGAAAGGGCCAAGCGAGAAGATTCGTTCGCTTGCCGCCATAAGTCTCGCCGGTAAGGTTGGCTATCTTAAACTCAGCGATCTAGTCGGACAGAACAGCAGGGCTGCGGAGGCCGCGATTGAGAAGATGCCCAAGCGTAATTTCAAGCAGGGCGATACGGTCTATCCGACTTCACAAAAGGGACCGCTGGCGTGCCTGGTAAGAAGCGGACGCGTGAAGATCATTCGAAAATCGGCAAGTGACAAGGACCTCGACGTGAAGACGGTTGAGCCGGGGACCATATTCGGTGAGATGCCGACACTTGGCCAGTCGATGTTGGGGGCCCGCGCGGTGGCTTCCGAGCCATCGAAGGTCACATTCATCAGTGCAGGTGACTTCGACAAGCTCGCGGCTGCCTCCCCCTCCGTTGCGCTAAATCTGGCAAAGCAAATCGGGCCGCGGCTCGTGGACGCGGAGCGAAGGCACGAGCAGTCCGCCTTCCAGCCGGTCACTTCGAGAGTTGCCTCGCTCCTTCTAAAGCTGGGCGGCGGGAGCAAAGACGTGACTGGATACACTCACCAGGAAATGGCCGACATGCTCGGAGTGTATCGCGAGACGGTCACCAACGGCATCGCTGAGCTGAAGGCCGATAAGTTAATCAAGGTTGGCAGAAAGCGGATTGCTCTCCTCGATGTTCCCGCGTTGAGGAAGATGGAAACCATCTGAGCACTTCATTGCCTTAGGGTCGACCCGCGAGTAGAATTACTTGTTGCTGGAAACACACGCCGGGGTCGGCCCTATGCAAATCCTCTGGATCGTCATTTTAATGGGCTACGCTATCTGCGTAGCCCAGTCTATTCTGTCACTCACCACAACGCGACCGCTGATGCGAAAGATCTCGTTCGCCGCGCTCGCTATTGCCCTGGGTGCTCACTCGAGCTGGCTTTTATTGCGTGGTTTTCGCACCGGGAGATGTCCGCTTGTCGGCACTCAGGAGATGAGCGCGTTCCTTTCCTGGGGACTCGCTGTTTTGTCGGTGATTGCATACCGCTGGTACCGCGCCAACGCTCTGAAAGCCTTCATATTTCCAATCGTGCTGGTTCTTGCGGCGGTTGCAGCAATTTCACCCGGGCCGGCAGGTGATGCGCCGGAGTTCGGCAGTACTCTTCAGAGCGTACTGCTGCCCGCGCACGTGGGGCTTTTGCTGCTGGCCTACGCCTCATTTTTCGTGGCATTCGGCGCCGGTGTGATGTATATCATTCAGGAGCGCGAGCTGAAACATAAGCGTTTCGGTACGATCTTTTACAAACTTCCGTCGCTCGACACCTGTGACACGATCAGTTCCAGGGCCATGGCGATCGGGTTTGTATTGATGACGCTTGGGATCGTCGGCGGCGTCTGGTATTCGTATTCTCGCTATCACATCTACTGGCAGGCCGGCCCTCTCGAGATCTTCTCGGTCGTCACCTGGCTCCTCTACCTTGGGGTCCTTCAATCAAGACTGAACGCCGGCTGGGGCGGGCGAGCGGTGGCGCTCGCTTCGATCGTGAGCTTTATCATTGTGATTTGTAGTCTGATGGGAGTTCGTTACCTGGGTCACGCCCTTTGAACGATGAACATTGTCCTCGTAGGATTAAGCCACAAGACGGCGCCGCTCGAGATCCGCGAGCAACTGGCGTTTGCCGAGCCGGCGCTGCCCGATGCCCTTGAGAGTCTCGTGGGGCACGAAGCATTGGACGAAGCCCTGATTGTGTCAACCTGCAACAGGGTCGAGTTGATAGCGTCAACGCCTGCCGGCTCCGAGCAGGGCCTTGATTCTCTGTCGGCGTTTCTGACTAATTATCACAAACTGTCGCCCGATAGTCTTAACGGACACCTCTACAAGCACACCGACGCCAACGCAATAAAACACTTGTTCCGAGTGGCCGCGAGCCTGGATTCGATGGTTGTCGGCGAGTCGCAGATACTCGGTCAGGTCAAGGAGGCATATCAATACGCGGTCAACGCTGGCACGATTGGACGCGTGCTCAGTCAGTTGATGCACCGTACCCTCTCAGTCGCGAAACGAATACGAACCGAAACAGGAGTAGCTCAAAACCCCGTGTCGGTCAGCTCGGTGGCAGTCGAGCTCGCTCGAAAGATATTCGAGGACTTGTCTGACAAGACCGTGCTTCTTGTGGGCGCCGGCGAGATGGGTGAGCTTGCGGCGCGCAGCCTGATTGACGCGGGCACCAGCAAACTGATCGTTACGAATCGAACGGCCGAGCGCGCGGAAGAAATAGCCAGCAAGTACGCCGGCGGAGCGGTGAACTTCGAAGCGTTCTACGACGTGCTGCCTTCCGCGGACATCGTTGTGTGCTCGACAGGCGCCCCGGACTACATCATTCGTCCTCCCGAGACCAAACGCGCGTTGAAGTCGCGCAAGCGAGGTCCGGTGCTGTTCATCGACATATCCGTACCGCGAAACATCGACCCCGGCATTGCGAATCTTGATAATGTCTTTCTATTCGATGTCGACGATCTTGACTCGGTCGTGAAGGCGAATCTTCGCGAGCGGGAGCGAGAGGCCCAGCGCGCCGAATCGATAATTGACGCCGAAGTCCAGCAGTTCATCGCCCAACTGCGTTCACTGGACATCGGTCCCGCGGTGGTAGAGGTCAAGGAACTTCTCTCGGTAATCGTAGTGGGCGAGTTCAGACGAAACCGCAAACGGCTCGGCGATATGACTCCAGCACAGGAAACTGCTATCGAGGATGTATTGATACCCGCGCTGGTGAATAAGCTTTCACACCCGATGATCGTCCACCTCCGGAACGCCGCTCGCGACGGCAAGCCGACCCAAATGGTAGAAGAACTCCGCAAGATGATTCGCATCGATTGAGCGAGGACAGCTGCCTTGACTGATAAGATCGTCATCGGAACGCGCGGGAGTCAGCTCGCATTGTGGCAAACCAACTGGGTCAAGGCCCAGATCGAAAAGCTCCATTCCGGCGTCGAGGTAGAAATCAAAGTTATTTCAACCAAAGGCGACCGGGTCCTCGATATATCCCTTCCAAAGCTGGGGGAGCAGGGCAAAGGGCTTTTCACCAGAGAACTCGAAGATGCGATATTCGAGCGCCGTGTCCACCTCGCAGTGCACAGCCTCAAAGATCTCCCGACTGAGTTGCCGGTCGGTTTGCACATAGGCGCGATCTGCAAACGCGAAGACGTGCGCGATGCGCTCGTAACCCGAGACTCGATCAGATCATTCTCCGATTTGCCTCAACAAGCGAGGGTAGGAACAAGCAGCCTCCGCCGGCAGGCGCAGCTTCGCCGGGCGCGTCCGGATATTGTGGTCGAACCGATCCGCGGCAATGTGGACACGCGGCTGCGCAAGCTCGATGAAGGACAGTTCGACGCGATTGTGCTCGCGGCGGCCGGGCTCCACCGGCTTGGACACGCCGATCGAATAACCGAGCACCTTAGCGAAGAGGTCATGCTTCCCGCGGTCGGTCAGGGCGCTCTCGCAATCGAGACTCGCGCGGACGATAACGTGACGGATGAAATCATTCACGCCCTCGATCACGAAGCGACGCGGCTGGCTTGCACCGCCGAGAGAGCTTTTCTGAAGGGGTTAGGCGGGGGATGCCTGGTTCCGATCGCAGCTCACGCGACGTTGGAGAATGGCGTGCTGACGATCAAGGGTCTCGTTGCGAGTACTGATGGATCGCAAACAGTGAGCAGCCAACTGAGCGGTCCAATGCATGACAGCGAACTGCTAGGTCGCCGACTCGCGGAGGAACTGCTTCAGCGAGGAGCTGGGACGATACTAGCTAGGGGCGAGGTTGCCTAACACCGGCAATTAGATACTTGACTAACCAAGCCATCGGTAGTTCCGACGACGCCAACTGCCAGGAGCAAAGCCGGATGAAGAAAGCTAAGCCAGTCTCAGAAGAAAAAGCCACTCAGAGTACGAACGATTTGAACGGCTCGCCAAGCAAATCATCTCCGTTCCAAAAGCGGAGATAGACAGCGAGAGGCCGAATATCAAAAGGCGAGAAAAGCGGCAAAGAAACGAAAGGCCGCGTGAACTCAATCGACGAGTCCGTTTATGATTACGAAATTCCTAGGCCTTTCCCGCATCGTTCTTACGCTCGGCGCCGTACTTGCGGCTGGGGCACTCGGTGGCCTTTTTATAGCTTGGCTCAAGATTTCCTATGGCGTTAGTCCGTATTGGTTCATAGGAGCGGGTACTGTCTTTGCGGTATTCGCAACCGGTTGGTTCCTCCGTGCCATCACAAAATCACCCAAACCTTTGTTCGCGTTCGATTGGGTTGTAGCCTTCGAAAGCGTTGTTTCGCTGACCGTCGTATCTGCCTTCGGCCTCATCGTGCTCGCAGCTTTGATTTGGAGCGGAACTACCCTCCTTCTCATTGGTGCCGCACTCGCAACTCTAGCGGCCGGTATCATAGGGTACGTGCTCTCAAGGCTTTGCACCTCGCGCACCGGGAACCCGCTAAGCGCTACGGTGTGAGTCACGTGTGAGGGCTCATGCGACAGACTCCAACCTTTGTTCGTTTTGGATGATGATTGTCGGATTGGGATTAGGCGCCGGAATTGGTAAGCGCTGCTCTTGAAGCAACAGGAGATGCTCTTCGACTCCCCATCTAGCCTTGTATAAACAGTCTTCGATTGAATGCCCGACACCGGTGAATCCATCTAGGTCAGGCGAATAGAACCCGAAAAAACTTGGGTCAGCCGTAGCTTCTATGACGAGCGAATACTTTAGATCGATCATCGTTTACGTTAACTCCTTTCTTTGATTCCGGCCGCTTTCAGAATCGCGTTACATGTACCGGTCGGTACTTCCTTCGCCCCATGATAGTCGACGCGAATCAGTTTGTCGTGGCCAGCCTTAGAGTAGTACCGAATCGAGCCCTTCTCTTTAATCAGTTTGAATCCGTTCTTTTCCAGCAGACGAATCAACTCACTGAATCTCATTCCACCTCTTGATCAGGTACGGCCACAGCGGTATTCACCGCGTAGAGAGCTTCAGTTTGCGAAGCCTCTCTTCAGCCGCGCCCAGTGTTTCGTCCTTCTTGCAGAAGGTGAATCTCACCTGAGACCGGCCGAGCGCGGGCTCGTGATAGAAGCTGCTCCCCGGAACCACGGCGACTCCAATATCCTTAACCAAAAATCGAGCGAATTCGACGTCGTCCTGATACCCGAACGCGCTGATGTCGGTCATCACATAGTAAGCTCCGTCCGGGTCGAAACATCTGAACCCCGCGTCCTTCAACACCGGAAGCAGCCGGTTGCGCCGCACCGTGTAGTCGGCTTGCAGGTGGTCATAGTACGACCTGGGAAGGCGCAAGGCCCGCGCACCGGCTTCCTGTAAGGGAGCCGCTGCGCCGACCGTCAGAAAGTCGTGCACCTTGCGGATCGCCTGCGTTATTTCGGCCGGCGCGATGGTGTAGCCGACTCGCCAGCCGGTCACGCTGTAGGTCTTCGATAGCCCGTTGATCGTAATTGTGCGGTCGCGCATGCCGTCCAGCGTCGCAATCGCGATGTGCTTCTTGTCGTCGAAAAGAATGTGTTCGTAAATCTCGTCGGTGATTGCGATGACGTTCCACTGGTGGCACAGATCCGCGATCGTCTGAAGCTCTTCGCGGCTGAAGACCTTACCCGTTGGATTGTTCGGAGTGTTGATGATGATTGCCTTGGTGTTGTCGTTGAACGCGGCAGCCAGCTCATCGGGATCGAATGACCAGTCCGGGGCGCGAAGGGTCACATAACGGGGCGTTGCTCCGGAAAGGATGGCGTCGGGTCCGTAGTTCTCGTAGAAGGGCTCGAAAACTATCACCTCATCCCCGGGGTTTACGATTGCCAGCATCGCGCCGATCATTGCTTCGGTCGAACCGCACGTCACGGTGATCTCACGCTCGGGATCGATCTCGAGGCCAAGGTACCACGACGACTTCTCGGCGATCGCATCGCGAAAGCTCTTGGCCCCCCACGTGATCGCATACTGGTTGATGTCTGCCATTATGGCGTCGCACGCGGCGAGCTTGATCTCTTCGGGCGCAGGGAAATCAGGGAACCCTTGCGAGAGATTGATTGCGCCGTGCATCTGGGCCTGGCGAGTCATCTCGCGAATGACCGACTCCGTGAACTGCTCTGCTTTGTGGGAAATGATTTGTTTGGGCATGCCTTAAGATGGGTTTCGTTTGAGGCTCAGGACTCGCGAGTCCGCGCTTCGCGAGTATTATTCCGTCCGTCGCGATGCTCGGCCTCGACCTCGTCACCGAATTTTGTTTTCTTCCTTCAGTCTTTCAATTATCGATTCAGCCGCAGAAGCATATTCGCCTTCGGGATCGAGCCGCAAGTAGTTGCGATACGCCTGGATGGCTTCTCTGGCGCGGTTTGCTTTTTCGAGTATCTCTCCAAGCTGGTAGTAGAGAATGGGCTCCGTTTCCATGTCCTGGGCAATGCCGGTGCGGTACTCCCTGGCGATCTCATCGATCAACCGCGGGTTGCTTCCCGATTCGACAGTCTCATTGAGGGCAATTGCCAGTCCGATGTGAGCTTCAAACGAGTTTCCACGCGCCAACCGCAATGCCTTCCGGTATTCGACGATAGATTCGTCAACCAGACCTTGATTACGCCGGAGATTGGCCAGCACGGTTTGAGCTTCAGTGAGCGTGGCGCCGCCTGCCTTGATCGCCGATTGGATCTGCATCTCCGCCCCCTGGAAATCTTGCAGAGTGATCAAGCTCCGAGCCATAGCGATTCGTGTCTCCGGAGAGTTATGCAGCGCGAGGGCCTGCTTGTATTCCTCAACCGCATCTTTGTTCTTGCCCTTGTCGCGCAGCGCATCGCCCTTCTGATAGTGAATCGTAGCCTCATCGGCAGTCGGCTGTTGAGTCACTCGCAGCGTCCGGCTTGCTCCGGGAGCGACCACCACAGAAGCCTTCCCGTCGATGTACCCTACCGTTCTCACTCGAACCGGGTGTGACCCCGCGGGCACGCGAGGCAGATCAAGCTCGCCGCTCTCGTTCGTGCTTCCATGCCGAACGCCGTTGATGAAGACGACGGACCCTGGCTGGCCGGTGATTATCTTGAGTGTCCCGGTCGCGCGCGTTGCTGTCGCAGGCCCTCTACTTCCTTTCGTCTGAGCCTTAGCCGTCGATCCTGTCAGCGACACTGATAGAAGGAGCAAGCACGCGAGTAACTGGAGCCGATACGCCGCGGACCCGCTAAGCCTTGAATGCCGCACATCCATCAGTCTCAATAGAACCTTCTATAGTTGGCGGCGTATCTGAGGACCCCCTGAACGTAACCGCGCGTCTCGGAGAATGGGATGCTCTCGATCCAGTCTTCGATATCCATCGAGCCGCGCTCGGCGATCCATCGCTGGGCGCGTGCAGGACCCGCATTATAAGCCGCGGCGGCGTACTCGATTCGCCCGAACTGCCCGAGCATCTGAGCGAGGTAGCTCATCCCAAGCTTGATGTTAAGCGAGGGGCTGTAGAGGTCGGCGGCGGTGATCGCTCCGTTGCCCTGGCGCTTGGAGATCAACTGCCCGGTCGCCGGCATTACCTGCATAAGCCCGCGCGCTCCCGCGCGCGAAATTGCAGTCGGGCTAAAGACGCTCTCCTGACGAATCAAGCCTGCTGCAAGATACGGGTCGATCCCGTATCGCTTGGCTTCTTCCTTTATGGTGCTCCACGCGACCAGAGGAAAGAAGATCTCCCACGCCTCTCGCGGCACGTCAGACTCGCGATAAGAGTAGAGATCCGGATAGCCCTTGCGCAGAACGAGCGTGGCCTGAAAGTTCTCACCGCGTCTGGAGTAGAGTTGGGCCAGTCGAAGGTTGATCTTAGGCGATGACGGAGCGGCTTCCAAAGCCTTGTTCAGCTCTTTGATCGCGAGCTCATCGAGGCCGATCACCTCGAGATCGCTTGCCCTCGCGATCCGACCCCCTTCCGACCCGTCTGCGGTTTCCTTGATCGATTCGACATAGGTAACGTTTGCTTTGATGCGTTCGAGATCGGACCCGGGCTTCGGCTGCTCAGGCGCGAGCGCCGGTTCGGACTTCTTCAGCGCCGCCAGGCGTTGCCCCGCGACGTAACCGTGATAGCCGAACTGATACCGCGCGTTTACGAATTCGTACAAAGCCAAAGCGCGCGCTCTGTGGCCCAGGCGCTCCTCGGACTTGGCTGCCCAAAGACAGGCTTCTCCTATGAACTTCGTCTCGGGGTAACGATAACTTGCCAGGTGCTGCTCCAGGATACGAGCCGCATCCGCATAGCCCCTTGATTTGTAAGCAAACCAACCGAGATTGTAAGAGGCCTCGGCCGCGTACGGGCTCTTCCCATAAGAAGCGACTAACTGCCGATAGCGGTTCGCCGCGTCGGCTTCACGATCCTGCTTGTTCAGATAAGTCGCCAGCGCGTAGAGAGCTTCGCTGGCCCACCGAGTCTTTGAGTACTGGCCGAGCAAACGATCGACTACCACCGATGATTCCGCCGAGCGGCCCGCGCGTCGCAAGGCTTCCGCCTGTTGAAACAGCGATTCAGCCCGCAGCTCCGGATTTCGATCGCTCACTCGAGCAAGCGAGGTGATTGCCAGTGCTGTTTGTTTGCTGTTCATCAACGCGACGCCACGCTGAAGGTGGACCTCGTCGATTCGGTCCGCTTCAGGAAACCGAGCTAGGATCTGATCATATGCCGCAGCGGCTTCGAGATACTGTCTGGCCTGATACAAGGCGTCCGCGCGTAAGCGCTCCTCCGCGAAGGAACCGGGATTGTCTTTGATCGGCGCGCCGAGCGCCGTCAGCCTCGCGTCCGCCTGAACGCTTGCACTGGTCGCCGCGATTGCAAAATAAATCTGCCGATACAGCTTGATTGCCTGTTCGGGCACGCCTTTCGCTTCGTAAGCCTGGGCCGTGATGTAGACGGCATCTGCGTCGTTTGCCTCGCACATTTGAGCAAGGTCTTCGATCGCGCCGGCCGGATCGCCCAGAGCCACGGCCGTTGAAGCGGCGCGGAGTTTGGCCTCGCGAGCCCTCAACGACTCTGGGTACCGGGTGTGCAACGCATTGTAGTCACGTCTAGCATCCGCCTTCGCGTCAATGGCCGCTTCGCTCTCTCCGCGATAGAACAAGGCGTAATCGCCCAGCGCAGTTGCCGACTCGATATCCCGCACGTCCAGAGACCCCGTGGCTTCCTTGTAGTTTTGAGCCGAATAGTAGAGGTAGCCTCGCAAGAACCGGGCAAGGGCCGCGGTTCGTGTTCGCGGATATCGTGACTCGATTCGAGTCAGGTCATTCGCCGACGGCCTTCCGGATGCGCCGCGCACCAGCCCACGAAGTTCCTCGAGGCCGCGGTCCGGATCCGACGCGCCTCGCTGGCAGGAAACGGTCATCGGCGTGATAAGCGTAAACACCAGCAGAGGAAACAGGGTGATGGTGACGCGTCGCCGAACATTGTTGAGGCGGCCTCGAATTGCGTTGGGCATGTAAACTCCTAAGAAACAACGGTGTGTGCGCGACACGTGATCTCGCATGGGGCTTTGAAGATTATTGACGAAGGGTTCGAGGAAATCAATCAACGCGGGACGCCGCTGGGAGCGCAGCCATCCTACCTGCCTGCGCTCCGTGCTGTGCCCTTCAGATCGTTGCGGCAACGGTGGGTCCAGGGCAGTCGGAGCCGAGCTTGCCCGAATCTCCTTCGGCCAGCGTGCCAACAAGCTCGTCGTAGAAGTAGTCGAACTTCGCGGCTACGCCGGGTGTCACGCGCTTTTCGTACATCTGCCGGCTTCGGTCGATGTCTTCCTTCAACCGGTCGTACAAGTCTCCGCTGCGACGGCCTTCGGCGACTTTGTGCTCGTTGTAGAGCTTTATCTCGCTCACCAGCAAACGAGCGAATCGCCGCGCGTCGTTGTGAGCCTTCTCTTCGTCATCAACCGCGTGACTCGATGGGCTCGCAAAACTTGAGGACGGAGTAGGAGCGGCCGGCTCAGCCGTCGGCCTGTAGTAGGCCGGCTCTGGCTGTGGCTCCGGAACATGCTCGGGTCTTGTTGAAAGTTCCGCGGACGGCCGGGAGGGAGGCCGCAGTTCACCTGATCGTAAATTACCGCTGCTCGAAGCGACTGGTTCCGCCGCGGGCTGCCTTGCGGGTTGCGCGGCTTCCGACATCCTCGCCCGCAACGATACGAGCTCGACGACAAGCCCGGCAGTCTGAGCCAAGAGCTCGATCGCTTCGACGTTGATCGCCACTTCACCGCGCTCAGCCGAGTCCGCGTAGACCAGCGCCGCCGTCTTGCCTCTCACCTTGAGCGGCACGGCCAGAACTCGTTCCGGATGAATATTCCCGAGACGCGTGAAGATACTCTGGTTCTCCGACTGCAACTCCGGCGAGCCGTAGAAAGTTTGCTGCGAGTTGAGCGCGGGGCGCAGCACATTGTCTGCCTCCAACGAGACTGACATTCCCCTGATTGGGCCCAGGCCTTCGTCCAATCCGCGACCCGCCCAGGCAACCGCGTTCCCGCCTTTGACTACGAACAGCACAACGCGGGGAACGAAGTTCGCTGCGCGAGCGACCAGCGCGTTCAGCACATCGGCTTGAGTGCGCTGCTCATTCAATTCGGCGACCGAGTCTCTCAATAGGGCGATGTCCGCTCCGAGGCGAACGCTTTCGGCGCCTGCCTGGTCGATTTGCGCATGGACTTCGGCTGCGATTTGAGCGACGGCGTCATCGTCTTCCGGCACGGATGCCGCGACGTCGGTGCTTTCGAGCAGACGAGTGAATGACTCGTTGACCTCGCGCTGCACCCGGCTGATGTCTTGCTCCAGCAGGCCCACGCGAGCTCGCACCAGCTCTTCAATTCGTCGGCGCAGCCGAACCTCTCGCTCGTTTTCCACCTGATTCCTCCCACCGATTGAAGATGAACCGCGGGGACTTTCGTTGGCTAGTTTTCGACTGCGATTATTACTTATGACCTATGGCTTGTCAATGCAAAGGACTTGCGGGGTGTTTGCTTGCTAATGTTTAGCCGGTATTCGTTTTCTTGACGGGTCCGTCGCTACCTGGCCTCCCAATCAAGGAATCTCACTGGATCCGGATCGAGCCGGCGGGCACGCGGGTTGTCGGCGAGGCCTTTACGTCTACGGCACCTTCGGCTTGATACACAACGTAGGTCTCGTTTGAACCGAATGAGTGATTGCCGGTGCCAAAACTTCCAACATTATCCCGAGCACCAGCGAAGCTATCGCCAGTCCCTTTCGTGGAGGGGTTGCCAGCGCGATGTTTGATTGGTTTTCCATTTCCGGTTCTCCTTTTGTTAGTTCAAGAGCGTCTATCGATTTTTTCAGCCTCCTCAGCCATCAGGAATTCGGTCGTGTGCTCTGTTATGCTCGGAGTTGATTCAACGGACGGCTCAGGCAAGAGTTCCGCCGTGTCTTCTGCGGATGGGGATGCGGGTTCGGGCAATTGGCGTCTTTTGGAGCCCTTGACCAGCGAATCGTGATACACAGCCAGGAGCGCGAACAGAACCAAGCCCAAAACGAAAGCGAGAAAGATCGATCCGCCTAGAACCTCGCCCTTGACGATGATGATCTCGTAGATGATCCCCCACAGCACGGCTCCCACCACGATCGAGACGGCCGCGCCTCCAACGATCGGGAGTAAACGCTCGATTGCGCGCTTTCGAGCCTCGAGAGTCTTATCGAGGTCCTTGCCGGGTAGCTGCTTAGTGAGCGACTGCACGGTCTCTTCGAGCTGCAGTCCGCAAGAACGGCAGAATCGCTGTTGCGCTGAGTTGGTCCTTCCACAATTCGGGCAATACATGATGGCTCCAGATTCTATCACTAGAGAAGTGCCGGGTTTGTGTCCTGGCTTGAGTTCTCTGCGCGGCCTCAGCGTGCTCTGCGTGCTCCTGCGGTGAGTAGTTCGACGTTCGGCTCACCGCCGAGACGCCGAGGACGCAAAGGTCACGCAGAGAAAACATTGGACTGCGAAATCACCACCTTCAGGCGAGATACCCGGGCTAGCTTGCGTTCGATACAGTCGTCTGCTTGCCTTCGAGCAGTCTGATCACGAGGGTGAAGATTCCATAAGCGACAATAGCCGTCGATGCTGCAGCCTTGTCAGAAGCCGGTGGCGGTCCAAAGAATACGTAAGCCTGAATCGCAAGCATCACGAATCCGAACACAACGGTTGCAGCTCGGCGTCGTGCGCCCGCGCTGAAGTACAGCCACATGCCCGCGAAGAGCAGGATGGCTTCGAGGCTAAACGCAAACGCGGGGAAGTTCCAGAGCCCTAGCCCGACCTTAGCGGCGTTGTCGTACAGCGGAAGATCAGGCCGGTGAACAACGAAGTCGAGAACCCAATGCGAAAAGACCGCGCCGGCCACCACAAGCCCCGACGCCATCGAACTTCGTTTTACGAGCCGGTAAATCGCAAACGCGCCCGCTGACCACACCACCGCAGCGACCAGGCTGTGCGTGAACGGCATGTAGTAAAGATCGAACGGGTTCGACGCCGTAATCCCGGGCGTGATGTGCACCTTCTCGACCCCGAGCAGCACGAGCGGCGCCCAGGCGACATCGAGGAGCTGAACTGCCAGGAATAGGATCCACAGCGGTACGGACGCCTCGGCCCTTTTGGCTGCAAAGCTTACTGCATAGTGGCCAACGAACATAGTCATACCCTCCGGCTAACGCTCGGATCTCAGAACCCATATAGGGACGTTTGTCCGCGCGCTGAATCTTTCGTAGTTGCCCAAGAACTCGCGGAGCTCCGAATACCTGTCGATGGACAGTCGCTCGTCGCGAAAGCCCAGCTCGTCAATTATGTATTTGGGCGGCGTCTGTTCAAGCTCACGAACGAGCTCGGCTCGAGCGGCGCCGGTCGTCTTTTCGTCGAGGATCAAGCGGTACTCCTCGCTCCCATACCACACATCGGCAGGCACACCGGTGAGTGGCTGCGAGCTCAAATATCCCGACGCTGGAATCAATCCCGACCAGTAATAAACCTCAGGCCAATTGCCCCATACGAAAAGATAGTCGGCTGCGCCGCCGGCAGGCCGAGTACGCGGCCCGCCTTGTCGAATGGTTTCGACGCCTCCGCCATCCACCGCATCGATTGGATCTGGGGCATCTCTGACGGTCGCGGCCGCTAGCCGCGCTTCGCGATTGATGTCGGTTTTGCCGCCGCGAATCCAACTACTCGCAAGCCTGACGGTTTCGCTGTGAGAACGCACGAGCGTATACCCGAAGCCGATGACTAGCAGAACCGCAACGATCGCTCTGACGAGTCTGTTTCCCGCGCGGAACCACGAAGCAAGCGCGACTAGACCGCTCGCGCCAATCAGGCAAAGACTCGGGAGCACTTGAAAGTAATAATGAGCGAAGAATCGGCCTCCCGCTGCGACGCCTACAAGCGACACCGCAAACCAGATCAGTAGAGCTACGTCTGCCTGGAATATGCCGGAGGCCTTGTTCGGGTTCCGCTCCGGCGGCGCTTGATCCGGAGGGGTTGATCTTCGCTCTCGGGCGTATTGAAGTGCCCGACTGATTGTGCTTCCGGCGACGACAACAAGAGTGATAAGCAAGAGGTTGTTGATCAGAAAATAATCAGTTCCGTAATACAGGAAAATCCGGGCCGCCCGAGACGCCGGGTAATAGGCGGTATAGCGCAATCCCCATTCCCACACATACAGCTTGTAACGGGAGAGCGAATGAGTTCCGGAGATATAGAGCAGGAATGGAACCGACGCGAACACGAACCCCGTAACGGCAAACGCAAATAGTTTCAGTGCGGATGCGAGGTACTTAATGGTCGTCCCGCTGTTCCAACAACGAGCAGCGATAAGAAACAGAGCAAAGAACAGCAGGTTGAACGCTGCTTTTGGGTTGATCTGAAACCCGACGGCGGATATCGCTCCGCCGGCGAGGGCAAGCCACGCGGATCGGCTCGGCGCTGAGCCGGATCGGATCATCAGAAAGGCGCTCGCTGAATAAAACGGCGTCATTAGCAAGTCAGTGTTCAGGCTTTGCATGTCGCCGCTTATGTAGGTTGTACTGAAGACCGAAAACATCACCGCGGCTATGAGGCCGGCCCGTTTGTCGTAAACACGCGAGCCAAACGGAAAGAGCAGTGCCGAGATCAACACCGTGTAGCAGATCGTGAATAGCCGGATGGTTAGGATGTGAGCGCCGAAGATTTTGAAGAGCCCGGCGTACAGGAGCGGCAATCCGGGCGGCTTATCAAAGAAGATATCGCGATAGAGCGCCTTGCCTCGCAGAATCTCCTCAGCGGCGGTGAACCATAAGCCGTCATCCTGATAAAGACTCCCCGCGTACCAGATTCGGAGAACGACGCTGAGCGCCGCTACGACCGTGAAGATCTGAAATACGGGCGTGCGAGGAGTCGCATTCCTGGTTTCCGCAGGCGGGGAGGCAGAGTACCTCAACATGGCCGCCCATTGTATCAGTCTTAGATCAAGCCAGCCTGTACGGGAAAGAGTTGATAGTGTGTGTCCTCGCCCGTGGGCCGGAGCGGAAGTCAGCAGACCACCAAGTTGTTTGCATTCGTTGTGCGTGATACCCTCTCGAATTCGAAATGACCGAGAACCGGATATGGCCTTTGAGGACCTCAGGGAATTCATAAACGCGCTCGAGAAAGCCGGCGAGTTGAAGCGCATACGTGTCGAGGTCGATGCTGAGCTCGAGATAGCCGAGATAACCGATCGCGTGTCCAAGCAGAACGGCCCGGCGCTCCTATTCGAAAACGTTCGCGGGCATTCGATGCCTGTTCTCATCAACGCGCTTGGTACTCGCGACCGGATGCTGAGGGCGCTGGGCGTCAAAGATTACGCCGAGATAACCGAACGCATTTCGGAGCTTACCGACGTCAAGTCGCCTCAAGGCCTGATCGAGAAAATCAAGATGATTCCGCGGTTGGCCGATCTCGGAAAGATGTTTCCCAAGATCGTCAAGGACGGGCCCTCGAAGGAACGAGTGCTAAGGGAGGGTAAGTTCTCGCTGTTCGACTTCCCGATCATCAAGTGCTGGCCTGAAGACGGCGGGCGCTATATCACGATGCCGTTGGTGTTCACCAGGAACCCGGAGACGGGCAAACGGAACTGCGGGATGTATCGGATGCAGGTGTACGACGAGAAAACCACCGGCATGCATTGGCAGATTCACAAACACGGCGCGCAGCATTTTCGCAGCTTGAAGCGCGGCGGCGGCGGACGACTTGACGTAGGAGTGGCCATAGGAGCCGATCCTGTGACGGTGTTCTCGGCCATTCTGCCGCTGCCCGAAGATCTGGACGAGATGATGATCGCCGGGTTCCTGCGCGATAAGCCGGTGGAGATGGTGAAGTGCGAGACAAACGACGTCGAAGTGCCCGCCAACGCGGAGATCGTGCTTGAAGGCTACGTTGATTCCGAGGAGCTGCGAACTGAAGGTCCGTTCGGCGATCACACTGGCTACTACTCCCTTGAAGACGAGTTCCCGGTCTTTCACGTCACCTGCGTCACTCATCGCAAGAAGCCGATCTACCAGACCATCATCGTAGGCAAGCCGCCGCAGGAAGACTGCTGGATGGGCGAAGCGATCGAACGTATTTATCTTCCGCTGTTGCAACGCCAGTTTCCCGAAGTTTTCGACTATCACATGCCGTTCGCCGGAGTGTTCCACAACCTGATGATCGTGGCGATCAGGAAAGACTATCCCGGGCACGCCAGGAAGATAATGAACGGTATCTGGTCCTTGCCTCAGGCGATGTTTACCAAGTGCATCATTGTCGTTGATCAGGACACTGATGTCCGCAACGTTAATGAAGTGACCTGGCGAGTGCTCAATAACATCGATCCCGAGCGCGATATCCAATTCGTCCTGGGCCCAGTCGATCAGCTCGATCATTCATCTCGGCTGCCCAACTTCGGCTCGAAGATGGGCATCGACGGCACGCGCAAATGGAAGTCTGAGGGCTTCGAGCGGCCGTGGCCCAAAGAGATCAAGATGAGCGACGAAGTGAAACAGCGAATCAACCGGCTCTGGCCGAAACTCAGTCTCTGAAATCAGCCTCGCCGCAGAAGTATGAGTCAACCACCCACACAAGTCCTGGACGGATCGTTGGACCTCTCGACTGAGACTTCAAGAAAACACCGGCGGTTGATGGCGATTGCTGAATCGGCGTTCCTCCTCCTCGCCGCGACCTCTCTCGTCTATTCGGCGGTCACTGCGTTACGTGAAGGCAGGGACCTGGCAATGTTTCAGGACATGGGCCGAGCGTGGGTCGCCGGGGTTTATCAGACCTCGGAGGGGCCATTCTATGGCCCACCTCCGTTTGCGTCGGTGCTTTTCTCCTCGTTCGCTCTTCTTTCCTTTGCTCAACTTCGAGCGATTTTTGTGCTTTTTAACCTGTTGGCCACCGGAGCGATTCTGCTGCTCGTAAAGAGGCTTTGGGGCGCGGCCTGGCCCGCCAGGGCTCGTATGAATCTTGCTGCGTTTGTGTTGTGCTGGGCTTCGTTTCGAGTCACTGTCCGATATGGACAGATTAGCTTGATCGTGACGGCGCTGGTGCTCGCGGCATTGCTCGCGTGGAAGCGCCGCTCGAATGTGCTCGCGGGCTTGCTGCTGGGGGTTTCACTTTGCAAGTACCCGTTGACGCTTCCATTCGCGCTTTACTTTCTTTGGAGAAGAGAGTGGAAGGTCGTGGCCACCGCTGTTCTGGCGGTAGCGGCGTTGACCGGAGCATATGCGATCAAGCTCGGGCTGTCACCGATCGCGGTGACGAGTGACTACGTTTGGGCGTTGCTTCACACCTCGATCTCCAATCAAGCTCGCTTTAATGGTGTGACTGACATCGGACCAATTCTCTCCGCGTTAACGGGAAGCCGGTGGCTTGGCCGGGGGTTGAACATAGCTCTAGCCTTGTTCGGCATCACGGCGATGGCGACGATCTTCAGGCGAAGACCGTCTTGCGAAAAGATGCATCTCACGATCGTGTCATTGTTCAGCCTCTGGTTTGTATATCACCGAATCTACGACGCAGTCATATGCGTGATTCCGGCAGCAGTCTTCCTCGATCTGATCGTGCGAGGCAAGGTTCGAAAACCAGGTTTCATTGGGGTCGCTGCGCTCGGCCTGTTGGGGGCGAGCGTATCCGGTATATTGACCGAACGGCTTCACCTCGGCAGCGAGAGTCTGGCTGCGAATCCCGTTGGGTTTGTTGGGTTGCATTTCGATAGAATCCTGGTCTTCGGGTTGTTTTGGTCGCTGATTATGTTTCTGTGGAAGCTTCCACCGGGCGATCTTGAGGAGCCCGGCACCGTGGCTGCTACTGTTTCTTGAGGCTCTTTAGAATGCGATCGCGATACTCGTTGGCTTTCAAGCGCACCAATCGCTCGTCGATGGTCAACACGCGACGATTCAGCATCACAATGCGTCCATTAATTATGACGGTTTCTACATCCGACGCCTTTGTTGCGTACACGAGCTGCGAGTACACATTGTACAGAGGGGTTTGGTGCTCACTGTTCATTCCGACGATGATCACGTCGGCGCGCTTGCCGGCTTCAAGCGAACCGATCTCTCTATCCTGATGAATCGCGCGAGCCCCGCCGATGGTCGCCATTTCCAGGGCCTCACGAGCGCTGATCACGGTCGGGTCCTTCGAAGTCAGCTTGTGCAGCTTCGCCGCCGCGTCCATTTCTTCCCAGAGATTCAGGTCGTTGTTTGAAGCCGCGCCGTCGGTTCCTAGACCGACATGGATTCCTGCTTTCAGCATCTGTGGCACGGGAGCGGCTCCAGCAGCCAGTTTCATGTTTGACTGCGGGCAGTGCGCGACGCCCACCGAACGCTTTGCAAGCGTTCTGATGTCCTCGCTCGTCGGCCACACCATGTGGGCGGCAATTACTCGCTCGTCAAGCGTCCCTATGCGATCGAGGTAAGCGACCGATGTCGCGCCGTATCGTTCCTGAATGGTCTTCACCTCTGCCTGGTCCTCCTCGACGTGGGTGACCAGCGGGATGTCGCGTCTCAGAGACAACGAATGCGCTTGCTTGAAGTGATCGGTGGATACGGTGTACGGCGCGTGAGGGGCAATCGCCGGCGTGATCAGCGAATGGCCTTTCCACTTCGCCGCGAACTTCTCCATATAAGCGATGCCCGCGTCCCAGGTCTTGTTATCCGGAGCCGGAAAGTCGATGAGCGTCTCGCCAAGCACCGCTCGCATACCCGCGCGCGCGGTTTCGTCGGCGATCGCGTCTTCGAAATAATACATGTCGACGTAGGTAGTGGTGCCTCCGCGGATCATCTCCAGGCAACCAAGCCGAGTGCCCCATCGCACGAATTGCTCGTCGACGTTCTTCGCTTCGGCGGGGAAGATGTATTTCTGCAGCCATTCCATCAGAACGAGGTCGTCCGCGATCCCGCGGAACAAAACCATCGGGACGTGAGTGTGGGTGTTGATCAAGCCGGGCATCACTACTCTTCCCGCGGCGTTGATCACGCGGGCGGCCCTGTATTTTGCAGAGACTTGTCGAGTGCTGCCGACGTCGACAATTCGCTCCCCTCTTACAACGACCGCGCCTTCTTCAATCACCCGCGAAGATGCGTCCATGGTGACGACAGTTCCGCCGCTAATGATGAGGTCAACCCGCTCGGCCACACGTCCGTTGGAGGGGACAACGTCGAGCATCAGGATGAAAACCAGAATTGTGAGGGTCAGAGTTTTTCTCAAGCCATCTCCTCTCGTGTGCAGCGCCGGGTCAATCAGGATAAACACACAGCCACCATCAACCGCGTGACGATCCTGCACCCTGGCGTGTTGGTACTTGCTGATTCGCAATCTTCACGCTGCTAATTCCGCGGCAGCTGCATTGTGGTGACCCTACTGATGACCGCTGATGTGGCGCTCGACAATCGTGATGAGAGCGTTCAACCTGGCGTCGCTCTCTTTGCCCTGCGCGATTAGTTCCGCGATTGCCTGCTCGTTTGCGGCTATTTGCTGATCGTGTCGTTCGACGTGGTAGGTTAAGCCGAGAACCGCGTCTCTCAAAGTGCCCGCGAATCCCACCAACTCACCTATTTGCTTATCAACCTTGTCTAAACGCGTTCACCTGGGCGTTGTACTCTTGTTGTTTCGCGAAGTTCTCCTCGAACTTTGCCTGCTGTTCCAGAATGAACTCCATCTGTCGCTCGAAGTCCTCATTGCTCATTCGATTCTCTTCGGCTGGAAACGTGACCAGGAAGTGATCGCTAGCTTACGCCCTCGAGATACCGCTCATCAAATGCCTCAGGCAGGAGCTCGGTTATTCGATACTTTCGAACATCGCCGGAAAGGTTGGCCAATACGACTTCCGTGTTGCCGGCCGAGAACTCCCAGATCATCTGTCGGCAGCAGCCGCACGGCGGCGCGATGTGATCGTGATCCGTGACTACTGCGATTCTCGCGATTTCGCGAACACCTTCGCTGACCGCCTTAAAGATCGCCACTCGCTCGGCGCATACGCTCAGACCATAGGTCGAATTCTCAACATTGCAGCCGGTGAAGACCCGACCATCACTACTGAGCAGAGCCGCTCCAACGCTGAAGTTCGAATACGGTGCGTGTGCCCAGCGTCGAGCCTCCTTGGCAAGGTCTATCAATTCATCATCGGTTGTCATCAGTAGGAACCTCGTTCTCTAACTGGGAAACTCTGGGCGTTCGTTTCGAATACCGTTGGATCCAACGGGTAAAGCACCGCCATCGCTCGAAACAGCAAGGAAGGATTTGATTTTGCCGGTGATCAAATCTATGCCTACTTCGTTGAACCCGCCCTCCGGGATGATGATATCCGCGTAGCGCTTGGATGGTTCAACGAATTGGAGGTGCATCGGCCGAACAGTGGTCGTGTACTGAGTGATTACCGATTCAAGCGTGCGTCCGCGCTCGTGAACGTCCCGATCCAGCCTCCTGATAAACCTAATATCGGCATCGGCGTCCACGAAGATCTTCAGGTCCATCAGTCCGCGCATCTGCGAGTTCACGAAGACCAGAATGCCTTCGACGATGATCACTGGACGCGGATCGACGTGAACCGTTTCCGCTCTTCGAGAGTGAGTCGGGTAATCGTAGATCGGCTGCTCGATGCCCTCTCCGGCACGCAACGCCTCGAGGTGATTTATCAGCAGGTCGGTGTCGAAGGCGTCGGGGTGGTCGAAATTGACTCGATGCTTCAAGTCCAGCGGCATGTCGCCGAGATTGCGATAGTATGAGTCCTGTTGGAGATAGACCACGTTGCCCGAGCCGACGGTCGCCATGATCTTTTGGACTACGGTGGTTTTTCCTGACCCCGTCCCGCCGCTGATGCCGATTATCATAGCTGGGCCATTGTACCATCACGGGCAACGATCGTCAGGAGTTGCTCGGAGTGCATGCGTCTCGCGGCTGGCTTGTAATAGCGCGCCTTTGAAGTCATGCGGGCCAGACGCCCGCGCTCCCAGGTTATTTCACCTTCAACTTTTGCGCGAGCCAATCGACCAACTGCCTCATCACGTCGTCGGGAATCGAGTTGGTGCTGAGCGACGAATACTCAGCGACCGCGCCGGTCTTGGCGGGCAGAAAGAGATGATTCAGTCCCGGAAAGACTCGCGCAGTTACGTCGCGATTGCCGGCTTCGCGAGCCGCTTTCGCAAGAATTTCCGCCTGGTCGGCGGTCACCTGGCGGTCAAGCTCGCCTTGCAGGATCAGAATCGGCTGACGAACCTTGCGAATCGTCGGCAGCGGATCGTAAGCGAGGAAATATCGCACCCACGGATTCCGAAGCGACTCGGGAGCTGACGGGTCACCATCTATGGCCTTGCGCATGGCTTCCTTTTGCTTCGCTCGGCCTTGCGCCCTCGCTTCCTCGGTGAGGGTGACATCTCCCTCGAGACCTTGATTGACCTGATAGAAGATGATTTCGTCGCCGCGTTTTCCAGTCCCAGCCATCAACACAATGGCGGCGATTCGCTTATCGGTGGCGGCGACCATCGGTGCGATGATCCCGCCCTCGCTGTGCCCGAGCAGCGCGATGCGCGAGGGATCGATCTCTTTCCGCTCACGAAGATAGTCAACTTGCGCGCGCACGTCGTCGGCGAAATTTGCGCTCGTTGATACAGCAAGCGTTTCTTGGCCCTTCGACTCGCCCACTCCGCGATCGTCCACGCGCAGCACTGCGATGCCGCGGCTCGCAAGGGCTTCGGCGATTTGGCGAAACGGCCTGTACTTTTCAAGACCCGCCAGCGGCAGATATTCATCGCGGGTCTGCTGTCCCGAGCCGGTGATGGTGATAACCGCCGGGTATGGCGGCTTGCCCGTCGAGGGCGTCAGCAGCGTGCCTCCCAGCGTGAAGCCCTTCGCCTCGACGGTCACCTGTTCGGCGTAGAAGGGAGCCTCGCGCGGCGCGCTATAGTCTACCTCGGCTTCTTTCATCTTTGCGGCGAGAATCGCCTTGAAGGAGGGCACGAAAGTCGTGAACTCTTCGCGCACCGCTGCGAAGTTCTGAAGCGGCACAGCGACTACCGCGAGGCGGCCCTGAGCATCAACCCACGCGATAACATTCGAAACGCCTATCGTCATGCTGTAGCGGTCGAATGCAGCGGGAACCGGAGACGCCGCGATACCGCTGGCTCGGACCTCGTCGCGCGCGACGCGCTCAGCCTTCGCGGTCAGATTTGGAAAAATGGGCAGATCCTGAATTCCGCCCCGCCCCGCGTCATAACGAGCGAGCAAGAACTGATTCATGTAAAAGACGTTTCCGCCGAGCAATGACGCCCCCTTTGCAAAGGGAAGTTCCTTTGATCCGCCGCTGGCGCTGACTGTGGCTGTGGCGCCTTTGATGCTCACCGATTGATTGTAGGGCTGGGCATTGACGGTGCCCTCGGCGGTCGATGACAAGGGGTCACCTCTCTTGTCGAGGGTGAGGGTCGTTTTCATATCCATCGTAGCGCCGGCAACCTTAAAGCTGCTATGGCCTTCGGCGGCGTAGCCACCGTCCGGCTGGCACTTGATCTCGAACTCTTCGCGGCCTACCTGCTGGTCGCCCACGAACAGCAGGAACGCCCCCTTGCCGCAGATCGAGGGCGAGAGCATCGAGGCGGCGGATGGGAGCTTCTGTTGTGCGAATAGCATAGGGGAGACGAGAACCACGATGACGCAAAGTGTGATTATGAGCTTCATGACGCTCTCCATTCTAGTTGAAAGAATCTCTGCCGCAATGTGTCAGCGCCTTAGGCGAGCGCCGGGCCCATTCTCTGACGGCCTTCTAACGGTGATCGTGCGCGGGATGCCTTGCAGGTCGCGTGTAACATCGACCAGCTCCCACGACGAACCGGCGATCATCGCCTCAATCGCTTCGAATTGACTGTAACCAATCTCGACCACCAGGAAGCCGCCGGGTTTGACCAGTTCCGACCCCTCCGCAAGTAGCCGGCGGTAGAACTCGAGACCGTCACCCCCGCCGAACAATGCAATGCGCGGCTCCCAATCGCGAACTTCGCGCTGGATCAACTCCGGCCTTCCCTCATTGACGTAAGGCGGATTCGACGCGAGGATGTCGACCGCCCCCGCCTTGCCGGCAAGCGGCGTCAACAGTTCTCCCGCGAGAAACTCGATTCGATCGCGCACGCCGTTTCGTTCCGCGTTTCTTCTGGCAACCTCGAGTGCCGCTTCAGAAACGTCGGTGGCAATCAATCGCGCCCGTGGTACCCGGACAGCAACTGCGACCGCGATGCAGCCCGAGCCCGTCCCGACGTCGACGATCAAGGGCCGCTCTTCTTCGATGACTCCCGCAAGCTCGATGACGCGTTCCACCAGGAACTCAGTCTCGGGTCTCGGAATCAGCACGTCGGGCGAAACGATGAAGTCGAGGCCGTAGAATTCCTGATGGCCCGTAATGTATTGCGTGGGCTCTCCCGCGGACCGGCGTTCGATGAGCCGCAAAAACTTGTCATAGTCGGCCGGTTTGACCGGCTGCTCGGATCGGGTGAGTAAGTGTGTTCGCTCGATGCCGAGGAGGTGGCAGAGCAGGACGCCCGCGGTACGGCGTGGTTCTCCGACGGCGGACCCTTCAAGCCGCGAGGAGCCTTCAGCAATTGCTTCAGCGATGGTAGGCAATGCAGTCTATGAGACCAACGCCGGACTATAGAGTTCGAATCATCACTTGATTCGCTTTAGAGAAGAGCCTAAGCCGCGACTTCGGTGTCGGCCTTCAACTTCTCGGCTTGATAGTATGCGACCAGCGCGTCGATCAGCTCGCCAATCTCGCCTTCCATGAAAAGGTTCAACTGATGCGACGTGTATCCAATGCGATGATCGGTGACACGGTTGTCTTTGAAATTGTAGGTGCGAATCTTCTCGGATCGATCACCCGAGCCGACCATCGAACGCCGCTCGCTCGCGATCGCCTGGTGCTGCTTCTCCTGCTCCATTTCCAGAAGCCGCGACCGCAGGACTCGCATCGCTTTCTCGCGATTCTTGATCTGCGACTTTTCATCCTGCATCGAGACGACGGTGTTACTGGGCAGGTGAGTGAGCCGGACAGCCGAATAAGTCGTGTTCACCGACTGGCCGCCGGGACCCGACGAGCAAAAAGTGTCGATACGCAGGTCTTTTGGATCGATCTTGATGTCGACTTCTTCCGCTTCCGGAAGCACCGCCACTGTGACCGCCGATGTGTGGATGCGGCCCGATGCTTCCGTCTGTGGCACTCGCTGGACCCGATGGACGCCTGATTCGTGCTTGAGCTTCGAGTAGACGCGATTGCCCTCGATCAGCATGATTCCTTCTTTGATTCCGCCGATGCCCGATTCGGACGCATCCAGCACCTGGACTCGCCAACCTTGCCGCTCGGCGTAGCGTGAGTACATCCGCATGATCTCCGCAGCAAACAGCGTAGCCTCGTCGCCGCCGGTTCCCGCTCGAATCTCGAGGATCACGTTCTTCTCGTCGTTTGGGTCCCTGGGTATGAGCAGGAATCTCAACTCTTCCTCGACGTTAGTGCGTCGCTGTTCGAGGTCGCTGAGCTCCGCGCGCGCGAGGTTGACCATCTCGTCATCCGATTCAGTGTCGAGCATCTCCCTCGTTTCTCGAATGCCGCGGTCGAGGGCTTTGAACTCGCGATACTTCTCCACGATCTCTTCCAGGTCGCGGTGCTGCTTTGCGATCTTTGCATACTTCGACTGGTCGGCCAGCAACTCGGGATCGCTGAGGTGCCGCGTGATCTCTTCGTATTTCTCTTCGATTGCGTCGAGCTTGTTTAACATGTTCTCACGCCATTTCCGCTTCCGGCTCCAGCTTGAGTGATTCCTTCAAAGCATAGATCGCGACTTCGAGCTGTGAATCATCCGGTTCTTTTGTCGTGATGTTTTGAAGCCACAGGCCGGGTCGGGTTATCACCGAGAAGAACCACTGAGCGCTGCTTTTGGCGGACGCCCGAATGATCTCGTAGGAGACGCCGGCGATGACCGGGATCAACAGCACACGGATAAGGAAGTTCAGAAACAAAGAATCGAACTTCACGACCGAGAAGGCGACTATCGAGACCAGCATCACGACCATCAGGAAACTGGTTCCGCAGCGCGGGTGCTGCCTCTGCTTGGTGCGTGCGTTCGAGACCGTCAGGTCTTCGCCGGCTTCCCAGGTGTAAACGACTTTGTGCTCGGCGCCGTGATACTCGAACACGCGGCGGATGTCTCGAAGCAGCGAAAAGCTCGTAATCATGATCAGAAAGAACGTCATCCGGATCAGCCCGTCAACGAGGTTGAAAGCGACCGAGGGGCGTATCGGATGAAGCGCCGCGCGTATCCACGCCCACGCGTCCGCGTACCATGTGCCGCTGGCGGAGTGTGCATCGATCGTTCCGCCCCCGAAGTAGACGAACAGTGCGTTGGTCAGAAGCAGTGGCAGCACGATGAACAACAGCACGTTGAAGAAAAGAGCGAAGACTATCGAGCCGAGTGCTCCCGCTGCGGCCGTACCGCTCCGTGCTTCGACTGCGGGCTTGACTTCTGTTGCCACGCCGACCGGGGCCGTTGCGACCATGCTCGAAACCAGCGGCGCGGCTTCGACCTCGGCCTTCGTCGGCGCGGTTTCGCTCGTCGCTTCGTGGAAGACTACGTTGGCTGAGAAGTTCAGCGATTTGATTCCCAGGATCATCGACTGAATCAACACCGCCGAGCCGCGAAGCACCGGGAGCTTCAGAAGCGGATATCGCTCGCCGAGCACCGGGAGCCGCTCGCCTTTGGATACGATTTGTCCGTCGGGGCGGCGCACGGCCACCGCGTACGAATGCGGGGCCCGCATCATCACGCCTTCGATGACCGCTTGCCCGCCGACGATGATTTGATCTTCTCTCATAAACAGCTCGCAATCTTCCACAGACAAAAAAGAATGGTTGCCGGTTGTCCGCCTCTGACTCCTCGCGTCCGGCTTGCTCACCGCTCCAGTTCGGGAACGTTCAGCAAGCGGGTGCGAACCGGCGGCCCGGCAACCACTATCGAATTGTTGACCAGCTAAGCTTCGGTCTTGCGGCCGTACTTGCGATTGAAGCGTTCAACCCGGCCCGCGGTGTCAACCAGCTTTTGTTTGCCCGTGAAGAACGGATGGCAATTCGAACAAATCTCAAGCCGGATCTCGGACTTGGTGGAGCGTGTCTGCCACGTTTCGCCGCACGCGCAGTGCACGGTCGCTGTCATATACTTGGGATGAATATCGGCCTTCACGTTAGTCATCACTCCTGTCGCGAATTTCGCTGTCAAGATAACGCTTAACCTTACCCGATCAAAACCACGAGTGTCAATCCCAAGCCCGAAAGGGTCGTGGTGAAATTGCGTGTTGCAGGGCTCGCCACCAGGACACCAGGGCACCACAAAGTCCATGTGCAGCGTAGTGACTGGTGTCCTGGTGGCAAGAACGCATTCGCCACGTCAACACTCTATTCCACCGCTCTAGTTCCTGTTTGCGCCGCGCGCCCCGGCGGGCTTATTGTTATACAAAAGAAATTCGATTCAAATCCAACCAAGCGTGAGGGGGTACTATGCAACGGATCACCGAACTTCACGTCAACGGAAACAAGCTTCGAATCGATGCTGCCGGGGATCGGAGCCTGCTCAGCGTCTTGCGAGATGATCTCGACCTGACCGGAAGCAAATACGGTTGCGGCGAAGGTCAATGCGGAGCTTGCACAGTGCTTATCGACGGACAAGCGACCAGGTCGTGCATCACATCCGTGAGCTCGTCGGCGGGGAAAAAGATCATGACAATCGAAGGCCTCGAGCGTAACGGCCGCCTGCATCCGCTTCAAGAGGCATTTCTCGAAGCGGACGCGTTGCAGTGCGGCTACTGCACGCCCGGGATGATCATGTGCGGGGTCGCCTTGCTGAGCAAGAACCCCAACCCCACCGAGCGAGACCTCATTCGCTCGATGGAGGGGAACATCTGCCGGTGCGGCACATATCCGCGCATCGTCGCCGCAATCCGTAAGGCTTCGCAGACGATGAAGGGAGGTGGACGGTGAACGAAGACCTGGGAGCGCAGGCGTCTCGCCTGCTCCGCATCATCGATGATTCGATTGAAGTCGAACGCTACGAGCTGTCGGCGGGGGCAACGTATGAATTTGATCTCGATCTCGCCCGGCGCGATTTCTTCAAGCTGCTCGGCGGCGGGCTCGTGATGGTGTTCACCCTCAAGGCCGTCGCGCAGGAATCCGGCAGGCAGGGAGCCGGACGGCGTGGCGCCGACGCGGGGCCAAAAGAAATCGGAGGCTGGCTTCACATCGCCGAAGACGGCTCCGTCACCGTCTACACCGGAAAGGTCGAGTTCGGACAGAACATTCGCACTTCGCTTTCGCAAGCCGTTGCCGAGGAACTTCGAGTGCCGATCGCTTCGATTCGCATGACTATGGGCGACACCGATCTGACCCCCTATGACATGGGGACGTTCGGCAGCATGACCACGCCGAGGATGGCTCCGCAACTGCGCAAAGCTGCGGTCGCGGCCCGAGAAGCGTTGATCGACCTCGCGGCCGAAGCCTGGAAAGTTGATCGCGCCGCACTCACGGTGTCGAACGGCAAGGTCATCAACTCGCGAACCAAACAGGCGATTGATTTCGGCAAGCTGACAAAAGGCCAGAAGTTGCTCAAGGTGATCGCCGACAACGCGGTCGCGACTCCCGCGGATCAGTGGAAAATAGCGGGCACGTCGGTCGCTAAAGTCAATGGGCGGACTTTTGTCACCGGAAAGCACAGATACGCTTCTGACACCAAGCGTCCGGAGATGTTATTCGGCAAAGTCGTCCGGCCTTCTGCGTTCAACGCGTCGCTTGTCTCGGCGGATACCCGTGATGCGGAAGCCATCCCAGGTGTAAAAGTCGTTCGCGATCGCGATTTCATCGGTGTGACCGCGCCCGACGCGCACACTGCCGAGAGGGCAGCTTCGGCGATCAAGTCCGAGTGGAAAGCGAAGCCCCAGCCTTCGGCGAAGGAGCTGTTCGACTACCTTAGAAAGGAATCAATGCCGTCGCGCCAGAATGGCGGCCAGGGTTCGATCGAAGACGGACTCGCGAAGGCGGACAAGAAGCTCCAGCAGACTTACACCGTAGCATATATCGCTCACGCGCCGCTTGAGCCCCGCGCCGCGGTCGCCGAATGGAACGCCGGCAAACTCACCGTGTGGACGGGCTCACAGCGGCCGTTCGGTGTCCGAAGCGAGCTTGCGGAAGCGTTTCGAATTCCCGAGGACCGAGTGCGAGTGATCGTCCCCGACACCGGAGCGGGCTACGGCGGCAAGCACACGGGCGACGCCGCCGTCGAAGCCGCTCGACTCGCTCAGGCAGCAGGTAAGCCTGTGAAGCTTGTCTGGACTCGCGAAGAGGAATTTACGTGGGCGTACGCTCGTCCCGCCGGCGTGATCGACATCTCCACCGGCGTGCGTGACGACGGAACGATAACCGCGTGGGAGTTTCACAATTACAACTCGGGGACGGCGGGGATTCAGCACCGCTACGATATAGCGAATAACAAAATCGTGTTTCATCAAACCAAGTCGCCGTTGCGTCAGGGCTCGTATCGAGGGCTTGCGGCAACCGCGAATCACTTCGCTCGCGAAGTTCACATGGATGAGCTCGCGCACCTGGTGAAGATGGACCCGCTCGAGTTTCGCTTGAAGAACATCAAAGACGAGCGGCTCCGCGCAGTTCTCACTGCCGCGGCGAAAGCCTTTGGATGGGGCAAGGCAGAGACCGCCGGTCGAGGTGATGGGATCGCGGGCGGGTTCGAGAAGGGCGGTTACGTTGCGACGTGCGCCGAGGTCGCGGTGGATCGAGCGGCAGGTAAAGTAAAGATCGTACGTGCGGTGACTGCTTTTGAATGCGGCGCGATCGTGAATCCCGATCAGCTGAAGAACCAGTGCGAAGGATCAGTGGTGATGGCGATCGGGGGCGCGATGTTCGAAGCGATGGACTTCGCCGACGGCAAGCTCTTGAATGGCCGGTTTTCTCGCTATCGAGTCCCGCGATTCAGCGACGTTCCAATAATCGAAACGGTTCTGGTGGACCGCAAAGATCTGCCCTCCGCGGGCGCGGGAGAGACGCCGATAGTGGGGCTTGCGCCGGCGGTGAGTAATGCGGTCTTCGACGCGACAGGGATTCGATTGCGATCGCTGCCGATGGTTCCGAATGGATTGAAGAGTTGACCATTTGAGCTAGCAGGTAGACGGCTGACCAAGCACGATGCCATTGTTAGGATCGATGGGGTTGCGTAATCCCTCGTAGCTCCGAGAATAACTCGTTCGCCGGATCCAACTCCAGCGACTTGCGATAGAGCCGATCGGCTTCGTCCTAGTCTTTGCGCACGTCTGACGTAAACGCAGCGAAGTTGCCCATGCTAATGACTTCGTTCGGATCGAGCTCCTAGCTCCCTCTGCTGACACCTGGTCCGTTGCGAGTGGTCGCTGTAGCCCAGGGCGAGTCCGCGAGCCCTGGGTGGTTTGCGATGAGGGCGAGGCGAGCCCGCGTAGCGGGCGACAGGGATGAGATCCGACTCGAGCCTGTGGCGATCGCACATGCTGTCGCCCTCCGGGCTGCTCCCTCCCCCTTCACGCGACAACAACCAGTCCCCAACGACCTCACCAACACGCCAAATACACCACCACCCACCCTCTTGTCGTAAAGCTCCAGCCAACTGTAGACTTCATCGCTGGTTTCATCTCGAAACCGCCACAATGCGATGCTCCGAATAATCAATGTTGTAGGCGCGCGGCCTAACTTCATGAAGATAGCGCCGGTGATCGAGGAGATGCGCCGCCGCCCCGATCGAATCGAACCTCTGTTGGTCCACACCGGTCAGCATTATGACGAGTCGATGAGCGACTCGTTCTTCGAAGACCTCGAAATCCCACGTCCGGACATTAATCTCGAAGTTGGTTCGGGCACTCACTCCGAACAGACCGCCCGCGTGATGATCGCGTTTGAGCAGGTCTTGCTGAAGCGTCCCGCGGACTGGGTTGTTGTAGTCGGAGACGTCAACTCGACGATGGCAGCGGCGATCGTAGCGTCGAAGACGGGCGTGCGCGTCGCCCATGTGGAAGCCGGCCTGCGGAGCCTCGACCGCACGATGCCCGAAGAAATCAATCGAGTAGTCACCGATGCGGTCGCAGATCTACTGTTGACCCCGTCGAGAGACGCAAGCGACAACCTGAGTCACGAGGGGGTACCCGTTGATAAGATTCGCTTTGTGGGTAACGTGATGATCGACACTCTCTACCGCAATCTCGATCGCGCACGGAGCTCGCGAGTGCTCGAGCGAATCAATCTGACGCCCGGCCAGTTCTGCGCAATGACTTTGCACCGGCCGTCGAACGTAGACGACAAACAAACGCTGTCGGGAATAATCGATGCTCTCGACGCCATCGGCCGCAGTCTCCCAATTGTCTTCCCGGTTCATCCGCGCACCCGCGACCGAATAAACCAGTTCGGCATGACAGAGCGAATCGAAAAGACGGCGTCGCTTCTGGACCTCGAACCGCTCGGCTATTTGGATTTTCTCAAGCTCTACAGCAACAGCCGTTTGGTGCTGACCGACAGCGGCGGCATCCAGGAGGAGACGACTGTGCTGGGCATTCCGTGTTTGACTCTCAGAGAAAACACCGAGCGGCCCATTACGGTCACCGAAGGCACCAACCGGGTTGTGGGTAGCAATCCCGAGGTCATAGTACGCGAGGCGCTGGCCGCTCTCGAACGACCGGCTCGCCCCGCGCGCGCGCCTGAACTCTGGGACGGGCACGCGGCAACGCGAATCGTAGACGCGATTGAGGCCGCGAGTCGTTGAAGCGAGTGGTCACACGCCGGCAAGCAATGGACGTTCGCCATCAACTCGAACAGACGCCCTTCGGCGCATCTTTGCGCCTGCCTTTCTCCCGCTCGCTGATGCCCTGGGCCGGCGCCCTCGCAGTGCTGTCGGCGTCACTCTTCTGCGCAAGCGGAAACTACCGAGACGCGGCCATCGCGGCAGCGACCGTTCTGGGCGCGGCGTTCATGGTCGTCGCCAACGTCTCCGTTGAAGCAATCCTTGTGACCTGGTTCATCACTACCCCGATCGCGTCGTTTTTCATCAGAGTTCCACTCGATCGGTCGATCATCACCTACAACCGCACCGTCTTTGGTTTGCTCATCATTGTGCTGCTACTCAGACGGCGGAGCTCGATGCAGGACGCTTCGAAATCGAGCGATTCATTTGATTCACCCGATGTCGCGACGACTTCCGTGAAGCAGGGCTCTGGACTCCGATCCTTTTCCATCACGAAATTCGAGGCTGCGTGGGCGCTGTTGTCGTTGGCAGCGCTTGTCAGCGTTGCGGTAAAGTCCTACGACCCCGCTTATGCTGCGCGAGTGGCGATTGACGCCTTGTGGCTCCCCCTGGTTGCATTTCACATCACGAGGAACCACTTCGACCTGCGCCGGTGTGGCAGGGCTCTGGTGCTCGGGGTTATCGCGCTCGCGTTGTTCTTGACAGCATCCGGAGCAATCGAGTTCGTGACCGGCAGCGATTTGTTTCGCTACAAAGGCAGTGAGATTCTGCGCGAGGGTGAGCGTCGTATTAATGGACCATTCATTTCCGACTCTTCTTACTCAATTATCTGCCTGATGCTCTTTCTGTTCTTGCTGGGAGCTCGGCGGCTGACGCGCATACGGTTCGATCGCTCTGCCAACCTCGCATACGTGCTGGCGCTGGCAGGCGCGGCGGCAGGAGTAATGCTGTCGCTGTTTCGCTCCGTGATGGCGGCTCTGGTACTGTGCTGGATCGTGTTGGAGTTCAGCGGGCGGCTAGAGCGCCGGAGTCCGGGATTATCGGGTCCCTCGGCGCTTCTGCGCCGGGTTGCTCTCGGTCCTCTGATTGCAGTGATAATTCTTGCAATCATCGCAGGCGCCGCGAGCGTGGCGCCGTCGTTGGTTCAAAGCCGCCTGTCGGACCCGCGCACAGCGTTCGGGAGATTGGCGACCTGGCGCGCCGCCGCGACTCTCACGCTTTCCAATCCCGCGTTTGGGGTGGGCCTTGGTAATTACCCGGAGTACTTCCGCGACAAGCGCTGGTACCGGGGTGACTTGATCCAGGATGTATTCTACGCCCGGGCCGCCGACAGCCCGCACTCGAATCTGCTTTGGATCGCCGCGGAACTCGGCGTGATCGCGCTCGGGTTGTACCTTGCGGCGAATATCTATCTCTTCCTGATGGGATGGCGCACGCTGAGAAGGTCCTCTGAGTCAGGCAAGCGTATAGCCGCTTCGTTGTTTCTCGCGTTGTTATTTGCTTATTGGATCCCCGGGTTGGCGCTGGCGAGCGGTGAGTATTCTGAACTGAATCTCTGTTTCTTCTTCTTGCTGGGAGCGTTGAGCAGCGAGTTTTCGCGCTCGCAAGCGTCGTGAAGGAGCCCAAGGCCCAAGGTCTACAGGGTTCTCGAAGGCTTCGTGCCGCTTTGTACCCTAGATGCTCTGGTGGCGGCTGATCTCTTGGCGTGAAAACTATTCAGACAATACGACACGGAATAGAGGGGATGACGCCTGGCGAGCTCGCTGCAGAAGCGGCGCTACGCGCGCGCCGAGTCGTATCACGAACGCTCAGTCGCCTGGTCGACGACCCGCAAGCCAGTTACATCTCAGACGAAGAGCTCGCGCGGTCTCTTGACGGCCATTCACTTGCGGAAGTGTCGGCTAGACTTCGCGAAGGGCGCGGGACTTGCCTGACGCCAGGGCTCGCCGATCTCGCAGCAACGTCGACTGCGATAAGAGAGCTGTTTCCTGGTTCGATCGAAGAGTCCGGTGGCGAAGCCGATGCGGTTCTCGCTCACCAGATCCGGATATTCGGCAGTGCCTGCGATCTGGGTCGCTCGATCGACTGGCATCGCGACCCGCGGTCGGGGTTGAGTTGGCCGCTCAAGCACTACTCGCGAATGCCTCTGATGCTCGGTCACGGCGCCGATGTGCGTGTGCTGTGGGAGCTGAACCGCCTTCAACATCTCACGACACTTGGGCGCGCCTATGCGCTCACGAGCGATGAACGTTACACGGAGGAGTTCCTGCTGCAGGTCGCATCGTGGTACGAAGCCAACCCGCCGCGCTTCGGACCGAACTGGATTAATGCGATGGAAGCCGCCATCCGAGCAGTTAACGTCATTGCGGCGTTTCAGATGTTCCGCAACTCGCCAAACCTCACCGACGAGGCGATTGAGTTGTACCTGAAGATGCTCATTTCACACGGAAAGTTCATACTCGCGAACCTCGAGTTTACTCATCGTCTTGCGAGCAATCACTTTCTCTCGGATCTCATCGGCCTGTTTGCAATCGGTATGACGATCCCGGAGATCAAGCCATCACGGAACTGGGTAAGCTTCAGCGCCGAGCGTCTGCTTATTGAAATGGATCGCCAGGTACTCGCCGACGGTGTTGATTATGAAGGAGCGGTCGCTTATCACCGCTTCGTGCTCGAGATATTCACCCTTTTCTTCTCAATAAACCGCGACGCGGGAGTCGAGATTCCCAAACCATCCTGGGAGCGTCTCGAGGCGATGTTCGACTACGTGCGCCACTATCTGAAGCCCGATGGCGCAGCTCCGCGAGTGGGGGATTCGGACGACGGGCGCCTTCTACAGTTCAGGTTACGTTCGGCAGACGATCATTCGTACCTGATGCCAATCGCCGCGGTGTTGATGAACAACAACAAGTTCAAGCTGTCCCAAGTGATCGACGAAGAAACGGTGTGGTGGTTCGGCGCCGCTGGCCGCGAAGTCTTCGACAGCCTGGCAGTCAACGAACAACCGGCGGCTTCGCGAGCTTTTCCCGACGCTCAGATATTCATCCAGCGGCGCGAGCACTTCTACTCGGTCATCGACTGCGGCGATCACGGAGCGTTAGGACGAGGCTCGCACGCTCATTCCGATGCGCTGTCAATTGAGGTCTTTGCGCACGGCCGGACGTTGCTTCGCGATCCGGGCACGTTCGTGTACACCGGCAGCCAACGTTGGCGGAATCGGTTTCGTTCGACTGCATATCACAACACTGTGAGAGTCGACGGCGAAGAGATAAGCCAAATAACCCCGGGCGCGCTTTTCATCCTTGGCTCGAACGTTCGTCCTCGAGTGAGCTTGTGGGAAAGCGACGGCGAGCGCGACGTGCTCGACGCCGAGCACGACGGATACGCGCGCCTGTCACAGCCAGTCATTCATCGTCGAGTTGTCACTTTTGCCAAGCGCGACGGTCACTGGACCATTCGCGACATTTTCTCGGGCCAGGGCCGCCATCGATTTGAATTTTTTTTCAACCTCGACGCCGGACTCAAAGCGCGAATAGAGCGGGCCGGGGTCATCGCTCACGACGGTACCACTGCTCTCGCGATTCTGCCGCTGTCGGGTCACGCATTTGAAGTTAAGATCGCGACTAGATGGGTTTCGCCGGCTTACGGGACGCGCATAAGGTCTTCTGCTATCATGTACCGACTCGACGCCGAGGTTCCCTTTGAAAACATCATGCAATTGATCCCTTACAGGTTGGCTGATGACAAGCTCGCACGGCGGATCTCGCTGACTTCTGATTTCTGACCTCTATCCTATGTGTGGCATATGCGGAATCTATGAATACGGCGCGGGCCAGCCTGGCGT
>DATIFP010000054.1:0-19407 GCA_035455165.1 Blastocatellia bacterium
TACAGCGCGACCCAGCCGTACTGCTGCCGGACGAAGTGAAAGACCGCAAGATAGGCGAGCGCTCGCCAGAAGACCAGTTCGCCTTCAGAGTAGAGCGCGATTCCAACGGCAAGACCCAGCACGGGGACGAGCGAGTACAACCACGGCCTGCGCCTCAACTCATCAGTGTCCAGATAAACTCGAAAGCTGGTTGACCAGACGTGAGCGACATCGATCAGCAACACCGCCGGGACCCACGCCCAATCAGGAGTGTCGCCATAGAGGACCCCCGCCCGCGCGCCGATCCAGAGAGCCACGAGTGAGACAATCGGACTGCCAAGAAAGACAGTCAGGTCTGTGCGCGCAGAGAAAAGCCAGGGCGTTCGACCCGCGGACGCTGCGACCCGGAGAGGGGACGATTCAAGGCTTGTGTTGTCGGTCGCGGCAGAGCTCATTGCTATTCTTCCCGATCAACTAACGACGCTCACGCTGTTGTTCGCCCGTTTCGAACCATCACCCCTTCCGCGCGCAGCCTCGAGGACGGCTTCCGCCGCGCGGGTCCCATGATAGAACGCCTCCTCGAACAACGGCACGCCGCTCAGGTCAGTGTTCGCGAAATGAATGCCGAGATATGGTTTGGCTGCCGCGCGCCGCGCTTCGCTCCACACGAACCCCGGCCGCGGCCTTATCATCGCGTGGCCCCAGCGCATCACGTCGAGGCGCTCGGCCAACGAGCGAATCTCAGGATGCGCTCGAGACAAGTCAGTCAGCGCGATATCCGCCCATTCGTCTCGCCCCGCAGCAAGCAGCTTGGACCTGGCTTCCTTGGGGTCGGCGTCACAGAGCGGATAGTAATAAGTGAACACCGTAGGCCCCCGGTACAAGCCGCGCTGATGGGTCGCAACTACGTAGCCCAGTGAGTCACTATCATAGAAGACATTGTCCCACGCGAGGGGAAAGCCTCGATCGACCGGGCGATCCTTCAGAAACAGGTTCGCCACCATCCACGCGCCGTATTGAAACTCCGCGAGGTGAGCGGGCGGATTCTCCCGATAGGGCCGAATCACATATCGAGTCAAAAAGTGCGGTGCGGCAAAGATCACTTGATCGGCGTGGAATCCAATCGCGGTTTGAGCTTCGTGATCGATTGCTACTACATCAACATCACCCGGCCCTTCGGAGCCGCCAGGGATGATCTCGGCAACTGCAAGACCAAGGCTCACTTTCGACCTTGCTCTGTCGTAGAGGTGCGAAACGAGCCGGCCGTTTCCTTCGGGCCAGGTCATCAGCGGTCGCGCTTCAGCGCCCGGTTTAGTCACGCGCGAGCAAAAATAAAAGAGTCCCGCCCACGCACTCGTTTGATCACGGGTCAATCCGTAGTCGTCACGACAACCATAATCAATGAGCCAGCGGAGCCGGTCCGACTTCCAACCTCGACGATCGAGCCAATCGGTCATCGAAATCTTATCGAGCGCAGTAACTTCCGCGTCGTCTGATCCCGTCGCGACCGGAATCGCGAAGGCGCGCCGGCCTCGCGAGTCTCTCCAGGAAACCCATCGATCAACCTCAGCGTTGAATGCGGAGAACTGCGCGAGGTCGCCGGCGCTCGCGCCAGCGTGAAGGTACAGACCTTCGTACCAGCGCCCGAGATAGAAGACTCGCTCTTCGGGATCGCGGCAAAGAAACTGTTCGGCTACGACGGGCTCACCTTCGGCATCGCGCCCTTCGAGTATTCCCATCTCGTCGAGCAATGAGATGAGCTCGATGTTCTCTTTCATCGGAGCGGGCAGATAGTGCGCACCCCAGGGATACGCGACAACCGGTGATGCCCCGCTGCGGGCCGTTCCGCCGGGCGCTTTTTCGAGCTCGAGCAGAACGAAATCATCGAAGCCGGCCTTAAGGAGTCGCCACGCCGCCGATAGTCCCGCGATTCCTCCGCCTACGATCACCACACCAACTCGCTGCCACTTGTCCGCCGACGGCGTGACGCTCAGCCCGTCGCGAATGCGGTGACCAATAACATCGGACGCGCCGACGATCTCGCCTTCCGGTAACCGAGGCGTTGCGCCGCTTCGACACGCGGCAAGCGCGGCCGGCAATCCCAAGAACGCCGCCAGCAATTCGCGTCTTGTGAGATCAGTACCCGTCATAAACTAGTGCAGAGATGCATGGAGTTCAGGCTTTAGCCTGGTTTTTGCTCGTCGAAAGAACACGACCAGGCTAAAGCCTGAACTCCATGCATCCATGCTGTCATTCATACCGCTTCCACTCTGACTCGTAGTAGCGCACCAACGCTTGATTATCCAATCGATTGATCTCAGTCGGCACTGGACCGAGATCTGTCGGCAGCACGAACATCGCTGACATTGCCTGGTCATCAAGAAATCGCAAACTTGGCAGCGCGTGTGCGGGAGGATCGAATGGTTCGATTCGAGCAAGCGCGAAGCCCCACACACCAAACGAAGGCACCGCCGTTTGATAGGGCTTCACCGAAAAGCCCGCCGCCTCGATTGTCTTCACTATGCACCAGAAGGAACTTCGAGCGAACAGCGGCGACGTGCATTGAACCGATACCGCCGCGTCAGGCGACAGGCTCGCCTTGAGCAAGCGGTAGAAACGCGTGGTGTACAGCTTGCCGAGGGCGAATGTATTTGGATCGGGAAAATCGACGATCGCTGCGTCATACGGGCCGCGCTGGTCTTCGAGCCAGATCATCGCGTCCTCATTGACCACCTGGACACGGGGATCAGAAAACGAATGCTTGTTCAATTCGGCAAGCGGCGCAAACGAATCCGAGAGCGTCGTCATCGCCGGATCGAGATCCACCAGCGTGACTGACTCCACCGACTCGTAACGCAGTATCTCTCTGAGAGCCAGCCCGTCGCCGCCGCCAAGCACAAGCACTCGCCGCGGCTCCCCCGCAAGCATCATCGCCGGATGGACCAGCGCTTCGTGATATCGGTACTCGTCGGCCGAGCTGAATTGCAGATGCCCGTTCAGAAAGAGCTGGAACCCCGCGCGGCCTCGCGTGATCACGATGCGCTGGTATTGGGTATTTCGCGAATGAACGATCTCATCGGCGAACAGCTCGTCTTCAGCAAGCGTCGTCAGCGCGTTTGCTTTGATTATTCCGATCACCAGCAGCGCCATCACGATCGCGGCTCGCCCCCGAAGTCCGGCGACGTCACCCTTGATCAAGGGCCGCATGAACCAGGTCGCCCATAACCCAACCCCCGCGTTCAACAGCCCAAACACAAGCGACGTTCGAACCAATCCGAGCTTGGGGACCAGGAAAAGCGGAAACAGTAATGAAGCGACCAGCGCTCCGACATAATCGAAGGTCAACACGCGCGACACAAGCTCTTTGAAGTCGAGTACGTCTTTCAGTATTCGCATTAACAAAGGCAGCTCCAGTCCGACGAGCACGCCAACTGCGAAGACCACGCCATACAGCACTACATGAAAGTATCCCAGCCGCCCGAAGCTCAAAAACAGCAGCGGAGCCGACGCGCCCCCAAGAAGAGCGACCGCAAGCTCGACCTCGATAAACTTTCGCGCGAGTCCCGACTCGATGAACCGAGACACCCACGCTCCTGCGCCGAGCGCAAAAAGGTATATTCCGATGATCAGTGAGAATTGAGTGACCGAGTCTCCAAGCACATAGCTGGCGAGCGTTCCCGCGAGCAGTTCATACACCAGCCCGCAGGTGGCGATGATCAGCACGTTGAGGAACAGAACAGGCGTGCGGTTCATCAACTACCCATGGACCGCGGCGGCCACGATCATAGCGATTCCGAGTATCACCGACGCGATAACGATTCCAAGTGCGATGTTCTGGTCCTCTTCAATCTCCTTGCGAATCGAAAAAGGCGAGACCTTGACGATTATCCAAAACGCGAGCGCGAAAAGAACCAGTCCCACGAGCGTGAACGCGAGCGTTTCGACGAGCAGATCGGTGAGCTGGTTCATCGGTACTACGAGTGCGGTTGTCGAAGTGAGCCTCAGCAAGTGTGCGGGCATTTATTTTCCTCCTCGGTAGCCTGAGTGCCAGAAGTGGAACGAGCGATAGCCGCCGGGCGACTGGCGCACGTCGGCGGGGACTCGCTCCCGTTCAGGATCGCCGAATTCTCTGCCGGTAAACGCGACGAATCCGTAAGCTAGAATGATCACCGTTCCGATGATTAGGTAGATTTTTGTTAGCATCAGAGTATCCTTTGTTCCGCGTTCCCAGTTCCGCGTTACAGGTTCTCATGCCGGGAAGGGTTCAGTCGGGAAGAGGCACTTGTGCCCGCCCTGTCTAGACCCGTCAAGTCTTGAGGATCAGAGCGGGGACAAGTCCCTGTTCCCGACCCCTACCACTTCCGGACGAACTGCCCGGAGCCCGGAACTCAGGACCCGGAACTAACTTCCAAACGGGCTGTAATCGCTATCAGCCCACCGGCGCTTCTCGAAGCTGAATTGATAGAACGCCACGCACAACGGGATGATCGAGATGAACAACATCGCCAGGAACATATGTAACAAACGAGGCACGCCCTGCTCGATCTTCACGATAAGCGACGCCGGTTGCTGCCAGCGCTCCCATTGAGCCTCCAGTCTGAGCAGGTACCGCCCCTCAGGCATTGCCGAAAGATGAATGCTCGGCGACTGGCTTCCTTCGCTCCACGACTCGCCGTCATCGACGCCGTGGTAATACTCTACCGGCATCGAGAATGTCTGAACCTCACCGGTTGCGTCGTTGATCAAATCACCCTCGACATATAACCAGGTGTTATCGACACCCGAAAACATTGAGATCTTGATGTTTCGGCCCGACTTCAACGCGAACTGATCGGTGAAGATGACCTGGGTGGCTTCCGCATTCGCCACCGGCTGCAATTGAAACGTCTGATTGAATACCTTGGTTCGAGAACCCGTCGCGTTTATGAACAACCCGAGCACAAACATCGCGGCCAACAAGAGACCCCAGTACTTGTAAACCTTCTTGTGCAGAAACGGCTGATTGGGCGCGATCTTGGAAGTGCGGGGCAATCCCGTTATGCCGAAAGCCTTCTCGACATCGCGGTGCGTCATATAAGTGCCGAGCGACCAGTTGATCTCGCCGGTCGGCGCCGACCGCTGCCTCTTGCTCTTCTTCCCTTTTTGCGTGGGGTCCGGAACTTCCTCCACGCCGACGCGCATCATCGAGGCTTCCATCGACAGCATTCGCGGCGGGTGAATGTAGTCCGCACCGCGAGTCTGTTCCCCGCATTCAACCTTCCAGTAGAACTCCCCGATCACGTACTCGACCTGCAGGATCGTGTCTTGATAGAGCTTGTATCGCTCGCCCTGAAACTGGACTGTATCGCCTTTGCCGCCGAAAGCGCCGGTCTTGTGAAAAACATCTCCCGGCGCCACTGGTTGAACGTAGCTCCAGTTCTCGTCGCTTCGGACGAGCCACCGGAATCCGATCTGCGCGTTGTAGAGGAGATACTCTTCCCAGTAGTAGCGAATACCCTCGAACTCGACGCTTCGCACCATCGCGCCGATCACCATCTGCTTCACACCTTCAAGATCTCCGACCGAGCCGATCGGGATGATCGGCACAAACTTCCCAGGTTCAAGCGCCTGCATGAATCGCAGCCGCCCCTGACTCACGTCAAGCAATGCCCCACAATTCGGGCACGTCACTCGCAGAGACTGATCCGGCGCGCGCAGCTCGAGCGGTCCTCCACACTGGGTGCAGTTCAGTTGTGTAGCTGCGATGCGTCGCGCCTCTCTTTCAGGCGCAACCGCTCCGGCAAGCCCAACATCCGCGAGCGTGACCTCCCTTCCGACGAAGACCGTCGGGCCCCCGTCGCTGTAATCAAGCGTGGCAAAGATCCCGTCTGGTCCGGACAGATCGGCGTATTCGTATTCCTGGCCTGGAATCAACCGGTAAGGTATCTCGCCCTGCGCACCAAGCTGCCTCGCCATACCAGTCTCTGCAACGGTGAGCGGCACCGAGGTTTGCAGAGCAGCGACCGGCATGCCGGGTTGAATCGCTTCGAACGGAGGGATCAGAGTCTGCCCGGGCAACGACTGTTCGAATGTCAGGTAGAATCGGCCCTGCGCTTCGGCCAACCAGCCCCAGCGGCCGTCTTGAAATGCGGCATACCATTCATCCCACATTCCGCCCGCTTGATGGCCGAGCTGCGCGCGTCCGGTGAGCTCGAACGGAACGCCCTGATAGATGCCGCGCAGGCCTACGTCGAGAGGTGAGTTTGTTTCGACCAGAGCGGCCACTTTGCCGAGGTCCTCAAGCTTGCGATCTCCTCGCGCGACGACTGAATGACAGAACTCGCACACGACGACGATTGACGAGCCCATCTTGAAGGCTATTGGAGCGCCACAGGCTGGACACGAGGCTTCGACACTCATCGGCCGCTCACCTCGCGCGCGGAAGTAACTAGGGAAAAGTTCGCTTCGAATGAACCAATGGTCGCAGCGTCCTCCGACCCGCGACTGGCGGAGCGCACGATTACACGCGAGGCGCCAAGGATCGCCTTAAGCCGATCTTCCCAGGGCCATTCCGGGCGGGGCTTACAGCAATACAGGTTGAACGTCGCGATTCCGGCCTCGGGATAAGTATGGCACGCGAGGTGTGATTCAGTCAGAAGGTACAAGCCGGTTACGCCGCCTGGCTGGGGAAAGTGATGCCACCTGGGTTCACCAACAACCTGCAGCGCGAGATCGCGCACGACATCGTCGCACAGGCCGCGAACCGTCTCGATATCGCCAAGGGTCTGTGCAGAACACCCTTCAGCATCCACCAGCCACTCAGTTCCAACATTCATATGATCGCTTGAACGTTTCACGCTCGCTGCCGAAACGACGGAAAGAGAGCGCGAATCCTGACGACGAATGGTGACAGGTTACAGTGAGGGATTGCAGCGTGCAAGCTGGAGAGCGGACAGTCGACGGTGAATGTGATTTAAGACTGGGACTCCTATTGGCGAATTCACCGCTGATCTGCGCCGCCTCCGGTTCGCTGATCTTCGCAGATCAGCGGTTCGTCAGGATGCCAAGCACCGCCTAACCACACCCGTTCAAATTTAACCGGCCAATGAAGAGAGCTTGCTCACGAACTGGGCGGAGTGTAGGATGCGACGCGACGGCTCGTGTCGAACGCCGTTCCTCATCGTATGACCGAAGCGTGACCAAGGAACCAACCCGGTGAAAATCGATGTCTTCAATCACATCTTCCCACGTCGCTTCTTTGACACGCTGAATGAAGTCGCGCCGGGCTACAAGGACATGGGAAAGCGCTCGCGCAACATCCCGGCGCTTTTCGACCTCGATGTCCGCTTCAAGATGATGGATCAGTTCGGCGACTATCGGCAGATCATCTCGATCGCGTCCCCGCCGATTGAAGTGATGGCCGGTCCGGACTTAACGCCGATGCTTTCACAGATCGCGAACGACGGCATGGCCGAGTTGGTCGCGCGTTACCCCGATCGGTTTCCTGCCTTCGCGGCTTCGCTGCCGATGAACAACCCCGAGCAGGCCGCGCTCGAATTGCAACGCGCGGTGAAAGATCTTGGCGCGAAGACCACGCAGATTTACTCGAACGCCGACGGCAAACCGCTCGACGGTCCGGAATACGCGGCGCTCTTCGAGATTATGGCCGAGCACGACCTTCCGATCCTGCTGCATCCGGCACGCGGGGCGAGATTCGCGGATTATGCCGGAGAAAAAAAGTCTAAGTATGAAATCTGGTGGACGTTCGGCTGGCCTTACGAGACGAGCGTGGCGATGGCGCGTCTCGTGTTTTCAGGGCTCTTCGACCGATTCCCAAACATAAAGATCGTCACTCATCACATGGGAGCGATGATCCCCTACTTCGAAGGCCGAGTCGGGCACGGCTGGGACCAGTTGGGCAAGAGGTCTTCGGATGAAGACTACGAGGGTCTGCTCAAATCGATGAAGAAGCGGCCGATCGATTACTTCAAGATGTTCTACGCGGACACTGCTTTGTTCGGATCGTATTCGGCCACGAAGTGCGGGCTGGATTTCTTCGGCGTCGATCGAGTTCTGTTCGCTTCGGATTCGCCCTTCGACCCCGAAGGCGGAACGCTCTACACGCGAGAGACGATCGGGGTGATCGATCGCTTGGACATAACCGAAGACGAGCGGGACCGAATCTACTATCGCAACGCGGAGCGGTTGTTCAAGCTGAGTAAAATCAGTGCGAATCCCGATGTCTGAATCGCGCCGCACGGACCGGAATGTCTACCTGGTCAACCTCTTTGACGGATATCCTATGTGAATGTGCGCGCCCGTAGCCGACCCAGGAACCGCGTATCGAAACGCGATGAACGGAATCCCGGCGCTGCGCAGATAAGCCATCAATCCCTGGCCCTCGGCGCTGTCGGGGCTCACTGCTACGTCGATCGCGTTGCGATGGTCGAAGCCCAGATGATCGTGAACCGGCGTTTGTCCGTAAGCGCTTATGGGCATCGCGTGATTAAACCTGGCTGCAAAATAGCTCTCAACCTTTGCGGCATCGGTCAGCACCCACGAAGCCGGTCCGTTGTAGCGAATCAACGCTGCGGTAGTCTGATAAGCTCCCAGACGAGACGGCCCAAGCCTCGCGAGTTGCTCCTCGGCCTTAGCTTCAGCGATCAAGTTGTCGGCATCGCCCATCTGTCGTTTTGTCTCCGCGACCTTGCCCTGGGCGGCCGACAATGCTCTTTCGCTTTCTTCCAGCTCCTTTTTCGCGATGACGCTTTGAGCGAGTAGCAGTTTTCGTTTTTCAACGGTGTCGGCCGCGGCTTTCACGTCGTCCTCCTGCAGCTTCAGCAACGTCTGGAGGCTCGCTTTGTAGTCATTGGCGGCCGCGATCACATCAGCTTTGGCTTGTACGATCCGGTCGGTAAGCGTTGGTGCCGGCTTCGCGCGTGCGGTTTTCTTTTTTTTCTTCTGAGCTGACGCAATCCCGGATGTGCCGATCCATGAGAGGATCACGACCAGGATCACAACGACAATGCGCAGCCGAGCGGTTATCCGGTGCGGCATGTCGTGTTGGTTTTCAGTTCGAACCCACATTTCAAATCTTCCGTCGATCGTAACGTTCCGCAATTCGCCAGCGCTGCACCATCACCACCTGCCCGTCGGGCTTGAGCCGAACGCTAATCTCGTCGCGCCTGTTTGGCCTTCCCGCCTTCCCGCGCGCAAGCACCTCCACTACTTCCCCATACCTGATAACGCTGGTAAAAGTTCTGAAGCCCACGACGTCGCCGACCCGAACTGTCCTTACCATAGAGAAAACTTAACGCAAAGACGCGACGACGCCAAGACCCAGGAAACCCTGTTTCCTGCGACATCGCGCCCTCGAGCCCTCGTTAATAACCGCCTCACTGCTGAGCTTTCGCAGCGGAAGCGCTCTGATCGCTTTCCAGGTCGCGTTTTATTGCGTCGAGTATCCCGTTTATGAACTGAGTTGCTTCGAAGGTCGAGAAGCGGCGGGCGATCTCGAGCGCTTCGTTAATCACGACGGTTTTGGGGGTTTCGCCTTCGTAGAGAAACTCGTAGATGGCAAGCCTGAGGATGTTCCTGTCAACAACCGCCATACGCTGAATGCGCCAGTTTTCAGCGCGTTGTTTTATCAGGGCGTCAATTTCATCGAGGTGAGAGATTGCGCCGAGCGCGAGTTTGTCGGAGAAGTCGCGGGCCACGTTTCCCATATCATCGCCGAACGCCACCCAGTAACTGCCGGTCAGTTCGTCGACTTCCGGCCTCGCAACATCGTATTGAAAGAGCATTTGTAAGGCACAAATGCGGGCCTTACGCCTGGCACCCATAATTCAACCCCTTGATCAGACTAAATCTGTTGCTAATCGTCCACCGTTAGAATTCGCGATACAGATTGACTAGCTCGACGGCCGTCATCGCCGCGTCGAACCCCTTGTTGCCGGACTTCGCTCCGGCCCGATCGATCGCCTGCTCGAGGTTGTCCGCGGTCACTACTCCAAGGGTGATGGGGAGGTTTGTTTCAAGAGATACCTGGGCAATGCCTTTGAAAACCTCCGCAGCGATGTACTCGTTGTGAGAGGTCTCGCCGCGAATAACGACACCCAGACAAATGACTGCGTCGTATTCGTCGCTGAGCGCCGCACGTTTGGCTGCCATGGGTAGTTCGAAGGAACCGGGTACGCGGATGATGGTAATCGCGTCGCTCGACGCGCCGAGCCTCTCGAGAGCATCGGTCGCCCCACCGATCAATCGGCTGACGATGAAGTCATTCCAGCGGCTCGCGATAACTGCGACTCGCAGCCCCTCTGCGGTGAGGCGTCCCTGGATCGTCTTAGCCAATCAGTCTCTCCTCTAAAACTCGCCGAGGCCCCGTCGCTCGACTCGAGCGTCGAGAGTCAACGTCGACTCAATTGCCCTGACTGTTTTCAATCATCAACTTGTGATCGAGTATAGGTTTCGATTTTGGGAGGTGTCAAGTGAGACACCATGTAAGGTGCTGGAGCGCCAGGAGGCCGCCGGCAAGCTCCCGGCCGAATTAGCGCGGCCCTGGGCGAGCCTCAACAAAGCGCTGAAGGACGCAAAGGTCTTTGATCCAATTTCTTTGCGACTTTGCAACCTGGCGCCTTTGCGTTACGTTTTCTTTGTATCGTATTAGACAGGTGAGCTTCTTATGACCGCACCGCCTCCTCCGATGTCCATCCGCGAAGTTCTCAAGCTGAAGCCCGTCCGCCGGCTCTGGGCGGCGCAGGTTGTCAGCGTATTCGGTGACTTTCTGGCGATTTTCGCGGTGCTCAGCTATGTCTCTTTCAACCTGCACGCTTCGGCGGCGCAAGTCACGTTGATCAGCGTGTCGTTCATGATTCCGTTCGCCGCGATCGGACCCGTCGCCGGCGTGTTCGTCGATCGATGGAACGTCAAACGCACGATGATCGCAAGCGACCTGATTCGCGCCGTGCTCGCCCTGGCGCTTGTGTTTGCGGGGAGTCTCGCACAGATCTACGCGATCCTCTTTTTGCTGAGCGTCGTCTCGACATTCTTCGTGCCCGCGCAATCGGTCACCTTGAGGACGGTCGTTCCTCCTGAGGGACTGTTGGCCGCGAACGCGCTCGTGCAGCAGGCGTTTCAAGTGATGCGAATCATCAGCCCCGCGCTTGCGGGCGCGATGGTCGGATGGTTCGGCGCGAGCTCGTGCTACTACATCGACTTCCTCAGCTTTCTTTTTTCGGCTTCGATGATTGCAACGCTGGTGATCGCGCGCCAGCCCGCGGTGCCGTCCAAGGATAGCCATCCGTTGAAGGCCGTTCTTGACGATCTCTTCGCCGGGGTTAAGTTCATCTTTACGCACCCGACGATCTCGTTTGTCATCCTGGCCATGGCGGCCGGAATGTTTGCAGTCTCCTGCTTCGGCCCCCTGATAGCGGTGTACGTGCGCGATGAATTGCACGCCAACACGGTTGTGTTCGGGATCATCAACTCGCTGATCGGCGTGGGAATGATCGTCGGAACGCTTGGGTTGAGCCGCTTCGCCAAGCAGGTTTCCAAGACCCATCTGGCGCTCTGGGGAATGTTCACGATGGGGGCATTTGTAGTTGTGATGGCTGCGTTCAAGACGATCGCGGCCGCATCGGCGGGAATGCTGGGGCTCGGGGTCGGCGTAATTTTTGTCATCGTTTCGGCCCAGACGATCATGCAGGGGCAGACGCCGATGGAATTGATCGGTCGCGTCAGCGGCAGCTTCATGGCGGTGCTTTCGCTGGCTCAGCTGATCGGACTGGTGATATCCGGCTCGCTCGCGCAAACGCTTGGCATCAGGAATCTCTTCTTCGCGAGCGCGGCAATGCTTTTCGTGATCACGGCGATCGGCTATTTCCGTTTACCCCAACAGTCATCGGTTAGCGCGCCGGCTTCGCAAGAACAACCCGCCGATTAGGCAATGAGGGCCGCAACCCTAGGCTGGAGGACCGATCCCCTTCGGGGAAAATGTCCTCACTCTAGCCCACAGATGGTGAGAGCGCCTTTGACACAATCTCTGAAGATGCCGGGCTATCATCTGAGGTACCTCCGGGACTCGGCTGAGTGAGCGGTCCAAGGCCACCCTTAATCATGCCCGACGCAAAAGTAATCACCCCGACACCAAGCCAACACCCTCACCGAAATTGCTTCGACTCGTTCGAGGATGATAGAATTTCGGATTCGCATGAGGGCCTGAGGGCTCACATGCGAGCCCGATAAGCAATGCCAGAACGGGGATCCATGCCGGAAGAAGTCATCAGCGTTCGGGGCGCGCGAGTCCACAACCTCAAAAACATCAGCGTCGATATCCCTCTCAACCGGCTCACCGTCATAACCGGTGTCAGCGGCTCCGGCAAATCGAGTCTCGCGTTCGACACCATCTACGCAGAGGGACAACGTCGCTATGTCGAAAGCCTGTCGGCTTACGCGAGACAGTTCCTCGAGCGCATGGACAAGCCTGACGTCGATGAAGTTGCCGGCATCTGCCCGGCGATTTCAATCCGCCAAAAGAACGCCACCCGCAATCCTCGCTCAACGGTCGCGACGCAAACCGAGATCTTCGATTACCTGCGGCTGCTGTTCGCGCGGATCGGGACAACCTTCTGTTCGAACTGCGGCGAAGAAGTCAAACGAGACACGCCCGAATCAGCCGCCGACGAGGTGTTGAAGCTTCCGCAGGGCACGCGCTTCTACGTTCTCTTTCCCGCCGCGGCCGGTATTGAAGAACCCTCTGCAAGCTCAAACGGCGGGGGAGCTCAGAAGAAGCGCGGGGCGAAGAAATCGACCGCCAGCGAGCGGACCCGAATCGACGCGCACTTGATGAGCTTGATGCAACGAGGCTTCACGCGGCTCTACAAAGAAGGGCGCACGATTGAGCTTGCGACTCCGGACAGCTACACCGACAGCAATTTCGCCAATACATTCGTTTTGGTCGATCGACTGACTGTCAAACCCGACACCCGAGCGAGGTTGGTCGACTCGCTCGAGGTCTGTTATCAGGAAGGCCACGGCCAGGCGATCATCGAGACCGCAACCGATCGGCCATCGCAACTGCACTTCTCCGAAGGCTTCGAATGCAAACGTTGCGCGATCCGTTTTGCCACGCCCGAGCCGCGGCTGTTCAGCTTCAACAATCCCTTCGGCGCGTGCCCGACCTGCCAGGGCTTCGGCAACACCATCGGACTCGATCTCAACCTCGTAATACCCAATCGCGAGCTGAGCCTCGCCGGGGGCGCAATCGAGCCCTGGACGAAACCGCAGTACGAATGGGCCCAGAAGGAACTGCTCCGCTTCTCGAAGCAAGCCAGCATCCCGACTAACGTCCCGTTTCGCCAGTTGACGCGCGAGCAACAGAAGGCGATTGTGCAGGGCCGCAACGGCTTTGACGGGGTGATGGGATTCTTCGATTGGCTCGACACCAAAAAGTACAAGCTCCACGTGCGAGTATTCCTGTCCAAGTATCGCGGTTACACGCTCTGTCCGGACTGCGGCGGCTCACGTCTGAGGCTCGAAGCGCGACTGGTTCGAGTCGGCGGAAAGACCCTTCCGGAAATCTGCGCAATCAGCGCGGACGCCGCTGCCGAGTTTTTCGCCAATATCACACTTACACCTTCCGAGCTGGATATTGCCGGGCGACTTCTGGAAGAGATTCGCAGTCGACTGAAATTTCTCATCGACGTTGGCCTTCAGTACCTGACGCTGGACCGCCTGGGATCCACGCTGTCGGGCGGCGAAGCGCAACGAATACAACTCGCGACGAACCTCGGAGCTTCGCTGGTGGGCGCGCTGTACGTGCTCGACGAGCCGTCGATCGGACTCCATCCCCGCGATAACGAGAAGCTGATCTGCATTCTCAAGAACCTTCGCGACATTGGGAACACGGTGCTGGTCGTCGAGCATGAACCGGAGATGATGCTGTCCTCGGACAAGGTCATCGACATTGGGCCGGGCGCCGGCGAACTTGGCGGCGAAGTCGTCTTCCAGGGCTCGACCGAAGCTTTGATTAAGAGAGGCCAGTCGCTGACCGCGAAGTACCTGCGCGGCGAACTCGAGATAAAGCCGCCAAAGAACCGGCGCCTGCTCGGACCGCGTTCGCTCGAGATCCGGGGCGCAAGCGAGCACAACTTGAAAGGGATCGACGTCGATATTCCGCTCGGCATGATGGCGTGCATCACCGGTGTTTCGGGGTCGGGTAAGTCGACCCTGGTTCACGACATCGTCTACGCGGGAATCAAGAAACAGCGTGGTGAATGGACCGGACCCGTCGGGTCGTTCAGAAAGATCGACGGCGCCCAGTACCTGGACGACGTGGTGCTGGTCGATCAATCACCGATCGGCCGAACACCGCGCTCGAACCCGGTCACCTACATAAAGGTCTACGACGCGATACGCGACCTGTTCGCCTCGACGCGCGAGGCCCAAGCTCGCGGGTTTGATTCGTCACATTTCAGCTTCAACGTGCCGGGCGGCCGCTGCGAGCGGTGCGAGGGAAACGGCGTCGAGATAAAAGAGATGCAGTTCCTCGCCGATGTCGAGCTGATTTGCGAAGAATGCAAGGGCATGCGATTCAAGGCTGCGTTGCTGGACGTGAAGTACAAGGGCCGTTCGATCCACGACGTATTGAACATGACAGTCCGCGAAGCATTGTTGTTCTTTGCGAGCGTCAATCGAATCGCCACGCGGCTGCGTGTCCTCGACGACGTCGGACTCGGCTACCTCAGGCTTGGGCAATCGGCGACGACGCTTTCGGGAGGCGAAGCCCAGCGCGTCAAGCTCGCTTCATATCTCTCGAAGCGAACCAGCGAGCGGACGCTGTACATCTTCGACGAGCCGACGACCGGACTTCACTTCGATGACATCAACAAGCTGCTTGCGGCGTTCAGACAGTTGATCGACGCGGGTGGATCGATCGTGATAATCGAGCACAATCTGGACGTGATCAAGAGCGCCGACTGGATCATCGATCTCGGGCCCGAAGGCGGCGACGAAGGCGGTAACGTTGTAGTCGCCGGGCCGCCCTCGACCATCGTTGAGTGCGAGCGCTCACACACCGGCCGTTTTCTCCGCAAGGTGTTGAAGTAATTTGGAGTGCGGCGCCTTGTTCGCCCTTTTTCTGTCAGCACGGCCGGCTAAAGAAGCGGCGACAAGGTGGCCGCGCTCCAAAGACCGCTGTTGATTGTCCACCTCCCGCACACTAGAATCGGCGAGCAATGAACACATTCGACGAGCGAGGCAAGCAGGTCATCACTGAGCTCGAAATCCGCAATGCCACGTCCGGCGACTCGCTGCGCATCGACGAAGACGCCAAGCTTACGCCGCTCGCGCAGGATCTCGCGCGCGAACGCGGCATCCAGATTGAACGCGTCCGGCGACGCTCAGCAGCCCGCCGAAAGAAGATCGCGCTCGGCGCCGATCACGGCGGCTTCGAGATGAAGGAAGAGATCAAGCGCGTGCTCGCCGACCTCGGACACGATCACCAGGACTTCGGCACGCATTCGACCGCGGCAGTGGATTATCCCGATTACGCACATCTCGTTGCGCGCGCGGTAGCGAATGGCGCCTGCGATCTTGGGATAATGGTCGACGGCGCTGGAATCGGGTCGTGCATGGTTGCGAACAAGGTGCCCGGCGTGCGAGCCGCGATGTGTTACGACGAAGCATCGGCGCGCAACAGCCGTGAACACAACGGCGCAAACGTGCTGACCCTGGGCGGCAAGATGATCTCGATTGACCGAATGCGCGAGATAGTCCGAGTGTGGCTGGCTACGGAGTTAACCGAAGACCGGCACCGCGGTCGAGTCGAAAAGATAGACGCCGTCGAGCGCGAATACTCGCGCGAGAAATGAACGCGATTAATGAAATGGATGTCTGTCAGTTTCGGACCGCAACCACTGCCTTGGCAGGAGAATCATCGGTCGGGAAGAGGGACTCGTCCCCGCTCGGTCCGTGACCTCTAAAATCGCAAGAGCGGGGACAAGTCCTCTTCCCAACCTGTAATTATCTCTTGGGAATGATCACAACCTGCTAGCTACCTTGCGGATTCGGGTAAGCGCGAAGATCCAAGCCGCACCCTAACGAAACCTGTGCGTGGTGCTTGGGCCAGGAGGATCTATGAAGAAACTAGTTGGTGTGCTTGTCGGAGCGGCTTTGTTGCCATTTGCGCAAAGTAGCCTGAGAGCCGGCCCGGCTGCAGACCATCGCTTCAAAATCCGAACGATCACCGCCGGAGTGAACCTTAAGAGCACCCGCGATCTTTCTCCAATTGAAACGGCGATCGCCTTTCTGGAACGAACGAAGAAGAAGTTCGAGGGTGCGGGCTACGACGTCCAGACGCTTCGCATAACGACGCAGCCGTTTCCGAGCTACCTCGGCGGCAGGGACAGGAATGAAGCCCTCGGCGATCTCAAGGCTCTAGATCGTCTGGTCTCTGCTAAGAACGTACTGCTCAACATAGGGCCAGTTATTACTGGCAACAACCATGATCCCGGCTTTGCGCCGTGGGCGGCGCAGCTCATCAATGAGACCGGCCGAATCAACTTCAGCGTGATTGTCGCCTCGCCCGCCGGCGTTCACGATCAAAGCGCGTTGACTGCCGCGGAAGCGATAGTAGCAATTGCAAAGTCCAGCGCAGGCGGCCGCGGGAACTTCCGGTTCACAGCCTCGGCGAATTGTCCGCCCGGTATTCCATTTTTCCCGGCGGGATATCACGAAGGACCGCCTGACTTCAGCATCGGACTTGAGACGCCTCTGCTCTTGAAAGAAGCGTTCGAGAACGCGCAAGGCATGGACGACGCGAAAAAGAGATTGAGAGCCTTACTCGAGTCGGAGCTCACTCCGATCGAGCAACTCGCGTCGAGCATCGCTCGCGAAGAACGCCTCGCATATATGGGAATTGACGTTTCACCGGCGCCCTCTAAGGACGCAAGCATCGGAGCCGCCATCGAAGCGCTCACCCACGCGCCGTTCGGCAGCTCGTCTACGCTCGCCGCCTGCGCGGCGATCACCGACGTGTTGCACAGCTTGAAGATCAAACGCTGCGGTTACTCGGGTCTGATGCTGCCCGTTCTGGAAGATCCGGTGCTGGCCAGGAGAGCTAATGAGGGTCGATACACCGTTCGCGAATTGCTGCTGTACTCGAGCGTGTGCGGCACCGGTCTGGACGTCGTTCCACTCCCGGGCGACTCGACTGCTTCCGAACTTGCGGCGCTGATCCGCGATGTGGCCGCGCTATCGGTTAAGCTTCACAAGCCGCTTTCGGCCAGACTCTTCCCTGTACCCGGCAAAAAGGCCGGCGAACTCGCGCAGTTCAACGATCCATTCCTTGTCGATTCAAACGTGATGAAGCTCGACTGACCAAGAAATACGTTCGACGGAAGGCGCACCAGGGTGCGCCCGTACGCTGCTATCTGCGGCAATAGCAGAACTCCCGTTGTTTATCCGCGTTTAATCAGCCGGGCTTCACAAAAAAGGTCTCAACGTTCTCTCCGCGACGCCAGTAGATATTAATAGGAGCGAGGATGACGACGAATGCCGGGTGAGGTAGCCGAAATAGCTCTGATGACCGACAGCCTTGGCTTAGGCGATGCATCTGCGAACGCGGCATCGTCCCTCGTGCCGGTGATCGACCGCGCAAAAGCTGGTGACATCGCCGCGTTCGAGCAGCTCATTGAACATTATGAAAGGCGAGTTATCACCACCGCCTGGCGATTGTTGGGAAGCTCGGAGGATGCTCGCGATGCCGCGCAAGAAGTTTTCCTGCGGGTATACAAGTACCTCCGCGGGTTTCGTACGGACCAGGACTTCGCCGGCTGGCTGTATCGAATTATCGCCAACGTTTGTCGCGATCACGCAAGAGCGCGCCGGCGCCGCGATCAGTTCGCTTCGTTTGAAGTCGAACGGGAGCTGGGAAATCTCGAGTCCGTCGCGAGCGGGGAGAATGTCGAGGCCGCGGCGATACGGGCTCAGGAACGCGCGATGATCGTCCGGGCGCTCAACACACTGTCGAAGAAGGAGAGGGCGGCGATTGTCTTGCGTGACCTCGAAGGATTGTCGAGCGAGGAGGTCGCTCGAGTGTTGGGCTCAAGCCAGTCCACCGTGCGATCACAGATAAGCTCTGCTCGCGCGAAGATCAAACAGTATCGAGAGCGCGTGCTCAATCAACAGCGAAGAGGGTGAGGTAATGAATTGCAGGCGCGTCCGAAAGCTCATACCGCTTTACGTCGAAGACGATCTCGCGCCTTCGGCAGCGAGCCGCATCGCCGCGCATCTCGAGTGGTGCGGCCGGTGTAATTGGCTGGCCGATGAATACAAGGAGAGTCAGAGCTGGCTGCACACTCTGACTCCGCCGGAGTTCGACGAGGCTCTGCTCGACGACGTAAAGCACGGCGTACTGACCGAGATCGCGGCGACCAGACAAAGACCATCGATGCTGGCGCTGCTGGCGCAGCACTGGGGCCGAAGACAGGTCCTCGCGTTATCCGCGGCCGTGCTGATGATCTTCGCCCTGGTTGTGCTTTATGTCTATCAAGCGCGGCTGAGGGTTGACTCAGCGCTTGAAGCCGCAGGGGAGCCGCCTCGTGAAGAGATCGGACCGCCTATCGAAAACGGCAGTCCCGAGCGCGGCTCGGAGGCGGCTCCGGGAGCCGGTTCCCAGGCACCTCATATCGGTTCGAGGGGTCGGCGTCATTTGGCCAAACGCCTGCCAAAAAGATCTACGCCGGTCGAGAAGGAGCCGCAGAGGTCGTTTGAGGTCGCGAGTCAATCGGCGCAGACAATCACGCCTGGCGACACGTCAACCGGTTCGAAAGAAATGCTGCGAATCGAAATCCAAACGAGCGATCCGCTCATTCGAATTATCTGGTTCGCGCCCAAAGAGACCGATCAACATCAATCCAAACCAGCAACTGACTAGGAGGTTAGTATGTCTTGTTCGAGAGCAACGTCGATTGTCCTTCTCATCGCCTTGACGCTCGCGTCGTCGGCGCTTGGTCAACAGCCCCCCAAACCGGCCCAGCCGCAGGCGACGACGACGCCGGCGCCTCAGCCGGCGGCCTCGCGAGCGCCTGACTATGTCGACTTCACCGGGTTCAAAGGCAAGGTGTTCGACATCAAGTACCGTGATCCAAACTCTCTGGCCGCGGCGCTCCGGCCGCTCGGCAGCGGCTTCAAAGGCGCGACCATTTCTTATAGCGATGAATTCAAGACGCTCACCGTGCGCGATTTTCCGGAGAACATAGCGGCGATCGAGGATGCGCTCAAGCGATTGGATACCCCGCAGCCACCGCAGCCGGATGTTGAGTTGCGAGTCCACGTGTTGATCGCTTCCAACGCAGAAGGGGTCGCAGGCGCCTATCCTCCCGACCTGGGCGACGCGGTGAAGCAGCTCCAAGCGACGCTGAGTTATAAGAACTATTCAAACATCGC
>DATIFP010000055.1:0-34993 GCA_035455165.1 Blastocatellia bacterium
CCCTGAAAGGGCGAAATGGGATTGATAATCATCGACGTCCGGGCTTCCGACTCTGCGCTCGCATAACGCCCCTTCAGGGCTGGGATCACTTCGACGGGAACTACCAGGGGCGACGCTTCGCTTGCCCCTGGCTATTAAATCACGCGCCTTCGGCGCTCAAACAGATGACAACCACCAACACAAGATTAGAACACCACCAGTTTGGAGTCATCACCCCATACGTACTCCCTCATCCTCTATTCTCAATTATCTATCGTCTATTCTCAATTATCTGTCGTCGGGTCTGCTGCTCTTATTCAACGCGCTTGCATTGGCTGGCGATGTTGGCGGACGATAGACTGAAACCATCATCACGTCGAGGTGGAGGACAGAAATGATTGATGAGCGAAGGCAACATCTCGAGCATGTTGCTGCCAATCTGACGCAGGCTTACTACTCCGTTCATTCTAGCGGGAGCCCTGACCATCGGGAGATTTTGGAGACGTACTTGTTTTTGCTTGATGCTTTGGTCACGCACGATAGCCAGGAGCCCGGAGAAACGCCCCTGGCATCGGGTGGGCCATTCGAGGGTTAGACTCGCTTCTGACGCGTGATGTGAAAGATGCTCCCTCGCATCCAGGAATCCCTGCGGCCGACCGGTGGTATAATTGCGCCGTGCAACGGCGAGCCGGCATATATATTCACATCCCTTTCTGCGAGCGCAAGTGCACCTATTGCAATTTCAATACTACCGATTATTTTGAGTCGCTCGCCCGCCGCTACATCGAGGCTGTCGCGCGCGAGATAAGCTATTGGGGTGAGTTGCTGAGGGTTCAAACCGGCGATCGACTCAAGGTTGACTCGCTGTACTTCGGCGGCGGAACCCCTTCGATCGTCGAGGCCGACCAGTTGGCAGTGCTCATCGGTTGCTGCCGGGAAAGGCTGGACGTTGCCCCCGAGAGCGAGGTCACAATCGAGATCAACCCCGCTACCTTCTCACGCGCGAAAGTCGAGGGATGGTTGGCCTCCGGGATCAATCGAGCAAGCGTGGGCGTGCAGTCTTTCATCGACCGCGAGCTTGTCGCGCTCAGCCGAACGCACACATCCTGCGATGCGCGCCGCACGATTGATTTGCTTCGCGAGGCCGGTCTGGTGAACATCAGTCTCGACCTGATCGCCGGACTTCCCGAACAAGGCTTGGCGGACTGGGAATTCAATCTTGGCGAAGCGCTGTCGATTCGGCCGGAACACCTCTCTCTGTATCTGCTGGAAGTCAAAGAAGGCACTCAGCTTCACGGACAAATAAAGCGCGGATCGCGGCCGCGACCGGACGATGATGTTGCAGCGGAGATGTATAGAATGATTTGTGACTCCATACAATCAGCAGGCTACGAACAATATGAAATTTCAAACTTTGCGCGACTTGTCGAGACAGATCCCCCAAAAACCGCGAGTCCATTCAGATCAATGCACAATGTGAAGTACTGGACCGGGGCTTCGTTCTATGGGATGGGGTGCGGAGCCCACTCTTACGACGGGCGAGCGAGGTGGGTCAATGTGTTGAAGACCGAAGCCTACATCGAACAAGTTGCTTCAAGCGGACAAGCAATCAGCGAGCGACATGGGTTGAGTGAGAACGATCGCGCCGCTGAAGCCCTGTTCATGGGGCTCCGATTGAGGGAAGGCATAAGCTTGACGGAGTTCCAATCCGAGTACGGAGTTGACGTCATCGAACGCTACCGCGATGAGCTTCCGCGGCTTGCCGAGGCTGGGCTGGTTGAGGTTGACGGCGGGCGATTAGCGCTGACCCCCGCCGGAAGGTTGCTTTCTAACGAAGTCTTCGTATCATTTATCTAAGCTTTCTAGTAAACTCAATGCCGCCGGGGCGCGGGCGCCAGCGGAATGGATTGTCGGCTCGATCTCTTGGGGGATTTTGGTATGTCACTCAAGCCTAGGGTTGAAGCAGCGGCGGTTCTCTGGTTGATCATTGCGGCTGCGGCGCCGGCGGGCGGTCAAAGCGGACGGTTGCGCGGTCACCCGAAGCCTCCTCAGCATCACGATGATAAGGACGCCATTCGCCTGCGAGTCGAGGAAGTTCTGCTGCCGGTTAGCGTTCACAGTGACCTTGGGAAGCTCCCTCCAAACCTTCAGCGCGCTGATTTCATCCTGACCGAAGACGGAAAACGCCAGGTGATCAACTCGGTAATGCACAGCGCGGCGAACATCCTGTTCGTGCTCGACGCTGGCGGTGACAGCACGCTCAAGAACCTCAATATCAATCGCGATCTCGCGCTGAAGATTGTAGATGCCCTCGGCGAACAGGATCAGGCAGCGGTGATCACGTATTCTGATCAGACCTCGCTTCTTTCGCAGTGGACCGGTGACAAGGACGCGCTGCGGCGAGGGCTCGAATGGAAATTCAAGCCGGGCCTCAAATCAGACTTCTACCGGAGTCTTCTGTACGCAGCTCAAGAGGTGCTCCCAAAAGTGAGCGGGCGGCGCAGCGTGGTAATAATGTCGGACGGGGTGGACTCGTTTGACGAAGTGGATTTTGAGGCGGTGCTGACCGCTCTTCACCGGGCGCGGGCGACTGTCTACGTCGTGAGCCAGAACCAGATGCTCCTGCGCGAGTTGAGATCGCGCGTCTTCAACCCGCTCTCCTGGTACGAAAATATGGACCCCCAGTCTCGGAAGCGCAACGAAAAACTGCGGGCATACTATCGACAGCTGGAAGCCGCCGAGTTCACCCTCAAGGGACTGGCGGAAGAGACCGGCGGAGCGATTTGGAATCCGGCGACCCGCGAAGAGTTTATCGCTCTGAAACCACAAGTCGTAACAGAGATCGGGGCCGAATATCTGTTTGCTTATTCAACCGAGCGCGCGCGGGATGACAATCGATTCCACGCCATCAACGTATACGCAACGAGACCGGGACTGCAGGTTCGGTCTCGACGCGGGATCTATGCGAATGTTGCCGAGAAGAAAGAAGCGATCACCTCCAACCGGGCGCGAGGAGAAGTTGCCCGGAGAAGTACGAAACCGGCCGTTGCCCAGCGATCCGTTTTGTAGCGTCAGCTTCCCCAAAAAGTGCCTATTCTTGAGTCGATTTTTTTTCTCTGATATACTCGAACCCGTGGACCCGACAGTGCCTCCGACCGAGCTGCTAGCGGTAACGGGAAGTCTCAAACAATGATCGATCTCGAAATCTATACAGACAAGATTGCTGAAAGTGGACGCCGGCTGATTCGAAAGGCATACGACGAAGCCAAGGCCCGCGACCACAATCAGCTCGCGCCTGAACACCTCTTTCTTTCCGTTGCTGAAGTGGAGCGTCCATTTTTCAACGAAGTGATGCAGAGCCTGAACCTCGATCCGCACGTGGTGATCCAGGCCCTCGAAACCAAGCTGGATCAACGCGATTACCTCGGCCGGGGAATGAAGATATCCGAGCCGCTTAGGACGCTGCTGTCCAATGCGCTCAAGCACTCGCGCGAGCAAGGGCGCAGGTTAATCGAATCGACTGATCTTTTCTATGCTTTGTTCGGCGACACACATAGCTATCCGGTTGAGTTGTTGCGACGGCTCGGCGCGGACCGAGAGATGGTCATGCAGAAAATAGCAACCCGAGTGCGCAGTCACGAGGAGAAGGAAGAGAAGTACCGGCGCCGCTACGAGCTGCCGCCTTACCTCAAGCACTTCGGCGTGAGCTTGAACAAGCTGGCCCGCCAGGACAAGTTGCCGCCGGTCATCGGCCGAAGCGAGGAGATCAGGCAGATGGTCGAGATTCTCTGCCATCGCGAGCGCGCGAACTCGCCCATGCTGGTTGGAGAAGCCGGAGTAGGGAAGACCGCGGTGGTTGAGGGACTGGCTCGCAAGATCGAGCTGGAGCCTGACATCCTGCCTCAACGGCTGCGCACCGCGCACATCGTCCAGCTTCAGATGTCCGGCATAGTCGCCGGAACAATGCTGCGCGGCATGTTCGAAGAGCGCATCCAGGGCATCATCAGCGAGGTCAAAGAACGCGACAATTTGATACTGTTCATAGACGAGGCACACACGATTATAGGAGCAGGATCGGCTCTGGGAGCCAGCTCGGACGCGGCGAACATGTTCAAGTCGGCATTGGCGCGAGGAGAGATTCGCATCATCGGCGCGACGACGATGACCGAATACAAGGAATACATTTCCGAGGACGAGGCGCTCGCGCGCCGGTTCCGGCTGGTGAAGGTCGATGAACCCTCGGTTGACGATACTCGCAAGATAATCGCCGGAGTCCGGCCAAGGCTCGAGCGAAACTACTCGGTGACGATTTCCGATGAAGCGATCGAGACTGCGCTCGAGATGGCTCCGCGTTACGTTCGCAACTTGCATCTGCCCGATAAGGTGATCGGCTGGCTTGACACCGCGTCGGTGAAAGTCGAGATCAATCAGCCGGAGATGGCCGAGGTCAAGGGCGAGCACATCATCGACGTAATCAGTCAGGAGTCGCGCATCCCGCGCGACATGATTTTCCGAGATACCAATGATCGCTTCGCGCATATGGAAAGCGCGCTCTCGGCTCGAGTGATCGGCCAGAAGGAGGCGATCAAGGCGGTGTCACAACGCCTGAGGCTGAACAAGGGACCGCTCAAGGAGAACTTCTACAAGCCGGACGGGGTGCTGCTGTTTCTCGGGCCTACCGGCGTCGGCAAGACCGAGCTCGCAAAGGCGGTAGCGGAGTTCATGTTTGGCGATGATGACAAGATGGTCCGCATAGACATGTCCGAGTATCAGGACGGCACCATCGCAATTGAAAAGCTGATCGGCATGCCGCGCGGTATCGTCGGCAGCGAACGCGGCGGTATTCTCACCGAACGCCTCCGCGACAATCCGTACACCGTGCTGCTGCTGGATGAAATCGAGAAGGCTTCATCTTACCTGCTCAACCTGTTCTTGCAAGCTTTTGACGAGGGATGGATCACCGACGGTCGAGGCAAGAAGGTTTACCTGTCGGATGCGATCATCATCATGACCTCGAACCTCGGCTCAGACAGTTTTAAGAAGTACATGAAGCCGCTGGGTTTCGGCACAAAAACGCTGGCGGACGTGAAGCAAATCAAGCGCGAGGTGATCAAGGCCGCGGAAGAGCGCTTCTCGCCGGAATTCCGAAATCGTATTGATGAGATAGTAGTGTTCTCGCCTCTGACTCAGGACGAGGTGAAACAGATTGCCGAGCTGTATTTGAACATCATCAGGCGGCAGATGAAGCGGCAGGGCAAACAACTGGACGTCAGCGATCGGGCCATCGTACACCTGGTTGAGAAGGGATTCAGCCCCGCGTACGGCGCGCGGTTCCTGAAACGCACCATCGATGAGAATGTAAAACTGCCGGTGACGAACCGGTGGAAGGAAGCGGACCGCTTTCTGGTGGATTTCGAGGATGGCGAATTGAAGATCCTCGCGGAGGCACCATAAGCAGTAACGGACAGAGGAAGTGAATGGAGCGGCGCGGCAGGAACTGCGCCGCTTTCTTCATGCAGAGATTGACGGTGCGGGTCGAAGGTGACCGACTGAAGCCGGGTTTGGAGGCGTCATTGAAATCAGCAAAATCCCTAATCGTCTCAATGCTGGTCGCAGCCATAGGTTTCTCGTCAATAGTTCTGGGCCAGGAGCAGGACGAGAACGATCCAGCCAGGGCCGCGGCGCTCGTGCGAGGCGCGGTCGCTGCGCGTGGCGGCGACTCTTACCTGAAGATTCGAAGCGTCGTGAGCCGAGGCCAGTACACTCCGTATGAAAAGGGCGTCTCCGGCGATCCGGTTGCTTTCGTCGACTACATTGTCTATCCGGGACGCGAGCGCACCGAGTTCGACAAGGGCGACAACAAGTTCATCCAAACCAACTCCGAGATTTCGAACTGGGTTTACGATGCCAAACAAAGAATGATCCGCGATCAGAAAGAAGAGCAGGTAAACCAGTTCCGACAAAGCGCGCGATATGACCTGGACAACTTACTGAGGGTGGCGGCGCAGCAGTCAGGGGTGAAGCTCGTGTATCTCGGGCGCCGCGAGGCCTGGCGAAGCACCTTCTCCGAGGCCGTGCGTGTTGATTTCACCGACGGCGGCTCGGCGACCTTGCACTTCGATCCGCGTTCAAAGCTCCCGCTGATGACTGAATACAAATCGGTCGGGGAGGGTGGAACTGCCAACAACGAGGTGCGCTACTATCGGTGGATCGACTTTAGCGGAATAAACTGTCCGACCTTTCAGGATTTCTACCGGGACGGCAAACAAACTGCCCGCGTCAGCTTCGACACGGTTACTTTCAATGAAACCCTGCCGGAGAAACTGTGGATCAAGCCTTTGAGTATCAAGGAAGTGAAGTGATGTTTCGTAGTCCCGCCTTCGGGCGGAAGTTCGTATTCGTCTTACAAACTTCCGCCTGAAGGCGGGACTACTAACGTCAACTTCAATGTGATTGATTACTAGTTGACCCTCTCCAAAGTCCCTTCCGCGAAAGAGCGGAACCGCTGACGCATCTTCGCAAGGTCCTTTCCTATCGCTGCTAGGTCCTCGCGCATGCCGTGGAGTTCCTCGAGTTGAACCTCTCCTTCGATCGGCAAGGAAGATAGCCGCACTTCCATCCCGGCCAGGCGCGCTTCAATTGATGCGAGACTGGATTTCACCTCTCGCCATGTTTCTTCTACCGCCGTCAAATAGGCTTCTATGCTGTCTTGAAACTCGGATACGCTGTAACGCAGGTCTGCCAGCGACCGCAGAAGCTCGTCGACCGAAACTTTCACCTCTTCCCGTTCGTCCGGCATTTCGAATCCTTTCTCAAGCGATCGTCACTTCTTTTGTCAGATACACATCCTGAATCGCGTTGAGAATCTTGACCCCGTCGGGCATCGGCTTCTGAAACGCTTTGCGGCCGGAGATCAACCCGGTGCCGCCCGCGCGTTTGTTGATCACTGCGGTCTTCACGGCTTGCTGAATGTCATTCTCGCCTGACGCGCCGCCCGAGTTGATCAGCCCCGCGCGCCCCATGTAACAGTTCGCGACCTGGTAGCGCGTGAGGTCGATCGGATGATCCGAAGTCAGTTCCGAGTAAACCTTCTTGTGGGTCTTGCCGAAATTCAGAGCATTGTAACCGCCGTTATTCTCGGGGAGTTTTTGTTTGATTATGTCGGCCTCGAGCGTGACACCGAGATGATTGGCCTGTCCGGTCAAGTCTGCAGCGGCGTGATAATCGGCTTCCTTGGTCTTGAATGCAGAGTTTCGCAGATAGCACCAAAGCACGCAGAACATCCCGAGCTCGTGCGCTCGCGCAAATGCCTTGCTTACTTCTTGAATCTGGCGCTTGGATTCCTCGGAGCCGAAGTAGATGGTCGCGCCGACTCCCGCGCAGCCCTGTTCGTAAGCCTGATCGATCGAGCCAAAGATAATCTGGTCGAAGCTGTTTGGATAGGAAAGAAACTCGTTGTGATTGAATTTCAGAATGAACGGGATCTTATGGGCATACTTGCGTGAGACCGCGCCCAGGACTCCGAGCGTTGTCGCGACGGCGTTGCACCCGCCTTCGATCGCGAGACGAATAATGTTTTCGGGATCGAAGTACTCGATGTTGGGCGCGAATGAAGCCCCGGCGGAGTGTTCGATGCCCTGATCGACGGGCAGGATCGAAAGGTAGCCTGTGCCCGCTAGTCTGCCGTGGTTGAACATTGCCGCGAGGTTTCGCAACACCTGAGGCCTACGATCGGTTCCAAGCGCAACGCGGTCGATGAAATCCGGCCCCGGCAGGTGGAGCATTTCTTTTGGAACGGTCTTGCATTTATGAGTGAGCAGGCTTTCGGCCTCATTGCCGAGGATTTGTTCGATATCTTTGATCATGTCGCCTCCTGAGAGAGATGTCCGACAAACTTCAGTTTGTCGTGCCTCCATTCGCTACAAACTGAAGTTTGGCGGACACGACAAGCGAGTTTCGGAGGTTTCAATGAATGCGTTCCAGCGTGAGTTCCGACTGGACATTCTATGCGCGGCAGTATTTGAAGGTCAACGAGAAGAAAAAAAGGGGACGCGGTGACACTGCGTCCCTTAGGAGGACCTGAGATTTTCTGTTCAACTCAGCAGAGGCGACTCCGCCGATGAAAATACCTCCCGGGTCATCTTTGTGAGCGTCGATTAGCATTTTCAAAAAAAGGCTGGCAGGTTCGCGAGAGCCAGGCTTTCGGCGGGTTAGTTTCGACCGGTTGCCTTCTTGATCTGCTTCTTCATCTCGCGCTGGGCATCCTCAACCGCCTTCTCCGAATCGCGCAAGACTGTCTTTGCCTTCTCTTCTAACTCCATTCCCTCGGGCCACGCGAACCCCGGTGGCAGGGTTGTCTCAGGATGCTCGCTGGTATGCGCTTCGCAGGAATCAGTGGGCTGAGTGCCCTCGATAAAGTACTCAGTCTGGCGCGCGGGGCAGATGTCCGTAGCCAGCAGCCCGCTGGTGGGGTCGATCTCGACACTCACAATGCCATCGGGCGGAGCAGGGAAGCTCTCTCCGCCAAGCTCGGGCCTTAACGCGAGCGCCGCTTTCATAAAGGAAGTCCAGATCGGTAACGCCGACTTCGCGCCTTCGAGCCCCAGCTCGGAGTTGTCGTCGAACCCCACCCACACCGCGCAAACAAGGTTCGGCGTGTAGCCGGCGAACCACCCGTCCCGCGACGTTCCCGTTTTCCCCGCGGCGGTTGCGGTGAATCCCATCGTGCGAGCTCGCGCGGCGGTGCCTCGGTTCAGCACGTCTTGCATGATGTTCGTCATCAGCCAACTCACTTCGGGTCTCAGGGCGGCTCTCGTGTCGGGTTTGGGTTCGCTGAAGCTCACGCCATCGGCGTTGGTGACTCGCTTGATCGGACGCGACTCCGCGAGCTGTCCGCCGTTTGCGAATGCGGTGTATGCCTGGGCTACCTGAAGCGGCGTAGCTTCGGCCGTTCCCAGCGCGAGAGCGGGGAAGGGCTGGGGCCGTGGCAAGCCGAGCTTTTCGGCCATTCGCGCGATCTTGGAATAACCAACCTTCTCGGCGATACGAACCGTGACGACGTTCAGTGAGTGAACGAGCCCTTCACGCAGCGACACCTCGCGATTCGAATAGGTCTTGCCGAAGTTCTCGGGTGAATACGTCTGGCCCCGGCCGTACAGAAAGGTTTCCGGTGCATCCATAAACAAGGACGCCGGCGTGAACTTCTCGTCGGAGTTATCGTCATAGGCGCTGTTCAGCGCCGTAGCATAAACGATCGGTTTGAACACCGACCCGGGCTGCCGGTTTGCATCGACCGCGCGGTTGAGCTGGCTCTGAGCGTAGTCGCGCCCGCCGACCATGGCGAGTATCTCGCCGGTCTTTGGGTTCAACGCTACAAGCGCAGCCTGCAACGTGCCCGCTGGTATCGGGTTCTTCTTTCTCTTGGCGAAGATCTGATCGAGCTGTGCAAGCGTGTCGTTCACCGCTTTGTCGGCAGCGCGCTGGAGGTCCATATCGATCGTGGTGTACACGCGATACGACTGGCGAGCCAACTCGCGTGTTGGAAGCTCGTTCCCTAACTCCTGCTGCAGGTAATCGACGAAGTAAGGCGCGCCGCTGTTGAGCGCGCTGTGCTTGGGAACGATTTTAAGATCGGTGGCCTTCGCTTGCTCGGCCTTGTCGCGCGGGATGAAGCCGGCCTCGACCATGGAATCGAGAACCTGATTGCGGCGGGATTTCGCGCGCTCCGGATCTCGATAGGGCGAGTAGAGGCTTGGACCTCGAATGATCCCGGCGAGAAACGCGGACTCCGGAAGCGTGAGGTTGACCACGTCCTTATTGAAGTAGGCGGACGCGGCTTCGCCGACGCCGTTTATCGAGTAGCTGCCCGACTGGCCCATGAAAATGTCGTTGGAATAAAGCTGAAAGATCTCTTCCTTCGAGAGCTTGGTTTCAAGCACCAGGGCGATCATCATCTCCTGGACTTTTCGTTTCCAGGTCCGCTCGGGGGTGAGGAAGAAATTCTTGACCAGCTGTTGAGTGATCGACGAGCCGCCCTCCACACGCTGGCCCTCGCCGACGTCGCGGCGCGCGGCGCGCAAAATCCCGCGGACGTTTATGCCGGGATGTTCGAAGAACTGCCGGTCCTCGATCGCGACGACGGCGTTGACATAATCCTTGGGAAGATCCTTGAACGAGACCAGCTTTTGTTTCTGGCGTTGCTTCTCGTTCGAGATGGCCGTGACCATCTCGGGCTCGAGGACGGAACTGTCGAGGTTCCGCTTGGTGTCGACGTCGGTGATCTTGCTGATGGTTTTGCCGCCCGCGCCGAAGACGATATTCAGATTGGGAAACTGGCGCGAGCCGTTGATGATCGCGTCGGTGCTCGTGAAGATATCGACCGCGTTGCCTTTGATCTGATAGCGGCCGCGCTTCGAGTCGGCATCCTTAGTCGACTCGACGTAGCCTATGCCGTCCAGGTAGGTCTTCAGCGAAGCGAGGGTCATGGATTGGCCGGCTCTAATGCTGCGCGGGGTTGCGTATATACCGGTGGTTCTGACGACAACGTCACCACGAAAACGAGCGTCGATCAACCTCGCGTATTTGACGTAGAAAAACGCGAAGACGATCGCAAAGATGAGGATGAGAATGCCCAGAATTGCGAGCCGCATGGGGGTGAAGATGCGGCGGATGAGGCTCGGTCGCGGTTGTGGTCTCTGGATGACTCGGGTCTTCGGTTTTTGAGTGACGGTTACCAAGGCTCTACGAACTCGCGTTCCTTTCAACTGCGTCGGGCGGTTAGATTCCTGCTTTCGTGATTTGGTTGTTGGCTAACCGCCGTAGGGCCAAGGGAGACTGTAGCACTTGTGAAGGGAGGTAGCAAAGTACGGAGGCGAGGCAGGTCGGAGATCATGACGCAATGGAGTTCCGCCTTTGCCTGTCCTTCCTTTTGCAAAAGACCGGGCTAAAGCCTGAACTCCATGCTTCCTCGCTAGCGGGCGGCGCCGGTGGCCCGGCTGACCACAAGCTCAACCCGGCATCCGGCGATGGTCTCTTGAATTGCGTTCGTGAGCGAGGGTGTCACTTTGACGCGAATGTGGTGATTGGGCTGGACTCGCGCGACTCGGCCTTCTCCTAGGGCAACCTCGAAGAACACCTCGCACTCGCCGCGATTACTGTCCAGCAGCGAATGAAGCTTCTCGAGCTTCTGGTCGTCGATTGAATCAACGTCGAAGTGCAGCACCACCGAGCGGGCGGATCGCTCGCGAATGTGCTGAAGCGGCTGAATCTCTTCGGCGATGATGGTCATCGCGCCGCCGTCGTCGATCTCGAGCCGGCCCCGCACCAGAACCGCGGAATCATTCTGCATCACGCCGTTCGACTTCCCGAACACATCGGGCCATGCGACTACTTTCACCGAACCAAATTGATCCTCGAGCTGAAACAGCCCGAAGCGATCGCCTCGCTTCGTCGTGCGCACGCTGAGGTCCATCACGACGCCGCCAAGCGTAACCACGGTCCCATGATTCAACGCGGCGAGCCGGTCAACGTCCGCATCCGCGAAATCCTCGAGCGCGTCTTCGAAGCCTGAAAGCGGATGCCCCGAGATATAAAACCCGAGCGTTTCCTTTTCGCCCTTGAGCAATTCGTGATTCGCCCACTCGGGCGCTTCCGGCAGCGGCGGCTCGACATCCGGCTCCGCCGCCGCCAGAGCGCCGAAGAGATCGTGCTGACCGCTCGCGCGCGAGCGCTGGATGCGCTGACCGCCTTCAACCGCCGAGTCGATGGCGGCAAATAGCCGCGCCCGACTCTTGTTAACAGAGTCAAACGCGCCCGCGCGAATCAAGCCCTCGAGCACGCGTTTGTTGACCGCGCGCGAATCCACCCGTTCGGTGAAATCAAACAGAGACGTGAACACACCATTTGCGTTTCGCGCTTCAATAATTGAGGAGACCGCCGATTGGCCGATCCCCTTGATCGCGGCGAGCCCGAAGCGAATCGTGTTGCCGTTGGCGGTGAAATTGTCCAGGCTCACGTTGACGTCGGGAGGAAGGATCTCAATTCCCTGCGACCGCGCTTCATTGATGTACCGGACGACCTTCGCCGTGTTGTTCAACTCGTTGGATAGCACCGCCGCCCAGAAGTGGGTCGGGTGATGAGCCTTCAGATACGCGGTCTGATAAGCCAGATAGCCATAAGCGAAAGAATGCGCGCGATTGAAGGCGTAATCGGCAAAGCCCTCGAAGCTGGTCCACAGCTTCTCGATCTGCGCGCGGTTGTGTCCGCGCTCGGTCGCCTGCTTCAGGAACTTCTCCTTATGCTTGTCCAGTTCTTCGCGCTTCTTCTTTCCCATCGCGCGGCGAACCAGGTCAGCTTCACCAAGCGAATAGCCGGCGAGCTTCTGGAACACCGCCATCAGCTGCTCCTGGTACACGCAGATACCGAGCGTGTTGCCCATGATCTCCTTCAACTCGGGAAAGTCGTAGCGCACTTTTCTGCGGCCGTGTCGCCGCTCGATAAAATCGTCCACCATTCCGCTGTCGATGGGGCCGGGACGGAACAAGGCGTTGAGCGCCGAAAGGTCTTCGAGTCCCTCGGGCTTGAGTCTTCGGCAAAGGTCTTTCATCCCGCCCGATTCAAACTGAAAGATCGCTTCAGTCTTGCCCTCGCAGAAGAGCTGCAGCGCGCCGGGATCGTTGAGCGGGATCCTGGCAAGATCGGGCTGCGTCCCCGTTTCCCGGGCGATTGATTTGAGGCAGTCGTCGATGATCGTCAGCGTGGTCAGCGCCAGGAAGTCCATCTTCAACATCCCGGTCTTCTCGAGATCGTTCATCGGAAACTGGGTCGTTATTTCATCGCGCGCGGTCTTGGAGATAGGCACGAGCTCATAAAGGGGCTTGGGCGAGATGACGACTCCGGCGGCGTGAACCGAAGCGTGACGCGAGCAGCCTTCGAGCCGCTGAGCAATCTCGATGACTTCGCGCACTCGGTCGTCAGTGTTGATGGCGCGTTTGAGATCGGGGTTTTGTTTGATCGCCTCTTCAATAGAGACGTTGCGGCCGCGAACCGGCGGCGGGATCATCTTGGCGATCTTGTCGACGTCCGAATAGGGCATCTCCAGCGCGCGGCCCACATCTTTGATCACCGCCTTGGAGGCCAGCGTTCCGAATGTGCTGATCTGCGAAACGTGATCGCGTCCGTAGTAGTCGGCTACGTAGTCGATCACCTTCTGGCGGCCACGGACGCAGAAGTCGATGTCGATGTCCGGCATCGAGACGCGCTCCGGATTCAAAAAGCGCTCGAAGAGCAGATCGTACTGAAGCGGGTCGAGATCCGTAATCCTCAAGCAGTAAGCGACGAGGGATCCGCCGGCGGAGCCGCGCCCCGGTCCAACAGGAATCTGGTTTCGACGCGCGTAGGCGATGAAGTCCCAAACGATCAAAAAGTAGCCCGCATAGCCCATCTTGTTGATGACTGTGATCTCTTGTTCGAGCCGCGCTCGATAGTCATCGAAGTCGCACTTGCGATTGGGCCGGTCTTTTATCTCGAGCCACCTCTCTTCCAGGCCCGCGCTGGTGCGCCTGGCGAAATAGCTTTCGACCGTTTCGCCTTCGGGCACGCGATACTCTGGCAGGTGGCTCTGATCTTTGGGCATTTCAAGTTCGCACATCTCAGCGATGGCGACGGTGTTCAGAAGCGCTTCGGGCAGATCGGCTCCGAAGATTTCCCACATCTCCGCCGCAGATCTGACATAGAACTCGCCTTCCTTATACTTGAGCCCGCGCTTCTCATTTACGGTTTTCCCGGCGCCGATGCACACGAGTATGTCGTGCGCCCGCCAGTCATCCCGCATCAGGTAATGACAGTCGTTTGTGGCGGCCAGCGGAATGCCGGTTTTCTTCGAGAGCGCGATCATCCCCGGAATGACAGTGTCTACTTCCTGTTCGAGTCCGTGGTTTTGAACTTCAAGATAGTAGTTACCCTTGCCGAGAATGTCTTCGAATTCTTTGGCCTGCCGCGCGGCCTCGTCGAATTTGTCGGTGAGCAGCAATGATGACGGAACGCCCGAGAGACAGGCGGAAAGCGCGACCAGACCTTCTCCGTGAGCCGACAGAAGTTCTTTGTCGATGCGCGGCTTGTAGTAGTAGCCCTGGGTGAAAGAGAAGGATGAGAGTTTCGCGAGATTGTGGTAGCCCTTGAGATTCTTTGCCAGCAGGATTATGTGGTTTGTGCCCTTCTCGCCCGTCGCGTCGCCGCGATCGGTGTGCTTGCCTCTGGCGATGTATGCTTCCATGCCGATGATGGGCTTAATTCCCGATGTCTTCATCTGGTTGTAGAAGGAAATCGCGCCGTACAGATTGCCGTGATCGGTTACCGCCACCGCGCGAGCGCCGAGCTCCTGGGCACGTTGAGCAAGGGGCTTGATCTTGATGGCGCCGTCCAGCAGGCTGAAGTCCGTGTGAAGATGAAGGTGCACAAAATCTTTTTCGTTCATTGTCGTTTCTTTGTATACTTCGATTCCGTTAGTAGAAGGACGGAACTCAGTGAGCTGAGAGGGTTCGACTTAGTGAGATGCGCGCTCAGATCAACCTGTTCCGTGGTTTCGGAGTCTAGCACGCCCGGCGTCGAGTGTATACCGCAACTTGTAGGGGACCGCTGTGGATACCCAACATATTGATTGAGTCGGGCGAATGTTGTGGAGTATGCTATGGCCTGCGCCGCAGGAGCCCGAACGAATTCGAATCTCACGTCTGACTGCTTTAAGCAAAGGGGTGGCCCAATGAAAACCAAGCCTCACTCGAGCAGAGCGGCAAAAATCATTCTTGCCGTTATCGCGCTGATCCAGATTTCGGTTCCACAACATCGCTCTCCCAACCGGCAGTCTCTTGGCGAAACGGGAAGCAGTTCAGCCGCCGATGACGTTTCGGCGCTGGGCCAAACCGTTCCGGCGCCTCCCATGTTCTTCGAGGCCAACCGCGGACAAGCTGATGACGATGTGCGATTCGTCGGCCGAGGAAGCGGGTTCGCGCTTCTTCTGAAGCAAACCGAGGCGGTGGTGGCCTTGCGGCCCCAGGCTGGCAGCCAGGGTGGAACGCAGAAGGCGGGCTACGAACACAGCAAGCAGGCGCATAGAGTTGCGATGAAGCTCGAGGGCGCAAACCCGGCCCCGCTCGTGTACGGTACAGAAAAGCAAGACGGCCACGTCAACTATCTAATGGGGCGCGACGAGTCGAAGTGGATACGAAACGCGGAGACCTACGCTCGCGTGTCATATGCGGCGGTGTATCCCGGGATCGATTTGACCTTCCGCACGACCGGCCGGCAGCTCGAATATGATTTCAACCTTTGTGCAGGCGCCGACCCGAGGGTAATAAGGATGAGATTCGACGGCGCCGACAAGCTCGAGTTGGGCTCCGACGGAGCCCTGGTGATTCATACTCCCGCGGGAAATATTAGACACGAGCAACCAGTGGCGTTTCAGGATGACAACGGGCAGAGGATGGCTGTTTCGGCGGAGTTCGAGCAGGTGGCTGAAAGTGAAATTGGGTTCAAGCTTGGCGCGTACGATGCGACCAAGCCGGTTGTGATCGACCCGACGCTTGTTTATTCGTCGTATTTGGGAGGCGGCGCGGCTGACACTTGCAGGGCGCTGGCGGTTCACCCAATGGACAATGTGATTCTGTTGGCCGGCGATTCGTCCTCGTCTGATTTCTTGACGAAGGCCTCACCCAACAATTCCGATGTGTTCGTTGGACGACTGACTAAGAACGGAGGACAGTTCAGCTACACGTTCTTCGGAGGCGCCGGCAACGATACAGTCACCGGGTTTGCGGTCGATGCGATGGGGAACGGTTATTTGTGTGGCTCAACTGAATCGGCGGACTTTCCGCTGGTTCACAGTTTCGGTTCCGCTCTGGCTGGTCCGTCCGACGCGTTCGTAGCCTTGCTGAACCCAGAGGGCAACGCATTTCTCTACTCCAGCCTGGTCGGCGGAAGCGGCCAGGAGGCGGGCGTCAGCGTGGCGGCGGATGGCAACGGCAACGCCTATATAACCGGGCGAACAACCTCGCAGGATTTCCCAACGATGGGAGCGATCCAGCCGGCTTATGGTGGAGGCGACTCGGATGCGTTCATAACGAAATTGTCAACGGACGGCGCGACACTTGTCTATTCGAGCTACCTTGGTGGAACTGGCACCGAGGACCTGCTAGCAAGGAGCGGAATAAACGTCGATGCGGCCGGGAACGCCTATGTCGTCGGCCAGACACAATCGGTAGACTTCCCAACGAAGAACGCCCTGAGGGGTACGAAGACCGGCGCGGCTTCAACGTCGGACGGATTCCTGGCAGGGATAAATCCGAGCGGCTCCGATTTTGTGTTCTCCACTTACCTCGGTGGAAGTGACGACGATTCAGCGATCGCGGTCGCGCTCGACCAGCCTGGGAACATCTACGTTACGGGCCGCACGAAATCAACCGGCTTCACCGGTTCAACGTCGACTCGTCCCGCGACCGCAACAACGGATGCTTTCGTTGCCAAGCTCAACCCGGCTGCGTCGGCGATCATCTACCTCAGGTTTGTCGGCGGCGATTTCGGAGACGAGTCCGCAAATGCAATTGCGGTGAACGCTGCAGGCGTTGCGGTGATTGCAGGCAGCGCAGGGCCGGGATTGCCGACTGTCAACCCAATTCAAAGAATTTTCAAAGGGGGTCAGTCAGACGCGTTTGTCGCGCGATTGACTGCCAGTAGCGACATCAATTTCTCGACCTACCTTGGCGGCAGTGCGGACGACGTGGCAAACGGCGTCGGGATCGATCCCGACGGCCATCTGTTCGTAGCCGGATTCACCGACTCAGTGGATTTCCTGACTTTCTCGTCGCTGCGAGGCGCAAACAGTGGCGGGCGAGACCTCTTCTTTGCGAGGATCGATCCGGATGTGAGTTCCGACGGGCCTGTCCTGCTTCAGGCACTGATAAGCGGAAAGCAGTTGATCATAAACGGTCAGAACTTTGACAACGGCGCAAAGTTGCGGATCAATGATGAACAAACGAAGACGAGAAACGGTGATTTGGATCCAAGCGAGGTTTTGATAGCAAAGAAGGGTGCGAAACGTATTGCGCCGGGTCAGGTGGTTCAATTACAAGTGGTTAATGCGAACGGCAAGAAATCAAACTTGATCTTTATTAGCAAGCCCCTGTGATTTGTAGCCGATCGCTGGTCGACCGATCATCGAGAGCGGGTAGTCGTGGACAAATAAAGAGCTCGCCACAAAGGCACCAGGACACGAAGATCGGGGAATGCCCTTGCGCAGCTTCGTGGCTTAGTGTCTTCGTGGCAAGAGTACCATCTCCCCACACGCTAACACCCACTCCCAACCCGCGACGGAGCTGGACATAAGCTCCCCAGCGCATATTCTCTGACAGCGACTATTCGATCACGCTCGCAAAACATCGCCCTTCAACCTTCCTCCGCTATTGACGCGGTGATAGAATCCCGCCAGAAAAAGACGCGGTTCGCAGCGAACTAACTCCTAAGGCGAAAGAGAAGACCGACGCAGACGACAACCTGCGCCGCACGGGATCGAATCGGAGATTCTTGCCATGCGTGAAATAACAATCGGAATCGGAGGCGCCGCGGGCGACGGTCTGGACAAATCCGGAGACACGCTCGCCAAGACCGTAGCTCGGCTCGGGCTCTACGTGTATGCCTATAACAGCTATCAATCGGTGATTCGGGGCGGACATATCTGGCTGCGCGTGCGAGTCGCCGAACAGAAAGTCCACTCGCACGGCGACGAGTTGAACGTGCTGATCGCGCTGAATCAGGATTCGATCGAGCGTCACGCGCCCGAGGTCGGCTCGGGCGGCGCGGTGATCTACAACTCCGACAAGCTCAAACTCGATCCGGCGCTCCTGAGAGACAATGTGTTGCCCGTTCCAATGCCGATGGCTGCGCTGACCAAGCCATTCGGGAAAGTTCAGCCGGTTATGCAAAACACGGTTGCGCTTGGCGCTCTGATGTTTCTCGCGGGTCTCGAGTTCGATACCGCCGTCGCGGTGTTGGAAGATACGTTCAAGCACAAGGGGCAGGCAGTAATCGATCAGAACGCCGGCATCGCGCGAGCGGGTTACGATCACGCAAGGGAGAAGTTCGTTCCGCTGGGATATGACTGGGATTTCACGCGCATCGGGCGGCCGTTCATAACCGGCAACGAGGCGATCGCGATCGGAGCGGTAGCCGCCGGGTGCAAGTTCTACTCGGCGTACCCGATGACGCCGGCTTCTTCGATCTTGCATTGGATGGCAAATCACGCCGATCAGTGCGGAGTAGTGGTCAAACAGTGCGAGGACGAGTTGGCGGTCGCGAATATGGCGATTGGAGCGGGTCACGCCGGCGTGCGAGCAATGTGCGCAACGTCGGGTGGCGGCTTTGCTCTTATGACCGAGGCAATAGGCATGGCGGGAATGATCGAGGCTCCCGTTGTCATCGTGGAGGTGCAACGCGGTGGGCCTTCCACAGGAGTGCCGACGAAGACCGAACAGGGGGATCTGAATCAGGTGTTTGGCGCTTCGCAGGGCGACTATCCGAGGGCGATCATCGCTCCGACTGACACCACGGACTGCTTCTACTCGGCGGTCGAAGCGCACAACCTGGCGGAGAAGTACCAATTGCCCGTGACGATAATCAGTGACCTGCTGTTGTCGGAGCATCCGGAGACGATCGAACCCGATGCGTTGACCAACGATGTTCCAATCGAGCGCGGCGAGATAGTAAGCGAATGGCCCGCGACAAACGGTCCATATAAGCGCTACGAGTTCACTCGAAGCGGGGTCTCACCCCGAGCGTTGCCGGGAACTGAGAATACCGTCTACGTCGCCGCGACCGACGATCACGACGAAGAGGGTATTCTGATCAGCGATGTCTTCACGACCTCAGCGGTTCGCCGCAAGGTTCAAGAGAAGCGAATGAGGAAGATGGAGGGATTGCTTCGCGAGCTGGAACCGCCTGTGCTCGAGGGGCCGGCCGACGCCGATGTGACATTGATCGGGTGGGGATCCACCAAGGGCGTGATTCACGAAGCGATCGCCCAGCTTGCCGGCGAAGGAATTCGAGCGAATCAACTTCAGTTCAAATACCTGGTGCCGTTTCACGCACGCGAGGCTACAGAGATTCTTCAGCGCTCGAAGAGGACGGTTTGCGTGGAGGGGAACTACACCGGCCAGTTCGCGCGCCATCTCAGGGCCGAGACGGGATTCTCGGTTAGCGATCACATTCTCAAGTACGACTGCGAGCCGTTCGAGCCCCGCCAAATTGTCGATGAGGTCAAAGCGATCCTCGAGGGCAACACGCGAAGCAGGGAGTTGACGATGGATGAGGCACGCGACATGGCGTATCACTATATTCGCAGCCGGCTGAACGACGCGTTCCGGCCGGGCCGGATCAGCAAGCACCAGCGCAATGGGTTCGACGAGGCCGTATGGAGCGTCGAGGTTGTTTCGCGCGACTCGGGAGAGAAGCGCGGCGATCTTCTGATTGGAATTGAAACCGGCTCGACCTATTCGTGGCGGCCTGTAGGATAGGCGGAAGTAATTGGGTGCGTCAGAACTTCCGCCTAACTTAAGGCGGTACTACAAACCTTACCTCGGAGGATTTATGGCGACGGTTATTGAGCTACCGATTCAGACATACGAGAGCATTGTCGATCCCGATTGGTGTCCGGGCTGCGGCGACTTCGGCGTGTTGAAAGCGCTCAAGGTGGCCGCGGGTAAGCTCGGAATCAAATCGAATGACCTGATTGTGATCTCAGGCATTGGCTGCTCGTCGAACCTCCCGGGGTTCATTCACACCTATGGAGTCCACAGCCTTCACGGGCGCGCGGTAGCCGTTGCCGAGGGAATCAAGCTCGCCAACCACGATCTCAATGTTGTAATCACCGGAGGCGACGGCGATGGTTATGGGATCGGCATCGGTCACTTTATTCACGCGATGCGGCGCAATATCGATATCACCTACATTGTGATGAACAATCAGATCTACGGGCTCACCACCGGTCAGGCGTCGCCGACGACGATGAAAGACATGCGCACCAAATCGACGCCGCGCGGCAACGTCGAGATGCCGATCAACCCGATCGCCCTCGCGCTGGTGTCCGGTGCTACATACGTGGCGCGCGGGTTCTCGGGGGTGCCCGATCATATGGCGAACCTCATCGCGGGCGGCATTGCGCACAAGGGCTTTTCGCTCATAGACGTTTTCAGCCCGTGCGTCACATACAACAAATTGAACACCTATCCGTGGTTCAAGGAACGTGTGTACAAGCTCGAAGACGATGCAGGTTATGATCAGTCAGACGCGGAAGCCGCGGTTCAGAAGTCATTCGAATGGGGTGACCGGATTCCAATCGGCTTGTTCCACAAAGCCGAGCTGCCGACGTATGAAGACAGCGAGCCCGCTTTCAAGCAGGGTCCTTTGGTCCGTCATAAGCTCGGCCTCCGGCGTGAGACGTTTGACGGCTTGATGCAGGAGTTCATGTAGGTCCGCTCCGGTCCTGGCGCCTCAACGAACATATCGCCAGCGCGGTATTCCTCAGCCGGGGAAAACTGCCGCCGCCATCGCGTTCGTTTCGGATTGCGACAGTAGGGCCTAAATCCGCCGCTAGCGCTGCTTGGCGCTCGATTTTTCTGATTCTGCCACGGCGGCCTGTTGCCATTCGATATAAAGAGCCTCCAACGACCGGGCAATCTCCTGTTGGCGGCTCCCTATATGAGCGTACTGTTCCGGGCGCCATTCTGAAGACGGATTGGAGAGACTCCTAGAAAGCGCTGCCAGCTCCTCCTCGAGCGCCGCGATCTGTCGCTCGATCTCTTCTACCGGCCGCCGTTGCTGCTTCTCGGACTTTTGGCGCTTCGGCGCTTTCACAGACCCGCGTTTCTTCGGCGCCGACTCCTCGCTTACCGATTGTCTGACGTGGTGCACCGCGTAGAAATCGGAGTAGCTGCCGGCGTGATAAGTCGCGCGGCCGTTCTCAAAATGCAGAATCTCAGTAGCAAGCTTGTCGAGGAAGTATCGGTCGTGCGAGACCATGATGACTGTGCCAGAGTATTCCCCAAGGGCGCGCTCGAGCGCTTCGCGAGAAGGGATGTCCAAATGGTTCGTCGGCTCGTCCATCACGAGGACGTTTGCCCGGCTGTAAATTAGCTTCGCAAGCGCCAGTCTGCTTTGCTCGCCCCCCGACAATACGGCCACCGGTTTGAAGATGTCCTCGCCGGTGAACAGAAACTTTGCGAGATAGCTGCGCAGCTGACCGGGAGGCGTGGCCGGAGCGACCGAGGCGATCTCTTCGATCACTGTCGAATTCGGATCGAGGGTCGAGAGTTCCTGATCGAAGTATTCGATTTCAATGTTTGCGCCCCAGGTGAGACCGCCATCAAGGGGCTCGAGCTCGCCAAGGATTGTCTTCAAGAAAGTGGTTTTGCCTGAACCGTTCGGACCGATTATTCCCAGCCGCTCTCCGCGCCGCAGCAAAAGAGAGATACCGCGAGCGAGGGTGTTTGTGCCGTAACCCACGGCGAGGTCCGCGGACACGAGGACATTGTCCCCCGCGCGAGCGACGCTTTGAAGTCTGAAGTCGCCCACCTTCTCATCGCGCACAGATTCGACCCGCGAGAGGCGCTCGAGCTTATTCCGCCGCGATTTCGCCTGCTTGGTCTTCTGGCCGGCAATGTTTCGGCGGATGAATTCCTCGGTGCGAGCGATCATCTCTTGCTGCTCTTCGTATTCTCGTAGTTGCGCGAGGCGTCTTTCTTCGCGCTGCTTCGTGTACGCGGTGTAGTTGCCCGTGTAAACCTCTGTTCGCCCGTTGTCCACCTCGATTATTCTGGTCACCGTCCGGTCAAGCAGGAATCTGTCGTGCGAGATGATCACGAATGCAGACCGGTATTCCGACAGAAAATCCTCGAGCCATTCGACGGCGTTCACGTCGAGGTGATTGGTGGGCTCGTCCAGCAGCAAGACGTCGGGCTCTGAGAGAAGCAGCTTCGCAAGCGCAAGACGGGCCTTCTGTCCGCCGCTGAGTTGTTCGGCGGGATTTGTTAGCTCATCGTCCTTGAAGCCAAGCCCAACCAGCACAGATTCCGCCTTTGCGTGATAGCTGAAGCCGCCGGCGACCTCATATGCGTGCCGCAAGTCGCTATAACTGTGCATCGCTTCGTCGAGCGCGGCCCCGGCAGCCTCCGCCATCGCGTGCTCCAGACGGCTCATCTCTTCTTCCATCGTGCGCATGCTGGTGAACACCGAAAGCGCCTGGTCGCGAACGCTGAGCTCGCCGGAAAATGTTGGCTGCTGTTCGAGTAGACCTAATCGAAGGCCTCGAAGCAGCGCAACCTCGCCGCGATCCGCTTCCTCTTGCCCGGTGACGAGACGAAAGATCGTCGTCTTCCCGGCGCCGTTACGGCCTACCAACCCGACTCGTTCGCGCGGGTTTATTTGGAAGGTGACGCCCCGCAGAACGTCGGAAGCGCCGTAGGATTTGAAGACGTCGTTTAGGCGGAAGAGCATCGGGGGAGGCGCGGAGCGGGAGTGAGGAGCAGAAAACGCGCGAACGGCTCCGCTCTTCGGCTCCTCGCTCCGGTTGACCGGCTATCGACTGTTTGCGTTGGCAGTGGCCGGTTTCGCCGTGTTGGACGGACCCGAAGCCGGCTTGTTCTCATTTTCAAAGCGCGGTTGCGGCTGAGGCTGATTTTTGGAGCCGGCCTCCTGCAGCAATTGAGACGGTCGCATCTCGACAATTGTTTGCGGATTCTGAACGATCCGTTCAGCCAGATAGTTCTTGATGCTTGTCTCTGCCAGGGTCACCATCACGAGCGCGTTCAACAGGACCTGCTGGCGCTGTTGAGTGATAGTGTTGATGATGTCCGTGCGAACAACATCGAGCGTGAGGTTCTGAGGCTGTTCCTGTTTTCGATTGAGCTTGAATATGTACCACGCGAGCGACAAATTGTCCCTGACGGGCTCTGTGTATTGCCCGTCGGTCATCGCCATGAGCTTTGCCGGAACGTCCGGGCGGCTTGCAAACGTTTGCCTTAACTGCGCCTCGGAGGCGAATCCCAAACGGCCGCCCCTGAGCGCGGACGCCTGATCCTCAGACTTCTGCGCGGCCACTGTTGCGAAGTCCGAATTAGCGCGCAATTGTTCGTAAACGCCCCTGATCTTCTGCTCGGCTCCGGCTTCGCCGCCGTTATTGGCGGGAGTCACCACGATCATCGAGATATCTGCGCCGCGCTCGGCAACAAATTCGCTCTTGTGGTCGCTGTAGTATTTTTCGATGTCGGCATCGGTGGGCGCGCTGACGCGAGTTCGTTCGCGCTCGCGCAGCGCGTTGATGGCGAGCTCGCGACGAATCTTGTCACGAACCTCGTCTTCGGTGAAGCCCGCCTGCTTGATCTGGCTCTGGTACTGCTCCTCGGTCACCTGGGCGTCCTGCTTGCGCTTTTGAACTTCCTGATTGACCTTGGCGTCATCCGGGACGAGGCTGTCCTTTTGAGCCTTTTGAAACAACGCTTCTTCCTGAATCAGGTTATCGAGCACGCTGAGCCGGGCCGCCACGAGTTCGGCGGGAGTCATCGAGGCGTTGCCGCCGCCCGCATCGAGCTGCTGTTTGATTGTGCTGTCGACCTGTTTTAACGTGATCTCGCGTGAACCGACTCTGGCGGCCGCTTCCATGCCCGACTTGTCGGCCGAGTCCTTGCAGGCAGCGAGCAACAACGAAGAGAAGATAACTAAGCTGATTGGTCTGAGGGAACGAAACACGATTCTGCTCCTTAGTTCGACAAACTTCAGTTTGTCGTTGGTTATCGAAAGCGGCACCTTAAGGAACCAGCGACAAGCTGAAGCTTGCCGGACAAATTCGTTTGACGAACGCGGAACCGCCCGTGCTACACTGTCGTTTTGTTTTAACCGCAATATTCCCATCGGAGGTGCGCAAGCAATGTCTAAACGTTGTGAGGTCTGCGGCAAGGGGCCTCAATTCGGTCACCGAGTGAGCCACGCAAACAATCGAACCAACCGCCGGTTCAATCCAAATCTTCAAGCCGTCCGGGCGCTCATTAGCGGCCGCGCACAGCGCATCCGCGTCTGCACGAGATGCCTCAAGGCCGGGAAAGTTGTCAAAGCCGCATAGTCATTGTCACTGGTTAAGTCTGCGCGAACAATGACTAAGTCCTAACGACCTTCCAACGCGATCACGTCGATCTCAACCCGCACGTCGCGAGGCAAACGCGAGACCTGAACCGTCGACCTTGCCGGCGGAGCCTGGTCAAAGAATCGCCCGTAGGTCTCGTTCATCTCGACGAAATCATTCAAATCCGCGAGAAATACCGTCGTCTTCACCACGCGGTCCAATGAGCTGCCGGCCGCCTGAAGCACCGCGCTCAGGTTGTTCATCACTCGCTCGGTTTGCTCGCGAATTCCGCCTTCGACAATCTGCATCGTCGCCGGGTCGAGAGGTATCTGACCCGAAGCGAAGATCATTCCGTTTGCTTTGATCGCCTGAGAGTACGGCCCGATCGCTTTAGGCGCGTTGTCGGTTTGGACGCGATCCTTCATCAGTTGACTCCACAGTCGGGATTTGCCCGCCCCATCGAAATTCCGAATTATCCCAGATGAAGATTATGATTGTCCACTTCCCCGAGAAATAAAGGAGGCATGGCTTTTGCCCTACAAACGGAGAGGAGTTTGTGCTTCTCGAGCCAACGGCGCCTTGGCTCGGAAGCCAAGGAGGTTTGTCATGTACTTAAATTCCTAAAAATGTACCGGAGCCAACCAGAGTTACCGCAGTTTGAAGTCGTCGAGCGTACGAACTGAGGGGGAAGCAGTTTTATTTCGTCGACGACCGCGATCCAGATGCTTGCGTGATGGCTGATACGAAGCTCCCGGGGGATTCGCATACCTTCGGATTATGTACGAACAAACCTGAATGAGATACTGGTGACCATACTATAATCACATATGCGTGACCCACGAAGAATCATTTAGTGTCCTATCTTGTGTATAGGACACTACCAAGAATCATGCACAAGATTGGGGCAGGAGGTGATGAAGTAGCGGGTACAAGAAGGTCCATCTGCTGCTTTTATGGCGGTTTCGAGCGTGGGTGAGAGGAGGAATCCTGGACGCGAAGTGACGGCACAGCCTAATTAATCCAAATTCGAATGCTCAGTGGATCGATTCGTTGACCGAATATGATTCCTCTATAGTACGGCGGCCGTTTCTGCTTAGGGCGCAACGATGGCCCGGATGGGACTTGTCCCAATACCGTAGATCGTTCGAATCTCGCGGGTGACGGTGTCAAGGGTCGTTATGGTTGCTTGATCGGGACTGATTGCATAGAGTCGGCGCCCGTCGCTGCTAATGGTCACACTATTCGAAAGGCGCGGGAGCTTTATTGTATCCAGGCGCTCAAGCGTTCGACTGTCGAGCACCACGACCCTATCGAAATAGTCGACGCCTTGGCTCATGTGGACAAGCCGACTGATCCCTAGATACACCCTCATGCCGTCGCCGGAGACAACGGGATCCTGATATCGTATCCAACCATCGGCCAGCCAGTCATCTGCGGAGGAGGCTGTCTTCGCTGTAGTGCTAACTATTTTCCTTGCCTTGCTATCAATCGCGTCGGCGAGGATAATGGTCCTCGATTGCCTATCAACCTTGAAGAAGCGACCATCTCCCATTATTACTGCAAATTCGCTTCGGTTGGGGGACGAGAATCCCAGAACGATTCCCCGACTGTGCATCGTCACGCCACTCAACCCTTGAGCTAGCGATAGCTTCGGTGGGTTTGCCGGGCGGTTGTCTGCGTCAGTGTTGACTGACGGCGCACCGGTCTCGGTCAAATCCAGAAATCGGACATCGTTGGTGCCATGGCACACAACGTTTAGTCGCCGACCATCTGGTAAAGCCAGTATGCTGCCAACGCCGCAGTGGGCTAAGGACGCCGTTTCGGGCAGAAACCGTCCTTGCGTAGTGTCGAACGTTGCTAGATAGTTGAATACCTCATCTGCTGTGTTGCGGTTCCTTAAGACATAGACCCATCGTCCATCGTCAGAAATCGCCATTCGTGACGAGTACTCCCGGACTGTAGATATGGGGTAATCTGGATTCTCCACGGTCTTTAGAACCGTGCCGGTGCCAGTGTCTATCACTTGGAGCACGCTATGTTTAAACTGGCCTTTACGATTCCGCAGAGTGGAAGCGAGATAAAGCCGCGTTCCATCGGATGAGATCACGATGTCCGGACCCTGCCCTGCCTTAAACGTTCTTACGACGCGCTCTTGTACAGTGTCCAGAACGAGAACCTGAGATTCATACGCCATATTGTTCGGGTCCAACACGTAAAGCCAGCCTGATTGTAGTCGGCCATCAGGAGTTCCTTGCCGCAGGCCTTCTTTTTGACTGGTCTGAGGTCGGGTCGGCAGACCTCCACCGGTCTGCTGACTAGCCGCGAGAATGGCGGTACCGGCTAGCAAGAGCGCAGCGACGACCCCAAGGGCCAAGTCCCTTTGAATTCTGTGCGTTGGATCCGTATGCGGACCTGTGAAGACTCTGATGGTTCTAGCCACGTATTTCATTCTTGCCTCCTGTCTTCCCAAGCACAACCTTTGCCAGACGTAAAAAGGTGAATCGCAGGGAAAAGTAGGATGACTTCAGCCTAGCACCTTATCTTGCTAGTTCGGCTAAGCAGTTATTTTCGTGCCGGTCCGACTAATGGCGCATTAGCGCAACAGCCAGTAAGCAAGGCCCGGCAAAGCCAAGAGCGATGCCGTTCAAAACCTGTACTGCGGGCTTCAAACGGTTGAGGGACTGGAAGCGAACAGCCGCCTCACTGTCATCGAGAAACGGCACCGCGCACAGCAGAGGCAGCGCCCGACCAAAGCCGAATATAGCCATCCCCAGCATTCCCAGAGGCGGGCTACCAACGAGCACCGCCCAGAGTACGACCGCGTAGAAAGTGCTAACCGGTATGCGTGTTGCCAAGCCAACGCCCAGTCCCAGCCCGTATAACAGTGCTGCGACTTTGGGCTGAAAGTGAAAGCGCCAGGTTTCCGGCACCTGCCGGTAAAATTGAGGTGTCGGTATATCTACCAAATGCAATTCGCGCAGGCTGTACAAGAGACAGATACTTCCAGTAACCAACAGTGCTACTAACCCGCGCTCAATGTGTAATCTATGCACCGGTAGAGCGGCTCCGATTACTCCAAACATACCGCCGACGGCAGCACCACCGATAACATACCCCAAAGTGTGAAGCCACAAAGACACTGGACGTTTTCCTTGCTGTCGGTCCCCATACACGATGGGGAGGATGGTTCCCACCATCGATAGTCCTCAGGGAGACCATAACGCCGACATCCCGGCCAACAAGGCGAGCAGAAGAACAACTAGTAGAGCGTTGAGGTATCCCGCGAAAGCTGGAAATGCAAAAGCGGCCAATATTCCCAGAACGCAAACGAACGCCAGGAGCCCCAGCCGCCTCGTCGCGCTGGGCAGGACCACCTGGTGGCTCCCAATCACCTCAAGAACACCGATCATTTCGTGGTTGTTCATAGAACAAGGCCTAACTAGAATCATCCATTAGCAAGGACCCATATCCTGTGTGACGGTACAGCGGTACACGTGGGTGTTTAGGCAATAGATGTCTCTTGGGCAGCCGCTCCTGCATTGGGGATCATCACTTGTACAGCCGGCAGAATTGTCGTTTGGACCGGGGACAGCGCAACAATCATAGTAGAATATCAGTCTTCTATTCGTCGAGTCGCAAGGATCGGTACAGCACTTCCCCCAAGACTGTTCTCGTGACGTGCAACCCGGGCATATGAAGAGGTCCCCGCCTGTACCCCCACCGCAGCAGCTTGTCCTACGGGCGCAATAAAACCCGCACATTCCACATAATTTCCAGTTTCCAAGGCACCCCGAGCCACCACTAGACTCCACGACAAAAGTTCGATCTAAAGGCAGGCTCGGGACAAGCGACAACCCCATTACGCCCAGCGTGAATTTTCCAATGCGCGCGATTACCCCACGACGTGACATCTGCTGGGCGAAGGTGTCCAGCAGATTGGCGGCAACAATATCCAGCTTGCTCTCATTCTGGTTTCTTTGACTCATATCTATTCTCCGATGCCGCCGGGCAGCTTCCTACACATTACGCACATCTCTAATTCGCGTGTTGGGTATCTGGCGACTTTTCGAGAGTAACTGGTGCATTGTCTGAGCGCTGAGCCTCACGCCAACTCTCCATTGTCGGATAGCCTAAGCGAGCTGCGTCGATCAAGCTTTCGAGGTGCTCGAGGTGATTCACTACCCCTTTTGCTAACACCAAACCTTGCGCGTCGATCAGGACGCCGTAGGGCGGCGAGAATACTCCCAGCTGAAGGGCTAGGCTTTGGGAGACGACCAGCGGGATACCCCAAAGCTTGTTGCGCGCAATAAAATTCCGATTAACGTGCGCGTCGCTGTCGACTGTCACCATTACGAGTTCTAGACTATTACGATCACTCTTCCAAATAGACCTTAAGGCCGGAGCCAGTTCTAGGCAGGTGGGGCACGTAGCAGACAAGAAAACAAACAGCGTCGGCAGTGTTCGATCGCCACCGACGGTCATCTCGCGACCTTCAAAATTGACTACCTTTACTTTTTGAATTGTTTCACCGATCGAAGGCCCCTCGTTTTCGGTGCGGGCGACTGCTGGACCCATCCGCCGGTGGAGCAGCCCAACCTGACGTGCCAGCGCAAACACTGCAAGCAGCAGAAGAGCGACCACTAACCATAATGCCAAGTACGATACGAGCCAGACGCCATTCATAAATCTTCCTCGATTACAATCTTCTTAGCTATCTCTCCTGGCCTCCAAAGTCGAGTCCTCGATACCATTCAATTCTTAACTGAGCACTATTGCGCCCCCTCGGGCTGTCCCCAAAGTCTTATGATCATACCCCACAGCAATAAGGAAGCCAGAACGGCACCCGCTATAAACATTGTTGCAACGGTCTCCACGATTGGAAGCTGCCCCACTCTGTCCACTAGGGGTTCGATCAACCACACCGAGACGGCTAAGCCAGCGAGCCCCGCATTCCGTGTGACCAGGCCCCAAGTCAAATGATGATTCGGCTGTGGCCAAAAGCAGCCACACGAAATGTCCCGCCGCCCTCGCAAAAGGTTGATTGCTACCGCACTGCCGAATAGCAGAAACAGTCCCACCGCTGCCAATGCCAGCCATCCAACCAAAATCCCAAACAACAAACCAATCGCCACGATGGCCTCGACAGCCGGAAGCGCTCGTCCTACGAAGGGGACTGTAATCTCAGGCAACAATCTGTAATTTCGGACAACCCCGACAAAGTCGCCTAGCTTCGAAAGCTTTGCAACGCCAGCGGCGAGAAGTACGAGACCTACAAATGTTCTCGCGAACACGATTGCGTGCTCCTGGGTTATCAATCGCACGAAGCTTTCCATTCGTTTGCTCTCTCCCTCGTCGTAACGAGCTTGCATCATTCATCGTGCTGCCGCTAGGAAGACGTCCCATGCCCATCGTCCAATGTGTGAATGTTGTGCATCTTCCACCTTGGACCTGTATCGAAACCAGTTGCCATACTGGTCGCGGCGCCTGGATTCCTCGTACTTGAGATCGATCGATTCAACGTAGAGCGATGCCAGCGTGCGCATCTCACGTGTATCCGACATGCCGTTGTGATTACTGTCCTGCCATAAACGAAGCGAAGAAAAAACCGCGTCTCGGTTATCTATTACACCGTCACCGTTACCGCCGTTCTCGGGCTTATCGTATTCAGCCAGCGCGATGAAGCCGTTCGGCTGCGCTGAAGCCGGCTGGGGTGTGAAGCTGCCGAATAACTCGGTACCGTCGTCTATGGTGCCGTTGCCGTTGCGGTCAAGCGCGAGGAAAGCCTCGTCAGAGCCAGTAGCAGTCCATGCCATACGTTCCGCTGTGCCATCGCTGTTGAGGTCGAAGTTAACACCGCCATTTATATTCGTGAGACTGAACCCGTTCCCAGCTACGTCGATGATTATGGGACTACATTCACACGCGCAGATACTCTCGTCCCACCAACAACTGGTTGTCCATGAAGGCCCGCCCCCGCAGGGCTCGGGGAGGCAGGGGGGAGGAGGAGGCGGATAGCACTCCTGCCCTCGTACTGTCATTCCATCAAGGAGCCCTGAGGCCGTGAAGGCGAACACGGCGCAGGCCAGTAAAGAAGGGATCGTCCTTTTCAGGCCGAGATGATTCCGATTCCCGATATTTCCGGAGCCGAACATGTTTCAACCTCCAACAATCAAACGTTATTAACCGCTGGATAGACCCGGACTAGGCGTCGTTATTCTGAATTCGCAGCTCGCAGTGCCTTCACCACAACAGACGGCAGACAGATAATGACTTGAATCAAGGAAAGTAAAGAATTTGTTGTTTGAACGCCTGCCGAATATACTTCGGGACGCTACGCAGAGTCAATTTCCCAGACTTCAGGAAACTGCACGTTTTCGCACGCTTTTTTCCAGAGCACCGCGCCTTTCTCGAAGGTGCTGATGGGCTTCTTCGTCAGACGGAGAGAACAAGGAACTCAAGCACACAAGAGAAGTGCCGCTGCTGGTGCGAAGAGTACTAACCAGACCGTTCCCCATCCATTGGTACATGGTCCTTTTGCTCTTGTTAACAATCTCGCAAGCTCTTCGAATAGTTATCAAAGTGATCGCGCGATGGCACTGGGGGCAAGTCGGGGATTTGGTGATGTCTTGCGTTGACGGTTGGCTCGGCAAGGAGAGAGGTTCATCGGCCTGGTGACACCAACTGCAATAGTTCTTCATGTCGGGTCCTCCGAGTTTTCCACGTCTGGTATGTGCGGAAAGAAAAAGCAAGGAAACGGCCGTGTGGGAGGCGCTGTTTTCTCTTGCAATCGTCTCTAGGATCGGGTGACACGGGGCTGATGCTTGATGCACTACTCAACTCGTCATGTTCATTGAGTTGCGATGCTGGATTACTCCACTTCGATAGCTAGTGAAAACCGTTTGGATCAAAACTGCAGCACTCCAGACACTGCAGTTGGACATTGCAGTACTACCGGGCAAATTTTGCTCGTGACCCGTTCTCAAAGTCAAGAGGTCTTTACGATACCTTACGATACTAGGGATACTCAACCTATGAATTGATCATCTGTGAGTGTTGATTTGTTGAAAGCTCGGAGTTCGAATGATAAGCTCTGCGCGTGAACACGGGCTGTTTGAGGAAGCAAAGAAGTTGTATCGCTAAGGACGGAGCGCTCAGGTTTGGCAATTAATCCCGGTACTAACATCGGTCCATACAAGGTCATCAGCTCGCTTGGGGCTGGCGGGATGGGCGAAGTATATCTCGCCCGCGACACGCGGCTGGGCCGGAAGATCGCCCTCAAGTTCCTGTCCGCCGATTTCACCCGAGACGAAGAACGCGTGCGACGCTTCCAGCAAGAGGCGCGAGCCGCATCCGCGCTCAATCATCCAAACCTGATCACGATCTTTGACATCGGCGAAGTCGAGGCCGTTCATTTTATCTCAACCGAATTCATCGAAGGCGAAACGCTTCGTCATCGGATCGTTTCTCACCGAATGACCACCGCGGACATCTGCGACATTGCGATCCAGGTGGCAAGCGCTCTATCCGCGGCGCACGCGGCGGGAATCACGCATCGAGATATCAAACCTGAGAACATCATGGTGCGCCCGGACGGTGTTGTAAAAGTGCTGGACTTCGGGCTCGCCAAGCTGACCGAGAGCGCAGCCAGCACCGGAGTGTCGAATTACGATCCGACCGCCCTGACCAAGAAAGTCATGGATACCGATCCCGGAGTCGTGATGGGAACCATCAGCTATATGTCTCCGGAGCAAGCTCGCGGCGCGCCGGTGGACGCGCGGACCGATATCTTCAGCTTCGGGGTCGTGATGTACGAGATGATCTCCGGCCGGGTGCCGTTCGACGGAGCAAGCTTCGGCGACGTGATAACCAGCATCCTGTCCAAGAGGCCGATGCCGCTCGCCAGGTTCGCACCCGAAGTACCCGCCGAGATGGAGCGAATAGTCAGCAAATCGCTGGCAAAGGACCGTGAAGAGCGCTATCAGTCGATCAAGGACATGCTGATCGACTTGAAGCGGCTCAAGCATCGTCTCGAGGTCCAGGCCGAACTTGAAGACTCTTCCCCGCACGAGTGGGTGTCGGAAGCGGCCAGCGGTGCACGAATCAATGACTCCTCTCCGGTGATCGGCGAGACGGTTGTCGCCGGCTCGACCCCGACTATTCGAACGACCTCGAGCGCCGAGTACCTTATCAGCGAGATCAAGCGGCACAAGAAAGCTTCTTTCTCAGCGTTGTCCGTAGCCGTGATTGCGATTGCGGCGATCTTCTATTTTGGAGGCCGACACCGGATCGATTCAGTGGCGATTCTGCCGTTCGTGAATCAGACTGGCGACCCGAAGATGGATCCGATCAGCGACGAGATGACCGAGGGAATCATCGATCATTTGTATCAGCTCAAGAACTTTCGTGTTATTTCGTACGGTTCCGTAGTCGGATACAAGGGACAGCAAATGGACGCCGGCGCAATTGGGCGCGAGCTCGGCGTCAGCGCGGTGATGATTGGAAGGATCAACAAACGCGATGAGACCATTACCGTGAATGCCGAGCTTATCGATTCCCGGGACCGCTCGCGAATCTGGGGCGAGCAAGAGAGTCTCAAGTTTTCAGACCTGATGATGGCGGATTATCGACTCGCGCGCGGCGTCGTGGACAAACTCGGGCTGAGGCTGGGCGAAGAAGAACGAAAGCATCTGGATGCCGAAGAGCTCTACGAAACCGGGCGCAACTATTGGAACCAGCGAACGACTGACGGGTTGACGAGGAGCATCGATTACTTCGAGAAGGCGGTAGCCCTGAAACCGGACTACGCGCTGGCGCACGCCGGGCTGGCCGACTGCTACAACATGCTGGCGACCTACGGGGCCAGGCCTCCAACCGAGGCGTTCCCCAAGGCTAAGGCAGAAGCGCGCCGCGCTCTGGAGATCGACGACACACTTGCCGAGGCCCACGTCTCGCTGGCGTACGCGCTGTTCAGAAATGACTGGCGATGGGCCGAGTCGGAGCGGGAGTTTCGGAGGGCCCTCCAATTGAACTCGAAATCGGCGCAGGCTCATCAGTGGTACGCGAACCTGCTCGTGGCTTTGGGGCGCAACGACGAGGCGCTCGCCCAGACGCAGCTTGCGGCCGAGTTGGATTCGACCTCGCTGATAATTCGCTCGCACTTCGGGTTCGTGTACTTCTTCATGCACGGCTACGACGAGTCGATCGCGGCTTGTACGAAGGCGCTGGAGGTTGATCCGAGTTTCTTCGCTGCTCGCCGCTATCTTGGGCAGGCTTACGCACAGAAGGGCAAGTATGATCAGTCGGTCAGTGAGTTTCAGAAGGCGGTCGGTGCATCGGGGGGCTCGCCTTTGATGCGAGCCGAACTCGCTCACACCTTGGCGCTGGCCGGCAGGAAGGACGAGGCAGAAAGGATTCTCGCCGACCTCAAACAGCTTTCCACTCAGCGATACTTCTCCGCTTATCACGTCGCCTTGATCTATGCCGGACTTGGAAACAAGGACGAGGCCTTCGCCTGGCTCGAGAAAGCGTTCGAACAACGCGCCGATTACCTTGTCTTCCTCAACGTTGACCCGCGATTCGAACTGCTCCGCCGCGATCCCCGCTTCACAAGCTTGCTACAGCGAGTTGGGCTTCAATAGCCACTTTGATTCCGGTGCCTGCCTGGGTATAGCCTATTTGAAGCTACCAGCAAGGAGGAGTACGTTGAAAAGAGCCTTCACTTTAGCGCTCGCGTGTCTGTTCCTCTCGTCCGTTTCGGCAGAGGCGCAGACTCGGCGTAGAACCAGGCAACGACAGCAGGTGCCTGCGACGACGTTTGCCGAAAAGCAGCAAGCCGAGCTCCGAACCGGCCGCCAACAGATCGCCGCGCAGATCAAGACACTGAGTCAGTTTCTCTATTTGTTCGGCGGCATCTCAAAGGGCATCGAAACGGCTGAGCAGGTTAATCGCAACCGCGAGCAATCTTCCGTCGGAATGCCCCCAGCGCAGATCGAGCAAACAAAGACCAAATTCAAAGACAGCATCAAGAACGTGCGAGTTGGCCTCGAGCAGCTCGAATCAAGTTTTCGCCTCAACCCGGTTCTTCAGACCTACTATCCTAGCCTGGCGGGCTCAGCAAGGCTCGCGCAGACAGCCGAGAGTCAAGCGGCAGCCAACAACTTCGATCAGGCAGGCAGGTCGCTCATCGCGGCGGTCAACAGGCTCGTGGATGCTTTGCTGGCGCTTCGCTAAGACACTCCGAAAGACCCACTGAACGGCGTCCAGGAGATCGTGAACAACGGCTAACCTCGTAGTGTCACGTGAGGGCAATGTCTGTGCGATAGTGCATTCCTTCAAACTCGATCTTTCCTATCGCGCCGTACGCCCGAGCGCGTGCGTCGTTTAGGATCGCCCCGCGAGCGGTGACTCCCAACACCCGACCTCCCGAAGTCAAAAAGCCGCCTTGCTCGTCGCGGGTCGTACCCGCGTGAAAAACCACCACGCCTTCGAGTGAGTTCGCTTCGTCGACTCCCGTAATGAGCTTGTGCGTTTCAAACTCGCCGGGATAGCCGCCCGATGCGGCTACAATGCAGACTGACGAATCGTTGCTCCAGTCAATTGTGGTCGAGCCGATTTTTCCATCGATCACCGCGTTGAAGATTTCGACCAGGTCGCTATCGAGTCTCATCAAAACCGCTTGAGTCTCGGGATCACCCATTCGCGCGTTGAATTCGATCAATTGTGGACCGGCTGCAGTCAGCATCAGACCGGCGTACAGAACACCGCGGAAGGGATTGCCTTCGCTGGCCATTCCTTCGAGCGTCGGCTCGATGATCTGGCGCCTCACGCGAGCAAGCGTAGCTTCATCGATCAACCCCG
>DATIFP010000056.1:0-33183 GCA_035455165.1 Blastocatellia bacterium
GGGGATCACAGGTCGTGAAGGCCGAGGTGTCACTGATGACGGAGAATCTCGTCACGAAGTTTGGTCTCAGGGGTTGGCGTTGATGCGATTGGTGAAAGCTCAATGAGAGCTTATCCCGTTAAGGAGATTGCTACTTTAAGCTCCCCTGCGCCTGTGAGCAAAATCGAAGAAAGAAAGCGAGGATGAGAGATGCCACAGCGTCGCAAGAAGAGCCGAAAGATAAAAAGCCCGAATGGGCTTCCCAAACACCTACAGCATATCAATATCAACGCAGCGGGAATCGATATAGGTTCTGATCGACAAGTAGTGGCGGTACCAGAAGGGCGTGACGCGGTTTCGGTTCGCGAGTTTGGAACGTTCACCGCTGACCTTCAGGCGATTGGGGATTGGCTCGAGAAGTGTGGGGTAACGACAGTAGCGATGGAGTCGACTGGTGTGTATTGGATACCGTTGTTCGAAGTTCTGGAGCAGCGTGGATTTGAGGTAAAGCTAGTCGATGCGCGTCATGTTAAGAATGTATCTGGGCGCAAGTCAGACGTGCTGGACTGCCAATGGATACAGCAACTGCACACATATGGGTTGCTTGCTGGAGCGTATCGTCCGCCAGATGAGATTTGCACGCTACGAGGTTACATGAGGCAAAGAGAGATGCTAGTGCAGGCGGGATCGATGCACGTTCAGCATATACAGAAGGCCCTTCAGCAGATGAATGTCCTTCTGCACAATGTTGTGTCAGACATCACCGGGCTAACTGGGATGACAATACTAAAGGCAATCATCGCAGGGGAACGTGATCCCAAGCGATTGGCCGAGAACCGCCACGAGAACTGCCGCAACTCAAAAGAGACGATTGCCAAGTCGCTTGAAGGTAACTTTCGGGAGGAGCATCTATTCGCCCTCAAGCAAGCCTTAGAACTGTATGAGATCTACCAGTGCAAAATTGCTGAGTGCGAAAAAGCCATTGTCGCGCAACTCGCAAAGCAGCCAGATGTCACTGACGATGAGCGGCCTGATGATGGAGGTAAACCAGTACCGACGAGCAGACGCATCCGAGGCGATATGGATGTCCGCGAAAAGATGTTCAAGCTCACCGGTGTAGACCTTTTTAGCATCCCCGGGTTGGGAGCTGACACATTGCTTACTTTGACAAGCGAAGTAGGGGTAGATATGCAGCCGTGGAAAACAGTCAAGCACTTCACGTCCTGGCTCAGCTTGTGTCCGGGCACCAAGATCTCGGGAGGTAAGGTTCTGAGTAAGAGAACGAAACGCAACGCTAATCGAGCGGCCCAAGCCTTTCGAATGGCAGCAGCCTCACTGACCCGTAGCCAAAATGCCTTGGGAGCATTCTATCGACGCATTCGATCCCGGTCCACGCGCATACAAGCTATAACCGCCACAGCCCATAAGATCGCTCGCATTTACTATGCAATGCTCACTACCCGTAAACCCTATGTGGAAGCAGGTTTGCACGCCTATGAAGAACTGTACAAGCAACGAAGAATCGCCGCTCTCCGAAAGCAAGCTCGATCTATGGGCTTTGAGCTCTCGGAGTGCGCGGTCTAGCCGTTTCTAAGGAGACACTAAAACTCAAAGCCGCACAAAGAAGTACTTCGTGCGGCTTTGTGTTTTTTGCGACTTAGTGGCGAGACGCCTCGCAACACATTATTACCCCAGTACCCTCGATCCCCGGTGGTTTGATATACTCCTCATGAAATGACTGCCTGTTCGCGGTGCAAGAAGAGTTCAAAGTTCTTGAGGACATTGAAGTGCGTGTTGTGCTTTGAACCGGTGTGTGAGAATTGCGCGGTTTCGCGCTATGGTCAAAAGTTTTGCTCGCTGAATTGCGCCAACTCGTTCTTCCTCGACGAGAATGGCGAACCCGGATCGGAATCGTATTAGAAAGGAATCAGAATGATGAAACTTATTGAGCGGCCTCGAAGGCTTCGCCGCACTGAGACGATCCGTGCGCTTGTGCGCGAAACCAGGTTGTCACCGGATGATTTCGTCTATCCACTGTTTGTCTGCGAAGGTGAAGGGGTTCGCCGCGAAATCGGCTCAATGCCCGGGGCGTTCAATCTCTCGATCGATGAGTTGGTGAAGGAAGTCGAGGGCGCGTTCAGCGTCGGGGTGCGATCGGTGATGATTTTCGGAGTGCCGGACCAGAAGGACCCCGTCGGCACTCAAGCTTACGCCGAAGACGGAATCACTCAGCGGGCAATACGCGCTCTCAAGCGTGAGGTGACGGACGCGGTGATCATCGCCGACAACTGCTTGTGCGAGTACACAGATCATGGTCATTGCGGAGTGATCAAAGACGGCGAAGTGCTCAACGATCCGAGTCTGGAGTTGCTTGCTCGCACCGCGGTTTCGCAAGCCGAGGCCGGCGCTGACATCATCGCCCCCTCAAATATGATGGATGGGTTCGTCGCGGCGATTCGCGAAGAACTGGATCAAGCCGGCTTCGAGCATATTCCGATCATGTCCTATGCGGTGAAGTATGCGTCGGGGTTTTACGGTCCGTTTCGGGAGGCGGCGCAGTCGGCGCCTCAGTTCGGCGACCGTCGCGGCTATCAAATGGACCCGGCCAACGCGCGCGAGGCCATGCGGGAGGCTGAACTCGATTTCCAGCAGGGCGCTGATATGTTGATGGTCAAGCCCGCGCTGCCTTATCTCGACATAATTAGTGCGGTGCGAGAGCGATTCGATCTGCCGATCGCGGCGTATCAGGTTTCCGGGGAATACGCAATGATCAAAGCAGCCGCAAGGTTGGGATGGATAGATGAAGAGCGCGTCGCGATGGAGACGCTGACTTCAATCAAGCGGGCCGGGGCCGACATTATACTGACCTACTTTGCGCGCGAGATAGCGAAGCGGCTCAACTAGCGGCCAGTACTAACCGCTCTCTTTGCCAAACGCCGGCAAACGATCTACCACGAATTATCGACCGCAAAAGTAAGGGCTTGCCTCAAATGAAGCAAGCCCTTTTCTTGAGTGTCGAGAGCTCTCCGTTCTACGGCCAGACTCGCTGCGGCAAGACCTGCCCATCTTCGGCGGCGGCAGCAGCCAGGATTAAGCTATCGCCCGACCGAGTCACCTTCAGAATCGTGAGCCCGCAGGTTGGTTTCGTGATCCGAATGAATCGCGTCGCGCCGTTCGGGAAAAACACCCCGAGATCCTGTCCGTTGATTGTTCCTTTGCTCACGTACTTTCTGCCTTCCCTCTTGATCTTGCCGTCTGGTTTCGAAAAGCTGAAGAACATCGTGCCCGCCGCATCCGATGAGATTTCGACAAGAGTTCCCTGGGAGAAAACGACCTCGGTGCCGCCGGCCGGAACCGTCGTGCGGAGCACCAGCCGGAAGTCGTCGACGATAAACATGGTGCTGGTATCAATCGTCGGCCCAAAATCTGATATCGTGAAGTCGCTGTCGCTTGCGTCTGAGGTTCTGGAATTAGAGATGCTCGTGGTGACAACTGCGACCCTTGCTCTGGTCGTGCAGATGACCGGAACAGTCCAGGTGAAGGTTCGCGCCGCCGCCTCGAGCGCGGGCTCGGCAGGATCACCGCTGGGCGCGATCTTTATCGGGAACGTTTCTCCTCCATCAGTCGACAACGAGAGGTCAAAGCCTTTAACCTTAGCCGCGTCTGCGGCCGGAACAGTCCAGGTAATCATGACTTGCTGGCCGAACTTCAAACTCTCTCCGCCGTTGGGAAAAGTTAGCTTTGCCACCACTCCGACGTCAGCGATAGTGAAATTGGCATCGCTGGCGTCCTGTGCGGTTGCACCCTGGTCGTCCATAGCGATCACACGAATGCGACCTTGTGTAGTGTTGAATCCGGCCGACACCGTCCATGTGAACTTTCGAGCCGTGCCGGCGACGTTCGGAGCAATGATGGTGTTGAAGGTGGTACCGCCGTCAGTTGAGAGCCTAACTTCGAACTTTTGAATAGTACCGTCGCCGTTAGGATCCGATGCAGTCCATGTGATGTCAAAAGCTTCGCCCACTTGCAACGTCTCGCCACCGTTCGGCGCGGTGACCAAAACCGTAGGCGGCTGATTGATCGCCGCGGTGGCAGGCAATATATAGACAATACCAGCCTGGGTGCGCGTCAGTGCCGTGGCGAACGGCGCGCCGACAATTAACTCTCCGCCCTGGTTGTTGTTAACGTCGCCTGTGGCAATTGCCCATCCCAGTTCATTGCCGCTCGCTTCTCCGATTATCCGCAGATCGTCCTGGTTGAGAGACAGGTCGCGGCTAGACACCACCAAAAGATTCGGCCCCCCGAACACGATTGAAACCGTCCCAGTTGCGCTGCTTGCGCCGGGCGACGCGGCAATCAGGTCGGGGATGACATCGGAATTCTCTGGGGTGTTGTAATTGCCCGCCGCGACGGTCGACCCAAGATGGTCTCCAGAGTGTGCTCCCAATATTGTGACGGTGGCACTGCCGCTGAACAGGTCAATCCTCTTCTCGGATCCGAATTCCGCGTTAAGACCCGGACCTCCGAGTAGAACATAGGCCTCGCCCGCGCCCGGGCGGCCTTCGCCGGGACCGTCGGCGTCCGGAGCTCCGGCCAGGAGGTCCGGTATGCCGTCGCCGGTGACGTCGCCGGCGGCAACGGAAACTCCCAGGTGATCGGCGTCGTTGGTGCCCGGCGTTGCCGTGTTACCCGCGCCGTAGAGCGATACGTTTTGCTGCGTCGAGTTGATGTCGAATGTCTTTGATGTGCCCATCGCGGGCGTGAGGTTGCTCCCGCCGAATACCACGAATACCGCTCCCGTATCCACCGCTGAAGGAACGCCGGCAGTATCCGGCCGGTCAGCAAGAGGGGCTCCGACTATCAGGTCTGCCGCTCCGCCGCCGTTGACATCCCCTATTGCAACCGAGGCGCCTACCGCATCCCCGGTCTTTCCTATAATTATTACGTTAGCGGGCGTTACTGCGAAGTCAATAACGGTCGTAGCGCCTGCGACGCGGTTGAGAATTGTTCCTCCGTATTGCGCGTAGGCAGCCCCCGCATCTGTTCGAGCGTCGGACGGCCCGTCGTTACCGGGAGCACCAACAAAGATGTCCTTGACCGCTTTTTGTTCATCGCTCTGGCTGACGAGTCCGCCTACATTGGCGGCCGCCACCGCTGTCCCAAACTGATCGCCCGAATTCACACCAAAGAGCGCAACATCGGCCGCGTTCGCGGTGGCTAGATCGATGGAGTCGGGAGTCCCCAAAGTTGCGGCTCCAAAAATGACAAACACAGCTCCGGTGTCGATGCGCGGGGTGGCCCCAAGGAAATCGGCGCCAGTCGCTCCCATCACAATGTCATCGATGCCATCACCGTTGACATCGCCAACCGCCACGGAGAATCCGAGCTTGTCGCCGGTGTGCCCGCCCAGTATTTGTAAATCGGCTTGCCCGGCGCCGGTATCAATCACACCTGACAGCCCCGTTTTCCCGAACACAATGTAGACGACCCCAGCGCCGGTTCGAGTCTCTCCCGGCGGGGTGACGATAAATGTCGCCTCCGGAGCGCCGACAACAATATCTGCAATGCCGTCGCCATTCACATCGCCTGTAGCTATGGCGCGCGCGCGCAAGTTGGCTGGAGTTACATCAAAAGTCGCGGCCGTTCCGTTGCCACTGAGCTTTTGATTCGCAGCCGCGCCGAAAATCTTAGTGGTTGCTTCAGTTCCGACGTTGATGGTCCGGAGTGCCTGAATCTGAAACTGCGCCCGGGTAGGAAAAACTACCGCTGACATAAATACTGCGGTGAGAAACGTTACCGGCAGAATTGTTCTGCGGCGTGGCCTCGCGTTCCGGTTGTAAAAATTCATTTGGACTCTGCCCTCCTCAGGTAAATGGTCGGTTCGTGTGCCCACTGAAGGTTAAATTGATCAATTTGGAAAGATCGCTTGAGCGCTTCACTCAAGTCTTCTTGTTTCAGCGCTTGATTACGCCCTTGCTTGAGCCCGGTAGGCGCCTCACAACAGTAGAGGAGAGTCTAGCACCGGGTGGGGGATCCAGGCAATTGCGGAACCTCTTTTACCAAACGAAACCACCATTAAACTACTACTAACTCACCCGGCGATCCTCGCAGGTGCTGACATTCTGCGCGTAGGCCTCAAAGCTAAAGTGAATGTTGCGGAGTGATAATCTGATTGCAACTGGTGTGCCCTCATTCGAAAATAGAGGTTGCGTCCTCCGCCACAAAAAAAGGCCATCGGTTCGTAAAATGGGCGTCCTGAGAACCCGGAAGGTATACTAAGTTCGCCAACAAAGTATCCATCAGACGCTAAACACCCACCCAGCTTTTCAGACTGCTCCTAAGAAGTTGCGAGAGCTCCGCGGAGAGTTGTACCTTCTCAGAGCCGCCTCAACCTGTTTGCTTGCGGAGGTAGAATCGATGACATCGTCCGTAGCGAGACGCATTTCCGGGTATCCCGCATTAATTTCTTTGCTCATTTGTTTGCACGCTTTTGAAGTGCTGAGCATTTCGGCATCGCCTTCAAAGAACAAGTCTCTGCCTCTCGTTCGGCAGCAGACCGGCGCTCTACAATCTGAAACACTCGATTCGCTGCGCGGGCGGATCGCTGCTCATCTCGGGCAAGCCCGATTCGCTCCCGCTGCGTGGGGAGTGAAAATCGTTTCGCTCGATACCGGCAGGACCATCTTCGAACACAATCCCGAGAAGTATTTCAATCCCGCATCCAACGCCAAGCTCTACACTGCCGCGCTGGCACTCGAGAATCTGGGCATTGATTATCGAATAAAGACTTCGCTGTACTCAGCGGCTAAACCAGATGCGTCAGGCACCCTGAAGGCCGATCTTATCCTCTACGGGCGAGGTGATCCGACAATGGCGGCCCGGTTAAACGGAGGCAACTACTATAAGGGCATCGAGCCGCTCATCAGCCAACTGGTCAATGCGGGAGTGAGGCGCATCGAGGGCGACGTTGTTGGCGATGAAAGCTACTTTACGGGACCGCCCTTCGGATCAGGTTGGGAATGGGACGATCTCCAGGCTTACTACGGAGCCGAAGCGTCGGCGCTAACTATCGACGACAACGCGCTGGATTTGTTCGTTAAACCCTCTGACCGCACGGGCATGCCCTGCCGCATCACGACCGGCCCGCCAACGTCGTTCGTTACGCTCATCAATCGAAGTCAGACCTCGCCCAAAGGGAGTGAACCCCGGATAGTCGTGTATCGGCCGGTCGGTGAGAATATCATCTATGTTTCCGGACGCCTGCCTATCGACAGCTCCGGATACTACACCTCTGTCGCGGTGCATAACCCGGCAGGCCTTTTTGCCAGCCTGTTCAAGGAAACCCTTGGACAACATGGAATAACGGTCACTGGTCGTACGCGAGTTATCGACTGGAAGTACCGGGAGGTAACACCCCTGGATTTGAACAAGCTGATCGAGTTGGGTTCGGTCGAGTCAATTCCTCTCGGCGAAATAGTGCGCGAGACTCTCAAGCCTTCGCAGAACCTCTATGCTCAATTGCTGTTGCTTCAAGTGGGTGCGAACGCCGGCCGCACGTCTGACGAGAACGCGGGGGTTAAGGCAGTTGGAACCCCGAGCCGGCAGAATTCCAATGTTGCAGCATCGCGGGCAACGGCTGCCGAAGAGATAGCAAGCAATGAAATGACAACCGAAGAGATTGGCGTCGAGCTCATGAATGACTTCCTCGCTAAGATTGGAATTAAGAAGGGAGACGTGCTCCTGGAGGAAGGCTCGGGGCTCTCGAGGCGTGACGTGATTACTCCTCGGGCGACGGTGGCGCTCCTCAGCTACATGAGCCGGAGCCGTTGGGCCGAAGCTTATCGCAACGCCCTGCCAGTTGCCGGCGTGGATGGGACTCTGCAGAACCGGATGAAGGGAACTCTGGCTGCGGGCAATGTTCGCGCAAAAACCGGATCACTTCGATACGTCTATACTCTGTCGGGATATGTGACTTCGGCGGCAGGAGAGCGATTGGCCTTCTCGATCATGCTCAACAATTATTACAACCCCGAACGCGCAGCTGCGCTCCGTGACCCCGCGGGAACCGCGTCTGGCCGTCCCGCTCCGCCTGCACCGCGGGACGACATCGATGCGATTCCGATTATGCTCGCGGGCTTCACGGGGCGAAGCCAATAGCCTCCGCCTGGGACGCCACGTTCTGAGTTGAAAAGAGCTGCCGGATATCGGCCGGGGTAGACATGCTCACTTCAGATACGCATTCGGCTTCCATCAACGTCATCACGCTGGGTCGTTCAGACAGCCGCTACCGCATCAAGGCGGAGCGGGGTCGACGATGATTCTGAGTGTGCCGGACACAACGCTTACGGGTTGCCCGTCAGTCAACCGCACGGTGAACGAGAAGGTCCCATCTTGAGTAGGGGTTCCCGAGATCACACCCGAGCTGCCGTTCAGAAGCAGTCCCGCGGGCAACGCTCCGCTTGCAATCGTCCAGGTGTACGGCGAAGCTCCGCCACGCCTTTGAAGCGTAAAAGAGTACGCCACGTTCACCGAGCCCCTCGTGAGATCGCCTGTTGTCATGATCACGAGCGGACCTGGAACTATCGTGATCTGCAGCGGCTGTGAGCTGGCCGTTGTCTGTGCTCCGTCGGTCAACCGCACGGTAAACGTGAACGTGCCTACTTGCGTCGGGGTGCCCGAGATGATACCGGTATCGGGGTTGAGGATCACACCGGGCGGTAACGAGCCCGTTTCCATGCTCCAGGTGCGGGGTGGGACGCCGCCCGCGAATAGCAGTTGGTAGGAATAAGAAACGCCGGTGCTTCCCTGTGCAAGTTCACCACTGCTGATGACTCGAAGCTGCTCGATGTCGGAGAAGACAGTGAGGGTGAAACTTGCGATTGCGATGGCTCCGGTAGAGTCTGTTGCGCGCACCACAAACGGGAAAACCCCGAACACGGTTGGCGTTCCCGAGATCAATCCAGACGCATTCAGGGAAAGGCCCGAAGGCAGCGACCCGGATACCAATGTCCACGTATACGGAGTCCGGCCGTTTGCTGCAGTGAGCTGCATGCTGTAGGGCTGATTCCTTGTTCCTCTGAGCAGGTCGGTGGTGGTTATCGTGAAGACAAGGTTCTGAAACACGATGGAGCGAGTGCCGGCCACCGTCGCGTTACCGGCCGCATCCAGCAACCGCACCGCCAACGTGTGCTCGCCATTTGTGAACCTCGTGCTATCAAAACTGAAACTGAATCCTGAATGCGCGGCATTCGGGAACGTTCCCCACACTGCCGCAATATCGGGACGGCTCAGGCCATATATCGCCTCACCGATCTTCTGCCCATCCAACAGCACGTCTATCTGCGTGACTGAGACATTGTCGAGAGCCCAGCCGCTGCCAGTGGCGGTGTTGTTCAAGGTAGCGCGGAAGTCAGGCGTTTCGACCGTGCCGAAAGGCGCGACCTTATCGGCCGGCTTAACGGTAATTGCCAGCGTTCGAGTCACTGATGCTTCGGCAGCGTCGGTAACACGCACTACGAAGACGCTGGTCCCCGCCGAAGCAGGCGTACCGGAAATAATTCCGCCCGCGGAGAGATTCAGACCGGTTCCCAGACTCCCGCTCGCGACGCTCCAACTGTATGGAGGTACACCGCCGGTGGCCTGCAACACCTGAGAGTAGGGCCGCTCGGCCGTTGTTTCAGGCAACGAGATGGTCTGAATCACAAGCGGCGGCGGGGGCGGGGTTACGATTAAGAAAAGGGATCTGGTGCTCGAGGTTCCGAGCGCGTCCTTAACTCTTACGACGAATGAAGTTGAGCCGATGGTGGTGGGGCGCCCGGAGATTGCTCCGCTGCCGGTCACCGTCAGACCATCGGGCAGCGTTCCGCTGTCTATGCTCCAGGTGTAGGGACCTACGCCTCCTGACGCTTCGAGGGCGGCATTGTACGGCAGCCCCTGCAGCGCTTGCGGAAGAGACTCGGTCCTGATTGAAAGCGGCGGCGGGGGCGGACCCACTTCCAGCGTGAGAGGCTTTCTTGCCTGCCTGTTGATCGCGTCCTTCACTATAACGGTGAAGTTTGAAACTCCCTGTGTCGTAGGTGTTCCCGACAGAACGCCGTCCGATGAAAGGGTTAGTCCATCAGGCAGTGTTCCGAACTTTGCTTTTTTCTTCTTGACCCATGAATACGGCGCAGTGCCGGCCGCTGCCTTGAATTCGAACCGATAAGGAATGCCCACCGCGGCAACCGGAAGCGCGCCGGGACTCAAAATGCTCAGCTCCGGCGGAGGGTCGATATCGATCGACAACGAAGCAATGACCGATTGTCCGGTTTGGTCAGTTGCTCGAACCTCGAATGCAACTTCGCCGGTGGTGCCGGGGACGCCGGAGATGACACCCTGTTCCGACAGCGCGAGTCCGTCCGGCAGTTTGCCGGACTTCAACTCCCAACGATACGGTGACGCGCCTCCAACAGCCGTTAGCGTCTGAGAGTAGCTCTGACCTACAACTCCGTCCGCCAATGACTCCGTTTCGATGGCCAGCAGGGTGACCGCCGGATTGATCGTCAGCGAAAGAGTTGACGTGACGCTCGTATTGACAGCATCAGTAAGCTTGAGTACAAAGCTTGTAGTTACCGCCCGCTCCGGGGTGCCCGAAATTATACCTGTTTGATTCAGCGTCAATCCCTCAGGAAGGCTCCCGGACTGAATCGCCCAGGTATAGGGCGTTTGTCCGCCCGAAGCGCCTATGTTCTGGCTGTAGGTCGTTCCTACTGATCCTCGCGGCAGTTGGCTGACGGTGATCGTGAGAGGCGCAGCCGGCCTCACAATCAGCGACAGCGCTTTGGTGGCCGAGTTGCCGTTTGCGTCGTTCACCTTCACGACGAAGTTGAATGTGCCGGCAGTCGAGGGCGTTCCTAAGATGTTGCCCGCTTGAGAAAGAGAGAGACCGGGCGGGAGAGACCCGCTCTCAATCAACCATGAAAAATCCGGCCTGCCTCCGATCGCCGCCAATGTTCGGCTGTATGCGACCCCTGCCGTTGCGTCCGGCAACTCGGATGTGCCTATCGTGAGCACAGAGGGAGTGGAAGGCGTTATAACCGGGGCCTCGTTGGTGAACGAAGAAATTCCAGTCTCGTTGAAAGCTCGCACTCGATAAGCGTAGGCGGTGTTGGGCAGCACGCTGGCATCGGTGTAAGTCGTCGAGTTTGCAGGAACAACCCCGATCTGGCTGAACTCCGCGCTCGTCCCTCCCCTGCGTTCAATCTGAAACCCGTCCTCAACTCCGGACGTGTCCTGCCATACTAGAGTCACCTGGGTCGGGGAGGACGCGCTGGCGACCAGACCGCTTGGAGCGGACGGGGCAGGCCTTGGGACTGCCGAAGTCCACCCAATCTGCGCGACTGTGAACGGGCAAATCGCCAACTCGTTCAGTCGCATCATGCATTGGGTGGAGGAGCGATTGCAGGCTAATTCCTGACAGTTTCCATTGAGAGCATTGGGCCTGACCTCAGGCGCGCATGTACAACTGCACGTCTGGTATCCGGGTTGAGAATACTCATCGCAGGCGAAGAAGATGTGACCTGTCTCGTGGCTTGCGATTTGCGACAGCGACCAGCCAAAGCTGTGGAATAAAGATACTACGTGGGGCCCTCCAATATAGGCCCACGACCCGCGCCCATCGGTAAACGAAGTCCGGGCGGGCGGGGGGTTGTAGGCGATGAACATTGAGTAGGCCCAGTTGGCGTGATTCTGATCCCTGATGACCCGATCAAATGCAGCAACTCGCTCGAATACGTCACCCCCCGACGCCCCCAAATTGCTCATTATCTGGTTTACCCATATTGACGCGTCGCTCCCGGCACGTAACACCGGCTCATAAGACACCTGACACGCAGGGTTGCTGGCGTCATAGAATATAGGCGTAAACTGCAGCGGTCGACCGAGATTGAACGCTCGCGATTGCTCGACCCACCAGTTCAGACCATCGATCACTTGCGAACGGGCGAGATCCTGATCGGTTTGAGTCCAGTTATAAACATTCGGGTCAACACCGCCGGCGCTCTCCACCAGGAACACGGCCACCGCAACACTGCCGTCCATCACGTCGCTATTGCTAAAATACTGCGGGGTGACGGTTGATTGAATCCCCAACACTGACTCTTCGGCGCCCAGCAGTCGGAGATTCCGGATGAATTCATCTTTGTTGATCGGCGGATGCGGAAGCGAGCAATCGATCATACCCGGCCGCCCCGCTTCCGGTCCTTTTTGTTGCCTGGACTCTCGCAACCTTCGTCTCGCGCTGCGACCAGATGAGATTTCGTTGAAGGCGTTAATGGCTAGCCGCGTTTCCCGATCCCTGAACCCCGGTGGCGGAGACGCCAGAGGTGACCGGAATATTGAGCTTATGCCGTATCGTCCCAGAATTTTCGAGTCTGCATCTGCCGGTATCCATCCCATGATGGCGTGAGGAGGGAGGACGATAGCAACCGTGCCGCCTTGCGACATAATGAAGTCGCGAGCTCGCGCAAGTTCCGCTTTCGACGCAGCGTCTACCAGCACGAGGGTATACGCACCTCCGGCGTCGGCGGAGGAGCCGGATCGATCCAGCGACTGAGCGCTAGTCGAAGATGTGTAGAGGGTCGAAGCCAGAAGCACAACAAGGGTACGGTACGCCAAACGAACCATCAAAACAGACCTCAATGCTTAAACCCCACAGCCGTTCTTCCAGCCTGCTGGCCATGGGAGGAAAGATCGAAACGAAGTCTCTCCGTCAGATTATCAAACCCAATCTTGCCGAGTTACCTGGGGGCCTGACGTCGGAGGAAGACATCCGGGTAGCTTGGTGGCCGCCTGTCGATATGAGTGCGCATCAATCAAGATGGATCTTTGATCTACAAGGTCTTCCGGTATTCCTGGTCAGGCACTCGAGTCACAACTCGCCCATCAACGATCCGCTGTAACTTGTTCCTTTTGCTATGACAAGGGCGCGAGTATACCCCAACCCTGATTCGCCCGCAAGAAGAAAACAAAGCAAACAATATGACATTAGTGTTGCGCCGTGATTCGGGTTTTAGAATCTAACAACATCTCTCAATACATCTTGGTAAGCGTCACCCCGGTATAGTACTTCTGAAGTATGGAGGTGTACGAGTAGCCCTCCTTTGCGAGTCCGTAGGCGCCCGTCTGACACATTCCAACCCCGTGGCCCCAGCCTCTGCCTGTGAAAACGAACGCCACTAATTGCCCGCGCGCGTCGATCTCCCGATCGACTACGAACAAATACTCCTTCAGCCCGAGCGCCGCCCGAATTTGTGGTCGCCGCAATCGCGCGCTGCCCTGATCTCCCGTCACTTCAAGCTCAGTTACGCGGTTAGAGGAGCTGAATGCCACCGGCTCGATATTCTCGAGCCGTCCAACGCTGATGCGAATGCGCGACAGCCGCTGCCGCAAGTCTTCCACCGGTATGCGCTCCTGCCACTGGGCAACGCTCGAATAGCGATCGCTCGAAGCACTACGATCTGATATTGACGCCTCGAGAAAGTCAACTTGTCCTCGAGCATTCAGATGATACACAATGCGCTCGCCTCCTATGAGGCTCAGACGTTCGACCTGGTGACTCTCCCCGCCAAAGTCGCGAAACAACCAGGCGCCTTCGGAGATCTCGAGCCAGGTGGACTGCGAACTCTGAGTCCGCGCTGTTATGTTCGCGGTCGCAGACCCCTTTTCACCGGCGTCGGTTGATGCGTTTTTAGCGGTCACGGACTGTGGCGTGCCTGCGAGTCTCCCGGGTCCGCTGGTGTTGACACTGGTGTAGCGTGAGTTCTTCTCGCGAGCGCTCGCCTCTCGAGTCGCGGCAACGATCAATCGGCCGTTCTCGGAAGGCAATGCGATCTCAGACTTGAAGGCAGGGATGCGAAAGCTTGATCTTTGAGACCTGGAATCCGGAGTTTGAGATGCCGGATTCGCCGGTTGAAGAACGACCGAGATCGCGCGAGCCAGAGTCTCAATCGCTTGGGCCCGCGTAATCGGCGCGCGGCCGTCAAGCGCGCTTTCCGCAGACAAGCGCATGATCCCCTCCTTCAGGAGCAGAGCCACGTCTGCCCGCGCCTCGCGCGGCATCTGCTGCACCCGAAGGCCTGCGAGCACGTAATCAATGTCTGCAGGGGCCATCAACGTGTTTGCGCGGCCCTCTCCGTAAACCGACGTTGTGACGAGATGAGCGAACTCAGCCAATCGAGCGCCGTTGCCCGGAGGCACGCTGGGCGTGCTCCTCTGCGCGAGCCTCGACGCCTGCTCGATCCAACCCTTGATTTCGACTGCCTCAGGAGAACGGCTCAGATAGGTTGTTGTTACACGACGTGGAAGTGAAAACCCGATCACCTCGAGCAGCGCAACCTCCCGGCTTATTGAATGACCATCAATCCCGAACAATGGTTCCCGCGACCGGCTGGAAACGATGTCTCGTCCGGCTAACGGCTGGCCGTCAGGCGCGCAAACGACCGCTCGCAGATAAGGAACCGGCTTGCCGCCGAAGACTTCGTCGTTGTTTTCGGTGCGGCCGCCGCAATTTGCAGTGTACAGCCCTTCGATCGGCGTGAGCAGCCCATCCCCGTTCGGGAAGACAACCGCGATTCCCCGCGTCTCATCAATTGCCCTGTTGGTCATCTCGCGTTCAGCCGAGAGACCGCCGTAAACCTGCGCTCTTGTATCATCCACGAGATCGAAGCCTTCATTTCGATGCTGCCCAAGGTGAGCGAGCGCGTAGGAGCGCGCGGCCACCGCCTGCGCCTTGAGCGCTTCGATTTCGGGGAATGAGCCCGGAGAAAGCTCCAGGGGCACTACGCCCCGGAGATATTGTTCGAGCGGCAAAGCGTTAATGACGTTGATCCGGCCCCGTTGGTTCAAAACCAGGTGAACATCACCGCGATACTCTTTGTTCCCAATTCGAACTGTCGGTGGGGCCAAAGGAATTCCGTACTGATTCTCGACAGGTTCGCTTCTATCTCTACCGCTGAGCGGTTTGGCGCCCTGATTTGCCGCAAGGCCTGCCGATTGTCTGCTTTGTTCAAAGCGCGCGCTACTATCACTCGGCGAGACAACCAGCTCATCCTCGCTTGACGCAGCCACCCTGTGAGCGGAAAGAGCGATCAGTTCTACCGCGGTTCTCTCTGCCCTCTCGACCGAACCAGCGGCCCTGGCGTAGATGGGATTGGCTTTGTATTTTGCGGCTCGCGCGTTGGTGTCGGTCAATGCCTCAGAAAACTTCGCATCCGTTGCCCTTGACTCGGTCACGATTCGCAGGCTCTGGTAACCGGTCTTCTGTAGACGTTCGAGGAATCGACCCGCCTCGCTGCGATTCTTGAATTGACCGATAAGCACTGAGTACTCTTTTTCTTTTTCGTCAAAGGTCAGGGTCACCTGCTCGAAGAAGTTTCTCTTGAGTTCGTCCGCGAGCTTGCGGGCCCCCAGTGATTCGCGCGAAGAACCGACGCAAACGCGATACACAGCCACATCAGTCTCCAGGGTTACAACAGGATCTGGACGTTGACGCAGTTGGATGGTCAATGTCTCGTTCGGGCTCGCTCTAGCCTGGTCGAAGCCGTTGACTGCGCGCCGGACCTGGAGGCCGGATGAAGAACTGAGCGCTATCGAGGAAACATCGGTCATGAGCGCGACTCGGATGATTGGCCCCTCGGGTGACGTGTACTTAACCGCGCCGTTTTGCGTCTCAGTTCTGCGAGGACGGGTGAGACGCTCATCGAGTTGCTGATTCTTCTGACTCGCGGTGTTTTCGGATCTGGAGGTGGCCTGCGGCGGCACCGCGCTCCCGACATCGTCTGGCTCTACAAGCGCGACCATTTGACCGCGGCCTGACACGATGATTGCCAGCGCAAAGACGAGGCGAAGCCTTAGCCGGCGACTTCTATTCAAGATGTTCATAGCAGGACTACAGGGTGAAGAAAAAAATGGTCACTGTAAAGGTGATCGTATTGCCTGCGGCTTGGGGGAACCCCTCAAAGGGACTTGCACTAAATATAGCCTGTCTTGCGTAATCGTCAAGCACTGAATAACCAGAAGAGCGAAGGAGGCGCGTAGTCAGGATCTGGCCGTCTCGCTTTATAACCAGCGAAAAATCAGCCGAGACCCTGTCCCTCAGGACATCCTTTATCCACTCGCGCGGCATGATCTTCTCATTGGACTTCCTGATTTTTGCGCGCACCAGGGCCATGTACTGGCCTTGAGCCGCTTCCAGCCCAAGCGCGCTTGACTCGAAGCTGCTGCCGCGGCGCGTTCCGGCTTGAGAGGCTTCCGGGCTCCCAGCACCGGTCGTGGCGGCATCTTGCCTGGGGGAAGGCGCGGGCGGAGCTGTCACGGCCTGGTTCGGAGGGGTCTGAGCTATCACCGCCTCATCCAGTAGAGGGACGCGATTCGCCTGTATTGATGACGTCTCAGGAGGAGCTGGTTGGCGATGGGTTGGACCCGGAAAGTCGCGACCACCTGCTGCCCTTGAAGCCCTCAATTCTCTCTCGATGAGATCAGCGGAAGGGAGGCGGCCGGTCGCGCCTCGACGCTCGGCCGGCTTGGGAGAGCGTTGGACCAGATGAACGTCGTCCGCGCTGGCCGGATCATATTGAAGCCTTTTGATATCCGCTCGTTCGAGAGGTTCCGGGGCTGTGCGGAGCGTGTAACGCTCAGGCGGCGGAGCTAATTCAATTAGCTTTACGAGTGAGACCTGCCGCTTGCCGCTGGCCATGGCTCGCATCATCGCCCACGAGTCGAGTTTGATGAGTGCCGCGTAAAAGATCAGATGAACGACCACCGAAGCCGCAAGCAGAGATGTGAATCTCCGGTCGCGACCGAGACGGGCCCACATGGGTCGAAGCGGACTTGGTTCGCCCTTCGGGTCATCAATGTAAAGGTCTAGAGTCTTCAGCACAACTTCTCTGCTCAACGTTCTACCAACATCAAACGTCGCGCGCATGGTCCAGCGCTTCGACGGCGAGCGCGTTGAATCGCCGCCTTATCCCCCTCATATCAATCGAATCAACCCTTGGATGAACCCGGTTCGTCAACAGCACCAGCACTCGCCGCTTGTGAGGATCCATCCATATGCTTGTTCCGGTGAATCCGTTATGGCCAAAACCGGTGGCTGGAAGACCCGGTCCGGCCGAACAGTCCGGCGTGCGGGCAAGGATCCAGGCGATTGATCTTGATGTCGAGCAACCGGGAGTCAGGTTAGTGGTAAACAAATTTATCGATTCGGGTTTCAGCAGTTCGCTGCCCGGCAAGAACTGATTTGAAATCCGGAAGGCTTCGCGCGCGGTCGAGAATAGTCCCGCGTGTCCGGCTACGCCGCCCATGAAGTTGGCGTTTCCATCGTGGACTTCTCCCCAGATCACATCCTTTCGCCAGCGAGTCTGGGACAAGCCGGTAATACCTAAAGTTGAGTAGGCGAGGGTAGCGGCGCCATAACCACTTCGAGTCTTCACTAGTTCGATCGCATTGTTTTGTTCGAACTCCTGACCGTGTTCGGTAGCCGCGATGCCGCGCAGCAACTCTGCCGGCGGATTGAACATTGTCCGTTGCAATCCAAGAGGCTCGAAGATCTCGGTCCTTGCGAGGCGATCCAGCTTTTCGCCAGTCACGCGCTCCAATACAAAGCCCAGAAGAATATAGTTCAGATCGCTGTAGATCACGTCTTTGGAGCCCTCTAATTGCTCCGGTTCGAGGATGATTCGTGCGATCGCGGCCGGCACGTCGTCTCGATTCTTAGCTTCGAGGTAAAGCGGCCGCCAGTTGGGGAGGCCTGACGTGTGAGTTAACAACCGGGTTAACGTGACCGTGCTGTTTTCTTTATCGTTAAACTCATTCAAATAATGCGCGACTGGCGCATCCAAGTCCAACTTCCCACGCTCGGCCAATCTTACAGCAAGCAGCGCCGTGACCAGCGGCTTGGTAAGCGAAGCGAAATCGTAGATTGTATCAAGCGTTGCCGGGATCGGTTCCGGCTCGACTACGGCAAGGCCTACCGCGCCCTCCGCGACGATGAGCAGATCCTCTCCGACAACGTATTGCGCGCCGGGGATCGAACCGCGCGCGATTTCATTCTCCAGATATCGGGAAATCGTATCAGAATGCTTTATCATTTTTTATCAGTAGTTCCAGCGGGCTTACTTAAGGATTATAGCGTCAGGCCGCGGTGGTTGAGAAGCAATGGAAATCGTGGCCGGCAAAAATCGGTTATCCTGTTTCCGCAGTTCGCTTGAATTTGAACCCCCGTTGCCGCTCTGCCTCGTAGAGCAGTATCGCAGCGGCCGCGGAAACGTTCAGAGATTCGACTCCTTCCGCCATTGGTATGTGCACAAATTCGTCGGCTTCCGCGTTCCCCGCTTCTGGAATCCCGGTCGACTCTCGGCCGAGAATCAAGGCGATTGGCACGGTCATATCAATTTCGTTGCATAGTTTGACGCTTTCTGTCCGTCTCGCATCCTCGATGACGCCCTGCGGGCGAGCCGGGTTTGCGCGCGAAGCGATCATTTTTATCTTGTGATCGCGGCAACGAGCCGCTACCTCGGCGCGGTTTGCGCCGGTCACCACCGGCAGTCGGAGAACCGACCCCATCGAAGCGCGAATTGCTTTCTCATTGAATGGGTCAACGGTGTAGCGGGTAGTGATAAGCCCGCTTGCTCCTGCGGCTTCTGCAGTCCGGACGATATTGCCGAGATTACCGGGGTCCTGCAGTTCGTCGGCGATGACCAGCAGATCGGGGCTGTCGCTGAACAGATCATCGAGCTCGGTATAGGGTCGGCTGACGAGCGCCGCCACACCCTGCGGCGTCCGGGTGTCGGCGATAGTCTCCATCACCTGCTTTGAGACCAATGCTCCGCGGCACTGCACTCGCCTCAGTGCTTCCAGCAGGGCCGCGCCGCGCTCGCTGGACTCCAGTTCCGCTGTGAAGGCTATGCTTTCGAACCGCGCACCCGCGTTCATGGCGTCTTCGATCAGCCGAATGCCTTCCAGAAACACGTGATGGCGCTCGCCCACCGAGCGGACCCGCCGGAAGCGTTTGACCAGTGGATTCTGACGGCTGGTGATTTTCTCAACAAGCATCGCGAAAACGTGGATCCCGCGGCAGGGCGCTTTGTGGATAGAGTTCGTTTGCGTTGCCCCAATTCCTCATCCCCAATATCTTACCCCTGACCAACACATATATCGCCCAACTCTCGACTGCAAAAAAAGGGAAGCCAAGATATCCGAGCACCGGCATCTCAAATATTTTTACGTTGCCCATATAAGGTACGGTGTACGTCCACTTGGTCACTGCCCAATAGTTCCAGAATTCCCAAAGCACTCCGCAAAAACCGCCGCTCGCAAGCAAAGCCATTAGTCGGCTGTAATCGCCCTGCCGGAGGTCGCCCGCGATAGACGGCTGACCGCTCAGCGCGTTGATCGGATCCAGCATGCCGATCCACGCCACCCACACCAGCGGCACAAACCATGGCGAGACAATAACCAGTGGCAACGCAGCACCGAGACAGCTGATTACGGCAATCAGGTACAATGTGCGGGTGGATAGCTTAATGGGCCGCAGTGTTTTCATTTTGCTGAACAGCGCGACGTCGAATAATTCCGCGGTTTCGAACAGGGCCGGAGATATCGTCGCAAACGCCCAATCGTAACCCACTCGGCGCAAAAACGGACCCGGTTCAAGGTTGTGATAATGCCACCATAACTCGAGATCCGAGTGCCAGAATCGAGGCGCGTTGTACAATTCGAAAACCCACCAGGATCCAATTGATACGACCGCGATGATCAGGAACTCTGCGCGATTGTTGACCAGCAGCGATTGGCCCTTCAGCCTATGGACAAGCGCGTCGGCGAATAGGATGTAGCCGGTCCAGACGATTGGTGTAAACCAGCGGCCGACGATTTGATTACCGGAGAACAGCAGCACCTCCGCTACAAGCATTATCAGTAAGCCCGCGTGCCCATGAAGCCTGAAGCCAGTGCGCGCCACGCCCGTCATTTCGTCGGTCACCATCAGGGAGAGTATACTACAGCGCGGTCGGGCTCCGGCTCGCGCGTCTGTCGATCCAGGATCGAAGCGCGGCCTCATTCTCTCTGCGATGCGGCAGAATCGACAAAAGGCACAGGCTAACGCAACATTCGCGCTACTCGCGCTGATCTCGCTTGGGGCGATGTGCGGATGCGCGCGTCGTGCGCCCGCATCGAGGGCGGAGATCATCGTCGCCGCGGCCGCAGATCTCGCCCCGGCATTTGAGGAACTCGGCCGGCAGTTTGAGCGAGACACCGGAACAAGGGTGACCTTCAGCTTTGGCTCTACGGGCATGCTCGCGAAGCAGATTGAGAACGGAGCGCCGGTCGACCTTTTCGCGGCTGCCGACATCGGATTCATCGATCAGCTCGAACGAGAGGGACTGATCCTGCCTGAGACAAAAGCCCTGTACGCGCGCGGAAGAATAACAATCTGGACTCGTTCGGATGCGGTTCCGAAGATCGAACGCATTGAAGACCTGGCCGAACCCGCCATCGCGCGCATCGCTATCGCGAACCCCGAGCACGCTCCGTACGGCAGGGCTGCTCGCGAGGCCCTTGAGTCAGCGGGTATCTGGAAGGCTGTTGAACCAAAGCTCGTATACGGCGAGAATATTCGCCAGACGATGCAGTATGCTGAAACAGGAAATGCGGATGCGGCAATCACTGCGCTTTCTCTGAGTGTTGGGAGCGCGGGCCGCTGGACGCTGGTGCCCGAGGAGTTGCACAAGCCGCTCGACCAGGCAATGGCGGTCATCAAGGGTGCGCGTCTGGAAACGGAGGCTCGGAGATTCGCGGAGTTTATTAACAGCGCGCAAGGACGCTCTATAATGCGCAAGTACGGTTTCATACTTCCTGGTGAGTCGATGAGCGGATGACAGCGCCTGTTGTCGATAAACACCCTGTAAGCTCGACGGATTGCGCCTGGACTTTTCTCGACCTAACATCGCTTCAGAGTGCGACTTGACAAGAAGGCGCGCGGAGCTATCTTATCCTTGACTATGCGCTTGCTAGGCCTGCTGCCACCGTCCGGAGACTCGGACAGAAGCCAATAGAAAGAACGAATGGAAATCACCAAAACCCCAACCCGCGTTAGGGTCGTCGTCGCGACGTCGGTGATGTTGTCGTTTATCTCGTTCTGGCGCGCGGCCGCCATCGTCCTCAACGATCTTGGATCGTCTGCTTTTTATGCGGGCGGTCTGGCGGAGCAGTATGTTGGAAAGGCTGCGCCCTGGTTCATCCTCGGCGTGATGCTGTTCAGCGCGGCGGTTCGAATCGTCTACGTTGAGTCGTCTTCGATGTTCACAAGAGGCGGCGTCTACCGGGTCGTGAAGGAAGCGCTCGGCGGGAGGATGGCCAAGCTTAGCGTCTCCGCATTGATCTTTGATTTCATTTTGACCGGACCAATCTCGGGTGTCACCGCGGGACAGTACATCGTTGGGCTGGTTGCAAGCACGCTTACTTATTTCGGACACGATTGGTCGCCGTCGCCACAGACCGTCAACCAGCTCGCGGCACTGGTGGCAGTGCTCGCAACGGCCTACTTCTGGTGGCGCAATCTCAAAGGGGTTCACGAATCGAGCGATGACGCGATGAAGATCATGTATGTCACGACGGGGATGGTCGTGATCATGATTGTGTGGGCGTGCGTGACGTTGATTATTCGTGGCGGGCAGATGCCGCCGCCTCCGACTCCATCGAACCTCAGCTTCTCAGGCGAGCCTGAAAGCGCACTGGGCTGGCTTCAACCTTTGCGATGGTTTGTCCCGACTGGTGATCGATTCGCGATCGCTGACAACGCTCCCAGCATAATCGGGTTGGTGGGAATCCTGATCGCATTCGGCCATTCGGTGCTCGCGATGAGCGGTGAGGAGACCCTCGCTCAGGTGAACCGGGAACTCGAGCACCCCAAGCTCAAGAACCTGATGAGGGCGGGCATCGTCATCTTTATCTATTCAGTACTATTCACCTCGCTTGTGTCGTTCTTTGCGGTCGCAATTATCCCCGATTCGGAGCGCCCCAAGTATTTAAAGAACCTGATTTCGGGATTGGCGATGAATTTCGTCGGTCCTGAGTATCTGAGGCTTCTGTTCCAGGGAGTCGTGGTGATCGTAGGCTTCCTGATGCTGTCGGGAGCGGTAAACACCGCGATTCTCGGTTCTAACGGAGTGCTCAATCGAGTCTCCGAAGATGGCGTCTTGACCGACTGGTTTCGCGCGCCGCATAAGAAGTTCGGAACGACTTATCGGATCTTAAACCTGATCGCGATCCTTCAGATCATTACGATAGTGGCCTCGCAAGGCGACACTTCAATTTTGGGAGAGGCTTACGCGTTCGGCGTAATCTGGAGCTTCTCGTTTAACGCCATTGCGACCGTCGTGCTGCGCTTCAAACGGCCGGAAGAGCGCGAATTTAAGGTACCCGGCAATATTCGCATCGGCAGGATCGAGATCCCACTCGGGCTGGTGACGATCTCACTCATTCTGGTTGCAATCGCGCTGACTAACCTGCTTACAAAGCAAGTGGCGACGATATCGGGCATCTTGTTCACGGCCTCCTTTTTTGTGACCTTTACGATTTCCGAGCGAATCAACCAGCGCAAACTGGACCTCACGATTTCCAAGCTCGATCAGTTTCAATTGCAGCACAACGAGACGATCGATCTTCAGGCGGTGGGAGCTCGCCCGGGCAATGTTCTGGTCGGAGTGCGCGACTACAACACTCTCGTGCACCTGGAGCGGGTCCTCGAAACCACCAACACCGATGAGCAAGACATCGTCGTTCTGACGACACGGTTGTTAGCCGGCCCCGGTGGCGGCGAGCGCGAAGTGCCCGATGAGACGTTATTCACCGAATATGAGCAGCGTCTGTTTACGCGGGTCGTCGCGCTTGCAGAAAAACACGGCAAGCCGGTTGAGCTCGTGATCGTTCCCGCAACCAGTGTCTTCGACGCCGTGGCGCAAACCGCGATGCGGCTCGATTCCGCCGTCCTGGTTGCAGGGCTTTCGGCCAAGATGACTGCTCAAGATCAGGCCCGTGAGCTGGGCCGCGCGTGGGAACGGCTGCCTGACAAACCTCGCCGGCAGGTGGCATTCAAGGTGATCGAGCCAAACGGGGTCGAGCATGTCGTTCATCTGGGCGCGCACGCTCCCCACCTCACCGAAGATGATATCAATCTGATTCACAAGTTATGGGTTCAGGTCAGCAACATTCCGAGTCGCCGCAAGTTGCATCACCGCGATGTTGTGCGAGTTGCTCTCGACCGGCTCGAACGCGATATTCGCGGAAACACCGACGTCATGTTGGATTTCTACAACCTTGAACACCGCGAATCAAACGGCAAGCCAGGCGGTCAAAAGCGGAAATAGTCTGCGGCGCGATGCAAAGAGCCTCGTTTATCAATGTCAGTCACCAGCGATCCAGCTACCACGTCAAACCCACAACAACCAGCAGGCAATGAAAGCGTCGTTGAGCGGCCGTTCTCGCGGCGTGGATCGACGACAGAAGCGGCCGCAGATGTTGAGGAGCTTCGGAATCGGGTTTATAGCTCCAGCGATCTTTCACGCTACCCGGCTCGCGACCGATTGATCATTCACACCGCGGACCTCTCTTTTTACTCGCTGATCCGAGCGATATGCTCGACCGTACGGTTCGAGGTGCGAGGCCGCGAGCATCTCGATGCAGTTCTCGACAGCGGGCATCGGCCGATTTTTACCTTCTGGCACGTGTGCATACTCACCGCAACATGGTTTTGGCGCAACCGCGGGATTGTCGTTATGTCGAGCGTAAGCCGTGACGCTGAGTATACCGGCCGTGTCATCAAGCGATTTGGGTATGGCACGGCGCGAGGTTCCGCGACTCGCGGTGGAGGTCGGGCGCTTGTTGAGATGGCTCAATGTCTGAATATCGGTATGGAGGTAGCGTTCACGATTGACGGCCCACGCGGGCCGGCATATGTGGCAAAGCCCGGTGCGGTGACGCTTGCGCGGCATACAGGCCAGGCTATCCTTCCGTTTCACATCGCTGTGAGCAACTACATCGAGCTCCCAAGCTGGGACCGTTTGCAGATGCCGTTGCCGTTTGCGCGCGCGGTCTCGCTGATTGGCGAGCCAATATACGTCCCGCGAGAAGCGCCGAGCGAAGAGGTAGCGAACCGGCAGGCGGCAGTGCAATCGTCGCTGGACAATCTGCGATTAGAGGCCGAAGCCCTGGTGGGAAAAAGAAAACGTCAAATACCGCATCGTTAAAAGAGAGGAGAGTTCCGTTCCGCTCATTGCTCGCCCCGGACCATTGCCCGCTGTCTTCGCCCCGCGCTTTCTTCGTGGCAGAAGCCGCGGCTCGAGTTGCGAATGAAATCGATCAGTTGGGACACGAGTGGATCGTCGAGCTTCTCGAGGCTCGTAAGTGCCGCGTGGAGCGAAGAACCCGATCGCAACAACAGTCGATATGCTTCCTTGAGTTTCCGGAGTTCGCTTGACTTGAAGCCCGCTCTCCGAAGCCCGACGATGTTCAACCCGCGGGCGCGACCCGGATTACCGTCCGTTGTGACAAACGGCAAACAGTCCTGAACGATCTTTGAGTTGCCGCCGATCATGGCAAGCCGGCCGATGTGGCAGAACTGGTGCACGCCGGCTCCGCCTCCAATGAACACTTGATCCTGGATCTCGACATGACCCGCGAGCGCTACGTTGTTCGCGATGATTACGCCGTCTCCCAGGCGGCAGTTATGTGCGACGTGAGCGTTTGCCATGATGAAACAGCTCGAGCCTACAATTGTCGCTGATTCTGGTTGAGTACCTCGATGCATGGTCACGCCTTCGCGAATGCAGTTGTTTGGGCCGATTCGAAGATAGCTCCTGCAATCGACGAAGGCCACGTCCTGGGGCTCACCGCCGAGAACCGCGCCTTCGTAGACCGTGCTGGCCGCGCCGAGCGCCGTGAACCTCTTGATCACGGCGTGCGCGCGAATCTCGCAACCATCTCCGATCGTTGTATCCTCCTCGATGACCGCGTAAGGTCCGATTCTGATGCCCGCACCAAGTCTGGCGCCCGGGCTGACGATTGCCGTGGAATGGATGTCCATAAGCGATCAATATTAGCACGCCCAAACCTTCGATCTACTGTGCGTGGTTCCTTGCACGATGTGTCGCCATATTATTTCGTGCTGCTCTATAATGGCTGGGTGAGAAAGACTCAATACCATCTCCCATTACCATATGACTGCCGGCGGCTGTAATCACATATTGAAGGAGTAAGACATGATTAACCTGAAGAGCCTGTTGATGTTGTACTTCGCCGTGGTGTCAATACAGGGCGGTACGGGTTACAGGATTTTGACGCGCTATCCGGTTCCCGGTAACGGAGGGTTCGACTACCTTATGATTGATAGCGCGGCCCGCCGACTTTACGTATCGCACGGGACACAGGTCGATGTTCTGAATCCGGATAGTGGAAAGGTGATTGGCACCATACCTGATACTCCCGGAGTGCACGGGATAGTTATCGCGCCGGACTTCAAACACGGATTCACGAGCAACGGACGGGAGAACAAAGTGTCGATGTTTGATCCCGCGACGCTGCAACTAATAAAGAAGATCGATGTCGGCAAGGGACCGGACGGAATTTATTATGACCCGGCGTCGAAACGCGTTTTTACGAATAATCATGGTTCGCACGATATCACCGCGATCGATGCTAAAACCGGCGAGGTCATAGGCACAGTCAAAGCGGAAGGCGACGGCGAACAAGCTGTGATTGGCGGTGACGGCTTGATTTACGTCAACAGCGAAAACACTTCTGAAGTGGTGGTGTTCGATCCAAAGTCCCTCGAGGTTAAGAAACGATTTCCAATCACTGTGGCAAAGACACCGACCGGCCTCGCTTATGACGCCAAGACCAAACGCTTGTTCATCGGATGCCGCGCCGAACCAAAGATGGTGATTATGGACGCCGCAACGGGGAAAATCATTAACAGCTTCCCTATCGGCAGAGGTGTGGACTACGCCGGTTTTGACCCGCAAGCCAACCTGATTTTCTTCTCGTGCGGAGATGGTACCCTAAACATCTTTCACGAAAAGACACCGGATCAGTACGAAGATGCCGGAGCGGTCAAGACTCAACCGAGTGCGAGAACGATGGCATTTGATCCCAAAACAAAAAAGATCTTTCTCTCGGCGGCCGAATATGTTGAGATTCCGGCTACACCCCCGGCAACGCGACCGCAGCGGAGCATCAAGCCGGGCTCATTTGTGGTTCTCGTCGTGGGAAGATGAGCCCACCCCTAAGCTTCACCAATCACTCCTGCACCGACGCATTGCGAGCCGCGCGCAGGCGGTCGAACTCAATCGCCACCGCTTCGTCGTGCTGAATCGCCTCATCGAGGTTTGTTTCCGCAAAATCCATCACGCCCATATCCACAAACGCCTTCTGAATCCGCGTTCCCCACAAGCCGATATCCTTCAACGTCGGGACGATGCGGATGAACAGCTTGCGGCGAAATTCGGTCATCAGCGGCGACGCAAGCACGTGACCTGTGCAGGCTTTGACATCCATTCCCAGGTGCTCCCAGACCTCTTCCGATAGAAACCTGTCGCGCATCAGGTAGCAGGCCTCCACCGCGAACTCCTCCCGTTCGTCACGTTCCTTGTCGCTGAGCTGCGGATAATAGTCACGCAAGGCGATCCGGCCAAACGCCACGTGCCGCGCCTCGTCCTGCATCACGTAAGCGTTGATCGCCCGCCCGAGAGGCTCGGTGGCCATGTCGCGTATCAGATTGAAGGCCGCCAGCGCGAGACCTTCGATGATCACCTGCATAGCCAGATAAGTGACATCCCACCGAGTGTCACTGATGCCCTGATCGAGCAGCGTCTTGAGCGGCGCGCTGATCGGGTAAGCCATCCGCAATTTCTCATGAAGATATCTCGAATAAACTTCGACGTGTCGTGCTTCGTCCATGACTTGCGTGGCTGCATAGAATTTTGAATCGATGTCCGGCACGGTCTGGACAATCTTCGCCGTGCAGATCAACGCTCCCTGTTCGCCGTGCATGAACTGTGAGAACCGCCACGCCTCGTAGTGGTGTTTTACGACGCCCTTCTCCTTGCGATTCATTTTTGCCCAAAGGTCTGAACCGGCCAGCGGCGAGTACTCATCCGGAAAGCCGAGCGGATCATCGAAATCGAGTTCGGCCGTCCAGTCGATTCGTGTGTTTGAGTTCCACTGGTTGTTCTTGCCCTTTTCATAAAGCGTCAAGAGCTTGTCGCGGCCTTCATCATAGTTCCAGTTAAAGATTGTCTCCGCGCCATAGCCTGGAATGTGCCACTGGCTCTGATCGACGGGAAGAGTGTAAACACGCGTACTCATGAAAATAGTCCTCCATTTGCGTTAGCAAGCGGCAAAGGTCATGAGACAGGTCCCAGACAGTCTCTTGATTGAGTCACCTTCCCGCCGATTCCACGGGCAGCGCAAAGACGATTATCGTGGCCGAGCCCGGCGGCACCGCCCAAAACCCATTCGCCGCACCGGAGACCACCGCGACGTACTGCTTTCCATTGATAGAATAAGTAACCACGCCGCCGTTCATTCGCCCCCCGGTGTTGAACCGATACAAGACTTCGCCGTTCTTCGCATCCAGCGTGAGAAAGTCGCCCATCAACTCCCCGGTAAAGATAAGATCCGCCGACGTCGTGGTGACTGCGGCAAGCATCGGCCGTTGAGACTCATATTTCCATCTAATCGCGCCCGTCGAGGCATCTATCGCCGTGAGCCAACCTCTCGATTTGTCAGGCGTATCCGCACGCACGCCGCCGCCCATGTAAAACGCACCCTCGACGTAGCGCGCGTCCGCGGCTTTGCTAAAGGTCCCGCACCAGTCAACGGCGTTGACATAGAGCATGTTTGTTCCCGGATTGAACGCCGGACCGTTCCACTGCACTCCGCCCAGTACACCGGGACATGCTCTCACGCCTTCCCGAGTCGGAGCCTTGTCTGTGTTCAATCGGGTAGTCACGGGCACCTCGTAAACCTGTTGGTGCGTTTCACGATCAAGCACATGTAACAGCCCATCTTTGCCTGAAGTGGCAACCAGCTTTCGGGCCTTGCCTGCTATCGTCGCATTAAAAAGTGGGCTTACTTGCGTCGTGTCCCAATCGTGTTCGTCGTGAGGAACGAGCTGGTAGAACCAGTTCAGCTTGCCGGTGCGCGCATCAAGCGCGATCATCGAACACGTGTAAAGGTTATTGCCCGGACGCGCTTCGCCGTAGAAGTCAGGCGCCGGATTGGCAACCGGCACGTACACAAGTCCAGCCGCTGCATCAAGCGATACAGGCGCCCAAACCGCTCCCCCGCCTTTTAGCCTCGAGTCTGCTTTTTCCCAGGTCTCGGAACCGGGCTCGCCATCATCAGGCACGGTGTTGAATTGCCAGACCGGTTCGCCGTTGCTCAACTTGAATGCGCCGACCCAACCCTTCACCCCAAGCTCGCTGCCTGCGGGCCCGATAATGATCAGATCTTCCCAGATAACCGGCGCCATCGTGAATCCGCCCTCGTGTTTGGTCATATCCACCAGAGCGCGATCCCAAACCAGTTTCCCGGTCGCGGCGTCGAGGGCAACCAGATATCCGTCGTGTGTTCCTCGAACAACCAGGCCGTCCTTGATCGCAACCCCGCGATTCATCGGCCATCCTTCCTTCCCCCTGGGCTTCCGGTCATGTCGCCATTTGACTTTCAGCGTCGTCGCGTCGAGCGCAATGGTTGAGTCTTTAACCGTGATGTACATCAGCCCGCCCGACACCACCGGGTTGGTGTGAAAAGGATTGGTGTCGACCGCCTGGTACATCGCTACCGGTCTCAGCGAGCCCACATTCCGGCGGTTGATCTGCTTGAGGTCGACAAAACGCTGCCCGCCGTAATCGTGATTAGACATCAGCCAATCGGTCGTGTTCGCGTTGGCTGCGTTCAATTCGGCTTGAGTAGGCTTGCCGTTCGGGACGGAAGTCGCTTGTGCGGTCGGTTCCTTCGTTGGAGCGGTTTCCGCAACCTTGCTCGCGTCGGCCGGCGTTCCGGACTCGCTTTGAGGCAAAAGAGTTGTAGATTTGAGCATAGCTGAGTCTGCGGTGAGCTCTTTGCTCCCCGCCCGAAAGCCGTTGTTTTGCAGGATGAATGCGACGACATCTAGGTACTGCTGGGCAGTGAGAGTCCCCGGCGCGCCATAGGGCATCTGGCTGCGGATCACAAAAACCAGATCGTCAACCGAGTGCTTACCGTCAGCCCATTTCCCCATGAATCGAGGACCTGCAAGCGGCGTGGAGGTAGTCCCTTCGAGCTTCTGCCCGTGACACTCAGCGCAACTCCTGGCGTAAACTGCAGCGCCTCGTGCGGCCTGCGCGATGGTGAATAAACCGTCAGCCTGCGCGCTTGCAGACGAGACCGCTCCCGCGGAGTTGAATGTGAGCCAAAGCAAAGCACCAAAGACGGCAAGGGAGAGTACCGCGCGAACTGAATTCGTGCGGGTGGCGGCGATGTTCATCTGGGACCTCCAGCGGCTTGGTTTGAGATACGCGATCGCAGGCGCGAATGGTATCAGACGATCGGACTGGCTACAACGCGAGGTTTGCCGATGAACTTGCCATCTTTGCCGGTCTTGGACTCCAGGTCTGACGTCTTCGGTCATGGCGTCTTTGCGTGTCCTTGCGTCTTTGCGTGTCCTTGCGTCTTTGCGTGAAACTGAACATCACCACTCGATCGGCATCTTCCCGTCAACTTACTGTCTCTGATGGAGCTTGCCAGGCCCGGTTATTTGATACACATTAATGACCGCAACAAAGAGAATGCTCATGACCATTACTGCTACAACCAAGCGAAGTCTCTCATTAATTCTCGCTCTCTTATGGCTCTGTGCCGTTCTGAACGGCCTTTCCGGCAGCGCGTCCCATGCGGCCCCCCAGAAGGCGGACGGTTGCATTGACTGCCACAAAAGCGATCGAATCGTCGCCCTCTATAGAACTAGCACCCATGGAAAGGTAAGCATCGGTTGCGATGGCTGCCACGGCGGTGATTCGACTCAATCAGACAAGAGCAAGGCTCACGCAATGAATTTCATCGCAAAGCCCGATACGGCAGGAACCCTCGAAATGTGCGGAAAGTGTCACAGCCAGCCGCTCGAGTTTTTCAAGAGCAGTCGTCACGTTGCGGCCCGTCCTAATGCTCCGAGGCTCGACTGTGCCGAATGTCACGGCGTGCACGCCATCGGAGCGGCTTCTGATTCGTTCCATTGGCCGCAGTATTGCGCGGGTTGCCACGGCCTTGAATATCTTCCGCAACTGCCGCCTCCGTTCCGGGAGATGCTCGTTCTTGCGGATGATCTGCGCGAGGGACTCCATCGCCTGGAACTGAAAGGGCGAGCGGAGCCGGAGTTAGTAGCGCGCCGCAAGGAGATCCGACACATGATCTCGGAGCTGGTACACAAGACTGACGCGCGCGCGGGTCTGGCGAGGGTGCCGGGCATTTTGGAGTTGGGCAACGCCTTAAAACAGCGGATGTCCTCCCAAGAGAAGCGGTAGCCCGACGCGACGACAAAACCCGCCAGGCGCGTGAAGCCTGAGGCGGCCTTGCTCTTGAGAAGCAGCTTGCATCAACCGGCTTAGAGGACTAGGCTTTTGGGCGTCTGTAAAGCTCGAGGACGCTCCATCAACAATTCAATCTTAGTCATCGCTGACCGATTCAGCGGAAAGGAACGACCCATGTGGACCCGCAAATGTTTCGCCGATGAAGATAAACCTATTCAATCCCCGATACCGACCGAGATCTCTTCGAATGAAGAGTTTATTCCGCCGCCACAGTCGCCTCAGCAGCAACGCTGGGAAGCTCGCATTGCGGAAATGTCAGACCGATGTGCGAAGAAGCTTGGGATCTCGCGCCGCAGCTTCCTGCAAACGACCGGCGGGATGGCGGTCGCGATGCTCGCATACAACGAAGTGTTCGGGAAGACCTATGAAGTCGATCCGATCGAGGCGCTCGATCCTGCAGCTTATGCCGAGAAGTGGCCGAAGACTGAATTCATCTTCGACAATCAAACTCATCACGTCGACGTCGAGAGCCGCTGGTTCGAAGCCACCGATGCGGGCAGAGAGGCAGCCAAGTTTCTGCGACAGTTCCGGCCCAATGCCAAGTCAACCGATGAAACCCTCGCCCTGCTCAATGAAGCCCATTACATCAAAGAGATGTTCATGGACAGCGACACGATGATGGCGATCATCAGCGGCGTGCCGACGGCCGAGTGGCGCGAAAACATCCTGCCTCCGGACAAGATGGTCAAGACCCGAAACGACATCAACCAAATGGCAGGCGGCTCGCAACGGATGATAAGCCACGGACTCCTTCGCCCAAACATGGGCAAATCCGAATTCGAAGAAATGGAGCGCCAGGCGAAGGTGCTGAAGATAAACTCGTGGAAGATGTACACTGGCTCGATAATCGGCGATGGACCCTACTGGCTCGACGACGAGAAGGTCGCTTATCCGTTCTGGGAGCGCAGCCGGAAGCTCGGTATCAAAACGGTCTGCATTCACAAGGGACTCCCGCTCGGCTTGTTCAACGAAGAACATTGCCATCCTAAAGACGTCGAAAAGGTCGCGAAGGATTTTCCGGATATCAACTTCATCATCTACCATTCGGGGTTCAATCCGGCTCCTGCCGGCGGCGGGCGCAATCGCGAGGGTGCGAAAGCGGGTCCCCAGTACATCCCGTGGTGCTCGGAGCTCATAGACATCGTCAAGCGCAACAATCTGAAGAACGTCTACTTCGAGATGGGAAGCACCTGGAACATTCTGTCCGGCGGTTACGGAGGCGACGGCCAACCTGCAATGCACTTCCTTGGTCAGATATTGAACCTCCCCGGCGGGGAAGATCATTTAATCTGGGGGACGGATTCAATCTGGGGCGGCAGCCCGCAAGCGCAGATCGAACGGATGCGCAGATTCCAGATCAGCGATGAGGTCGCGACGAAGTACGGCTACAAGAAGCTGACGCCTGAAATCAAACAGAAGATATTCGGGCTCAACTCGGCCAGGCTTTACAAGATCGACGTCAACGCCAAGCGCAAAGCGATTCAAGGCGACAAGATCGCCGAGATGAGACAGGAGTATATGGAGGCGCCGCGGCCAAGCAACACACAGTTCGGTTGGGTGTGGCGCTCTCGCGGCCAACGAGTGTGACCAACACCGGGGAGCGCAGTGATCTTGTCTGCAGTGTGTAGAGAAGGGCTGGCGCTGCGCTCCCGGATGCTCATACAAGTCCTACGGAACCGATTCCCTCAAAGCTGTGATCGTGGCTGAGACATCCGGCACTTCCTCGCGATTGTGCAATCCGTCGTGCATGAATCCAGCGAGGCTGCGGAGCACAGGTGAACGAAGGGCCCCTTATCGACCAGTTCAGCCGGCTGCTCGCTGCGAGTAAACGCGCCGTCGTCTTTACAGGCGCCGGCATCAGCACCGAATCGGGCATTCCTGACTTTCGCAGCCCGGGCGGCATCTGGACTCAGTATCAACCAATCGACTTTCGTGAGTTCCTTGCCTCTGAAGAAGCGCGAAGGGAAACCTGGAGGCGAAAGATCGCCGTTGACGAAACTGTTTCCCGCGCGGAGCCCAACCGTGGCCATCGCGCAATCGCGCAGCTCGTCGGCAGCGGAAAAGTTTCGAGCGTCATCACTCAAAACATAGATGGCCTTCACCAGCGGTCCGGCATTCCCGATGAACAGGTGATCGAGCTGCACGGCAACGGTACTTATGCCGCGTGTCTCGAGTGCGTGAAACGATACGAACTCGATGAACTATTCGCGGCGTTCAAAGTCAATGAAGAGCCTCCGGTGTGTGAGTGCGGAGGCTTCATTAAGAGCGCCACGATTTCATTCGGGCAACCAATGCCGGTCGAACCGATGCGTCGCGCCAGGGCCGAGGCTACAAGCTGCGATCTGTTCATCGCTATTGGGTCATCACTGGTCGTCTATCCTGCCGCCGGCTTCCCCGCGGTCGCGAAACAAAACGGGTCGCGTCTGGTTATACTAAATCGCGATCCGACGGATCTTGATTATCTCGCTGACCTGGTGCTCAACCTCGAGATCGGTCCAACACTCGGCGCTGTGACCGGCGTTGAGTGAGCGCGAATGGCGGAACT
>DATIFP010000057.1:0-4916 GCA_035455165.1 Blastocatellia bacterium
CGCAAAGACGCAAAGCAAGCCCTACGTACAAGCTCCTCTAGCTCTCCAAAACCACCTGAGCCACTGCCAGATTGCCAGTATGACTCAGCGAAAGGTGAACTCGCGTTGCGCCGATCTCGCGCATCCGTTCAAGAGCTCGGCCGTTCAGGCGAATCGTCGGCGCGCCGGATGCTTCGCACACCACTTCTATCTCCTTCCAGGCGATGCCCTCAGACCATCCGGTGCCCAGCGCTTTCATCACGGCTTCCTTCGCTGCAAATCGCGCGGCGTAGCTCGCCGCCCTCGCGGCGCCGCCTCGATGCTCGCAGTAGCTTATCTCTCCATCAGTGAACACGCGCCCGCGAAAGCTGCCTCGACGCTTGATCACTTCTTCGAGCCTCGCAATCTCAACCAGATCTATGCCAATCGCAACGACCATCTTCTCAGACTTCAATCTCCAACAGATCTTCAGCTAAAGTCGTCTCCGGAAAAACCGCTCGCGCTTCTTCAAGCAGAACGGTGGGGTCTGGGAAACGACTGCTGAAATGAGTGATGAGCAACCTGCGAGCTCCCGCGTCGCGAGCCGTGCGTGCTGCTTGGGCGGCAGTCGAATGACCGTACTCGCGGGCCTCCGAGGCAAACTCTTCCGTGTAGGTCGCCTCGTGAATCAACAGATCGACGCCTCGCGCCAGCGCGAGTGATGAATCACACGGCCGCGTGTCCAGACAGTAAGCGACAGATTTTCCCGGACGCGGGTCGCCCAGGACTTCGGATGGGTGAATCGTTCTCCCATTATCGAGCGTCACATCTTCGCCCGATTGCAGTCGCCCCCACATCGGGCCCTCCTGGATGTCCAGCGCGCGCGCTCGTTCGACGTTGAACCGGCCCGGCTTCGCGCGCTCATCGACGCGATATCCGAGCGCAAACAACCGATGATCGAGCGGCCGCGCGGTTACCGTGTACTCGGCCGTTTCGTACACGATCGCCGATTCACTACGCGCGTCCAGTTCTTTCAACTCGACGGGATAAGCCAGGAAGATGACTCTCAGCCGCTCGAGCGTATCGAGATACTCTCGAACTCCGGGCGGTCCTCCGAGGGTCAGGTCTCGCGTGCGCCGATCAAGCCCCATGGTCGACAGCAAACCCGGAAGCCCGTTGAAGTGATCTCCGTGCAGATGAGTGATGAACACCGCCGCAAGCCGATTGGGGCTGAGCCCGGCTCGCGGGATCTGCATCTGAGCGCCTTCGCCACAATCAAACAGAAGCCACTCGGCTTCACGAGCAACGGCCAACGCGCTGACATTGCGTTTCAGCGTCGGCTTGCCTGAGCTTGTGCCAAGCGGAATCACTCGCATTGCCGTTTACAATAGCACAGAGAGGCTTGATGGCTGGAGCGCTCAGGTTGGCGCAAGAGACAGTCGAAGACGGGCTCGCCCCAACCACTCGGTCGCGACGATTGAGCGTTAGTCTGTCTAAGCCCTCATCCTTTAGAAATGTGACCAGACTGACCTAGCGGCGTCACCCATCTTGAATAGGTGTATTGACGGCGGTATTATTCCACACGCTTTGGTACGGCTGCCCCGCTAGGCTTCCTTACGGCCGATTGGAACCTGACTGATTGAAGTCTGGACCAAGGCTAAAAAATGAAAAAAAGAGGATCAATCATCACGCCCGCAAACATGGGATGGGCGAGAACTCTACTACAAGGAGCTTCCCGTCATGAACTGACTCCACGAACTCTCAGGCAATCTTCTTCGAAGCATGACGGAGCAAGAGAGATCGTTGCCACCTTCGCCTTCAAGGAGGAAACGCCCTTCCGACTCCATGATCGCATCATTAGACTTCGTGGTATTCAGATCCTCTCACTTGTAGCCGCAAGTGGCTCTCGCAGACTGTTCGGGAGGACGTCTCGCTGGGGCATTATGACTGGCTTCGGAGTAGGGTGACCATCCCGAATAATGAGTATTGGTCAATCGGCTGGTTTGATCAGAGTGCTTGGGAGGAGGTGTCCGATGAGCCAGACGATTTCGCTTCCGATCCTGAACCGGGTACGTTTCGACTGAGCATGACCATAATGAAGCCGATCGCAAATAGGCCGGAATGTGGCACTCCCAAGATCGACCAACTGATTGCAGAGCGAGCGGTACAGGTTGGAGGAAGCGAATGAACACCCAGCTATCAGAGAGCTACCTCGCCGAGCCTACGAGGTTGGACGCCCTGGCAGACTATCTGCGGCACGAAGCCCGGAAGCTCGGCGACCGGCTCTAGAGACCAATGTATGTCCGATTCGCGAATGAAACTCGGTATTGTTCTCGTGTTTATGCTCTTAGGCTTCACGCCCTCGTGCAACCGCACCAAGACGGTCTACGTCGTCTTCATTGGGAGACTCGCGACGATCCCGGTCAGCGAGCTGACGCGTTATTACCGCGATAGGTTCGGTATCAGTGTTGAGGAACTACCATTGTTGCGGTTTGATGAGGCTACCTATGACCCTGCTAGGCATCAGTTCATGGCTGAAGCGTTAATCGCACAGATGAAGCAATCGTACCTGAAGCAAGCTCAGGACGAGAATGCGATACTAATCGGAATCACGGACGGTGACATGTATCTTCGCAAGATGGACTGGCAATTTGGCTTCAGTTACCGTCAGGAGGGCCGGTTTGCGGTCGTCTCTTGCGCCCGTATGGATCCGACAAACTTCGGGCTGCCCGCGGACGATGAGCTATTGCGAAGTAGGCTGCGCAAGATGGTCACCAAGAACATTGGCATAATGTATTTCAATAAAGCGCCGAGCACCAATCCGAAGAGCGTTCTTTACAACAACGTTCTTGGTCTCGAGGAGCTTGACTATATGGGCGAAGAGTTCTGACCGGGTGATTGGTTCTTCCAATAGCAGGCGAGTTAATCGTCAAGCTCATCATTGCCCTCCGCGTTCCTTGTACACCCCGACCCCGGATCGAAGCGCCTCGAGCGCAAGGAGCGCGCACTTCACCCGCGTAGGCTGGATGTCGCTCTTTAATGATGAAAGAAGCTTCTCGCTTGAGATGATCTCGCCGTCGGTTATCTTCGAGCCAACAATCAGTTCCGTAAGCATTGAAGCCGCGGCGAGACTGATCGCGCAGCCGTCGCCCTGAAACCGGGCCGTTGTTATCACCCCGTCCCGCAGCTGCAATTCGATCCTGATCCGGTCGCCGCACAGCGGATTAAAGTCTTCGCAAGAGATGTCCGGAGCAGGCAGGCTGCCGAAATTGCGCGGGTTCCGGAAATGGTCGAGCAGCACTTCGCTGTACAACGACGGCATCGTTTCTCCTAGCTCGCCACTGAAAGAGTCGATGACCCGGAAGTGTTCCGCTGGAATTCCACCAACGCAGTTGGTGTTTCGTTAATACTCAGCCTACGCGAAGCTAGACGTTCATCCCGAATCCCACCAACGCAGTTGGTGGATTCTTCATATCCAACGTGGTCCAGGCTGCCAGCGAAATTCAGCCCTAAGCTAGGCTGCGTATGAACAATCCACCAACTCCGTTGGTGGGATTCAGAAGCCACGGCCGTCCTGCCTTGTAGGCGACGTTTGAATGCACCACCAACTCCGTTGGTGGGATTGCCGGCACTCGCGTTGAGAGAGGGCTTCTTGTGCTTTTTTGAGCGACCCGCTACCCCCGCTCACTCAAAGGAGTTCCCGGGCGGTTCGCCTTCACTGCCACCGCTTCGGCCAGGATGCTTAAGGCTATCTCCGCCGCGGTAGCCGCTCCGATATCAAGGCCCGTAGGCGCACGCACGCGAGCGAGTGCGGCCGGATCCACGCCGCTCTCTCTGAGAAACTTCAAGATGGCCTCGCCCCTTCGCTTGCTGCTCAGCATTCCTATGTAGCGCGCCTCCGTGTTCAAGACAATCTTAAGCACCGGAATATCGTACTTATAATCGTGCGCGGCAAGCACGACAAAAGTGGATGAGGTGTACACGAGCGCGCGGGCAATCTCCGAAGGGATTCCGACCAGCAACTCGTCTGCGTCGGGAAAGCGTTCGCGAGTCGCAAAGCGCGGCCGGCCATCAACGACAATCGTCTTCAGCCCGAGAGTCTTCGCCAGGCTCACCAACGGCATCGAAACGTGCCCGGCTCCAAATACGATCAGCGTCGGCGCCGGGCCATGTACCTCGAAGAATACTTCGCTAGAAGGTCGAGTAGAATGAAGCCCCACCGTGCGAGAAGCGCGCCGCTCGATCAGTTCGAGCGCGACGTCCCGCGCCTCCCGATCAAGCTCGGGAGTCCCAAGGGTGCCCGCCGCTCGTCCGTCCTCAAACACGACCAACTTGGACGCCGGACGATCCAGCGGCGTAGCCACCGCTACGCAGTTTCCGTTTTCAACCTCGCCACGAACTGCCCGGTAGAGGTTGCGCAGGCGGTCTTCTGGGTTCGCAAGATCCACGGGTTCGATCATTATGTCTATGGTCCCGGCGCACGTGAACCCGCCCTCCCACGCGTCCTCTTCGCCGAGGCTCATGGAAAGATTGCGCGGTTCGAAAGAAGCGAGGGCCTCTTCGGACGCCTCGATCACTCGCGCGTCAACGCACCCGCCAATGGTCACCGAGCCCAACAGGTGACCCGCTTCGCCCACCCACATCTTCGCGCCTTCCTTCTTGGGCGAGGTGCCGCGAGTCACGACCAGTGTGACCATCGCGACTCGTTTCTCGATTTTCGCGAGACTCTCGATTTGATCGAATACTTCTTCCATAAGCGATTCACAAAGCCAAGTGTCGCTCCAGCGCTCGCAAGCTCTGCAGGTTATGAAGCGGCGCAAACAGATCGACATGCGGAAGCGCAGCCTGCATTCCGCGAGTCAGCGGCCGATACTCAGGACTAGCCAGCAACGGGTTGAGCCATATCAGTTTTCCTGCCCGTCTCTTCAAACTCGCAAGCGATGCTGAGAGGTGTTTGG
>DATIFP010000058.1:0-4885 GCA_035455165.1 Blastocatellia bacterium
GCGCGAGTTTCAGACCACGCATTCGCAAATAGGTAAGGGCCTGCGCTTCGAAGATGGAGTTGTATTCTCTACGATGTGCTTGCTGATCTCGTTCTCGGTCATTCTTCTTAACGCAAAGACGCCGGGACGCGAGGGCGCAAGGAACGGCACATCCCTGTTGCCTCACATAAAAATCTTGATGAAATGTGATTCGTTGCCTCACGTAAAAATCTTGACGAAATAGTTCCGAGCAATGACCCCCTTAGCGGCCAGTTTCTGCGAAGCCAAATGGAAGTCAAGGGTCGGCTCAGGCAGCAGATGGGGGAAGCCGCGAAGCCTCCTTTCGTCTGCTGCCTGGGCCGACTCGCGCAGCCCTTGACTTCCATTTGGCTGAGCAGAGAATGGGCCGCTTGGGGTCATTGCGCCACTCCTCGCGCTTAGGCTGCGCGTCGTTTCTTCTGCTTGTTACGAACCGCTTTCAATAGCATTTCCTGTAGCCACATGATCTCCCGCTTTAATTGAGCAGGATTCAACTGTTCATATTCAGCCCTGAGTCGTCGTTTGACGCTTCGATCGACTGACGGTGATTCAAGCAGCCGTTGATAAGGCGTCTTCGGCTGTTGGTACCGTTTCACAACCTTACTCCCTATCCTCGTCTTCTCGCTAAGCTTCATCGACGGTAAGAAGTAGTTCGTATACAACCGCAGATAAGAATAGAGCCGATTCAAGATGTGGAGCTCCTTGTCGGTATCGTGTCGCATATACCCGACTGTCTTTCGCACCACCGTGTAGTTCTTTTGCTCGACGTAGCAGTTGTCGTTCTTTCGATAAGGTCGCGACCTGGTGAAGCTGATCTGCTCGTGCTCGCAGAAGGCAACTAAATGGCTATTGATGAACTCGCTACCATTGTCCGAATCCAGCCCGAGCAAGGCAAAGGGCAGCCGGGCTCGTATTTTTGTTAATCCTTCAAATACGTGCACTTGAGCCTTGTTGCGAACTGCTTCAGTCTCGGTCCACGCGCTATTGACATCCGTGGCGCTCAGCGTCTGGCAGAAGTCGCCTCGCTCATCGCCTCCGCCGTGGGAAACCAGATCAACCTCCATAAAGCCAGGCTTCGATTCGTCCCACTCGCAGAAGGTCCGTATCGGCACTTGATGTTTGAGCAGCGTTCCAGGCTTTGTCCCACTCCTGGATTTCAGCTCCATCCTCTTTCTCTCGCTACTCAACACCCGATCCATCGTTGACGCGCTCATCCTCAACAGCTTTTCTCGCACTTCGGCGTTCAGCTTTAGCTCGCCCCATCGCTCGAGCTTCGGAATCACCTCTGGCAGCGCTGTCTTTAATCTCTTACCGCAGATCAGGTCCAAGATCCCCCAGATCCGCTTTAGTGCCTCAACCACCTCTGCCCCGTACACCGGCTCACGCTTCTTACGTATTCGCTTGCGAATGTCTCCTACGATAGCCGTCTTGCGCGACACAACTACCCGTTTCCCGTGATGGCTCAGCAAGTAACTTGCATACGTGCGGTGGTAGCCCGTTGTCTGCACGAACTCGTCGAGAATCCTCCTCTTGTCCTTCTTGCTTGCCCTCTGATATCTGGACGCGATCTCCCGCACCAGCGACTGTCTCTCCCCCATTGTGAGCCCCATTCTTACCTCCCTGAGACCTTTGGTATCTCAGGAAGTGAAGTCTTTTCATCAAGATTTCTTTCGTGAGGCAACGAATCGATTTCATCAAGATTTTTCGTGAGTCAATGCGGTTGGTTGACAGTTCAAAACCGTGCTCGCTAGAATCAACATCGCTGATGCGGGAGTAACTCAGCGGTAGAGTGCGACCTTGCCAAGGTCGAAGTCGCGGGTTCAAATCCCGTCTCCCGCTCCAAGGTTCAAGGCGAAGGCCGAGACTCGAGCAGTCAGCAAGAGCGGCCTTCGCCTTTCGTTTGACAATCAGGGGCGGCGTAGCCAAGTGGTAAGGCAGAGGTCTGCAAAACCTTTATTCATCGGTTCGATTCCGATCGCCGCCTTCAATTACCTTACTGCTCATCAATCGTGCACTGCTTGAATCTGATGTTGCACCCTGCGCAAATAGTCGACCTTTGCGTGCGCAATCCTTATCTGGATCGCACCCGAATTCGTCCAATTCCTGGCGGACGAGAAGGCTCAAGGGGAAGAGTATCAGCGTGAATTTGGACATTAGTTCGAGACTCGTCCGCTGGCGATTGCGCAGGCTTCTCTCCAGAGAATACAATCCCCAAACCTGAACAATCTCCCGGAGGTGACTAAGTGAAGCTCAAGGTTCTGTGCGTCATAGCGATGATCGCGACAGCCGCTTTGGCGCGGCAACAGTCCTCGCCGGTGAAAACCGTCGAGGTTACTCCGAACGTCACCGAAGCCGAGGTCGGCCAGCAGTTGAAATTGGCCGCCGTAGCTAAAGACGCATCGGGTAAAACGATTGACGTTAAGCCTGCAGCCTGGTTCGCGGCTCCCTTCGATGTGGCCGCCGCCGACAGTTCCGGAAACATTTCGTTCTTGAGTCCCGGCGAAGCACAGATAGGCGCGGTGGTCTCGGGCAAGGTCGGCACAATACGAATCAGAATCAAGCCGGCGCCGGTGACGAGCATAGATCTTCCCTCAACCAGCCAGATCGTGGTGGGCGGCGCCATGAGGCCGTCCGCCGTCGCGAGAACTGCGTCGGGTAATCCGCGTGCCGACGTGGCGATCTCGTGGTCCTCTCTTAATCCGTCGATCGCCTCTGTTGACGCCGCCGGAATGATTGTCGGACTGAGCCCCGGCAAGGCCGTGATCACCGCGGTATGCGAGCGAGCTAGCACCAAGATGTCGGTTGATGTCGGCGCGAATCCGGTCAAGGCGCTCAGCGTTGAGCCGAGGTCCACGAACGCGCGGACCGGAGACGTAGTACGTTTTTCCGCTAACGCAACCGATTCCGCGGGCAAGGCAATCAATAGTTGTGAAGTGCGCTGGGCGGTCGGCGGCGACGGCGCAATGATTGAGGCGGACGGCGCGTTCGTGGCAGAAAGACCCGGCGCGTATGTCGTCAGCGCATCGGTCGGCGATCGCCAGGCTCTGGCTTCGGTGATCGTCACGCCTCGAAACGCAGAGCGCGAATTGGAAGTGGTTGGGCATGAACTCGTCAAAGACGTTCAGACGGCGGAACAATGGATCATCGGCAACTTCGCGTATGTGTCGACCATATCCGATAAGCTGCTGGTTTATGATGTTTCGGATCCGGCCCACCCTAAACTGACGGATACGGTGAAGGTCGATGCCCGGCACACCAACGACATAAGCACGACGCCCGACGGCAAGATCGCGGTGCTCACTCGCGAAGGCGCATCGAGTCGCAAGAACGGAATCGTTTTCCTCGATACATCGGACCCGGCGCATCCGAAGGTCATCTCGGACTATACGGCTACGGTGACCGGCGGGGTCCATAGCGCGTTCATCGATAGCCATTATGTTTACTTGACCGACGACGCAACGGGCTCGATGAGGGTCATCGACTTCAAGGACGTGAAGAATCCAAAGGAAGTCGCGCGCTGGCAGGTCGAGAACGCGCTCGCTAGACAGATAACCGCCGCCGACGGCGAACAGTCGACGGCTGGGCGATACCTTCACGACGTTCAGGTTAAAGATGGGCTGGCATATCTTGCTTATTGGAGAGACGGTCTGGTGATTCTGGATGTTGGCAGCGGCATCAAGGGCGGCAGCCCGGAGAAGCCTCAGTTAGTCAGCCAATATCGAATGAATTACCACGAGCTGTACGGCGATGGATGGCTGGCAGGCGCGCACGCGGTGTTTCGCTACAAGAACTACGTCTTCGTCGGCGATGAGGTCTTTCCGGCCATATTCGACATACAATCGAAGAAGCGGATTCCGGTGCGCGGCATTGTTCACGTTGTTGACGTAACCGATATCAATCATCCCCGAGAGGTCGCGAACTATACGGTACCCGAAGGCGGCGCGCACAACGTTTGGGTCAAGGACGATGTGTTGAGTATGGGCTACTACTCGGGTGGCGCCCGCGTCGTCGATGTATCAGGTGAGCTTAGAGGTGATCTGTACAGGCAAGGTCGCGAGATCGGGCGGCTCTGGACCGGAGACCCTTCGGGGTTCAGGTCCAATCTGCCCTTCACCTGGGGAGCTCAGCCGCACGGCGACTTGATCTTCTTTAACGATATCAACTCGGGGATATGGATCGTGAAGATCGGAAAGCCCAAGATGAAGGGCTCGACGACCGCGCCGGGCGATTGATGAACCGCGTCTGATGAACATGTAGGGGCGGCTCAGTGGCCGCCCCAGTTTGGAACCCGCAGAGTCACCTGGGAGATGCCAATCTGGGTCGGCCACAAGAGGGCCGCCCCCTCAGCATTCGACTTACTTGGATGGTTCCATTTTGAAGAAGTCAATTCCCGCAGCTTGCTCAGGCAAATCCACGGACGCAACCGTTTTCAGAGAACCCAAATCAATTACTTCCACTGTTCCGGGTTCCGAGCCCACGCCTTCAACCGAGATGAACGCGTAACGATTATCAGGCGACACTACGGCTCCGTGGACGACCCGGCGCTTTGTTGGAATTCGCGCGAGCTCGCGCCCCGACTTGAGCTCGTACACGGAAACGGATTGGTCGCGCTTGTTTGTCGCGATGAGCTTGCCGTCCGCGGTGACCGCCAGATTGTAGATGCCCGGTCGAGCACCAATTCTTCTGGTAGCTTTCCAGCTAGCAGCGTCGATCTCCACGATTTCGTCTGACTTGTTGCAAGCGACAAAAACGAATCTCCCGTCTGCCGAGGGCTGAGCCCATGTTGGCGAGCAAGAGGTATCCCCGGGTTTGGGTGTTTCCATTCCATGACCACCCGCGTCGTGCGCGCCGCTCGCGCTGGTGATGT
>DATIFP010000059.1:0-19656 GCA_035455165.1 Blastocatellia bacterium
GCGGGGCGATAACGTGTTCCATGCTCCCTTGATGCCTCTTCGATTTCACGGAGCAATTACTTGGACTACGCACTACGTCTGCATCGAGCGCGGGATAGTGTATGACCCTGCCGCGTTGCGACCGCTGCCACTACGTCGCTATAGCCGGTCGGTATTCGGTCAGGAGATTCCGATTGAGACGTTCATCCCGCAGGCAGCTATTGAGAGATACCTGAAGTCCGTTCCTTCACGTCATCGAAGACTCCGCTGATTCCCAACTCGAGGCAAGAGTCTCCAACCCGAAGGTCGATTTCACTTCCACGAGCCCAATGAACCGGAGGGGCCTTGAATCGCGGATAATTCAATAGCAAAATTGCGTCTAGTATCCATGAGGGAAAGACTACCGTTGAGCGCAGTGACCCGTCTCGACCTCACCAAAGGCCGGACCTGACGCAACGATTTCGGAAAATCCCTCCTGACAATAATGTCCGATTCAACACGAAAGGAGTGTCTGACATGCCAACCAAGAGTGGACCGAGGAAGCTGACCGCCGCTGCGATCAGGGAACAGGTCGACAGGATTCAAAAGGTCATCGAAAAGCAGAAGCGCGAAAACAAAGGCCAACATTTCACCGGCCTTACGGCTCAGGAAATAGAGAAAAAGTTAAGACGGGTCAAATCCCCGATGATCGTGTCACAAGGCTGGAACTCAACGACCCCCGGAGGGACGGTCAACTACAGTCTGGGCATCTACAACCCGGATCCAACGCAAGCCATCTGGCTCTTCGCGCATGTATGGGTTGGTTCCGGCAACGTTGACCCGGTGGTGGGCACGTTTCTGTTGAATGTCGATACGCGTTTCCCGCGGCTGACGCAGCCGGCCGTTTTCGGGCTTACGCTTGCGGCGGGCGCGTCAGGCACGCTCAACTTCGCGCTGAAGGTGCCGTCCACCGTTGAGAACACGAATTACATTGGGAACAGTTGCCTGATGAGGTTCAACTGGCACGACGTTGGCGACTATCTCGATCGCGGCGTCTTTGTTTTTGGTGTCTCATAAGAACCCAGCGCCTTCCCCCGTCGCCGCGCGGTGGCGAGTGCGACCCGCAGTCGTACCAGCCACCGCGCAGTCAAGTTGCTATCTACTGATTCGCGACATCCATCCGCGAAGCCGTCTGCCGACTCTCGCTCAAGTATCGCTCAAATCTCTCATCGACTCGCAGAGGAGCCGACCCAGTCAACGACCGGCTCGGCTCCCGCAGATGCATCGAAACTCAATCAACAATCACTGGCTGCACGACGGCAATGCTCCCGCACTGCCGGGTTTGTCCGCGTAGACACCGTTGACTTGAATATTGTCCAGAGTGTAGCTGCCCTGGTCATCGACGATCAGGACGACGCTGGTTATCGTCGATCCGGCCGGAATGACTGGAAACGCCTGCGACGCACTGCATGGATCGAAGGTCACTCTGGCCCATCCGTTGCCGAGAGACACCTTCGTCCCATTAGCGCATCCGCCGACGAAGCTGAATCCCGAGGTGTTCGCCGGAGTCGTGTACGAAACGTTGAACCGCGGGGAGCCCGCCTCGCAGGTACTCCCGTCTTTTATGTCGTAGCCAAACGTAGGGCCGCATTGAACCTGCGCCCCTTTTATGTTGTTGAGCACCGCTCCGGCGGAGGCAAACGTCGCCGTTTCGCAGTTCTTCTCCAGAACCAATCCGAACTTTGTTTTACAATTGCTGTCTTCCTCACCGCTGCGTTTGGACCAACGGGCCGACGGACAGCCAGTATGGTCCGGGTCAAACTCGAACGTCCTGGAGGCGTTAAAGTTTCCATCGTCCGCAAAGACTACACCTGAAAGCACGAGCGCGCCTATTGCGAGAATCGAGACTGCTAATCTGCTCATGGAGTTTTACTTCCCTTTCGCTCTTTGGATTTGGTCGGCCAGGCGGAACGCGTTCCACGGTTTTTCCTGCCTGGGTGAGGTGAATGGGGTGCATAGCAATTATACAGAAATGTTTCTCATTACCTACTAGAGCAAACCCAATTCCACAGCGGCGTTGTGCTAACACGAGTCAACCATTGAAACGGTCCAGATCACTCGCCCTCGTCAATCACGCGAGTTCGCTCGACTTAAGCCCGGACTTGAACGCAATCGCCAGAAGCAGCAACACCGCCGCGGTCAATATCAAACTCAACGCCGAACCAAACGGCTGATTGAGTTGAGCGAATTGGTTCTGAATCAGGTTTCCGATCATCACCGACTTCGCCCCGCCAAGAAGGTCGGGCGTTATGAAAGCCCCGAGCGACGGGATAAACACCAGCACGATTCCCGCGATCAAACCCGGTCGCGACAGCGGCAGCGTGATCTTCACAAAAGTCCAGAAGCGGTTGGCGCCCAGATCCTGAGCCGCTTCCAACAAGCGAACATCCAGCCGATCCAACGCCACGTAGATCGGCAGAATCATGAACGGCAGTTCGCCGTATACCTGTCCGACCAAAACAGCAAAGTCCGAGTACAGCAGCTTGAGCGGCGCTTCGATCAACCCGGTGCCCATCAACGCGGAGTTGATCACACCCTCACTACGCAGAAGCAGCATCCACGCGTAGGTTCTGATCAAGAAGCTTGTCCAGAACGGGATGACCGTCAGCACCAGCAGCGGACGCCTCAACCGCTGGGGCGCGCGCAACGCAAGATAGTACGCGACGGGATAACTCACCACCGCGCACAACAGCGTGGTTGTCGTCGCTATCCACGTCGTCCTCCAGTAAGCTCGCAGGTAGAGAGGATCAAACGCGCGAAGGAAATTGGCCGGCGTGAAATCGTAAACCGTTTTTCCATACGGCCCGCGCGTCGCGAGACTTACGACTACGACGATCGCAAGCGGCGCAACGATAAACGCGAGCAGCCACAGGGCAGCCGGCGCGAAGAGTGGGAACGCTCGACTCTTTCCTCTCATCTCAGGCTATCAGTCTTCAAAACCCGCAACAGCACGGCACTGTGACCCGCGGCCCGGGCCTCGATGACGTCAGAGATATGGTATCCCGTCTTCTCAAGCGCGTTTTGAAGTGGCGGCTCGGTCTCGTGCTTGTAGCGAATAGACGCCGCCCACCAGCGTTCTTCCGCGGGCGAGCTCAAGTTGTCGACGGTCGCGATATGGAAACGTGTTTCGCCGGCCTTGTCGAGGTAGTATTGAATCGTATTGCCTACGTTGGGATCGGTTACGTAGACCGGAATCCCTGAATGCGGCGTCGTTCGCGTTTGCATCAGATCAACTTCATCAACGCTCTCCGCTTGCATCATTCGATTCACTAGAGGCTCCCACGCAACGCGGTCGCGGTTAAGCATTTCGGTGAATCCACTCAGCCCTGCCCAACCTGCGATGAGCATAATAAACACGATCCTGATCGGCGTGCTCGTTAGTCGCCCGACCGCAACCGCGAGCGCCAGGAAGTAGGCCGGCGCCGCGATGATGAGATAACGGAACGCCCAAACCGGCTGCGGCAACACGTAACTAGCGACAAACGCAAGAGCGACAGGCACGAAAGCAAACAGGATGAGGAACCAGAATCGACTCTCCTCTCTTGGTTGCCGGGGCCTCGAGACTCGCACACACCTCCAGACTATCGGCGACAGGAACACCAGCATCACGGCTCCAGTTCCGAAGACTTTCCAACGATAGCTCAAGGGCCCATTCAGGTTCGCGTAATACCCCACAAGCTCGGACCACGCGGGAGGCCTATTCCAAAAGAACGTCGCGCGGCTTGGATTGGCTCGCGCGGCACTCATCACCAGGTATGCCCACGGACTGAAGCACATCGCAATCACGACCGCGACCATCCCGAATCGGAGCATCTGCTCGCGTCGCCAGATCAACAGACATACAAACTCGAGCGCTACGATTACCCAGCCGAAATAATGAGTGAACACCAACAGGAGGTTCACCGCGCCGAGCGCCACGTGGATTCTACCTGTGTCGCGGCCGCAATTCTGGAGCTTCATGAAAAGCCAGAACGAACACAGAACCAACAACAAGAGAAGGCTGTACATCCTTGACTCTTGAGCGTGAGTTATGAGAAAGCCATTCACCGCCATCAGCCAGAGCGCCAGAAGTGATGCCGCCGAGTTGATTCTCAATTCGCGGCAAAGAAGAAAAAACGGAACGAGTGAGATGATCGACAAGAGGGCCGGCAACAGCTTGATCCAAAGCAGCGATTGTCCGCCGATGTCGATCCAGATTTTGAGCAACGCGTAGAAGAGCGGCGGATGCACGACGTCTTCGACGACCCACGAGAACAGGCTGTGCCACTGCTGCGTGGATGTCCATAACGTGAAGACCTCATCGCCGAAGAACCCGTAGGAGGTAAGATGCCACAATCTCGCCGCTACAAAGATGACCGAAGCGACAATGAGAAGAAGTGTTCCCTTCTCGACGCGCGCCCTCTCCAGTGTTTTGAGGACTGCTCCAGTTTCGCTGGATTCTGACACTTGCGATTCAACCGATACCATGCGCGACTCATTCAGGCCGGTTACCTGCAGTCGCAGGGGACTGCGCTCCCGGATCACTGCTTGAGGATAACAGCGCTTTGAGGCTCCCAACTCAGAAAGACCGCCCGGCCGATTCGTGTCTCAATTGCCTGAAACGGCTCGCGGTTTTGCTCGAGGACGGTGATGATCTGTCCATTTCCGACCGATACTCTCCACTGCGTGCTCTCGCCCAGGTACACCGCCGACTCGATCTTGCCTCGAACGGTGGAAGGGGCGGCCGCTGTTGAGATGCTGATCTTCTCGGGTCTGACCAGCACTCGCACACGGGCCCCCGCTCCGACGTCGCCGGTCGGAACACTGATATTCGCATCGCCGATACGAACGACTGAAGTCCCGTCGGCGACGCTTTCGATCGCTCCTTCGAGGATGTTTGATACACCTATGAACCCGGCGACGAACTCTGTCAGGGGGCGTTCGTAGATTTCTTCGGCGCGCCCGATCTGCTCGATGCGGCCCGCGTTCATCACCACGATGCGGTCGCTCATCGTCAACGCTTCCTCTTGATCGTGAGTGACGTAGATAAAGCTGATTCCCAATCGCCGCTGCAAGCGTTTCAACTCGAGTTGCATCTGCTTTCTGAGTTTCAGATCGAGTGCGGCGAGCGGTTCATCCAGCAGCAACACTCGCGGCTCAACTACAAGAGCGCGCGCAAGCGCGACTCGCTGTTGCTGCCCGCCCGACAACTCGGCCGGCTGGCGTTCATCGAGCCCCGCGAGCCTTACCAGCTCGAGCGCGGCCCCGACTCTCCGTTTGATCTCTGCCTGCTCGAAGCGTCTGCGCTCAAGCCCAAAAGCCACATTGCGATACACGCTCATGTGAGGAAACAGCGCATAGTGTTGAAATACGGTTGTGACATTTCGTTGATGGGGGGAGAGCTCGGTGACCTCGCGTCCGCCGAGAATGACGCGACCAGCATCCGGCGCTTCAAACCCTGCGATCATTCTGAGAAGAGTCGTCTTGCCGCAGCCCGATGGGCCCAACAGCGTGAGAAACTCCCCTCTCAAGACGGACAGCGATACGGAGTCGACCGCGGTCACTTCGCCGAAGCGCTTTGTGACTTCCTCGATTTCTACTTCGTAGACGGGTTCCATGACTTCGCAACCGTGTGCAACTAATCGGCGAGCGCGCGATTATATCATAGCGGATTTCGTTTCAGTTTCCGCGTTCATGCTAGAATCGGGATCGGAGGAAAACATGGGTGACAAGATCAAGGTCTATCAGAAACCGACGTGCAGCAAGTGCAGAGAGACGATCGGAATTCTCAAAAGCCGCGACGCGGAATTTGAGACAATCAACTATTACGAGAGACCCTTGAGTGCCGCCGAGCTGCGGAGGTTGATTAAGAAACTGGGCGTTTCCCCACGAGATCTACTGCGAAAGGGTGAACAGGTTTACCGCGATCTCGAGCTAGCCAAACGGCAGCTTTCCGATGACCAGCTCATTGAAATAATGATCGAGCATCCGGACCTCATTCAGCGACCGATCGTCGTTCGGGGGACCAAAGCTGTGCTTGGCCGCCCACCTCAAAACGTCGACGAGCTCTTCTGACTGCCCATCCGAGTGTCTCCAGGTCGATCCGAGGGCGTCGACTTCGCGTGATCTGTACTGATTTGCACCCCGATTGCCTCGTATGCGGACGATGCCGGTCCGGCGAACGTCGTGACTGTGCGTAGGCTGGACACGGAATATTTCTTGCAGCGAACGGCTCTGAAAGGACGTCTTATATAGTGAGGGAATAAAAAAGAAGCGTAGGGGACTTCATAGGTCGGGGGCCAAAACGATGAAGCTGCTAGCTTTTCTCAGAAATCACGCCCATTATTGGGGAATTCCCCATCCGCGAGCCAGGGACAATCGCCTGATTCAGACTTGTTACGAATGCGGCGCCGAACGAGAGGTAAAGATCGAATTGCGGCCGTTACCCTACGGCGATTACCCCGCGCCGCTTCACGACGACCACCTGGCCGCCTGACCCTGTTGTCTGGAGCCGGCACGCCGGGTCACATCGACTCTCGGGTGTACCGGCAACCTACTGGAGAGAAGCCGGCTCACGCGTGCTCGCGCACGATCCCCCCGCGTTTTACATAAGCGGTCCCGCAAACTGCACACCTTGCATCATCGTCTCTTTGGGGCTCGCGTGAGAGCGCCAGCTTGATGCCGCACTGGCACATCCATCCGGCTATTCGCCCTGGATTGCCAACCACCATCGCGTAATCGGGCACGTCGGCCGTAACCACCGCACCGGCGCCGATGAAGGCGTACCGGCCGATCGTGTGGCCGCAGATTATCGTGGCATTTGCGCCGATCGACGCGCCTCGTTTCACGAGCGTTTTTCGGTACTCATCTTTGCGTGGAACGTGGCTGCGAGGATTGATCACGTTGGTGAACACCATCGAGGGACCGCAAAAGACATCATCTTCCAGCTCAACGCCGGTGTAGACCGAGACATTGTTCTGTATCTTCACATTGTCGCCAATGATCACCTCCGGCAAGATGACTACGTTCTGACCGATGTTGCAACGCCGACCCACCCTCGAACCCGCCATCACATGCGAGAAGTGCCAGATCTTGGTTCCCTCGCCGATTTCGCTCGGCTCGTCGACGTAGCTCGATTCGTGGACGAAGTAGTTCTTTTCCATATCTGATAGTCCGTCACCCAACTAAGTCTATGTCATACAGACTGAAGTCTTTGCCAGCAGCTACAGGGTGATTGGTGCGCCGCCCGACGCAAGAGATTTCTCCGCGGCGTCGAGCACCCGCAGTACGCGAAGCCCACTTTCACCATCGGTGAGCGGCCGGCCACGCGTTTGGATGCATTTGAGAAACTCAGAGCACTGTCGTCTCAGCGGCTCGGCGTCGTCAAGCTTCTCGGGGACGCCCTCATTCTTTCTGGCGATAGGCTCGCCGTTTACAAACTCGACTCGTTGATCGTAGACCATGAGCTTGCTGTCCCGCCGAACATCGTCGAACACAGCCATTTGTTTCGACCCAATCACGACCAGCCGTTGTTCCTTGTACGGGTGCAGCCAGCTCACGAATATGTGCGCGCGCACTCCCGAAGCGAACTCTATGTTCGTTACTGTAACGTCGGCAATCTGTGCCTGAAGGTAGGCTCCACCGGTGGCCGCAACTCGGCCCGGCCACTCGCCGACAAGCCTCAGGATCAGCGCGATATCATGCGGCGCAAAGCTCCATAAAATGTTCTCTTCCCTCCTAACCTTCCCGAGGTTGAGCCGGTTTGAGTAGATGTATCTAAGCTCGCCCAGCTCGCCCGAGTCGATCAGCTCGCGGAGCCGCAGCACTGCCGGATGATACTCGAGCAGATGACCTACCATCAGAACGGCCTTGCGTTCAGCGGCAAGCTTCACGAGTTGTTCACCCTCGCGCACATCGAGCGCCAGCGGCTTTTCAACCAGCACATCTTTTCCAGCCTCGAGGGCAGCATTGGTCAAGTGATAATGGGTTTCCGCGGGCGTCGCGATCACCACGCCTCGAATCGTCGGCGCGGCCAAAACGGTTCTGAAATCACGCTCAATCGGGACTCCGGGGAAGTTCGTCGCGATATAGTCGAGCGATGGGGCGCGCGTATCACAAACCATGCCAAGTGCGCCGAGCTGATAAAAGTTTCTGACGTGGTTGACGCCCCAGTAGCCCGCCCCTACGACGGCTATCTGTCGATTCTCTTTGTGCTCGCCTTCGCTGTTCATCTACGTATTAAGATTCGCGCCGCAGTGATAACAGAAACGCGCAGCCCGCGGCAAAATACCCTTGCAGTTCGGACACGCAAACGACCCTTCTGCAGAAGCAGATTCATAAGTCGCCGGCGCCGACTCATAGCCTGCCTGAAACGATGACTTCTGCGAGAAACTCCGCGCGCCTTCCACTCCAAAGCAATCTCGAAACGCGATAGCGGAAATCGTGAAGGTCAAAGGCCACGTAACGAGAATCCCAACATAGCAGGCCTGGCTGCCGATTGATGCGATCAACTGAACCAATACGGCGAATAAGGTGAACATGAGCAGATTGCGTTGAGTGACGTCGCGGCTGGCTCGCATAGCTTCAAAGACGCCGAGACCGCGCTCGACGATCAGTGGCAGCGTGAAGAACAGTAGCCCCGCAACTATGAACGCAGGGATTATGCAGAGCATCATTCCGGCTAACACGAGCAAGGACAGTAGGACCGTCGCTCCGAGCAACCGCCAGTAGCAGTCACGCGCTGAGAACAGATCGCGAAACTCCACGCGCCCGCCTCGAAGCTGCTTGAACGCCGCCCGATAAGCTCCGCCCATAATAAAGATCGAAAGCGGCATTAAGACGATTGCCATAGCAAACATTCCGAGATAGAGAACAAAAATGATTTCGAGGGGGAATTGGGGCGGAGCGCCGCGCGTCCGCGGTTGCGACATCATCGTCGCGAACACAGTCACGTAGATGGCGGCCACAAAGGCTCCCATCGGCACGACCACTGCCACAAAGAACCCGAGGGAGACCGTCACCCACCCTTTCCACTGATCGGTGAACATCTTCCAGCCCTCGCTTATCCAATCGCCGATGCGAACCTGTGGGGGCGCGGTATTGTTCATAGCATAAGCCGTGAGCCTTGCTCCCGTATCAGATCTGTTTGATTGAGTCTTCCCGACAGTTCGAGGCCTGCACAATTCTCAATGCAGCGTGCGATTCGGGTCGTCGCCGAACACATCCTTGTAAGCGACCGCCGACGCCGAAACCATCCACGGCAATGTCACCAGAATTCCAATTCCGCATGCTATAAACCCGCCACCGGTGATCGCCGCAAAAACCAGGCCTACCACCCACCACATGAACGCGTCGCGGGAGAATACGAGCTTCGTTACCTGGTTTATCGCATCCAGCACGTCCACATCGCGCTCGAGGATCAGCGACATCGTGAACGAAAGCATTACCGAAAGCATCGGCGTCGCGGCCGCGCTCAACAAGGCGAAGAAAGCATTGTTATTCCCGATGCCGCCAAGCCCGGCGTATATCGCACCGTAAATCAACGCGGTGAGGAATGACTGCAGAAACCGCCCCCGCCAGTTGAACAAATCGCCCATCACCGGCCGCACCCCGCGCATCGTCGCAAACGCCATTCGAAACAAGCCCATCAACAAGGGGCCCGCCAGCACCCCCAGCGTGCAGAGGCTCAAGAGAAACGCAACGAGAGTGGCAACCGACATCACCGACCAGTTCTCCCTGTACACCTGCCAGCCACCCGACAACCAATCTCCAAGAGAGATATGGGCGGAGCCGACTGGTGTGGGCGGTTGATACTGAGCCGGACTTGGCGGCGGATAATACGGCGCCGGCACAGGCGACGGCGGAAGGTAGCTCTCGGCCGGAGGCGGTGAAGTCGGCGAAGTCGGTCCAGGCTGAACCCGCGACGTCGAGCGCGCAGACTCGGGCGCGGGCTGCGGCGTCAGAATCCACGTGGTCGCATCTTCACCGGTCAAGTGCTGAGGCATTCCGCATTGGCGGCAAAACTTCTCGCCCTCGTCTACGTTCCTGCCACAGTTTGGACACCAGCTCGCCATGTTCGCTTCGTCTTTCTAGATTCTGCCACAAGGACACAAGAGCCGAAAGATTCGCGGACGCGTATCGAGTCTTCTGCGCTCGTGGCCCAAGGCCATCACTTGTTGATCGACACGGTGCGCGGGCCCTCAACAACCTTGCCGACGTCGTAATGGGGTTCACCTTGCCGGTCGAGATGCCGGCGAAGCAAATCGGCATCCTCAGCACTCGCGACGACCACCATTCCGATTCCCATGTTGAACGTCCGGTACATTTCACCCGCCGGCACGTTTCCGATTCGCTGGAGCAGCTCGAACACCTTCAGCACGGGCCACGAGGCGTACTCGATCTCGGCGGCAGTTCCTTCGGGCAAAATCCGCGGAAGGTTTTCGAGCAAGCCGCCGCCGGTTATGTGGGCGAGCCCTTTTATCAGGCCAGCATCCAGCACGCCCTCGAGCGCGCCAAGATAGCTGCGATGAGGCTTGAGCAACTCGGACGCCGCCGAAGAGCCCAGCTCATCGACGTGCGTGTCCGGCGCATAGCCGGCGACCTCAAACAACAGCTTGCGAGCGAGGCTATACCCGTTTGTGTGTAATCCCACCGACGGTAATCCTACCAGCAGGTCGCCGGGGGCGATTCGCGAGCCATCGATAATCTTTGCCCGATCGACGACGCCTACGATGAAGCCCGCCACGTCATACTCTCCGTCGGCGTAGAACCCCGGCATCTCCGCAGTCTCTCCGCCGATAAGCGCACAGCCGGCTTCTTTGCATCCCCGAGCAAGACCCTCGATCACCGACGCGACAGTATCCGGAACGAGTCTTCCGGCGGCGATATAGTCGAGGAAGAAAAGCGGCCGCGCCCCCTGGACCAGAATGTCATTGACGCAGTGGCAAACCAGATCGTAGCCCACGGTGTTGTGAATGCCGGTCATGAATGCTACACGCAGCTTGGTGCCGACCCCGTCGGCTGATGATACGAGCACGGGCTCTTTTATCCGCGAAAAGTCGGCGCGGAACATCCCGCCAAACGACCCGATCTCGGTCATCACGTTGGGCGTGAAGGTTTCTCTCGCTAAGCGCCTGATGCGTTCTTTCGCTTCATTGGCAGCGTCGATGTCAACGCCCGCATCGCGATAGCTGAATTGTTCTGTCATCCCTGATCGCCGTTTTGAAGTGTGGGTTTGATGTGTTCCTCGGATCATTTCCACGCGGGCGTAGCTGTCCCCGATCCATCGCGCCAGAACGGCGCCCATGCCAGCGCTACAAGTTGGACCGAAATATTGGTCTTCTTAGGTTTTATGCTGGTCGTTTCAAGCTGTTCGGCGTTGGCGTCGATTCTTCCTTCCAAAGATTGAGTCTCCGACTGAAGCTCGGCTTCCAATTCCGCAAGCTGACCTTGAAGCGACTCGACCGACTCCTGAGCGCGTCCGATGTCTTGCTGTTCTTTGACCGAGCGGCTGACGCCCCGCGCGGCGGTGGTAGCACGTCCCAGCGTCGACATGCTCACCGATTTACGCCCGAGAAGGGCTCCCAGCAGAGTCGTACCGAACGAGATGGCGGTTTGAAGCTTCGCCTGGTTCGCCTGTGCCGATTCCCGCTCAACTGCTTGCTGCGAGCGTCGAAGCCGTTCTTGCAACCCGCTCATCCGGGGCGCGTACTTTTGTCGCAACACTTCGATCTTACGGTCGCGTTCTTCGCGGAACGATTGCTGCAGGCGGACACGGAAGTCACGCTCAGATTCGCCGCGCCTGGACATCTCGCCGGTGCTTGGGCTCTTGAGCAATTCCAGGGTTTGACTCCCGTAAAGAAAAGTCACGAGGTCCTTCGCCCAGCGCTCATAGCTCTTCGCTTTGGTCGCTACTGGGGGCAGATCTGCGTACTGGGCACTGGTGGCGGGGTCCTTCTCCAGATCAGAGATTGCAACTGCGGCCTCCTCCGCGCTGTCCCAATTCACCGGAACTGCTTCCCCGGTTACCGCCGACAGGTAGGCCACATCTTGCGATTCGTCGACTCCCATCTTCGGATCGACGAAGCCAACCTTGGCGGCCCCAATGACCATTGGGCGGTAAAGTAAAGAAGCTTCTGCCGGCGTGCTTCCCCGAGCCGGAATGAAAACCTGCGTAACGTCGGGAGCAATTGCCGGACGAACACTGGCTGCCGTCGAGAGAGCTGAAACGTCCAATGCCGCCGAACGCGCGGCCGCCGGCGCTGCCCCAACCTGTGCGGCGGGAGACGAGGCAGTTTTTGCCTGGGTCTCAGGTACAGACTTTCTCGTTCCCATCAGGACCTTGATCTGGTTGCGAGTCAAGGGCCCTCTCAGATACGACAACGTCCATCGAGTCTGAAAGACTTCGGGGGCGTCTTCGTGAGTATTGTTCATCAAGAAGACCCTGCTTCCGAGTCCCGCGAGCGTCTGTTCCATCGCTTCCTTGTCGAAGCGGCCGCCTTGACTCGCCGCCGCGCCCTCCAGCCCTTCAAGGACCCTCTGCTTATCTCGCTCAGTCTGCAGGCGGCCGATGAACCATGTGCCGGTGTTCGCCAGCCCCTTGTAGTCGAGATCTACCGGGTTCTGCGTTGCTAGCACCACTCCAAGACCGAAAGCGCGAGCCTGCTTCAACAGCGTGAGCAGCGGCAGCTTCGAGGGAGGGTTAGCAACAGGCGGAAAGTAACCGAAGATCTCATCCATATACAAAATAGCACGCAAGCTCGTCGTTCCCGATTGAGTGCGCACCCACCCGAGAACTTGATTCAGCAATAGAGAGACGAAGAACATTCGCTCAGCATCGCTGAGGTGCGCGATCGAGAAAATGGAAACCCTCGGCTTCCCGCTCGAAGTATGAAGAATCTGCCCTATGTCCAGAGACTCGCCTTCCATCCATGCGCCAAAACCCGGCGAGGCGATCAGATTGTTCAATGACATCACCAGGTTGAATCTTTCCTTGGACGGATAGAACGATTCTATGTCCAGCACGCCAATCTTAGTCATCGGAGGAGTCTGAATCTGTTGGATCAAACCGGCGAGATCAAGGTCCTGGCCCTGCCTCCATGCCGAGTTGAGAATCGTGGAAATCAAGATGTGCTCGCGGCTCTGAATGGGGTCGGCGTCAACTCCCAGCAGTCCGAGCAAACTAGTTGTTGTCGTGTGGATCCGGTCGCGAAGCAACTCGGCGTCGTCGAGCACCGCCGGATCGGGCGCGGCAAATGATTTGAGAATCGAGACCTGGATGCCGGCGTTTGAGCCGGGAGTGTAGATCGCAAACTCAGCCGAATCGAGTAATCGCTGTATGCGATCGCCGCCCTGACCCCAATCTGCGAGCCCCTTCGCCCAAAGCTGGGCCTGTTCGGCAGCGTACTCGCGATTTGACAGGTTCTTCTTGCGCGCGTCGTCTTCGTTTATCCACGGCTCGAAGTCCTCCGCGCTCAATCGTGGAAACGTCAGCAACAGATTTGAAAGGTCGCCCTTCGGGTCGATGACGATTGACGGAACCCCGTCGATCGCCGCCTCTTCTAGCAATCCGATGCACAACCCGGTCTTGCCGCTTCCGGTCATCCCCACACATACGGCGTGCGTAACCAGGTCCTTGGAGTCGTACAAGACCAGCGACTCCCCTGCCTTCTTCGTTTTGGCATCGAACGCGCGTCCGAGGTAAAACGCTCCCATCTTCTCGAAGTCTTCCATACTTGCCCTCTTTCGAGCCCGCACGTGGCGCTCGCGGCAACCGCAGTAGAATTCCGGGGAAATAAATTGACAACTCCGGCTCAGCGAAATGCCATGGATTCGTTGCTGCAGCCGGTCGCCGGCGCGGATTCCCTGTTTTTTCGTTGAGTCAGAATGATAAGCAACAGGTGGGAGAAAGGCAACGCATGCGCTATCGCATGACGGTTTACTCCGCAACCAGAAAACAGTTGAAACAGTCAGGACCCATCGAGCCCACTCCAACACCTCGATGAATTGAGGTGTTAATAAGCGGAACACACGCTCATCCAGAATCAGGTCCAATCTCGATCACACCTCATCGAGCCGTTGTTATTTGCGCGCTTGCGAATGAAATATTGCTGTGATAGCGTCTCGACGCTACCGTGTCGGTGGACGCTGACTGAGAAAATAAGGACGGAGGATAGCTCATATGTCAGCATTAACGGACAAATATGGCAATGCGTATGGTCTGGCGACCACTCTTGGCGGCACGAACATGAACGCTCAGGAAGATAACGGTCACCTGACGATCACTGGGACGCTCCCAACCAAGTACGCTGTAAATCAAGTTTGGAATAAGGTAAAGGAAGTCGATCCGGGGTTGAACGCCGGCGACCTTACTCTGAACCTGACCGCAGCGCGTAACGACATCTACGGTGAGTATGAAGTTCAATCCGGAGACAGCCTTTCGAAGATCGCCAAGCAACTCACCGGCGGAGCGTTGACGTACCAGCAAATCTTCGAAGCCAATCGCGATAAACTCAGCGATCCTGATCGTATTCAAGTCGGCCAGAAACTTGTGATTCCGAGTTTTTGACCGCTCGGTCGCACCCACTCACAAGGAGCGCTAGCCTCGCGGAGCCAGTTCGGCTTTTAGTCGGGCGAAGGGAGACCTCTATGAACGCATTGACTGAGATGTTGACACAGCAATTGAGCGGAAGCGCAATCTCGCTCATCAGCAGTAAGATCGGCGCCGACTCTGGAACAACAAGCAAGGCACTGTCGTTGGCCGTGCCGTTGCTCATATCTGCGCTCGCTCGCAACTCGTCAACCCCGGCGGGCGCGCAAGCTCTGAATCAGGCCATCGCCAAAGACCACGACGGCTCGATTCTCAATGACGTGGCAGGGTTCCTCGGCGGCGGCCAGTCCGCTGACGGAGCCGGAATATTGGGGCATGTCTTTGGGGACCGCCGTGGTAGTGTCGAAAACGGACTCGCTCAAAGCACCGGGCTCGATCCAAGCGCAGCAGGGAGCCTTCTTGAAACCGTCGCCCCGCTGGTGATGGGCGCGTTAGGCAAAACTCAGAAAGAGCAGGGACTCGACGCAGACAGCTTGTCCGCCTTCCTTGGCGGCCAGCATCAACAGGCGCAGCAGACATCGCCCGATTTGATGGGCATGCTGGGCGGCCTCCTCGACTCGAATAAGGACGGTAGCGTCCTCGATGACGTTACCCGCATCGCCGGCAAGTTCTTCGGAAGCTGATCCGGTTCGAGGTTGAATCGACTACCCTGTTCGACAGAGCCCATAGCACCCGTCGCGATACGGTTGTTATAGCTGAGGCTTGGAAGGGAGAAATTATGAGTGTCGCCAAAGTTTCGGAGATAACCGCTTCGTCAACAAAGAGTTTCGACGATGCCATTCGCATTGGCATAGAGCGAGCCAACAAGACTCTGGAGAATGTGTTGAGCGCCTGGGTACAGGACCAGGAAGTCGGCATCCAGAACGGTAAGATCGCTGAATACAAGGTGAGGATGAAGATCACCTTCGTGCTCAAGGACTGACCCGGAGCTCACTTCGGCGGCTGTTCCAAGCGGGAATCAGGTATCTGGTCATCTGAGTTCAGAGTTAGCAGTCTAAGCTTGCTTCTTACGTACTTGCTGTCGAGCAAGCTGGCGCCTGTACCTTAAGTGCGTTTGTACCAGGATTCTCGGGCAGGCAACGGCTGTCCCGGAGCGACGAATCCGTTTGGGACGGCGTTACCGGTGGCATTGCAATCAACGGTTCGCCAGTCATATCGCTGAGCCATGTTTGGGCAGTGCGTAGATTGGGCTCGCACCGGTGCAAACTATTCGCACCATCTTTGCATTTCACAAAGAAAGGAATCCCAACAATGAAACGCATACTCGTAATGGCGGTGTTGGCGGGCACACTGTCGCTCGCACTCGTTCCTGACTGCGCGCAGGCGATGCGCCGCAAACCAGTTGCCGCGACCAAGACTTATCAGGTGACCGGCCCGGTGCTCGAAGTAACCAATGACATGATCGTCGTACAGAAAGGAAAAGAGCGCTGGGAAGTTGCGCGCGACGCGAGCAGCAAGATCACCGGCGACCTCAAGGTAGGAGCAACCGTTACTATCCAGTATCGGATGACCGCCGTCGCGGTCAACGTGCATGCCCCTAAGGCCCCTCCTGCCAAGGCAGCGCCCAAGAAGCCCTGAGCGAACAAGTAGCAGATCTCTTTGGCGCATACGGATGCGCCGGCGCCCCGAACCTTCCAAAGGCTCTTGCCGAATCGGCAACGTCGCGCGTGGTTCAGGCATCGAGGTACAGATGAGCTTCCTCAGCACTTTGGCGCTCGCGATGGGATCATCATGGGTCTCGGGGATAAACATGTATGCTGCGGTTGCTACGCTCGGACTGCTCGGGCGATTCGGTCAGCTCAAGCTCCCGGGCGAGCTCGGCGTGGTTACCAGCTGGTGGGTTATCGGCGTGGCGCTCGGCCTCTACGCGATCGAATTCGTGGCCGATAAAGTTCCGTTCGTCGATAGCCTCTGGGACGCGGTTCACACTTTCATTCGCGTCCCGGCCGGCGCCGTGTTGGCAGCCGCGGCGTTCGGAGACTTTGACAAGGTCATTCAGACGGTTGCGTTCCTGGTTGGCGGCGGCATCGCACTCAGCTCGCACGGCACAAAAGCAACCACCCGCGCCGCGATCAACACGAGTCCCGAGCCCGTTTCGAACATCCTGGCGAGCCTGGGCGAGGACGTAGTCGGAGTCGGCGCGATCGTGCTCGCAGTCTCATATCCGATCGTCGCGATCACGCTGGTGGTCATCGCGGTGGCCGTGTCTCTCTTCCTCATTCGTCGCATAATTCGTTACCTGGCCCGCGTTATGGGACGGATCCGTCACCTCGGGTTGAACGAATAGCACTGCGATTGCGGCTTGGCTGCGTGTGTCGTTTGTTCCAGAAGCGTTCAGCTATGTTAATCGGGCAAGCTATGTTCGAGGCCAAATTGAATCGTGCTGGAGCGAGCCCTCTTCCCGTTCAGTCTTGGTGCGCGCGGCTGAAGTCACCGGTATAGGATAGTCCGTTGTGTAACAAGCCGTGCAGTGGCGATTGCCAAACGGATCTCCGCAGGCACGAAGCAGCCCCTCCAGGCTCAAGTATCCTAAACTGTCCGCATCGATGTGCCGAGCGATATCTTCAACGCTCAGATTCGCCGCTATCAGCTCGTCTCTCGTCGGGGTGTCAACGCCGTAAAAGCACGGAGCAATCGTGGGCGGGCAACTTATCCTTACGTGCACCTCGCGCGCGCCCGCTTGTCTTACCATCTGCACGATCTTTTTGGAAGTCGTCCCCCGCACGATAGAGTCGTCTATCAGCACAACGCGCAAGCCTTCGATCAGATCTCGCACCGGATTGAGCTTTACCTTGACGCCGAAGTGCCTAATCGATTGCTTGGGCTCGATGAACGTTCGGCCGACGTAATGATTGCGAACCAGCCCGAACCTGAACCTCAATCCTGATTCCGCGGCGTAACCTATCGCCGCCGAGACGCCCGAGTCCGGCACAGGTACGACGATGTCCGCATCGGCCGGGTGCTCGCGGGCGAGCTGCTGTCCCATCTTGTGGCGGCTCTTATTCACCGACCGGCCAAACACGATCGAATCCGGGCGGGAAAAGTACACGTGCTCGAAGATGCAATGCGCGGGCTTGATCTTGGGGAGCGGAAAGGACGAGTGAAGCCCGTCGGCATCGATCACAAGAATCTCGCCCGGCTGCACGTCGCGCAGGTAAGTCGCATCGATCAAATCAAACGCGCAAGTTTCAGAAGCCACAACGTAGGAATCGCCGAGCTGGCCGAGGCACAAAGGGCGAAAGCCTCGAGGATCGCGCACCGCGATAAGGCTATCCTTCGTAAGGAACAGCATCGAATACGCGCCTTCGATCTCACAAAAGGTGTCGACGATCGCGCCCAGTAAATCAACTGCTCGCGAGCGCGCGATCTTGTGAAGCACGACCTCGGTGTCCGAGGTTGATGAGAATATCGCCCCGCTGAGCTCGAGCTCTTCGCGAACCTGGCCCGCATACGGCAGGTTTCCGTTGTGACATAACGCGAGCTGTCCGCGATAACCGTCAACCAGGAAAGGCTGAGCCTCGCGAAGACTCACGCTGCCCGCAGTCGAGTACCGTACGTGGCCGATCGCCGCGCGTCCCGGCAATCGCGATAGCTCTTCCTGACGAAATATCTCGCTGACGTAGCCCATCCCGCGTTGGGCATGAAGCCGTTCGCCGTCGGACGAAACCATACCGGCCGACTCTTGTCCCCGGTGCTGCAGCGCATACAGCCCGAGATAGCCCAGCCGCGCGGCATCGTCATGATCGAAGATACCAAATACGCCGCACTCGTCTTTGAATTTATCCAGCATCTTGTGGGCAGCAGCGAAGAGATAATTCTAGCCGCACGCCAAACCTGGTGGCAATCGAGAACTCAGTTAGTTCCACTTCAGCTGTTTTAGCTGCTGAAGGTTTACGTTTCCGCCGCTCAGCACGCACACGACTTTTGCGCCGCGGGGCGCTCTGATGAGCCCGTTCAATACTGCCGCTACCGAGGCGGCGGCGGCGCCTTCGACCACGAGCTTCGCGTGATGCATTATCCAGATGAGCGCTTCGAATATCTTCGAATCCGGCAACGCGACGATCTCGTGGACAAACTGCCGCACCGCGTCAAAGGTGTGCTCGCCGACTCGCTTAACGCGAAGTCCGTCGATGATGCAATCCACCGTGTCGAGGGTGACCAGATGACCTCGCTCGACGCTGAGTTTCATCGCGGGCGCGCCCGAGGACTCCACTCCGATTATTCTTATCTTCGGGTTCAGATTCTTGAGCGCCATTGAGATGCCCGATATCAACCCGCCTCCGCCGATCGGAACCACCACGACTTCCGCCTCGGGAAAATCGTCGTAGATTTCCATGCCGAGCGTTCCTTGTCCCGCGATTAAATATGGATCATCAAACGGATGAATGTAAGTTAGACCGCGTTCCTCGCAAAGCTCCCTCGCCTTTTCGTTGGCTTCATCCCAGATCATTCCGTGAAGGACGACTTCGGCGCCGTACGCGCGAGTCGCTTCCACCTTTGACGGCGTAGCGTTCTCGGCCATAACCACGACTGCGCGCATGCCGTTGAGCTTTGCCGCGAGAGCGACGCCTTGAGCGTGATTGCCGGCCGATGAACAAATAACCCCGCGCTCGCGCTGTTCGTCCGTCAGATAAGCGAACTTGTTGAGCGGTCCGCGAATCTTGTAGGAACCAGTGCGTTGAAAGATCTCAGCCTTGAGCCGTATGTCGAAGCCGCTAGCTTCGCTCAGCAACCGCGAGGTCAGAAGCGGCGTGTGATACACGTGCGGCGCCACTCGCGCCCTTGCTTCGCGGAAAGCCTCCAGCGGTAGGTTTATCATTCGATTTGCCAACTGCGGTGTATTCCGGTTCGAACCGGCCTGATTATGTACAAGCGCGGGGCGCATTGCAATCGCTCCTTGGCGTCTTTGCGGAACTTTGCGTCTTTGCGCGAAACGAAGGTAGCGAAGGACAGGTTTCCGCGCAAAGACGCAACGTTCCGCAAAGACGCAAAGAACCGATCCGAGCCGTGCTGCGTCTGCTTGAGCGCCAATCGCTCGATAGCTTATGCTC
>DATIFP010000060.1:0-25274 GCA_035455165.1 Blastocatellia bacterium
AGCCGACGAGGCGGGGGCCATCAGACACGCCGAGATCAAGATCGGCGATTCGCCGTTCATGATGACCGAAGAGACCCCCAGCTTCCCTGACTATCTCAGCCCGCAGTCCCGCGGCGGCACGCCGGTGCACATTTACCTCTACGTTGAGAATGCGGACGCGATTTTCAACCAGGCGATTGCGGCCGGCGCGAAGGAGTTGCAGCCGGTCGGGGACCAATTCTACGGCGATCGTGTGGGCGGAGTAACCGACCCGTTTGGGCACGTTTGGTACATCGCTACTCACATCGAAGACGTATCGGAAGAAGAGATGCAACGCCGCGCCGCTGAGCATCTGCGCGGGTGATTCGCGGCTCGCTTTGCGCACTTTGCGGTCCTTTGCGTCTTTGCGCGAAACCCGACTGACAACACCAATGTCATACCGACACGAGGTTGAAGACAATGCAAGGCGTCATACCAATGATCGCATACGAAGACGGAGTCGCCGCCCTCGACTGGTTAACCAGAGCCTTCGGCTTCACTGAACAAATGCGAATGCTCGGCGAGAATGGCATGCTCGCTCACGGCGAAATGGACACCGGCGACGGCGTCATCATGCTCGCGACGCCAACTCCCGACTACGAGAGCCCGAAGCGGCATCGCGAGCACTGTGACGCTGCGCGAAGGTGGTCAACGGTCCCATGGGTCATCGACGGCGTGCTGATATACGTCGATGACGTTGCCGCGCACTGCGCGCGCGCCCGGCGCGAGGGCGCTAGGATACTATCCGAGCCGGAAACGGGACCTCATGGGACCAGATACAGAGTCGAGGATCTCGAGGGGCATCGATGGATGTTCGCCGAACGAGACGGCTCGTGACCCCACGCCGAACAAACTGCTAGGATTTACGTTAGCCAGGGAATAACATCTCAACATAGCAGACCTCGATGAAAGGCAAGGTGAACAATGCTCCAGGCGGGAAACCAGTTTCCGAATTTCTCACTGCCGAACCAGGACGGCAAAATCGTAGAGCTCTCGGACTTCGCCGGCAGATGGCTTGTGGTTTACGTCTACCCAAAGGACGACACTCCCGGCTGTACTATTCAGGGTAAGTCGTTCACGGCCACGAAAGCGGATTTCGAAAATGCGGGCATCAGCGTGGTGGGTGTGAGCCAGGACGATGTCGCCTCTCACAAGAATTTCTGTAACAAGTTCGGTTTCACGATTGACCTGCTCGCGGACACCAACGCTGAGCTTCTGAAGGCGTGCGGAGTGGGACAGTCCGAGTACAAAGGCACGATGTACTGGGACAGGACGACCTTCGTAGTAGACCCGTCGGGTGTGACTCGCAAGGTGTATGAGAAGGTGAGCCCGCAGGATCACGAGAAGATGCTGCTCGAAGACATTAAGAGTTTGCAGTCGGCCTGAGCTGGTTTTGGGTTGACCCGCGCAAATCCGTCGAATCCGTGTCATCCGTGATCTACCCGTCACGATAAAAGACATTCTCCAAAACCATAGACCACGGATGACGCGGATTCGACGGATTCGCACAGATCTATCCCGGCGGTCTTTTCCGCTTGTCCGCTGTTACGTCTCCCGCTATCGTAGCAACTCTCGAAATTGCTCTTCGACTCCTTTCAACTCGGAGGTGCTATGTCTACACGTGCGTGCCTGATTGGTGTGCTCTGCTCGACTCTCGCTTCATCGCTTTCTCCGACAGCTTCGGCTCAACAGCAACAAGATCCCACGTGGAAGTGGCCGGAGAGCAAGGTCTTTGAGACGGTCAATCGCGTGCGCGCAGGCCGCGACCTGACGCCGAAGCGTTGGCCTCATGGGGCTCGCGTTGCGGTCGGGCTCTCATTTGATTTCGACAACGAAACTCCTTCGTTGAGAGACGGGCAGACTTCGCCGGCATTGATGGCCCAGGGAGAGTATGGCGCGCGAGCGGGACTGCCGCGCATTCTGGCGATGCTGGATCGCCACGGAATACCGGCAACGTTCTTCATCCCCGCGATCAGCGCCAAACTTCACATTCAAGGCGTGAAAGACATAGTCTCGAAGCATCGCCACGAGGTCGGAGTGCACGGCTGGATTCACGAGCGCAACTCACTGCTGGAAGAAGCCGACGAGCGAGAGTTGATGCGCCGAAGCATCGAGGCACTCACCGAGATCACCGGCAAGAAGCCTGTCGGGATGCGCACGCCGTCGTGGGACTTCAGCCCGGCGACGATGAAGCTGGCGCGCGAATTCGGTCTGATGTACGACAGCAGCCTGATGGCCGACGATCGACCTTATGAGGTTCTGATCGACGGCGCGCGAACAGGCGTCGTCGAGCTGCCAGTCGAGTGGATAATGGATGACTTCCCTTATTTTGGGATGGACAGACAGACTACGCTTCGGCCGTACACGACTCCAGATGAAGTCTTCACGATCTGGCGAGCTGAGTTCGACAAGGCGTATGAAGAAGGGACTATGCTCATACTCACGATGCACCCTCACGTGATCGGCCATCGTTCGCGCATCGCGATGCTCGAGCGACTTGTCCGATACATGCGCTCGCGTCCGGGAGTCTGGTTTGCGACTCACGAGGAGATCGCCCGATTCGCCAAGAAGGATTAAGCGAAGGGCTCTGATTGATGATATGAATGGCCTTTCGGATTGAGGGATCGAGGCGCAAATTGAGTGAGGGGGTACAAATGAAGAAGAAAACTGTGGCTGCACGTAAGAAGAGGATTAGTCGCTCAAGCGCAACCGCCGGACAGTATTTGTACACAGTAGGCTGGTCCGAAGATGACGAAGCCTATGTTGCACGGGTTGCGGAGTTCCCATCGCTTGCGGCCCACGGCGATTCGCAGGAGGCTGCTTTGCGTTCGCTTCAGCAGGTAGTTAAAGCGGTCTTGAGGGACATGACTCGGTCGAGGGAGCCGATACCGCAGCCGCTGGGTAAGCGTTCATTCAGCGGCCGGCTGAACGTCAGGATGCCGAGCTACCTGCACCGCTATCTCACTATCGAGGCCGCGCAACAGAGCGTGTCGTTGAATCAACTAATCAACCTTAAGCTCGAGGCGCCGCTCGAGATGGCGGTAACCTCGGAGTAGTTGGAAGCGAACTCCGGAGATTTGTGTCTCGTATGGAATCGAGGAAGCGTGGGGTCTACTCTGCTCTTGTTCCTTGGTACCAATTCGACCGGACCAATGGGTGCGATGGGCCAACAGGTCGGAGAAAATATGAACGACCACACGAGCTCTATCACTGGCCGGATTACCATCCAGGGTAAGCCGGCGCCAGATATTGAAATATCCCTCTTGCCACAGCCCTACCGTTCCGGTTGGAAAACCATAGCAACTACGAGAACCGACGACGACGGTCGTTACCGATTTGCGGAGCTGCCGTCGAATCACTACTGGCTGAAAGTTCATGCGCCCCGCTGCGTCAACTCCGTTGAGTGGGATGATGAAGGCCCCGGCCGCGCCGTCTCCGTCGCTTACGGCCAATCTGTGCAGAACGCTGATCTCGATTTGCTACCTGGAGGCACTATCACCGGCCGCATCACCGACGAGGATGGAAGACCGATTGCCGGGGAGTACGTGGAGTTGACGCTCGTCGATAAACTTGGGCCTCCCGATGACCCGCTGGACTTGATCGGCGAGGAATCTGACTTCACCACGGACAGCACGGGTACATTTCGAATTCATGGGATACCCCAGGGTCGTTATCGCGTCAGCATAGGCGTAGAAATCGCCAAGGTGACGGGATCCAGAAGAGAATGGCGCGGTTCATCCGAGCCTACTGGACGAGTCGAGGACGATCACTACTATCACCAAGTCTTCTATCCGGGAGTCAGCGATCGAGCGCAGGCGAGAGTCATCGACATCTCGCCAGGCGCCGAAGTGAATGACATAAACATAAAACTCGGTAAGGCCTTCCGCGCGTTCAAGGCGAGTGGGCAAGTGATAGAGGCGGGGAATCGCAAACCGGTTTCTAATTGTCGGATCCGATTGAGTCACTGGGTCCGAGGAAGATTTAACCCTTGCCGCATGCTGGATGACCCCTGTTCGACTGATGAAGCTGGAGCCTTCACCGTTCAAGGTCTTGTGCCCGGGCGATTTTCGGTGAGCGGTTATGTCGAAGGCGAGAGCGAGTTCTTTTGCAACCCGGTAACATTTGAGATCCTGGATGACGACATCACAGAATTAGAGATAAGAGCGGTTCGAGGCGTAACGCTTGCCGGCTCGGTGATTGTTAAGGAAACTCACACCGAATCGATCGCACCGATGCTGGCGCAATTGAGACTTCAAGCGGTTTCGCCCCGACGCGATGGCGGCGGAGACTTTCGAGAGGGTGTCGTGAACCCCGACGGAAGCTTTACAATCCACGGATTGCCTCCCGGTGAAGTGCAAGTCTCTCTCGGATACGGCGACGCAAGCAACTACTTTTCGATCGTCCGCATAGAATATCCTGACAAAGCCGGTGAAACCTCGGCTATTCCGATCTTCCCTCCATCACATCCCTGGAACAGGTTCCGTCTGGCGCTTCCTGAGAGGGGGTTGATAGGCGTTCGTATTGTGCTCTCGTACAACAACGGAAGTATACGAGGCAACATAAATGTCGGGCCCCGCGAGCTGGATCCCGGGCACACGCCTGAAAGTTAGAATTTCCAGGGGAGCAGGACAGGACCGATGGTCACTAATCGACGCCAACTGCAACTTTTTTATCGATGGTCTGGAGCCCGGCGAATACGCGGTATCGATTGATGATGGGAAAGTGATTCTCTTGGAGACGGACAACGTCATCGTCAACAAGGACTCGGAGACTCTGATCTCGCTATCGTTACAGGCGGATTCGAACAAAACAACCGACTAAGTCATCCTCAATCCCAGGCCTTGTCATTAGCTCCACCTCGCTAGTATCGTTCGAACTCGCACAAACACTCCTTCTATATAACTCTCGGAGGTGCACCGTGATTACGCGCCGAATTGTCATCCTCGTCGCCGCCTGTCTGACCCTGATCGCGGCAGTCGCGACCGCACAGCAGCTCAACCCAAACCTCTATCAAAACCTCCGCTGGCGATGTATTGGTCCGCACCGAGGAGGCCGCACCGTTGGCGCCACGGGTGTGCCGGGACAACCGAATGTCTTCTACATCGGGGTCAACAACGGAGGCGTTTGGAAGACTAATGACTACGGCCACACGTGGAAGCCGATCTTTGATGATCAGCCGACCGGGTCGATCGGCGCTCTGGCAGTCGCGCCTTCAAATCCTGATATCGTCTACGTCGGCTGCGGCGAAGGCTTGCAGCGGCCGGATCTCGCGACCGGCGACGGGATGTACAAGTCGACCGACGCAGGCAAAACGTGGAAGCACCTCGGACTTCGCGACGGCCAACAGATCGGCGCGGTTATAGTCGATCCGCGCGACGCGAATCGTCTGTTCGTAGCCGTGCTCGGTCATCCATACGGCCCGAATGAAGAACGCGGTGTGTTCCGCTCGGGCGACGGCGGCGAAACTTTTCAAAAGGTTCTCTACAAAGATGAAAACACCGGAGCGATCGCGCTTGCGTTCGATCCTTCAAATTCGCAGATCGTCTATGCCGATCTCTGGGCCGGAAGGCAAGGCCCCTGGGAGAACGGCGCGTGGCAAGGACCGGAGAGCGGACTGTTCAAATCAACCGACGGCGGCAACACCTGGCGAAAGCTCACGAAGGGCCTTCCGACTTTCGAGCAGGGACTCGGGCGCATCGGCTTCTGCATCGCGCCGAGCAATCCCAACCGCTTATACGCGACGGTGGATGCTTCGCCGCAACTCGGTGGGGTCTACCGCTCCGACGACGCCGGGGAGAGCTGGCGGCGAGTCAGCAACGATGCGCGACCCTGGGGACGAGGCAGCGACTTCGCCGAGATCAAAGCCGATCCTAAGAATCCGGATATCGTCTACAGTGCCAACATCGTGACCTGGCGTTCCACCGACGCCGGGCAAACGTGGGTCGCATTTCGCGGGGCGCCGGGCGGCGATGATTATCACACGATGTGGATCAACCCCGACAACGCGCAGATCATGCTGCTTGCCAGCGATCAGGGGGCCATCGTCACCGTCAACGGCGGGCAAACGTGGAGCTCGTGGTATAACCAGCCGACCGCACAGTTCTATCACGTGATCACCGACAACCAGTTCCCTTATCGCGTGTACGGCGGGCAACAAGAGAGCGGGTCGGTAGGAATCGCCAGCCGGGGTAACGACGGGCAGATCACGTTTCGCGAATGGCATCCGGTCGGCGTGGAAGAATACGGTTACGTCGCGCCCGATCCGCTGAATCCGAACATCATCTACGGCGGCAAGATAACCCGCTTCGACTGGAATACCGGGCAAGTCCAGAACATCTCGCCCGAAGCCCTTCGAAGCGGAAAGTATCGCTTCCTTCGCACCGCGCCGGTCATCTTTTCGCCGGTCGATCCGCGCGTTCTCTATTTCGCCGGCAATGTGCTGTTCAAGACCACAAGCGGCGGAAACAGTTGGGAGGTTATCAGTCCTGATCTCTCACGAGAGCAGCCCGAGGTGCCGGAGAGCATCGGCGTTTATCGCACGCCGGAAATGGCCAGGCAGGCGCGGCGTGGAGTCATTTACACTGTTGCGCCCTCCTACAAAGACGCGAACGTGATTTGGGCCGGCACTGACGACGGTTTGATTCACGTTACTCGCGACGGAGGAAAGACTTGGAACAATGTCACGCCCGCGGGGATGACCTCTTGGAGCAAGATCTCGATCATCGACGCCGGCCGCTTCGATGCGAACACCGCTTATGCCGCGGTGAATCGGATACGTCTCGACGATCTAAGGCCACACATCTATCGCACTCACGACGGCGGTAAGACCTGGAAAGAGATCGTAAACGGTCTCGGCGACAGCGGCCCGGTGAACGCAGTTCGAGAGGATCCCGCTCGCCCGGGACTGCTCTTCTGCGGAACCGAGCGAGCCGTCTACGTATCGTTCAATGACGGCGACAACTGGCAGCCGCTGCGTCTGAACATGCCCGCGACTTCAATCCGCGATCTGGTTATCAAGGACGATGACCTCGTCGTCGGTACGCACGGCAGGTCCTTCTGGATTCTCGACGACATCACCCCTCTGCGGCAAATAAGCGAGCAGGTAGCCTCATCGGAAGCGTTTCTGTTCAAGCCGCAGCTTGCGTATCGGGTCCGCTGGAACATGAACACGGACACTCCGCTTCCCCCTGAAGAGCCAGCCGGCAAGAACCCTCCGGACGGCGCAATCATCAATTACTATTTGAAGTCCGCTGCGAACGGTCCGGTTGTGCTCGAGATATTCGATTCGGCGAGCAAACTAGTTACTCGCTTTTCGAGCCAGGACAAACCTGACGACGTCGAAGCTATCGGAAAAGAAGTCAACATACCGACATATTGGATTCGGCCTTCGCAGATCCTCTCGGGTCAGGCCGGCATGCAACGGTTCGTTTGGAACCTGCACTATCCGGCGCCGGAGGACCAGCGCCCGCAGTATCCAATTGCGGCGATCTATGGCGACACCGAGCGGCATCCGCTCGGGCCATGGGTGTCACCGGGAAGCTTCACGGTGAAGCTTACGGTGAACGGCCGCAGCTACACTGAGCCCCTGACGGTGAAGATGGACCCGCGAGTGAAGACACCCGCGGATGGACTTGCCCAGCAGCACGCAATCGCGATGCGATGTTACGGAGGGATGAAGCAAGCTCGCGAATCGATCGCCCAAATTCGCAAGCTGCGGACACAACTGAGAAGCCTGCGCGATCGAGCAGGCCAGGGCGCGCTTGCAGATGCGATTGCGGCGCTGGATCGAAAAGCCGGAGCGCTCGAAGGTGCGGGCGGCGGCGGTTTTCGAGGAGGAGGCGGTGGCGGCGGAGCCTCGAGTGAACCCACTCTGTCGCGGGTAAGCGGCGAGTTAATGGGATTGATGGGCCTGGTCGAGGGCGCGGACGTCGCACCAACCACCCAGGCGACCGCCGCTTCCGAGCAGTCCCAGCGCACGCTTGCCGGAGTCTTGGCGCGCTGGAGCGAGATAAAGGACAAAGACGTCAAGTCACTCAATGAACAACTAACCAGGGCGGGGCTTCCGGCTCTCACCTACTGAACCGCCGCCTATTCGAGCTCCCAAGGCTTCGGTGCTTCGCCCCAGAGATCCCTGCTGCCGTGAATCACTGCGAGCACATCAACTCGCTCTCCAACGACTCGGTAGATGATGCGATAGCTTCGAAAGAGTAGTTCTCTGATACTTTCCGCCTGCGCTTCAGGTACGACGCGTCCAATCATCGGAAAAATTGTTAATCGTTCGGCGCGCGTGACAATGCTCGTAATGAAAGCAGCGGCATGGAGGTCCGAGTCAGCGGCAATGTAATCGCGCAGATCGCTCAAGTCCTGTATGGCGGGTTCGGTCCAGAAGAGCTTCATTCCACTGAGAAGATCCTCTTTACTTCTTCGTGCGGGACGGCGCGGCCTTCGTCGGCTGCCTTGATGCCCTGTTCAATTTTCTTCTTTACGTATATCTCGTACATGATGTCATCCCAGCTAGCCTCGTCCGGTAGCCGTGTAATCAGGTTGATTGCTTCTTCTTTTGTGGTGCTCATATGGTGCCTCACTATCTTTCTATTGCGCACCGGCATTATACACAATGCGATCTAGGGAATGGAACGCGGCCCAAAAATGATCCCCGATCTCTCTGTTAACGGCGATTCACCTGGACAGAAATGAGCCCGTGGCATTAGTTAGATCACGCCCTTCACCGCTGCGGGCATGATCTTGCGCTCCAGGGTTACGCCCTGAGATATCGTGCATCGAACGCGCCGCATCTGTTCAAGCCGCACACAGGAGAAAACGGTGAACCTAATCGATCTGCAAACCGCCGTCACCGAAATCATGCAAGCCTGCGCGCGATCGGAGGGAACGCCCCGCTCTCCTTTCTTCTTTGTGGTCGGGGCAGGGATATCCTGCCCATCGATTCCAATTGCGAGTGAACTCGTAGCGCAGTTCAAAGAGGTCGCGCGCAAGTATGGCAAGGAGGCCGAGCTCCAGAGCTCAAAGGGCATTGATGAGTACGCGTACTGGTTTCAGGCTGCGTTTCCGCAAAGAATCGATCGACGAGACTTTTTGCGGAGGCTCATGGAGAACAAGCCGATCACTCACGCAAACCTTCGCCTTGCCCATCTGTTACTGGCCAGAACCATAACCAATTTGGTTGTGACACCGAACTTCGACGACTTCCTCACAAAGTCGCTACAGATGTTCGGGAAATATCACATCATCTGTGATCATCCCAAGACCGTTGAGCGCATCGATCATGAGCAAGACGACGTTCAGATAGTCCACGTGCACGGCACGTACTCGTTCTACGACTGTTGCAACTTGAAAGGCGAAGTCGAACGCCAAGCCAGACCTTTAGACGATAGATACACCATGGGATTCTTGTTAGATCATATCCTGTTTCGGCGCTCACCACTGGTCATAGGATACAGCGGGTGGGAAGGCGACGTTATTATGACGGCGCTTAAGAAGAGACTCGACCAGGGCAGCTTGCCGCGGAGAATCTATTGGTTTTGTCATAGGAGAGCTGACGCAGACCAACTCCCTCGATGGTTAAGAGAGCGCGGCATAAGGGGCGACGATGATGTGTGCTTTGTCGGTCGGAACGAAGAGGAGGGCGTGTCCTTGAGCGCGCAGCGGCTCGCGACGATGTCCGCCTTGGAATTCCCGCGCGATCTGACACGCGGCCAACCTCCTTTGACGGCCGAAGACGTCTTCGCCGTCATGATAAAAGCGTTCGGGCTTACGCAGCCTTTGCTAACGAGCGACCCTCTGGGATTCTATGCCGAACAGCTAAGGGCATGGTTGCCGAACATCAGTGCACAGAGCGAAGACATCTACTTCATTCCAAATGTGATTAAGACGATCGAGCGGGCCAAAGCGCTGGAGGCGGAAGCCACGGATAGAACGCGGAGCGAAGCAGCATTGGAAGAAGTGCGGGCAGCAGTGCGTCGGGCCGACTACCGAGACGCCATCTCTAAGGCCGCTGCCATAATGCGCAATCCATCTGTCTCGACCGGCATTAACGCAAATGAACTGATGGACGCAGTTTGGCTGGCGACGCGTGGACTCAGCGACAACCCAAAACAGAGGCTGGACGGTTACGACCTGATTATTCTTAGCTGCAAAGTTTTGTTAAGAAGGGAAACGGCGCTGGATCTGCGCGCGCGACTTGCAACAGTGTTAGTCGAAAAGGGGCTCACGCTCGGACAATTGAATCGTAACGAAGAAGCACTTCGCACTTACGACGAGGTAGTTAGCCGCTTCGGTGAAGCTGCTGAGCCAGTATTGCTCGGGGAACTAGGAAGGGCGTTGATCAACAAGGCCAACCTCCTGGCGCAACTGAATCGTAACGAAGAAGCGATTGGACTATACGATGAAGTGTTGAAGCGCTTCGGTGAATCGGTGGAACCAGTCTTGTGCGAGGCCGTGGCTAGGGCATTGAACAACAGAGGCGCCACCCTGGCAACAGTGGATCGACTGGAAGAAGCATTCGCATCGTTTGATGATGTAGTGAAGCGCTTCGGCGAAGCGGAAGACGTTGGTTTGCGTGTGGAGGTAGTAGGGGCTTTGGTCAGAAAGGGGCAATGGCTAATCACTTTGGAGCGGTATGAAGAAGCCGTTTTGGTATTTGATGATGTTCTCCAGCGCGTCGGTACGTCGCGGGAACTTGCATTATGCGACGAGTTGGGCTGTGCCCTAGTTAAAAAGGCGGCCGCGCTGCTAGCCTTGCGACGAAGCGAGGAAGCCATCGCCCTATTGAATGAGGTTGTGGAGCACTTCGGTGAAGCGAGCGAGACCACACTCCAGGAGCACGTGGCATTTGCGTTGTTCGGTAAGGGCATCATCCTACATGTTACTGGTCACAATGAAGAGGCAGTTGCTGCATATGACGAGTTGATGAAACGCTTCGGGCAAGCGACCACCCCGGCGTTGCAACGGCAGGTGGCAGATGCACTCGTTAACAAGGCGAATAGCCTCAAGGTACTTTGTCGCGCGGAAGAGGCGGCGAGTGTCTACGATGAAGTTGTGAGGCTTTTCGGCGATGCAACCGACCCCGGCTTGCGCGGGCACGTGGCAAGTGCGTTGGTCAACAAAGGAATCACGCTCGCCGCATTGAATCGCAGCGAGGAAGCCGTCGTCGCCTATGATGAGGCAGTGAAGCGCTTCGGCGAAGCGGCCGAGCCCGCCGTGCGCGATGTGGTCGCAAACGCAAGGAAGGCGCTCCAAACTCTCGGCGATTCGATTGAAGAAGCCGTGGATCCTACCATCAGTTGAACGACGAGCCTCGTCGGGCGAATCTTCGGCAACTCGATCTCAAGCGGATCTTGCCTTCTCGCGCGTGCAGCGGGGAATCAGGCCAGTTACGTCATCAACCCGTCACCTCAGGATCCGGCGTCTGAGCTGTTATTCCGCGCATCTCCTGGGCTCGTCGACGAAACGGTTCCGCGAAGAGATTGAAGATCGTACGCCGGTTTTGCCCGATCAACTTCATCCATTCCCACTTGCCCATCTGAGGAAAATAGATTCCGCGAAAGCACATTCTCGCAATGAACATGTTTATTCGATAACCTATTGACTCCTCATCAATCGCATTCACTGCTCGCTCGATGGCCTCGGGGCTATAGGAGCTTGCCCACGCGTGTTGAACCTCGGCGTGAGTCTGCTCGATGCTCATCTTCAGTGGGGTGTGAGCCATCTTGTAGGGCTGGAAATCCAGCCAGTGCTTAGGACGCGTCAACCGGCCGGCGACTTCGAGCCTCTTGTACAGCGGGGTCGATGGAAACGGGATGAGTGTGCCAAACACCGGCAGTCCCGGGGGCCACTTTCGAATCTGCTCGAGCGTTCTGTCGGCTGCGCCGGGTGTGTCGTTGTCCAACCCGAAGATAAAAGACGTAATCGCATGAATGTTGCGCTGGGCGAGCCGCTGCAAGACCGGTCCATATTCATCAGGTTTGTTGAAGCTCTTGTTTGCAATTGCCAGGTTGGCGCTGTCGATCGACTCCATGCCGATAAAAATCCACTTGCCGCCCGAAGCCGAAATAAGATCGACGAGCTCTTCGTCGCGCAACAGGTTGGCGCTGATCTGCGCAATCCAATTCATCTGCGCACCCGCCGCGATAATATCCCGAAGCAACGACTTCGTGCGTTTGATGTTGATCGCGAAATTATCATCGATGAAGAAGACTGCCACCTGGCCGCGCTCCTTGCGGCATCGAGCCTTCAAGCGAAGCAATTCGTCGACAACGCTCTCGTTCGAGCGAAACCTGATCGAGTCACCGAAGAAGCCGGTGACTGTGCAGAACTCGCAACCATAGGGGCATCCTCGCCCGGATTCGACGGGAATCAGTCGAAAGCTTCCCCACCCGCTGAAGGCGTGTTTGAGCAACGGAGAGACGATTCGCGGAACCATGTTGAACTGGTCCAGGTCCATCGTCTCCCACGGAATAGACGGATAGTGATCGAGACTCGGCTTCTTGTCTTTGCCCGCCTCATCTACCGGCAGATAGAGGTCCTTGAGCTTGCCTCGGGCCGCGTCTTCCACGATTCGAGGCCAGGTCTCGTCGGCTTCACCTAGTGCAACGGCATCGGCGTGCTGCGGCCCGCCGTCTCGCCCTAGCGCTTCGTCCGGCACCTCGGTTACGTGGGGCCCGCCCATCACAACCGGAACCCCGACCGCTCGAATAGCATCAGCCATGCGATAGGCCTTCTGTATCATCCTGGTCATCGCGCCGATGCCAACGAGATCAATCTTCTCGTCGCGCACGTACCGCGCTATTCCGTCCTCATCCATTCGCTGAGCATTGCCGTCGATCAGCAACACCTCGTGTTCAGGCGGAGTCAGCGCCTTGAGCAAAAACATCCAGAGATGAGGCATAAAATTCCGCGTTACGCCGTTATCGGGATTGAAGAGCAGGATTCGCATACACGTCCTTTCGCTTTTTCGAGGCGGCCTCGAAAGGTTCTGGGTAAATTGAAAGCGGCGTTGAAATCGAAGACGAGGTCAAGCCGTACGGTGAGTCAAACCGTAAGTAGGTAGATGCCGACGATCGAAGAGTATCACGCAATACCCGAGTTTGTAAGTGACGGGGGGATTCGATACCAGGCTGGAATTGTATTGCCGCCAGAAAACAGCTTGCTCGGTCCCCGCTCAGTCGTGGCATAGTGAAGTTGTCCCGTACAAGAAGAAACAAAACGAGATCAATTCTTCTGGATCCTGACTTGATTCGCCGTAATGTGCTCGCCGTAAAGGTCGATTGCGCTTCACCAGTGCAAAACCTTTTAGAATCAGATTGTTAGAAGGGCTGAACAAAGCCCGGAGCAATCCCTGGACCGCGTGACTATACGCGGATTATTGATTCGACGCTGTTCAATATTGAACAATCAGGGAACAATTTTCTCGCTTTTGAAGGGAATGGCTTGGTGTGGTAACGGATTCGAGGTTGAAGCCGAAGGCACGCGACTGAATGAGAAGTTGGTTCGTTGTGCGTCCTAGCGGATTGCTCCGCGCCGCCAGCCGGATCCGAAAGATCAAGCTGACGGCGTCCGGATCCGGGAATTCAATGTTTCTACTTCTTTTGCAACTCTGCGAGCGCTGCCAGAACTTCTTCGCTGTGCGCCATCGGCTTGACTCCCATGAACACCTTCGCAACGTTTCCCTTCGGATCGATGATGAAGGTATTGCGAGCCGAGAGTTTGTTCCCGCTGATTTCCATCATTGAGCCATAAGCTTCCGAAACAGTCTTCTCAGTATCGGCAAGCAATTTGAAGCTCAGACCTTCCTTCGTACAAAAGCTCTGATGCGAATCGGCTGTGTCGACGCTCACGCCGAGGATGACCGCCTTTGCCTGTTCGTATTTCGCAATGTCACGCTGGAAATTGCGAGCCTCAATTGTGCATCCCGAAGTGAAATCCTTCGGATAGAAGTAAAGCACGACCCACTTGCCGCGATAGTCCTTGAGGCTGACGGTCTTGCCCTCGTTGCTCTTGAGCGTAAAGTCCGGCGCGGGCTTTCCTACCTCCGGCGCACTGCTGAACGCAAGCGCCAACGCTGCGACGCTGAACAGTGTGATCAGCGCAAGGCTTCCAAGCTTTATCTGTTTTGTATTCATCTACGTTTCTCCTTATGGTTTCCGGTCGGCGGTCTGTCGATGACTCGGCGTTATCGACTACTTCGCTGCGGCGAGAGCGGCATCGTAATCGGGATGATTCGCGATATCGTTTACGTATTCAACATATCTTACTTTGTCATCAGGACCGATGACAAAGACGGCGCGCGCGTGGACGCGGTCGAGCGGTCCACCCTGTATCAACACGCCGTAGTTCTTACCAAACGACGCGTCGCGATGATCGCTCGCGGTCACTATCCTGTCGACGCCTGCGGCGGCACACCATCGCTTCATCGCGAACGGCAGGTCCATGCTCACGCAGGCGATCTCGACATCGGGGATCTTTGCAGCTTCCTCGTTGAAGCGCTTCGTCTCGGCATCGCATACCGGAGTGTCGAGCGAAGGCACGCTCAGTATGACTCGGGTCTTGCCGGCCGACGAGCCGAGCGAGTACTCGCTCATATCGCTCTTCTGTACCTTGAAGTCGGGCGCGGTCTGTCCGGATTTCACTTCATTCCCGGCCAGCGACACGGGATTTCCTTTGAAGGTGACATTAGCCATTCATTCTCTCCTGTTGTTCTTTTTGATTCTGTTCAAGCGTCAAAGCAGAAGGTATAGCGTAATGGCTGGAGCGAGGCCGATCAAGGCCGGAGCGCGTTTTTGATGTTGTCGAAGCCTCGCGCAACCGGCGCATCCCGGCGGCGCTTGGGCCTTCCACTTGAGTATCCGTCCCGCGAGCAAGCCAAAGCGCCGCCAACAAGTTTCGAATGCGGGAGTATCGATTGGCGGCGCAGTCCATAGATTGCTTGGAGTCGGGTTGGAACTTGTGTAAGCTTCTCGCCATGCTGCAAGCCGCTTCCGCGTTCAGAGTCGGCCTCGTTCAGATGAAGGCGTCCGCCGATGCTGATGAGAACCTCGATCGCGCGGTGTCGTTCGTGGAGCAGGCGGCCGGAAGGGGGGCCGACATCATCTGCCTGCCCGAGCTGTTTCGCTCCCAGTATTTCTGTCAGCGCGAAGACGCTGCACTCTTTGATCTCGCCGAGCCGGTGCCGGGACCTTCGACTGAATCGCTCGGACGCGTCGCTCGCGCGAAAAGAGTCACCGTGATCGCGCCGATATTCGAACGCCGAGCCGCCGGTCTGTATCATAACAGCGCCGCGGTGATCGACACCGAAGGACGCATCTCGGATATCTATCGCAAGATGCATATCCCCGATGACCCGGCTTACTACGAAAAGTTTTACTTCACACCGGGCGATTTAGGATTTCGGGCAGTCGATACTCCCGCCGGGAAGATTGGGACCTTGATCTGCTGGGACCAGTGGTATCCGGAGGGCGCCCGGCTGACCGCGCTTCGAGGCGCCAACGTTATTTTCTATCCAACCGCGATCGGTTGGCATCCACACGAGAAGGAAGCCTATGGCGCGCCTCAACGCGACGCCTGGCAAACGATTCAGCGGTCACACGCGATCGCGAATGGAGTATACGTAGCCGCGGTGAATCGAGTGGGCCACGAAAAGCCCGCAGACGGCGGAGCGGGCATCGAGTTCTGGGGCTCGTCATTCTTGTGTGATCCGTTTGGAGTCGTAATCGCGGAAGCCTCGACCGACCGCGAAGAGATTCTAATCGGAGAAGTCGATCCCGCTCGGATCGAAGAAGTGCGGCGCAGTTGGCCTTTCTTGCGAGACCGCCGTATAGACGCTTACAACGGCATCGACCAGCGATTTCTAGAATGATTTGAAGCTCGGCGACTCGTCGCCGGTTTGAATGCTCTTCCTGGGCCTTTCCGCTCTTGATGGAGAATCATTCCAGCCCCAGACGACACAAAAGCGGCGACGCGGCGCCTACTTCCAAATGCTTTCGCATGCCGGCAGAGTGGGAGCCCCACGTGGCCGCATGGATTGGCTGGCCTCACAATCGAACAGACTGGCCGGGTAAGTTCAACACCATTCCATGGGTCTACGGCGAAATAGTTCGCAAGCTTAGCCCGGGCGAGTTGGTCCGAATCATTGTCGGTTCTGCGGAGCACGCCGCTCTCGCTCGACGCGTGCTCGCACGCGCCAATGTGGACCTCTCGCGGGTCGAGTTCTTTCGCTTTCCGACCAATCGAGGCTGGACACGCGACTTCGGTCCGATGTTCGTGAGGCGGGAGACCGGACCAGATGAAGTTGCTATCATGCGATTTCGTTTCAACGCGTGGGCGAAGTATCGAGACTGGCAGAAAGACGATAGAGTGCCGGCGCGCGCGGCGAAAGCTCTCGGGTTGCCGATCTTCAATGCTCGGTTCGGCGACCGCGATGTGATCCTCGAAGGCGGAGCAATCGACGTTAACGGCCGGGGAACGTTGATCACCACGGAAGAGTGCTTGCTCGATCAGAAGATCCAGCCGCGCAACCCGGGTCTGTCGCGCGCAGATATCGAGTCGGTGCTACGTGATTATCTCGGCGCAAAGAACGTGCTGTGGCTTGGCCGTGGCATCGAGGGCGACGACACCCACGGGCACGTCGATGACATCTGTCGCTTTGTTAATTCGACAACCGTCGTCGCTTGCCGCGAAATGAATTCGCGCGATTACAACTATGCCGTGCTCGAGGAAAACCTGGAGCGTTTGAACTCGGCGAGGCTCGAACAGGGATCGAAGCTCGAGGTCGTTCCGATCCCGATGCCGGCGCCGCTCCTCTTCAAAGGGCAGCGCCTGCCGGCGAGTTATGCTAACTTTTATATTTCTAATTCGGCGGTGTTGGCGCCAACGTTCAACGATCCGAACGATCGGATCGCGTTGGGAATCTTGAGTGAGTTGATCCCTGATCGCCCGGTAGTGGGAATCCACGCTGTCGACCTCGTCTGGGGATTGGGGACTTTGCACTGTCTGACTCAGCAACAGCCCGGACTGTAGGTAGCTTGCCTCGCCGACCCGCTTATTTGAGCGCCGACTCTATAACCTGACCGTAACCCGGTTCCAGTTCCAGGAAGGAGGTTGCTCGAATCATGTTCCCACGCGATAAAGCTGTCTCTCGTAATTGTGGACCGGCGTTGATCTTGAGCGTCCTGGTTTCCCTCGTCGCAACAGGAAAACCCGCCGACAATCAGGTTTCAAAGCCTGCACCAGTCACTCCGCAATCGGACAACGCGGCCCACAAACGCCCATCATCTCCCAACACGCCGAACGCGAAAGCGAAGAAGCCGGGAAGTCTGAAGACGCCGGCAACCGAGGCGAAGGCCAAACCGTCCCCGGAAGAAATCAAACAGCGAGCTCTGTCCTTGCTCGAAGACGTGCAGCTGGGGAGCGACAAAATCAACCCTGTCGAATACAAGATCCTCACTGAGGTTGAAACAGCGACGGTGCTTTGGCAGGTGGACCGGGAGCGAGCGCTCTCAATTGTGAAGAGCGCAATCAACGCCATGCGACGGTTGCTGGAGGAACGAAAGGAATCGACCGAGGTTGATGGGATGCGCCAAAGCAAGGAGCAAATGCTGTGGTTCCTCGCGATTCGAAAGATTGCAGCGTTACAGCCGACCCTGGTACAGGAACTGCTGTCCGAGGGTGAATCAACCGATAAGCCAAAGGAACTGATGAAGACGGTATGGACAGAGGAAGCGCGAGCGATGCTCAGCGTCGCCACGGATACGGTTGAGCGAGATCCCAGGCTTGCCGCACGCACCGCCGAGCAGGCCTTTTCATTGGGACAAGCCAGCTATGTTGCTTTTCTGCATCGACTGGCACAACGCGATAACGCCGAGGCTGAGCGATTCGCAACTATGATGATCGACCGGCTCAGGGACAGCTCGATTAGTCCAATCCTGTTCCAGAATCTTTTATCTTTTGTGTCCGCACCTGCGAGTTCTTCAACGCTGAAGGACCATTTCTACCGAGCGGTTCTCGTTCGGATTCGCCGGGAGATCAGTCCGGACAAGACAGCGGAGGAACTGGCGGACGCGCTTCGCGTCGCTCGAGGGGTCGGGGGCGAGGCCGCTGAATACTCTCAGACGTGGCAGCAGGAGTTCGATAACACCATCCTCGCTATCGAGGGTTTGATCAAAGAACTATCGCTCGTGCTTCCCGCTCCGCCCGGAAGAAAACTGATTGACATGTCATCCCTGAGCGCAGCCTCGCCAGCCAACACTCAGGAGATCCGCGACGCGCTCTTCGAGGCCGGTTCAATACGAGACCCCAAAGCGCGAGACAGAGAGTATCAAAAGCTTGCTGCGAGCGCCGCCCGGAGCGCCGACAAATCGCTTGCTGAGGAGATCATGTCAATGATCAGCGATGAAAGCATGCGCCTCGAGACGACAACTTTGATCTACAGCCCGCTGATTAGAGAAGCGATTGCGGACTCCGCGTGGGGAAAGGCGCAACAGTTGACTATGCTGATTAAGGACCCGCTCGCTCGCGCGTTGGTGTTCGTACGAGTAGCACAGGAAATGGAGAAAGCTCGCGAGGACAAGTCGTCAATCATAGATGCGTATGCGCTGGCCTTGAACAGGCTGTATCGTGATGACCCGACCGACAGGCTTGCTAAAGCGTACTTATTGATCGCGGGTCCGTTGTTGAACCTGGATCGAGATCGCGGAATCGATGCGATCAGAGCGTCGGCTCAAGTGGTCAGTAGATTCTCCACCACCGAACAGCCGCTTTCGGAATCGGCTATTGGGAATGGAGCTTCAACTTGGATTCGCTACTCCGACCCTTCCATGCGCGCTGAAGAAGTTTTGAATCTTCCCGATCTCGTCACGAGCACGTTCAGTCGAATCGCCGAGAAGGATACCGAGAATGCTCTGGAGATTGCCCAATGGGTGGGTCACCGGGGAATGTACTCGCTTGCACAGCTCGCGATCATCAGGGTCCTTCTTAGAAGGGCGAGCAGTCCCACGGTGGGGCGGACACATGCCTCCCCGCCTGCGAGCAATCGTGTGATACAACAAAAACCGGCCGCGCCCCCGACCGCTCCCAAGCGACCATAGACTCGATTCCGCGGGACGTCTCATCTGTGACGACTGTTCGCGCCTCGTCCGATTGTTGGAGCTGTGCTAAGTTCTAAAACGTCACAGCGGCTGTTGGCGCATTTCAGTTCGTGATGCCTTCGCAGACTGAAGCATGCGCCACACGGCCCATCACAAACGTTGAAATGGAGCAAAAACGATGGCGTCTGCCGGAAGCACCGACGTTGAATTCGAAATTCGGGAGCTGGTCCAGCGCATGAACGAAGCCTGGGTCAAAGGACATCCTGAGGAACTCGCGTCTTTCTTCAGCGAAGACATCGTGATGGTGCATCCTGATTTCGCTCAGCGCACCGAGGGTCGAGATGCCTGTGTGGCCAGCTACGCGGACTTTTGCACGCAAGCCGATATTCAGGACTTCAAACTCGGCGATCTGGCCATCGATGTGTCAGGCGACACGGCTGTCGCGACTTACTCGTACGACATTGCATATGAGATGGGCGGCGAGCGTTTCAACGATAAGGGCCGCGATGTTTTTGTGTTCAGTCGCTCGAGCGGAAAGTGGCAAGCGGTCTGGCGGACGATGATCATCTCTCAGACAGAGAGTGTAAACTGAATCATGGCTTATGCGCATCGGCTGGACGGAAGCCGCCGAATCAAGCTCAAGGATTTTGATCCTGACGATGATGCGGGTCTGAAGCGAGAGCAGGCAGAGACGAAGACCGGGCGTATCATCGAAGAGCTCGTCGAATTGCAGGAGCTGCTCTACGCCGTGCGACGACAGAGTGTGCTCATCGTCCTTCAGGGTCGAGACACCAGCGGCAAAGACGGCGTGATCCGACACGTCGCGGGTCCGTTGAACTCTCAGAGCTGTTCGGTCACTTCGTTCAAAATCCCGACCGAAGAAGAGCTCGCGCACGATTTTCTCTGGCGGATACACAACAACACGCCTCGGGCAGGCGATATCAAGATCTTCAACCGTTCACACTACGAAGATGTGCTGGTCGTGCGGGTTCACGAACTGGCGTCCGAGGAAGTCTGGCGCTCGCGTTATGAGCACATCAATGCATTCGAGCTAGCGCTGGCGGGTTCGGCGACTATCATTCTCAAGTTCTATCTGCACATCAGCAAGGAAGAGCAAGAAGAACGCTTGTTGGAACGCGAGCAAGATTCAACGAAAGCCTGGAAGCTGTCGGTAGGCGATTGGAAAGAGCGCGAGAACTGGGACGCTTACACCGCGGCTTACGAAGACGCGCTCAACAATTGCTCGACCAAACATGCGCAGTGGTACATCGTGCCTGCGAACAAGAAATGGTTCCGCAACCTGGCGGTCGCCGAAACGATTCGAGACGCGCTGATGCCCTTCAGGAATAAGTGGCTTGAGGAGTTGGAAGAGACAGGAAAAGAGAAAAAGAAAGCGATTGAAGAGTATCGCCGAAGCCGGAATCAGCCGGCGTGACCAAGCCGCGGCAGGGTGACTATGCATTGCAATCGAAGGCAGTTTCTAGGCCGCGCCGCGAGCGTCGCTTTCTCGTACGCGGTCGCGCTGCCTCCTGGCCTCGGCCAGGGAGAAAAAAGAACCAGGCTGATCCTACTTGGCACCAAAGGCGGGCCGCGCGTCGGCGAAGGCCGCAGCAACCCCTCGACGCTGCTGCTGATGCGTCCTTCGCAAAAGGCGCAGACGTGCTCGTCCACGAAGTCATGCAAGCTCCGTTAGGAGTTACCTCTCCTTCGGAAATTGAAGAGTGTTTGGTGAACAGGCAGCTCCTGACGGAGCTAATAGAGCCGTACCGGACGTCTGCGCTATAGACAGGAGATCCCTCCGGGATCACGCCAATATCGCGACGACTTCCTTCTGGGGCTCGCCTCCGGTCACGCGAGCTTCGCGCTCGCCGACGTAAACATCGATCTCGCTTCTGACGCCGAACTTCCCCTCCAGATAAATCCCGGGCTCGATCGAAAAGCAAGTTCGAGGGATCAACACGCGCTCGTCTTTAGTCTCGAGGTTATCGATGTTCGCCCCGTTGCCGTGGACCTCGGTGTGAATGTTATGACCCGTGCGATGAATAAAGTAGTCTCCGTACCCCGCTTTTTGAATCACGTCGCGGCACACGTCATCAACCTGCCATCCGTAGATCGTTCGCCCGCCGCTGAACGCTTCTTTGACATAGTCCGTGGCCGCGTCGCGAGCGTCGCGCACGACGTTGAAGACCGTGACCACTTCGTCGGGCACCCGGTCGCCGACGAATGAAGTCCACGTAATATCGGCGTAGACGGAATTCGGGCGATCCAACTTCGCCCATAGATCTATCAACACGAAATCGCCTTTGTTGATCGGCGAGTGATGTTCGGCGGTCGGCCCGTAGTGAGGCATAGCGCTGTTGGCGTTCACCGCGACGATGGGCGGATCTTTGCTGAACATCCCGCGATCGGAGAAGCACTTCAGAATGTACTGCTGAATGTCGTACTCGGTGGTCGGCGTGCCTGCGCTGATTCGTTTGCCGATCTCGGCGAACGCGCTCTTCACGGATTCGTATAGCCCGCGCGCGGCTTCATCGTGCATTGCGAGCTGCTCATCGCCCCAAGCGGATTCAAATCGCTGGACAAGATCCGCCGAAGACACGATTGTCACTCCGAACGATCGCAGCAACTCGATGGTCCCCGCATCCACCCTCGAGAGGTACGGGATCGCGGCGTCGGCTGAGTATTGCATGGCGATGCGCGGGTGAGCCGAAGACCCAGTGAGCGTATTCTTCAAGTGGCTGTGAAGCTGCTGCCACGGTAAGTAGATCATCTTCTTGCCGGGCAGGTGATCGAGTACGTCTCGCTCGATCGAATGAAGTATTCTGGTAGGCTCCCCTGACTGCGGAACAAAGTAGAACCACCGGCGCGTGGCCAGGTGGCCTTCGGTGGGCATACCGAGAATGTTTGCCGCGATCGGATCGCTGCCGCGAAAGCTGTAGAACAACCAGCCGTCAAGATTTGTTTCTTTGAGAGCTTGTTGAATTGCCTCGATCAAGGTGGCCTCCAATGAAGTTATCGGAATTGTGAGTTGCGGTTAACGAGACTTCATTCTACAGCCCCCCATCGCGCCTCTCAACCTCGCGCGTGGTTACAGTCGCAACCGCGCTTTTGGGATTCGCGTATTAGCTGATGGACTTGGACTGCGCCGCCGACATCGAGACTCGCGGTGTGGACGCTCTGGCGGCGCTTTGACTTAGGATTCGAGTGTTTGGCTCGTCGCTTAAAAAGTCGAATGACAGTCGCGGCGTAAACAAGCCAAAGCGCCGCCGGAGAGCCGTGAATGCGACCGGCCGGGCGGCTGGCGGCGCACTCCACATGGGCGCAGTCCACAAGGGCGCGGTCCTGGTGCCTATGTTATATTGACTCTTCCGGGGAATGGCCCTTATGAGACGGCGATTGCAATTTACGTTGGGCGCGGTTTTCTTTGCCTTCCTTCTTATCTATGGGGGCGCGCGGTTTTACAAGTCTTTCGCCTTGCTTGGGATGGATAGCGGACCCGGGTGGACCATTCGCCAAACCGGCAACGTGGTTCGGGTCAATCAACCCAGAAGCGTCGAAGCCTTAGGTCTGCTTCAAGAGAGAGATGAAGTTGTCACCCTCAATGGGCAGACAATCAAGAGCGCTTCCGACGTAGCAAAGGTCTTTCATAAGATCGAGCCCGGCGCCCCGTACACCATGCGGATACGGCGCGGCGGCACCCTGTTCGAGATCGCGCTGAGATCCCAGGAAATCCCTCTCATGGCCTGGATCGTCAATGGCGCGGCCAGTCTGGTCATTCCTAACATTTTCCTTCTGACTGGACTGATAGTCTTCATGCTCAAGCCCGACGACAAGCAGGCGATGCTCCTCGCTTTGATGTTCGGGATGTTCAACGCCGCGATTCTTGCGGTTGATCCCACCTATTCCGGCGAGCCCGCGGTGATGGTGGCGATAATGCTGACGGTGCATCTGGTTTCGCTGTTCTTGTGGCCGGTGTTCTTTCATTTCTTCTTGATATTTCCGGAACCCTCTCCGTTGGTCAGGAAGGTTCCCAGGCTTGAAGCATATCTGTATCTGCCTCAGCTTCTGACCATCTTTCCTTATCTGGCGTTATTGCACATTCTCAGCGCCGTCTCGTCGGATCAAGTCGAGGCGTTTAGTTACCCGGTATTCTCGCTCATCACCATCTTCGTCATAATTCTGTATGTAGCGGGAGGGCTGTTGTCTCTGCTGGTCAACTACCAGCAGGCCGGACGCAAATCGAAACGGAAGATGCGAGTAGTCGTCGCCGGCAGCATCGCCGGATTCCTGCCGATGTTCCTGCTGATAGGTCTGGCGATCGTGTTCAATCTGTCGAGGACGAATCCGTTTATGCAGTGGCTCGTCGTCTGCGCGCTGTTTTCATTTCCGCTGTTTCCTCTGTCTTTCGCTTACGCAATCGTGCGACACCAGGTCATCCCGGTCAGGCTCATCCTGCGCCGCAGCGTTCGATACCTTCTGATTTCGCGCGGCTTCATTATTATTCAAGCCGTAGTCGTATTTGCGGTGTTGAGTTTCCTACTGACCGGGAGCCGGCTCGCGGCCATAGACAGTCTCGGGGAGCGCGCGGACATCGTGGTGACCATGGCGGCGACCGCGCTGGCGATAGCGGGGCTCACGTTCCTTAATCAGAGGGTGATGCCGATAATCGACCGCAGGTTCTTTCGCGAGTCATACGACGCCCAACAGGTACTGTCGGAACTCGGTCTGGAGATGCGCAAAGTCTCAACCGTCGAGCAGTTGCTGGAACGAGCAGTTGCAAAGATCCAGGATGCTTTGCACGTAGAGAACGTGACGATATTCCTGCTCGATAGAGAGAGCGGCGATTACGTTTGTGCGATCTCATCACGACTCACTGATGACCGGGTCACAACTACTCATCGGGATGCGAGCCTGGTTCTCTCACCGGATGGCGCGCTGGTCCGCAGAATAAGCCGGTTCGCCAACCCGGTCCCGGTCGACTTTGACCGATACAGTCCCTGGGCCCAGAACGTCCTGGCAGCGGACCTCGCGATGAACGACGAGCGAAAGCGGGAGAATGCGACGCTCGCCCGATTGCGCTCGGCTCTTTTGTTGCCGGTGGCGACCAAGGACGAATTGCTCGGCATCGTCTCGCTTGGCCCACGCCTTGGTGATCTTCCCTTCTCTCGCGACGATCGCCATTTATTGATGGCGGTAGCTCTGCAGATGGCCTTCGCGATTCAGAACGCTGAACTCGTGCAGGAAATCGCGGTGGAAGAGCGGCTGCGTCACGAGCTCGCGATCGCGACGACCGTCCAGCAAAGACTGTTCCCCGAGAGGCCTCCCCGGATGGCGTCGCTTGATCTGGCGGGGGTTTGTCACCCAGCTCGCGGGGTGGGCGGCGATTATTACGACTTCATCGAACTCGAGGGAGGCAAGGTCGGAATCGCGGTGGCGGATGTAGCCGGCAAAGGAATCTCCGCGGCGCTGCTGATGTGTACGGTTCAGGCGTCGCTGAGGAGCCATGCGCCCGCGGTCAACGGAAACCTGACTGAGCTTGTTTCTTCGATGAACCACTTGCTCCACGTATCAACCGACGCGAGCGCGTTTGCCACCTTCTTCTATGCTCAATTCGAGGAACAGACCAAATTGCTGACCTACGTGAACGCCGGCCACAATCCGCCGATGCTCGTCAGGACGGGCGCCACGGTTAGGGCTCGCGGAGCCGGATATGCGAGCGCGGCCGCGCACGCCGGCTTGATGTTGGACAGTGATTCGCAGCCCGACCGAGATGAGTCAGAAGTCAGACTGCTGACCAAAGGCGGACCGATCATCGGCGCTTTTCTGGGATGCTCTTACGAACAGGAAACCCTGCAGATGGAACGTGGCGACTTGCTGGTGGCCTATACGGACGGAGTAACCGAAGCCCGTAACGCTGACGACCAGGAGTTTGGAGAGGCAAGATTGCGAGGCATCGTCAATTCGTCGGCCGACCTGCCGTCGCAGGAGTTGAGCGAACGAATAGTGCAGAGCGTGCGAGACTGGTGCGGCGACGTCGCCCCGCACGACGACCTTACGCTGGTGGTGATGAAGGTGAGGTAGCAAGCCTTGGAGCGCTACCTGGGAGCGCAGGCTTCCAGCCTGCATGACTCAGATGGCAATACATTCGTAAGTCATGCA
>DATIFP010000061.1:0-24536 GCA_035455165.1 Blastocatellia bacterium
AAGCACTCGTGAAGACTCGTCTTGTACGCACTGTCGACGAACTCGAACATCTCGATGTGGCCATGCTTCCGGATCGACCGGAGCCTCGCCGCGTCTTGATGTGCACGCCCGAACATTATGACGTGGTTGAGGTGAAGAACCCTTATATGGACGGCAACGTTGGGCGTGTGGATAAACCGCGCGCTCTCGCTGAGTGGGAAGCGCTGCGACGCACATATGAAATCGCAGGTCACGAGGTGTTGCTGATCCGCGGCGAAACAGGTCTCGAAGACATGGTCTTTGCCGCGAATCAGGTTTTGCCGGGGATCGGCTCGGACGGGCGACCCTACGTGCTGCTGAGTCGCATGCAGCATCCCTCACGCCGGAAGGAGGTCCCGATCTATCGGGACTGGTTTGAGCGCCGCGGGTATGACGTCTTTGAATTGACGTCAAGCGCTGGGCACTTCGAAGGACAAGGTGACGCGATCTGGCATCCAGGCAAGCAACTGCTCTGGGGGGGCCACGGAGCCCGGACCACGTTTCGCGCTTACGAGCAGGTTTCCGAAATGCTCTGCGTGCCGGTCATCACCCTGGAGTTAGTGAACCCTAACTTCTATCATCTTGACACATGCTTCTGCGCGCTTAAGAGTGACGCGGCCTTGTACTTCCCCGGCGCTTTCGATTCCGAAGGTCGTGCGCTGTTGGCTAGCATGTTTCCACACCTCATCGAAGTAAGCGAGAGTGAGTCGACTCGCTATTTCGCCTGCAATGCGCACGCGCTCGACGGCAAGACAGTGATCCTTCAACGGGGCGCAGTGGAGACGGTCAGCCGCCTTCGAGCGGAAGGCTTTGATGTTATTGAAGTGGATACAGACGAGTTCTTAAAGAGCGGCGGCTCCGTATTCTGCATGAAGATGATGATCTACTGAATGCGCGTGCATCTACCGTGACAGCGTTTGTTTGTCAATTGACGATGCCTACATCGTGATGGAATTGGCGCGCGGAAAAAGTCCGCGACAGATTCTTAAGCAGGTGTGAAAGGGTGAAAATCGCTGTCACTCGTTCCAGTGCAGTTCCAGCCAGTCGTCCCTTCAACGTGACTCGTCTTAAGCCGCGTAGCCTTATTTCGCGTATCGCTGGGCGACGATGTCAGGCGTATCGATATTGCGGCGCTGCTGGATGTTTACCGCAAGCCTGATGAACTGGGCCATCGACCAGGCAAGCGGTGTCGCCGAGCCTGTGCCTTTGCCCAGTCGCAACTCGGGACGTGGGCTTTCGGCTCGGTCCCACACTTGCTCGGGTAGCATCAGCCCTTCGCCGGAAAACTCCCTCATCGCATCGAGCCGTTTGCGTGCAGCCTCTCTGTCGCCGCGGGCGATATCGTATTCGCCTCGCTCGCCAGTCAGCAAGATCCACAACCTTCCCACACCCGTGCCGTCCCAGGAACTGCCATTGGCTTTCTCACCGTAGCCGTCGTGATTGTACCGATACCACGCCTCGCCTGCTGGCGTGTTCACCTTGATCAACCCGTCGACGACCGCTAGCGATTTCACGATCAGCGGATCATCAGCCCGCTTAATCCCGAGTCTGACCAGCTCGAGGAACCCAGCGTCGACAATCCAGCGCTCATCAAACGTTCCGCCGCCGTTGTTGATTTCTAGCTGAGCGCCGCCGTCCGGAAAGCCGTTCTCGCTCAGACGAAGGTAGTAATTGCCATCGCCGTAGGGTCCGTTGGTCGTTGCTGTCCATCGCTCGACGTTTCGCGCCCAGTCATCGGCTTTGGCGAGATACCGCTCCGCCGAAACTCTATCATCGTTCCGACGCGCAATTGCAGCTGCACACACCAACCCGGCAATTTCGGCGGCAATGGTGGAAGGCGAGTACCCGGACTCCTCTTCCCAACGCTCTTGCTTGGTATAAGGTCCATGTTCTACTAGAAAATCCGCACCAGGTTTCACGTTCCTGGTCCACGTCTTGCTGTCGGCGCGTCCGAGTTGATACGCGAGGATAAGCGGGAACGCGACCTCGTCCATCTGGAGTGAATGCGAGAACGGACGCCCGTCGAGCCACGAGCTTTGCGGAAAGCTTCCATCTCTTTTCTGCTGAACGCTGAACAGGTAATCGAGCGCCCGCCCGGCGGAAGCCTTGTCGCCCACGGCCTCGAACGCCGTCGCAACGTGATACAGATCGCGCGACCACACCAGATGATACCCTCCGACGTCCGGCTCGTTGGCGTTCTTTCCGCCTCCCCACGGAATGCTGAGCGACGCAATCATAGCGCCGCGATAGGTCTTATCCTCATGAGCTTTCAATACCATCGCGGCCATGTTGAATTGCCGCTCGTGCTTTGGCTCAACGCGACGAAGAGCCCTGACGTATTCATGCCAGCCCGCCTCGTATTCCGCGCGACACCGCCGGAAACCTTTGGACAAAGAGACGCGTGCGTTCCTCAATGAGTCGGCGGCGTCTTTGCCCATTCCGAGCGCCAGCGTGAAAGTGGCTTGACGCTTCACGTGCGCTACCTGCACGACGTTGCCTTCCGAAGCGCGCCCGTAAGCGTCGACTATTCGTCCGTTCTCTCGAAGTTGCATCAGACCGTCGCTCGTTCCGAGATAACCATTGGTCATCTGGTCGAAGCCCGTGCTGGAGATGAGCGCCGACCCTTTATCCGCGTCGGAGGCCAGGAGCGCCTCACCCTGACTCCACGCAGAATCGTGCATCCCGCTGTTGTTCAACGAAGGGTCGTAATAGACGTAAAGTGAGTACGGCGTGCGTCTCGAACTCTCGAAGTTGACGTCAATCAAGACCGTGCTTCGCTGCGGGTCCGTCGTATAGGTCTTCGTTATTGTGTAGTCGCCATACTTTGCGGTGTTTACTTGTCGAAAAGAGAGGGCCCTTGGGTCTAGCGCTTCGATGCGATGCGTCGTGTCCGCGCTTTCAATCTCGACCTTCTTCGTGGTGTCGTTGACCACAATGAATTCGAGGGTTTGTGTATTAGCGCTGTCAGCGGTCGGATAGTAAACCTCGGTCATCACTCCCTCACCGAGGGTGAGCCAAACCTTGGATTCAAGAGTGTTAGCGGTGGCGATGGCGCTCTTGGCGGCGCTCGGCCAGTGAGCATCTCTGCCCGGCGCACCGGGCGCCAGATCGTTTGCTGTCTGCGTTCCGGCGCGGGACACGACAACCAAGAGTAGAGGTAGAGAGACCCAAAACAGAGAGCGTTTGTGTTTAATTTGTAGTCGTGGCCTTGCCAGCCCTGTCTCCTTGTTCATTCTCTTCGGAACAGACGGGCTCTGACCGGCGGCAAACGAAGTCATTGCAACGTTCGCGCGAAGATTCTGAGTCCCCACGCCTCGAGCGTCAGCGCAGGCAGGGCGGAGAGGTGATCTCTCGAGGCCGAATCTGGCGTCACATTCTTGAAAGACGAGCCGTTCGCCACCTCGACAAAGCCAGCAAATGGTCTGTTCGACAGGTTGATTGTAATCAATAGCTCTTCCTTCGCGTCGCGTCTAAGATAGCTCACCACGCGAGGTTCATCCGAATTGCGAAGCCACTCCGTCTCCCCGCGACGTAGCGCAGGATGATCGCGCCTGACAGAGATGATCTGTTTGTAAAAGACGGGAAACTGACCCCGCCGCTCGACGTTTCCCCAAAAGATCGGAAGCCGCTCGAACAGTGCCGGTGCCCCCGATTCAGTCGTGTCACCTGCTTCCATGCCGTTGTACAGCAAGGGCACGCCGTCGAGGGTGAACACAAGCGCCGATGCCGCAAGCGCGCCGCGCTCTCCGAACCGCGCGATTGCCCGGCTTTCATCGTGGTTGTCGGAAAAGATCATGTGGGTGGCGCCTCTGGGGAACTTCGCGCGCTCCTGTTCCCACACGCCCCGAATCGCAGATGCCGGAGCGCTTCCCGTTAATACAGAGCTCAGCGTGGTGTGAAGCGGCCACGCGTAGTCAAGATCGAAGGCATTAACCAGAAGATCTGGTTTCGAGGCTTCGGCGAGCATGACTATGTCGGGCTTGATCTTCTCAATCTCTGCTCGCGCTCGCTCCCAAAAATCGACGGGCACTTCGCCCGCGACGTCACAGCGGAATCCGTCCAAGTCGAACTCGCGGATCCAGTACTTCAGCATCTCGATCATGTAATCGCGCACCTTTGGGTTGTCATAGTTAAGCCACGCTACATCGGTCCAGTCGTAAGGCCAGATTATCTTGCCGTGCGCGTCGTGTTTGTAGAAGTCAGCGTTCTTCATCATCACGCTGTCCCACGAGGTGTGATTCGCTACGATGTCGATGATCACCTTCATCCCGCGACGATGAGTTTCGGCGACCAGCCGTCGCAGTTCTTCTGTCGTTCCGTAGTCCGGATTGATCGAATAGTAGTCTCGCACGGCGTATGGACTGCCCACCGAGCCTTTCTTCTTCTCCTGCCCAATCCGGTGGATGGGCATCAGCCAAAGAATGGTTACACCCAGCGATTTGAGTTCATCAAGCTTTCCGGTGATGCCGTTGAAGTTGCCCTCGGGTGAGAACGCGCGAGGAAAGATCTCGTAGATGACGCCGTCGCGAACCCAGTCGCGGCTCTGGCGCGCGTTATCACGTGATAAGTCGCGGGGTTGTTGAGCCTCGACGACGACCAGTGAAGCGAGCGCGAGAACGGCAGCAAGGGACCTGCAGAAGAATCGACGAAGCCCTGCCTGCAAGACGGTTCTCCAAACGAGTTCTTGAGACGACCGCAATCCTGATTCTCCTTCTAGCTTTCGTCTACCAACCCTGTGCTGGGCACTGGCTGCGCCGATTCCGGAACAACGAACGACTCATGCTGGTCGGCTGCGATCACCGTACCTGGCAGGCTGCCTTCAGCCACATCGCGAACACGAGTCACAAGCGCCGCTGCCAGCAATAGGCACGCGCCTCCGAACACTACCATGTACAGTGGACTACTCGGATTGTCCTCGCCGAACACATGCCTGATGATCCACCCGAATGTAAGCGCCTGCACGATCTCAGGAATGACGATGAAGAAATTGAATACGCCCATGTACACACCCATACGAGCGGGCGGCAGCGCACTCGATAGCATTGCATACGGCATCGAGAGTATGGATGCCCACGCGATACCTACTCCTACCATCGAACCGATTAGCAGATACTTATTGTTGATGACGAAGATCGACAGCAATCCAGCCGAGCCGCAAACGAGCGCCAAAGCATGTACGATCTTGCGACTGCTCTTGGAGGCTAGCCAAGGTAAGGCAAACGCAATTGCGAAGCATGTGATTGAGTAGAACGCGAAGGTAAAGTTGCCCCACTCGATACCTTGCGTGTAAGCGTCCGACTTGGGATCGGTCGAGCCGAACACCCTCCGCGCCACAGCAGGCACGTAAAACAACCACATACAAAACAGACCGAGCCACGTGAAGATCTGCACTACAGCGAGCTGCTTCATCGTCTGAGGCATCTCGCGAATGGCGGAGATGATTTCCTTCAACCCGCCAGCCGCTCCTCGTCTCTCTTGCTGCTTCCGCCGGAACTCTTCCAGGTCTTCGGGCGGATACTCCTTCGAAGTGATGACGGTGTAGAGCACGGCGAGGAAGAAAGCGAGTGCGCCAAGCTGGAACGCATACTTGACGGTTAGGGGGACCCCGCCGGGGGTCTGCCCGCTCACTCCGAGCTTGCTAAAAATGATCGGCAGCCATCCGGCGGCGGTCGCGCCAACGCCGATGAAGAAGCTCTGCGTGACGAAACCGACATTGCGTTGATCGGAGTTCAGCTTGTCGGCGACAAAGGCGCGAAAGGGTTCCATGCTGATGTTGATGCTTGCGTCGAGAATCCATAGCAGACCCGCGGCCATCCACAACGTTGAAGACGTCGGCATCACGAACAGCGCCGCGCTCGCCAGCAGCGCTCCGACCAGGAAATACGGGCGCCGGCGCCCAAGCCGGTTCCAAGTACGATCGCTCATCGAACCGATGATTGGCTGCACGATCAAACCAGTCAGCGGGGCCGCGAGCCACAGGATGGGGATATCGTCAGGCTTCGCTCCGAGCTTCTCATATATCGCGCTCATGTTGCCGAGTTGCAATCCCCAGCCGAACTGAATTCCGAGAAAGCCAAAGCTCATATTCCAGATTTGCCAGAAGCTCAATCGCGGTTTTTGCATGGTCGGTTCCTTGCTCATGCGTCGAGGCGCTCATCGCCGAACGAAGATGGTCGCCGCCCTGGCTGGGAGGTTCACCTTGAGCTTACCGGATTCCACGAGCGCATCGCTCGCCGACCCGAGCCTGTCGGTGACCGTCCCGCCGTCCGCAAGACCCACTGCAGAAACATCGAACTCGATTGTCGCAGGCCGGTTGTCGTTGTTGAACACAACAATCACCGATGCGCGTTCAGTCCGGCGAGCGTACGCATACTGCTGGTCCGCAACGTAGAGATTAACCAGCGCGCCGCGACGCAACGGTTCAAGCTCTGCTCTCAACCGGCCTAGCCGTTGGAGATGCCCAAACACAAGTTGCTCGTCAGCCGTGCGGCCTTGCGCATCAAAAGCGTTGTGCGTGTCGCCGGGGAATCCGCCCGGAAAGTCCAGCCGATTATCGGGGTCGCCGCCGCCCTTCATAGCGATCTCGTCTCCGTAGTAGAGCTGCGGCGTGCCCCGCGTCGTCATCAACAACGTATGCGCGAGATTCAAACCCGTCACCGTCGCGCCAGGCTCGTTCATGAAGCGCCCCAAGTCATGATTGCCCAACACGGAAACTAACACATTCGGGTTCGGGTAGAGTTGATCTTGCGAGAGGACCCGCGCAATATCTTTGACGCTCTTGCCTTCGGCAAACGCGCGACGCAATGAGAAAAGCAGCGGGAAGTCAAACAACGTATCCAGCCCCGTGTCGATCCCGTCGAAGCGAACCCGCCCTCCTTGATAAAACGAACAGTGCGCAACGTCGCCATCCAGAACTTCCCCTACGACATTGACGTTCGGATACTCGCGCTTGATTGCAGACGTCCATCCTCGCCAGAATCCGTTCGGTACGTACTGCCATGTGTCCTGACGAATTGCATCGATGCCGGTTACGCCAATCCACCACAGGGTGTTTTGAATAATGTAACGCGCGGTCTCTTCATCGTTCTGGTTCAGATCGGGAAGGATATCGATGAACCAGCCTTCAAGCGTCTCTCGTTTCATCTGAGCGACAGGATGCGGATCGTGAAGCACCCAGGTCTGGAAAGTGTTCGCAAGGTGACTTCCTTTCGTTCCGTTGTACCACGTCGGCGTCGGCGAATCGTCGGCCCACGGATGATAGGGCCCGGTGTGATTGGCTACCTGATCCTGAATGACTTTGATTCCAAGGTGATGAGCTGCATCGACGAGATCGCGCAACTTTGCGAGTGTTCCGAAGTGTTCTTCGACGCCGTAGAAGTCAACGGCGCCGTATCCGTGATAATCGGTAATCGGTTGCTTAGGCCCGCCGGACGCGTCGGGATACTGCTCGAACTCGTTCAGGTGATTGACGTTGTCGTACCACGGTGTGAGCCAGATCGCGGTGACTCCCAGGCTCTTCAGGTAAGGCAGATGGTTTATGACACCCTGAAAATCGCCGCCATGATAGTAACGAGTCTTCGATCGGTCATAGAGACCGCGTGATTGCGAAGGGTCGTTATTTGTCGCATCTCCATCCGAGAACCGGTCGGGCATGATCAAGTAGATCACGTCATCCGTGGTGAAGCCTTGAAACCGGCCCTCGCGCGGAAGGGGCGTAGAGATCTCGAACGGCGCCTCAGCTGTGCCGGCTGGCGTCGTGACACGCAAGACGCGACGCCCGGGGGTGGCATCTGTTCGGATCACCAGGTCTACGAAAATGTAAGTCCCGGCCGCGTTGATTCGAACGAGGCCTGTCTGGATTCCATAGCCGAGGGCTTCTACTCGCGCGCCCGCAAGGTTGCGTCCCCGGATCATCACGCGCACCGGATTGATCGAGTGCCGCGCCCACCAGTTAGGTGGTTCGACTTTGAGGACTTCGGGTTTGGCTTGAGCGAGAGCAAGCGAGGTTACGGCGAGCAAAAAGCCGAGCAGCTCCGCAACTCGAATCAGGCGCCGCCACGGAACTGGAGGGAAGAACGATGCATAGCGGCGGTCTCTGATGAACAAGCGCGCCCTCTGCGCGGTCGACCCCAAAACCGACGACCGCGCGTCCCATTCGGAGCCATCCGTTCTTGCAATCACGCCCCGATTGATAACACATTGCGCCTTCTTCCTCAACGCGGCTCCCAAAGCAAAAGGCTCAGCTTGAAGCCAGCGGTGAGGCCTAATAGAATTCAGGCTCACCGCGGAAATCAATCTCGCGTTCGGGGGTCCGCTTTGAAAAAGCCTTGGAGGTTCATCGCGTGGATTTGCTGTCAGTCAGTTCTATTATCGTCCTTAGCGCCGGGGCTGGGGGCCCAAATCTCGCCCGAGTTGGTTAAGAAGTTCACTCTCAAGAAGAGCGGATTGGAGCTTGAGCGGCGAACCGAGGTGGGATCTTTTTTCGATGTGGTCGGACGCCGGTCGGCGGTCTTCGGATACGAGAACCGGTCGCTGGAAGCGTGGGTCTACCCGCTCAAAATTCTGGACGACTTCAACCTGTCCTTTCAGCTTCAAGGTTATCCGCTCGAAATTCACGGACCCGACATAACTGTCGCGATCAACGCGCGCCCGGAGGCTACGACGTTCACCTACTCTCACGCCGCGTTCACCGTGCGCCAGATCATCTTCGCGCCGATTCAAGAGCAGGGCATCGTAATGCTTCTCGACGTTCAATCGGTGTTGCCAATGATCATCACCGGCTCGTTCCGGCCGAAGCTTCGTTTGATGTGGCCGGCGGGATTGATGACTGCATGGCAAAGTTGGGATCAGAAGGAGCACGTCTACACAATAGGAGAAGAGACCCGGCGATTCGTCGGGATCATCGGCTCGCCTGCGGCGCGCGATATTTCGCTGATGCCCTATCAGGAGGAACCGCGCGATGCGCCGGTGAGGTTCCTGATTGAAGCCACGCCGGAAGCCGCGCAATCGAATCTCATCCCGATCATCATCGCGGGCAGTATTGAAGGCCGCGCGAAGGCGAAGGCAACATATGACAAACTCCTCAGCGCGGCCCGGTCGCTTTACGAAAACAACGTCGTCTATTACAAACGCCTCCAGCAGGAAACAGCGAGTGTCGAGACCCCTGATGAGCGACTCAACAAAGCGTTCGAATGGGCGAAGATCGGAGTCGACAAAGGAATGGCGACCAACCCACAGCTGGGCACCGGTCTGCTTGCAGGCTTTCGCACTTCGGGGGAAAGCGAGCGTCCGGGCTTCGCGTGGTTTTTTGGGCGCGATGCTCTTTGGACCGCGCTTGCCATAACGTCGTATGGCGACTACCCGGCCGTACGCACGGCTTTGGATTTCCTGAAGAAGTTTCAGCGCGACGACGGCAAGATCCCACACGAGATTTCACAGAGCGCGGCTCTTATTCCGTGGTTCAAGGATTATTCTTACCCGTGGGCGAGCGCCGACGCGACTCCACTATACATCATCGCGCACGGGGACTATTGGCGAACCAGCGGCGACCTCGATTTCATAAAGAAAAACTGGGACTCGATCCTAAAAGCATATCGATTCACCGCCGCGACCGACACCGATGGCAATGGTCTGATCGAAAACACCAACTTCGGACACGGTTGGGTCGAGGGCGGCGCGCTCTATCCGCCACACGAGGAGATTTACATGCAGGGCTTGTGGATCGAAGCGCTCAGTTGCATCGCAGAGCTTGCCGATCGGTTGAACGACAGTAAGTTCGCAGCGGAAGCGCGAACTGCCGCTGAACGCACGCGCTCCGCGGCGGAGAGAACTTATTGGCTCGCCGATCGCGGCTACTACGCGTTCGCGACTAATCGCCCGCAAGCGACGCCTCGCGAGGCCGAGCCCGGGCCGAATCGCGAACGCCGCCAGTCGCGTTTGAACGATCTAGGTAAAACGAGGCTTATAGACGAGGACACTGTGCTGCCAGCGGTGCCTCTCTGGTGGCGCACGCTTCAGGACGAACGGGCGCAGACTGAGATTGACCACCTGGGAAGCGGCTCGATGGCCACTGACTGGGGAGCCAGAATAATCTCGAATCGCAGCCAGCTCTATGATCCGCTGTCGTATCACTATGGTTCGGTGTGGCCGCTGTTCACCGGTTGGGTGTCGATGGGCGCATATCGTTACGGACGCGCGCACGTCGGCTATCAAGCAATGATGGCAAACGCGCTGCTCACCTACGAGGGCGCGCTCGGCTACGTGACCGAGTTGCTGTCGGGTGATTTCAACGCGGCGTTCGGCAGATCATCACATCATCAAGTCTGGTCTGAGGCCATGGTAGTGACGCCGATCATGCGCGGCTTGCTCGGAATCGAGGTGAGCGAGGGTGGCCGCCGCTTGACCTTCGCCCCGCAGTTGCCCGCTGACTGGGACGGCGTCCAGGCGCGCGGCGTTCCAGTGGGCGACGCGCGATACGATCTAGCCCTTGAACGAGGGATGGGTCGCGAGACGATCAAGGTCGAGCGTCGTGTCCAGGTCAGTGCCGCCGGCGCAGCACGGATCACCGTCGCTCCCGCGTTTCCGCTCGACGCCAAGATTCGTTCGGTGGCCGTCAATGGCAGCGGGGTGCGGTTTGAAACGCGGCGAACGGGTGACGTCCAGCGCGTCGAGGTCAACGTTAACGCCGACGCTTCGATCAGCGAGATCGTATTCACCTATGATGACGGGACAGACGTCTACGTCGAGCGTGAAGCGCTTCGGCCGGGCGCAAGCAATGAGGGGCTGCGCGTTTTGCGTTCGCGTGCGGAAGCCAACGCGCTCGGTCTAACACTCGAAGGGCTCGGCGGGCGCACGTATGAGTTGCGAATGCGAACACCACGGCGCGTCGGCGAAACAAACGGTGTAAGGGTGATCGAGGAAGCGGGTCGCGATATGAAGCTGCTGGTGAGCTTTGAAGGGCCAGGCGATGTTCATATCCGTCGAGAGATTGTCATACCGCTTCTCGCAAGGAATAGCCTCAAGCGCTAATTGATCTGAATTTGATGCGCCTTCCCGTCGTCCGTTATTCGAACCGCTGTGCCATCATCTAGCTTGTACCATCCGGTCCTTGTTTCATTAGGTGCTGCGGGTGTAATCGGTTTGCCATCAACCAGCACCTGCCTCACCTCCGATACTGACCTGACTGCAAAGACCAAGCTGCGCGGACCTGGATTGTAACTACCTTCAGGTGCGTTGATGTTAATCTGAAATCCGCTGCCGAATCTGGCAACCGATAGTCGCGTACGCCGAAAGATGCCCTGCTGGTACGCCGGACTCACACCGTCGTCTTCGTAAAGCGCGGTCGAAGCCTTGCCGTTTTCATCCGGATAAATCACGAACGTCAACGGATCGGCCGGTTTCTCGCCCACGTAATTCATCTCAGGCCCCATCGGAATTATTGTTCCGTCCCGAACGAACATCGGCACGGTTTCAAGCGGCGCATCTACTCGACTCGTTGAGCCGCCCGTTATCCGCTTCCCTGTCCAGTAGTCTATCCACGTGCCTTGTGGCAAATAAACCATCCTGCTTGTCATGTCTCGCTTGAGTACTGGAGCAATCAGCAAGTCATCACCAACCATGAATTCGTCGTCAAGATTGAGCGTGTTGGTGTCTTGCTGATAGTTGAGCAACAGCGGCCTGAATAATGGCACGCCGGTACGACCTGACTCTTCGAGAGTCGTATACAAGAACGGCAACAGGCGATAGCGGAGCTTCAGGTACTTCCGAATGATGTCTTCATAGTATTTGCCGAAGCGCCACGGCTCGTGATCATAACTGTCAATCTGCATGTGATTGCGGCACATCGGCGTCAAGAAACCGATTTGATACCAGCGTGTCAACATCTCGCCGTCTGCTCGCCCGATGAATCCGCCTACATCAGTCCCGACGAACGGGACCCCTGAGAGACCAAGTGTTTCAAACATCGGGATGCTTAAAGCCATATCTTCCCACGTACTGTTGTTGTCACCCGTCCACGTCGTCGTATATCTCTGATACCCTGCGTACCCAGCACGAGTGATGATGTAAGGCCGCCTGTCAGGTTGCAGCCGTTCGAGTCCCTCACGCGTTGCGCGAGCCATCAGCAGCGCAAACACATTGCGATTCTTGGCATGAGTTGAATATTCGCCCTCGTCGAAGTTCACGACGTCCATTTGGGCTTTGCCAGTCTGATCAACAAAATCCGACGGTTCGTTCATATCGTTCCAGATGCCCGCCACTCCGTTATCTGTATATGCGCGATGGAGCTCGCCCCACCAACGACGCGCTCCCTCGAGCGTGTAATCAACGTATACGCTCTCGCCCGGCCAGACCTTGCCTACATAGACACCCCCGCCTTTTCGCTTGAGAAAGTAGTTTCGCTCTATGCCTTGATTGTAGACGTAGTAGCTTTTGTCCTGCGGAGCGAGTTCGGGATTAGGTGTATCAGTCTTTCCGCGTGCGCCCGATTCAGACGGCTGGTACTTCACTCCGGGGTCAACAATCGTGACAACCTTCACGCCTTGTTGTTTCAGCTTGTCGGTAAACGATTTCGGATTGGGAAAACGCGTGGTGTCCCAGGTGAATAGGCGATAGCCTTGCATGTAATGTATGTCGAGATAGAGCACGTCGAGCGGCAAGTCGTGCGCTCTGTACTGCCCCACTACTTCTTCAGCTACAGCTTGAGGGTAATAGCTCCAGCGGCTCTGCTGATTGCCCAGCGCCCACATCGGCGGCAAAGGCATGTGACCGGTTAGCTCGGCGTAGCGGCCCAGAATCTTCTTCATCGAAGGTCCCCGGAAGAAGTAATAGTTCATCTCCCCGCCTTCGGCGGAAAAAGCGGCGTACTCCTGAGTCGATTGCCCGAAATCGAAATAGGTGCGGTAGCTGTTGTCGAAAAAGATTCCGTAGGCTTCTCCGCTCTGCCAGCCTATGTAAAAAGGAATGCTCTGATAAATGGGATCGGTCCCCTCCTTATATCCGGGAGTGTCGGAGTTCCACATCGAAAAGTGGCCCCGGCGTTTGTCTAGCCGTGCGGCTTTCTCACCCAGTCCGTAAAAGTGTTCTTCAAACCCGAGCTTCTTCGCAGCGGCGACCGTGCCCCCCTTCGGATCGAACATCATCGGTCGCTCATCGGAGTTTATTGTCTTGCCGGTCTTTGCATCTCTAAACTCGATCAGAAGAGGCGAGCGTCGAACGACAACTTGAAGCTCGTCGGTGGTTATGACAAATGAATCCTGACCTTCGTTTACTTTCCACTCGGGACTTCTCCACTCGGTTTTGGCGATGGCCCATGAGTGATCACGCTGAGGTAGGGGCCCTCTGTACGAAGCGCGCACTCGCACAAGATCCGGCGCAAGCATCAATACCTGGACTTGCGATCCATCAGAACAGGTGAAGACGATTCCAGTAGTAGTAGTCGTGGCACTCGAGACTGGACCGATACTCTCTAGACCCCTGAGGTCTATCGCCTGCGCACAACCGCAGACGGAGACGAAACCGCACAGCAACAAAGCCATGTTCTTCATTTTATCCTCCGGGATTCGCCAGCTTCTAAGATCAGACTATCGAATGTGTCTTCGGGTAAGTAGTCGAGTGTGCGGACAACCACATCGGCCCGTAGCGAGGTATGTGAGGACTGGACACCTATAGTGCGCATGCCGGCCAGGCGTGCGCCCTCGATACCCGCAGGAGCATCCTCGACAACAACGCAGCGCGCCGGCGGCACCGAAACTCTGGCGGCGGCCACTAAGAAGGCCTCTGGATCGGGTTTGCCGCTTTGAACGTCGTCAGCAGACACGATGGCGTCGAAGCAACTCGTGATATCCAGCGCGCCAAGGATCACCTCGACGTTGAGCAGTGAAGCGGATGATGCCAGCGCCTGGCGCCAACCATTCACTTTCAAGTGCGCCAGCCAGCGTCCAACACCTGGAAGAAGTTCAACCCCATGCCGGCGCACCATATCGCGATACCGGGCCTCTTTGATGGCGCCAATTCGCTCGATTTCGCTCGAAGGAAATCCTTCACCGAAATATGCACGAAGGGTGGCGTCATTGCGACGGCCAAACGATTCGGCAAAGCGCTCGCGAGTCAACTCGAAGCCTTCGTCCGCCAGCACCTCTCGCCACGCACGCCAGTGGTACTCGGCCGAATCGATCAGTGTGCCGTCCATGTCCCAAATAACCGCCCGCGGTTCTTGAGTCATCGTTTTCTTGTTGCGCTCTATCGACCAGCATGAATGCGCGCCGCGAAGCCTCAGCCTACCGCGCTGCCTTCTCAAGCTCTCAGCAACCAATAGTATCTACTTTGTCACCTGACCTTTTTCAAGCTCGCCTTCGCCGTTCCCTGAACACTGTGGTATCCCACAGGCTACGCTGCGCCATATAGTCTCAAGAAATGCTGAATGCGACCTATACGCGGTCCCGGCGTGGGCGTAGACTGCAGGCGTTTCATTGACGGCAAAAAAGGAGAGTACATTATGAACAAGACTATACAGCGTTCGATATCACTGGTAGGCATAGCACTGGTCACCGTTGGGCTCGCGGTGGCGGCGCCCAAGACTGAGCGAGCAAAAAGTGAGATCACGGTTTATGGTCGTGTGCTGAAAATAGATAAGAAAGAGCGCACGCTCTTGATCTCAGACCACTCGTCTAAAAAGCTCTATCTCGTGACGATGTCCGAAGGGGCGCGACTCCACATCTTCTCTGGGATTTGCAGATCTTACGATTACCCCACTCTTGATAATGTATACCAAAGCGATCTCGTTCGGGTCCGTTGCATTCGAACCCACCAGGAGCACCTGGCTCGACTTGATGATGGACGTCAGGCGGAGCTGCTGACAGCGGCTCGTTGACGACTATCCCGGGGGTGGCTAGACATCAATCTGACCCGCTAGACCGTGTCGGTTGCCTGCCGCTGTTCAATCAGCCGAAAGAGGGCCGCGCTTCCTCCTAAGAGCACTGGGGAATCGCGGCTCGTTTCTTCATCCGAGTGATCGCCCCGTTCCTTTATCTAAAGCCGCACGCGAATAAGTAATCAGTCGGCATTAAACCTCTCGCCAACCGACATCGGCTGAATTCAACAGCATGCCATCTCTATTCAGCTTCTCGTGTGATCCGGTTTGTTCTTCGGTTCACGCTTCGATAACCGTCAGGAATCCCGACCGTTCCGGACGCGCCAAAACGGCGATCGCAAACATCCCCTCAAAAATGTTTAGAGCGAAGTGTTATTACCGCGAAGCCAGTATAATATGGACTTCTATGCGTTGGGCTCGCCAAGCAACCTCGTTTCAACCGACCTGGCGGGTTCGGCGTTCCATAAACCTAAACACCGAGGACCTCAAGGAGCAGGAATGACCGCGACAGAACGGATCAGGAACCTCGCCATCTATTTTGCAATTTCCTTGCTGATTGCGGCGAATGCTGCCTCCGCCCCCTCCGGGTCTCCATCACAGGCAACTCCCGGTCAGCTAAAATCGATAAGGGTCTACATCAAGCAAAGCTGGCATACGTTGGTGCGATCGAACACGCGACTCGCTGAAGCAGCGGTAGACCCAAAGTTCAAGGCATCACCCGGAGGCCGCTGGCCTGTTTATCTGTCACACAAAGAGAATGTGAAGAGAGTCGAAGAGACGCTTCGATCGCAGATGTCTCAAGAATTGTTTACAAAAATTGAGTTGCGACAACTGCCCGCTGACCCCAGGGAGATTCGAGAGCAGGGGCTTCTTTATCTGCCTTATCCTTACGTTGTCCCGGGCGGCCGATTCAACGAGATGTACGGTTGGGATAGTTACTTCATCCAGGTCGGCCTTCTGCGCGACGGAGAGATCGAACTCGCGAAGAACATGGCCGACAACTTCCTGTATCAAATCGAGAACTACGGCAAAGTGTTGAACGCCAACCGTACTTATTACCTTACGCGCTCTCAGCCCCCGTTCCTAACCCAGATGGTGCTGGGAGTCTACCGGAAGACGCACGACCTCAAATGGCTTCGCGATGCGATACCAGCGATCGAGAAGTACTATCGCTTCTGGACGTCAGAGCCACACCTTACAAAGGAGAGCGGCCTTTCACGTTATTTCGATTTGGGCGAAGGACCCGCGCCGGAAGTGATATCAGACGAGCGCGATGAAAAGGGCCGCACTCACTATGACCGCGTTAAGGAGTTTTATCGCAACAACCAGATCCAAGACTATGATGTGGCGCAGTATTACCATCGAGAGAGCAATGAGCTCACAGACCTCTTTTACAAGGGCGACCGCTCGATGCGCGAATCCGGCTTCGATCCATCGAATCGCTTCGGTCCCTTCAACATAGATATTATTCATTACAACCCGGTTTGTTTGAGCTCACTGCTGTATTTGATGGAGACGGAAACAGCCGAAATAATGAAGACTGTGGGCCGTACGCGCGATGCAAGCGTCTGGCTCCGCCGGGCCGAGGAGCGGCGTCGAACAATCAATCGCCTAATGTGGGATGAGCGAGACGGTCTCTACTACGACTACAACTTTGTTGAGAAGCGAGTACGCCGCTATCCTTTTGTGACCACGTTTTATCCTTTGTGGGCCGGGATAGCTGATCGCGAACAGGCAGCGCGCGTGGTGGCGAACCTTAATCGTTTCGAGCGACCGGGAGGACTACAGACAAGCACCAACCCAAGCGGCAATCAGTGGGACGCGCCGTTTGGCTGGGCTCCGATGCAGATGATCGCGGTGAAGGGGCTGCGGCGATACGGATATACAAAGGAAGCTAATCGAATCACTGCAAATTTTCTTTCGATGATTTTGAAAGATTTCCTGGAACACAACACCATTGTGGAGAAATACGATGTAGTGCGTCGCAGCTCGCAGCTAGGCGCGGGAATCAAGTTCGGGTACGCAGCCAATCAAATAGGCTTCGGATGGACCAATGCAGCGTTCACGGACCTATATGCCGAAATGCCTGAACGAGAGAAAACGAATGTCCTCAAGCAAGATGGGATAGCCGTTCCTGCGCAGGAGAAGCAGTGAGTCGAACCGGAACGAAGAAAGAGGAGAAGCCGGTTTGAACTTCTCCTCTTTGACTGCGGTTGGTCCAGCAGGCCGCTTTGTTAGCGACGGAGCTGGCTCGGGTCAGTTTTTCTGCAGCTCGCCGTTAGAACTTGAACTTCAGGGCGAACTGGAAGTTGCGCTGAGGATCTGTACCGCCGTAGGCGCTGTTCGAGATCACACCCGCGTGTGCATTCGGGCTAGCGGGGTTTCCGATGAATGTATCGGGTTGGTCGAGGTTCACATGGTTGAACAGGTTCACCGTTTCGATCCGGAACTCAAGCTCTTTGCTTTCCGTGAAACGGAACCTCTTAAACAGTGACGCATCGGTCCTCCAGTACTTTGGCCCGCGTAGCGCGTTTCGCTCCAGATCCCCAAAAGTCGCTACAGCCGGCTTTGCGAAGACAGTGGGATCAAACCAGCGATTCTTACCCCCATCGCCTGTCTTGGCATCGCCGGTGATGTTGGGACGATTCGGACCAGTGTCCGAGATTCCGCCGGTGTCGTAGCCAACGTTGAACGGCAACCCACTTTGAATCGTGGTGTTCGAATTGAATTGCCATCCTCCAATCACATAGTCCAGCCCCTTTGACGCATTCCCCAAAAATCGCTTGTTACGTCCGAAAGGCAATTCCGCGACCTGCGACAAGACGAAAACATGCGTGCGGTCGAAATCAGAGGGACCGTAGTTGATGCTTCGGTCTATGAAGAAATAGTCGCGATCATAGTTACTCGATCTCTGCAGAGTGTAGTGAGCGAGCACCGAATAGCTGGTCGCGAAGCGTTTCGTGAACTTAGCTTGAAACGCATTGTAGTGGTTATCGCCGCCGTCGCCGTAGAGAAGAACGTCTTGGGTCCAACCGAACTTGTTGAAGAAGAACCGGCGGTTATTCCTGGGCACGCTTGGGAACCCTGACAAACTAGCCTGGTTGCCTTCGCAGTCAGGGTTATTGCCGCAAAACACGTGTGTGCCCTTGTTGCCGACGTATGCGGCTTCGATTGAGATGGTCTTCGTAAACTCGTGCTGGACGGTCAGGTTCCAAGCATCGACCGTTGGAAGGGTTTGCTTGAAATTGACGACACGCGGCGTTACGCCATCCGGCAAGAAGAACCGCCCGTTAGATGGCAGCGATGCATTCGGCACGCCGCCTTTGTTCGGCGGCGCAGTCAGGCCGAAGAAGTTGGTGAACCCCGGCGGGCCTTGCGCGAGAGTGAACACGCGACCGAAATTGCTATCTGCGGTGAGGTTCTGTATGGCGAGAACGGGCAGATTCTGCGTCACTGTATGGCCAAAAACGGAGCCGAATACACCGATGTCGTAGCTGCGCCCATAGCCGGCTCGCACCACAGTGTTATCGCCGAGCTGATAGGTTATACCGAGGCGCGGAGCCCAGTTCAGGCTATTCTCCACGCCGCCATTCAGGTCATTGCCGCCTATCCCGGCTACAATGACTTCGCCTGTGTTTGTGTCGACAAAACCACCATTGCCTGATCCATTCACACTTTGTGGATTGATGACATCCAATCTCAGACCATAAGCGATAGTAAGCTTCTGGTTCACCCGCCATGTATCTTGCCCGTAGTAGAAATGGCGCCACTGTCTCTCGCGCGCTTCCGTACTCGTGCTGACGAAGCGTTTGAAGAATGTCACATCACCGATCAAAAACGTGGCGATTCCGAGCCCCGACGCTTGAAGCTGTCCGTTTACCACTCGACCCGTTCGGTTCTCGCTAAAGGAGAGCTCACCGGACCGATGGTTGTCGCTAGGCACTCTCAGGTTAAATGCGCGACGAATATCAACGCCGAACTTGAAGGTATGATTTCCCCAGGTCTTCAAAAGGTTTCCAACAAATTGAAACTGCTTCTCCTGCTCATCCAGCGGACAGTTGCACCGATTGACCCCCAGCCCGGAGCCGAAATTGAAACCTCTGTCACCTTGAACAAAGCCTGAGAACAGGCCCGAAGTAAAAGTATCATCCAGATTCAACCCGGGAACGCCCGCGTCCGCTGCCGGTCTGGTGCCGAAATCGGCAGGAAGCACATTCACACCGTACTTAAAGAACCCGAAGCGAAAGTCCACCAGCATCGTCGGTGAGAGAGTGTAGTCGAAGCCAAGCGCGACACTGTGATTGCGAACCTTCGAACTTCCGCCAAGCGAGACAAGTTCTTGACCGCCGCCCGCGCCAAACGAAGGAGGTCCATTCCGGTCGAAGTTGGCGAAGCTATACCGGCCAAACACGTTCAAATTGCTGGTGATGCGGTTGTCTATTCGAACATCGAAGGTATCGTTGTTGAAGAGCTCGCTGCCGCTCGCAACGTAGTTGTTCCGCGTGCCGTTATCACTGCCTGGCGCATTAGGGGCAGGGATGAGCTTTAGGAGGTTAAGGGCTTGCTGGGACAAGCGGCCGTTTGGAATCTTATTCCCGGGAAACTGCACGCCCGTTTGAGGATCAAAGATGTCAACACCATAAGCGCTCAAATCTCCAGTACGCGCTGCGTTTGTTGGCACGGTGAGCAACCGCGACCCGCCGGTCTTGCTGCGCGTTCCCTGGTAGTCGCCGAAATAAAAGAACTTGTCTTTTATTATTGGGCCACCGAACGATCCTCCAAACTGGTTCTTCAATGTATCAGGAATAGCCTTGTGTGTGAGCGGGTCATCCTGAAACTGCGTGAAGGGATTGCGTGCCTGCAGCACGTCGTTCTGTCGGAACTCGAAGATGCTGCCGTGAATCTCATTCGTTCCGGATTTGGTTTGGACCGAGACGACACCAGCGATTGCCTGCCCGAACTCGGCATCGTAGTTCTGGGAGGTGATCTTTGTCTCGCCAATCGCCTCGAAGTTCGGGTTGATGACGATGATCCCCAGAATCGGATCGCGGTTCTCGGTGCCATCCAATTGGTAACCGGTGCCGCTGAAATGCTGGCCGTTGACCATTATCTGTGTCGAGCCCTGCGGATTCTCACTCGCCGCGTGTTGCCACTGAAGTTGCTGCGTGCCCGGCGTGAGCAAAATGAACTTTGTGAAGTTCCGATCCAGGATCGGCAAATCCGTGATCTGCTTCTGATCGAAGGTCGTCGCCACGTCAGCACGGTCGGTCTTCAGGAGTTGGCCCTCTCCGGCAGTAACAGTGATCGTGTCGGTTACCGCGCCGGCCTGAAGGACGGCATCCACCTTGGTTTGAGCGTCTACGTTTACGACCACCGAGGGTAATACGCTTGCCTTGAAGCCCTGGGATTCGACTTTCACTTCGTAGCTCCCGGGAAGCAACCGTTCCTTGACGTAAAACCCCGACTCGTTCGCTGTCACCGTATCGGAGGTCTTTCGATCAACGCTGGTTATGGTGACCTTAGCTCCGGGCACCACCGCTCCGCTCGAATCGGTAACCGTACCGCTGATGCTGCCGTAGACAGCCTGAGCTCTGCCGCTTTCACAGAGTCCCGTAAGAACAAACAGCAGACTCAACACTGCTAATGCTATTCTAGATCTTCGCATGGCCCGCACCTCCCGCCTTGTCTCACAGCCCCTTGAACGCATAGCCAAGATGTCTGGCTCGCCTTGATATTCGCCACGTCTCTCTCAGAAGCGGGGTACCTTGATTGACGCAACAAATAACGATGGACACTTCCCTGAAGTGAGGTCCCCTCGGGAAAACAAAGTTGCTCAACTGAAATCGGGGTTTTTACGCCCGGTGCGATGCTTTTAGCATCAGAATTCAGCGTCCATACTTCGATAGCGTAAAAGTGCGGATTCGAATTTCGTATTACTTCGTATTAAGTACCGTAGTGCTATATCAACTCTGAGGAACGATGTCAAGCGCAAGTGTAAGCAAACGGAGAGTCTCAGAGTCATCGTGCAACCGGCTTCAACCTCTTTGCCGTCCTAGCGACCCGGCTCGCGCGAGTGCGGAGACAAATGAGAAGCGCTGAAGGAAGAGAACGCTAAGGAAGAGAACGCTAAAGACTGCAGTGAGCCGCCGGTTCATTTCGTCAATTCGCTCGCGACATCCAATTTGCCTGGGCATTGCGCTCCCGTTTGAGGCGGGATATTCTTGTGAAGCTCTGAGCAAAGAGTCAGGTTTCTCGCTTGTGGTGCTGCTATGAAACTCCTCGGGCCGAGTGCTTTTCTGTTACTTGCGCCGTTGACCCTGCCAGCCGCAGCACAAACTGAACAGGTTTTTCCGGGAAAGGCGCAGTCAGGTCCGTCCGCAATCGAACAAGCCGAATCCCTTCTGGAAGCTGGCAAAATCGACGCGGCGATTAGTGTGCTGACGGCTATTCCTCGGTCCGAATCCAACGAGACCCAGATAAGCCATCTGCTGGGTCTCGCGTACTATCAAAAGGCAGACTATGCGAGTGCAGTGGGGCACCTTTCCGTTTCGACAAAGCGCGCACCCGAAGGAAGCCGGCAATACAGACAGGACGTGCAGATGCTCGGCTTGTCTCATTATTTACTCGGTCACATCAAGGAGGCGATTCCTTATCTGGAGCAGGTGAAGAATTGGGCGCCCGACAACGTGGAGATGGCCTATACGCTAGGCGTCAGTTACATTCAAACTCACGATGTCGATAAGGCTCGCGAATCATTCGCGCGTATGTTTTCCATCCCGCCCGACTCTGCATCCGCTTATCTGATCAACGCTCAGATGATGATTCGCCAGCAGTTCGAAGAGTTCGCCGAGAAGGAGCTGCAAAAAACGCTCGAACTTGATCCGAAACTACCGCAGGCTAATTTTCTGTTGGGCGAGATGGCTATCTATCGCGCCAACCTCGAACAAGGCATAGCGTTTTTGAAGAAAGAAATTGCGATCAATCCTGGATTTGCGATGGCCTATTACATGCTCGGCGAGGCGTACACCAGACAGCTAAAGTGGGAAGAGGCGGTCGCGCCCCTACAACAGTCGATCTGGCTGAATCCATTCTTTAGCGGGCCTTATATCGTGCTCGGAAAGGTCTATCTAAAAAAGGGCGAGCACGGGAACGCGGAAGGCATACTGAGACGCGCGCTCAAGATGGACCCCAATAATTTCTCCGGACATTATCTGCTCGCTCAGGTACTTCAACGGACAAACAGAGCGGAAGCGGCGAAGAAAGAGTTTGAGATTGCCGACAGCTTGCGAAGCTCGGAGAAGAAATAGCGCCCCGGTAGACACTGGATCACCACATTTCGGTTACAGCACCCGATGTTCAAAACACTTAGCCGCGTAATTCCCTCGCCCGCCGCCCGGTTCATCGCGATTGTGTCGCTTATCGGTTGCGTGTTGTTCGAACCTTTCTTTACTCAAGCACTTACGGTGTCGCGCCCGATGTCGGCCTCGGATGGAAACAGCGCAAATGATTTCTCCGTAACATTCGTCGATACGGCCGAGCGCGCCGGACTCACCGCTCCAATTATCTACGGCGGCGTTGATCAGAAGAAATACATCATTGAGACCAACGGCTGCGGGGTCGCCTTCATCGACTATGATAACGACGGATGGATAGATATTTTCCTGCTAAACGGAACGCGGCTCGAAGGATCGCCGACCGGCAAGGGACCTACGAGCATGCTGTATCGCAACAACCGCGACGGCAGCTTCAGTGACGTTACCGTAAAGGCCGGGCTCGGGCGAACGGGTTGGGCGTCTGCGGTCACTGCGGGGGATTACGACAACGACGGCTTCGACGATCTATTCACTACTTACTGGGGGCAGAACGCGCTGTATCACAACAACGGAAACGGCACGTTCACCGACGTGACATCACGAGCTGGGCTTGCTACAAAGGGCACTCGTTGGGGCTCGGGCTGCGTGTTTGTGGACTACGATCGCGACGGAAAGCTTGATCTGTTTGTGGCGAATTATCTGAAGTTTGATGTTGCGAGCTCACCCGAGCCCGGCAAGGGACCGAACTGTCTGTGGAAAGGAATCCCCGTCAACTGCGGACCTAAGGGCTTGCCTACCGACACCAATCTCCTTTATCACAACAACGGCGACGGTACGTTCACAGACGTCTCAGAATCGTCGGGGATCGGTAAAGTGCGCGAGCGTTACGCTATGACCGCAGTAGTTACTGACTTCAACGACGACGGCTGGCCGGACATCTACGTTGCTTGCGATTCGACCGCAAGCATTCTTTACAAAAACAACCACGACGGAACGTTCGCCGACGTAGCCGTAGAGACCGGCGCGGCCTACAACGAAGACGGTCAGGCGCAAGCGGGGATGGGCGTGACCGTCGGTGACTACAACGGCGACGGGCTACTGGACATCTTCAAGACTCATTTCGCCGACGACCTTCCCATTCTCTACAAGAACAGCGGCCGCGCATTCTTTGAAGATTCATCGCGCGAGGCCGGCTTCGATCACACGCGCTACGTTCAATGGGGCACCGGACTGGCGGACTTTGATAACGACGGCTGGCCTGACCTGCTCACGGTTACCGGCAACGTCTACCCTGAGGTCGAGAAGCACTTCAAAGAGTACCCCCATAAGAGCATTCGACTCGTGTATCGGAACCTCGGGGACGGACGGTTCAAGGATGTGACTGCTCAGTGCGGGATGGGCGTATTGACTCCGCACTCGAGCCGCGGCTGCGCGTTTGGTGACTTCGATAACGACGGCGACATTGATGTATTGATCATGAATATGAACGAGCCGCCTTCTTTGCTGCGAAACGATTACATCGCCGGCACCAGTCGGGGCGCCAACAACTGGCTCACGCTGAAACTGATCGGCGCGAAATCGAATCGCTCGGCGATCGGCGCGCGAGTTCGATTGAGGACCGGCGCCCATCTGCAAGCTCAAGAGATCAGCAGCCAGTCGAGTTATTACTCTCACAACGACGAGCGGCTTCACTTTGGATTAGGCTCGAACAAAAGGGCGGACCAGATCGAGATACGCTGGCCCAGCGGCGAGACTGAAATCCTGAAAGACGTCGCAGTTAATCAGATTGTTGCGATTAAGGAAGGCAGCGGCATGGTCAAACAGCAGCCTCCGAGAAAATAGGACCCGGCGTCGTTATGAACTCATTGCAGCGGCTTCATGCGCGGGTCGAGTTGCTTCGCCTTTTGATACTCCGCCTGAGCGCCTTCCTTCTGACCCTTCTGCAAAAGCGTTCTCGCCAGATCGTAGTGGACCTTCGCATCATCAGGATAGAGCTTGATAGCAGCTTCAAATCTCTCAATCGCTGCGTCGACGTTTTTTCTTTCGTTCGAGATCTGCCCGTGTTCAAGCGTCATCGCCAGCGCAGGTTTGATCCGGACAGTTAGAAGCTGAGCCTCAAGCCGAACTGGAACTGCCGCATCTGGGCGCCCCCAGCCAAGCTGAATATTTTACCTGCTGTTCCTGGGTTACAGTCCACACATCTGTCAGGTAGACCCAGGTTCACATGATTGAAGACATTAAAGCCCTCTGCGCGAAACTCCAGCTTCGTGGCTTCCGTCATTTTGAAGTTTTTGAAGACAGAGAAGTCGGTTTGGAAAAACGAGGGCCCGCGCAGG
>DATIFP010000062.1:0-56703 GCA_035455165.1 Blastocatellia bacterium
AGCGGCGGACACGTATCTTTACGACGTCAAGACCAAACAGCAACTCATCGCTTCGAGACACACCGCCGACCCGCGGCGAATGGCCCACGAGTTCGCGGACGAAATAGTCAAGCTGCTGACCGGTCGCGACGGCATCGCTACTTCCAAGATCGCTTACGTTGGCGGCGACTCGATTCGGGTGATGGACTACGACGGATTCAACCAGCGCGCCTTTGCAAGCGACGGCCCGATGGTTCGCTTTCCACAGTTTTCACCCGACGGGCGATATATTGCGTACGTGAGCTTCAAGACCGGTGTGCCAAATATCGTGGTTCGTTCGGCCGAGGGAGGGCTCATCGGAGGGACAAGCTTCAGCTCGACCACAACGTCTCCGACAATTTCATCGAGCGGTCAACTGGCGTTCAGTTCGGCGATGGGCGGCGACGGCTCGATGGAGATTTACGTGTCGAATCTGGATGGCTCAAACGCGCGCCGGTTGACGCGAACGCCGAGAGGCATCAACATCTCGCCGCGATGGAATCCAAAGACCGGACGCGAGATCGCCTTCATATCGGATCGAGCGGGGACGCCTCAAGTGTACGTTATGGACTCGAGCGGAGCCAACCAACGAGCGCTGATTGCGCGAGGCGGGCAAGCGGATTCGCCTTCGTGGTCGCCTGACGGGCGCTATGTCGCGTTTACATACGGCGGCGCCGGAAGCTTTCAAGTATTCGTCGCTGACGTGGCGTCGGGACAGCTGCTTCAGATAACATCCCAAGGGCGCAATGAGAGCCCCACATGGTCGCCCGATAGCAGGCACGTTGCGTTTCAATCGACCCGTTCGGGTCGGTGGGAAGTTTGGGAATCGCACATCGACGGCAGCGGCGCGCGGCAGCTCACGCGCGGAGGTGGCCGCTCGCCGACTTGGGCACGATGATTCAACGAAGCGCTCGGTACAGGACCTCGCAGTGAAGCCTCCGGTCTCAGCCTCGTTCCCGAGCGCTTACAAAGGAGCTTGAGATGACAAGAAATCATTCGCGACTGGCTGCGATCATCTTTGTATCGTCCTTACTGATCGGCGTTGTGGGTTGTGCCAAGCCGAAAGTCCAACTACAGGTGTCGCGCGATCGTCTCCAACAAGGCGAAGACGTCCGGGTGAGCTGGACCTCCAAGGATGCGAAACAGGTCACCCTCAACGGACAGACCGTCGATAAGACCGGCGCGCAGGTCTTCACCCCCGATAACACTACTACCTACACCGCCGTGGCCTCTCGAGGGAAGAAAGAAGCACGCGACAGCAAAGTAGTCGCCGTGACGCCGCGACCGGCCAAGCCGAGTATTCGGATCTCCGCCGACCAGGAAGCCATCACCCGCGGTCAAAGCACCACTCTTCGATGGAGCTCCAACAACGCGGACCGCGTTACGATAAGCGAACTGGGTACGGTGCCAAGCTCAGGCTCGCGAGTCGTCAGCCCGTCTACGTCCACAACCTACAACGCAACGGCGACAGGACCCGGCGGCACGGACAACGCTTCGGCTCGCGTGACCGTGACCGAAGAAACGCCGGCTGGTGACAGGCCAAGAACCTCCGGCGGGCCAAATCCGACGATAGCGGCGATGTTCAACCAATGGGTGCAGCCGATCTACTTCGAACTGGACAAAGCAGACCTGTCTCCGCAATCGCAAGACAAGCTTCGGCGCGCCGCGGGTTGGCTGACGCAAGCTCCGAATCGAACTATTATCTTTCGTATCGAGGGCAACTGCGACCCGCGCGGAACCGAAGAGTACAACATTGGGTTGGGCGAGCGCCGCGCACAGGCCGCAAAGGAGTTTCTGGCCTCGCTTGGAGTCGAGACCTCCAGAATCTCGACGGTGAGCTACGGCAAGGAACGCGCCGCTGGGACCAGCGAAGGCTCGCCGGATATGCGACCTTCCTGGGCGCATGATCGCCGCGACGACTTCATTTACCTAAGCGGCGGCACTCCACCGGTGCGCAATCCGTAGGACGGTCCGGCGTCGCCTTCGAGAGACATCTATGTCGCGTATCTGAACCGCAGATCTACGCCGCTTCCAGTTCGTTGATCAACGCAGATCAGCGGCCAGAGGCGGCGATAATCAGCGGTGCATGCGCGTAGCGTTCATGGTTCAGCGCTCAACCAGCATCAAAACAGGAGACTCTTATGTCGCTCAAGTCCATAGTCATCGCCGCGTTAGCGATGATATTCCTCTCCTCTATTAGCGGGGCCGGGCTCGCTGACCAGAAGGATCGCGATGCTCAACTCAAGCTCGCGCTTGACGAGTTGAAGGCCGAAGTGATCGTGCTCGAACGCCAGGTCCGCACGATGCAGGAGACGATGGACAAGAACAGCGGCCAGTTGAACACCTTGATCACGCAGATCGTCGACAACGTGAACGCGATCCGGCAGGCTCAAAGCCGAGTCGCCGAAGGCAGCTCGAGCGCAATCCAGTCAGTGAGCGGGTTAGGCGAAAAGATAACCGACACAAATCAGCGGATCGATCGCGTGTCTGAACAACTGGCTCAGCTGAGAAAGCTTGTTGAGAATCTGCCAAAACTGCCGACGTTCACTCAAATTACACCCGGCAATCCGGATCAACTCTTTGCGGCGGCGTACGGGGACTACAGTCGGGGCAATTATGATTTGGCGCTGAGCGAGTTCAAGCAATACGTTGAAACCTATCCCACCAGCGAAATGGCCGACAACGCGCAGTATTGGATCGGCGAATGCCTGTACGGCAAGAAGCAGTTTAATGAAGCGATCGCCGAATTCGACAAGGTGTCCCAGTTGTTCCCGAAGGGTGATAAGGTGCCCGCGGCTCGATTCAAGAAAGCGATGGCATTGATGGAGCTCGGTCAGAACGATGCGGCTCGCGCGGAGCTCACCGCGATTGTGAGGCTATTTCCGAGGACCAACGAGGCGGTCCTGGCAAAGCAACAGCTCGAGAAGTGAGATGACTTGGCCGGCTATGTGTTCCGAGGCCACATTATCATTGACACATCCGTCAAAATGACTTAGATTTCCCGCACCTCAAGACAGTTTCAAGACAGTTTTCAAGCTTCTGCCCCTTGAGCCTTCCCCCTCAAGCCCCGGATTAACGCAGGCGCGTATGTCTAACCCTGGCGGGTTACCTGATCGCATTCTTGTCTTAGGGGATGAAAGCAAGTCAGCGCGAGCGATCCAGCGGCTGCTTCAAGGCGCAGGGTACGATGCAGTCTCGCTTGAGTCATTTGAGGCCGCCCTGGACGAGCTGCGTGTTCGCGATGTCTCGCTGATCATTCTCGAGTCGTCCGCTTCACGCCTTACGGACTCTTCCTTTCTTCCTTCGGCTGAAGACTCCGGCGAGAGCCTTCGGCGATTGCACTGGGCTAATCTGGCGCTGGCTTTCTGCGAGGATGTTCGATCCGGCCCCACGACTGCAGAGGTGCCCGTTTTCGTGATCTCCAAGAGCCACCGTCCGCAGGACAAAGTCGCGTGCTTGAACCAGGGTGCGACCGACTACATAACCAGGCCATACCAAAGAGCGGAGCTCCTCTCGCGGGTGCGAGCGCACCTGCGTTCCTCTCGCTACGAGCGTGAAAGGGCGGCGAGATTCGAGCAACTGAACGTCCTGCACACCGTGTCATCGGTGCTGGCCAGTTCGCTTGATCCGGATGTGCTGTTGAAGGGCACGCTCGCGGCGCTGGTCAAACACGCGGGCGCAGCAGCGGGAGTTGTCTATTTGCGCGAAGCGGATGAACGCCCGATGGCCGTCGCCGCTGCCGAGGGGCTCACGCTTGATGAAGGTGCCCAGGCAAGCCTGATCGAATTGTACTCGCGGATCGCACCCCTGATGAACGGGAATCCGCTTGTTCTCGAGCCGATCCCTGATTCCGCGCGAAGGGGCCTGGCGATCGATCTGCTGAAGGACGTATCCGGGTTGGCAAGCGCGCAGCTTTCGCTCAAAGGCAAGGTCCTGGGATCGGTGTGCTTGTTTAGCGGCGCAACCTTTCCCAGGCACCAGACCGAATTGCTTTCAACGATCTGCAACCAGCTTACGGTGGCGCTCGAAAACGCCCGCCTGTACGTTGAGACCCGGAAAAGCGCGGCTCAACTTGCATTCGTTTACAACCTCGGCAACAACCTCATGACCTCGCTCGAGATGGATGAACTCCTGGGCTACGCCGTCTTTTCGGTCGGGAAGAGCCTCGAATGCGAGGCGTGCGCGGTAATCGTCAGAAGCTCGACTGATCCAAACGAGCTGGCATCGGCGATCTACTCGCGATCCAAAGCTGAGGGTGCCGCGGGCGCCGAGTGGTTTCACAAAGAACGTGTCGCCAGCTACCTCAACTCGGCTGACTGGCGTGCGCAGCCCGCTATCCAGATCAGGACCGCTGAACGCTTTTTGTGCGATCAGAGAATCCTGCTTGAAACAGTGGTCCCGCTGATGTTCGACGATCGAGTGCTCGGGTTCCTGATCTGTGGCAGCCGGACGCCGCGTCCAATAAGCGCCGACGATCAGAAACTGCTGGGAGCCGCAGCCCAACAGCTGAGCCTGGCAATCAGAAACACTGAGTTGTATCGCCGCACGAAGGACACCTCGATTAACCTGGCGGTCGAGGTATCCCAGCGCACCAGGGAGGCGGAAGAGCAAAAGCGCTTCACAGAGAAGATCATCGATTCCCTTCCCGTCTCTCTGTACGTTGTCGATCGCGATATGAGGATCGTTGCCTGGAACCGCAATCGGGAAGTCGGCGGTCTGGGGATCAGCCGCGAACACGTGCTCGGGAAGAATGTGTTTCAGGTCCTCGCTCGGCAGCCGCGGCGAAAGCTCGAAGACGAATTCACCGACGTGTTTCGCACGGCCGAGATGGTTCATATGGAACAAGAGTCGTGGTTCGAAGGGCAAAAGAAGATATGGAAGATCAGCAAGATTCCAATGCGAGTGGATAACGCAGAAGTCACCCACGTCATCACCGTCGGCGAAGACGTGACCGAACAAAAGAAGATGAACGAGGCGGTGATCCACGCGGAGAAGCTCGCTTCCATCGGAAGGCTTGCCGCCGGCGTTGTTCACGAAATAAACAATCCGCTCGCGACGATTGCGGCGTGCTCGGAAGCGTTGACCGCTCGCGTCGAAGACGTCGAAGACAAGTCGCTTCATCAAGATTTTGGCGAGTACTTGCAGATCATTCGCGATGAGGCGTTCAGGTGCAAGACAATTACGAACAGCCTGCTCGAGTTCTCGCATCAGCGACAGGCCGAAAAGATGACAGGTGACGTCAACCAAATCATCGAGCAGACGCTCCAGCTGATCAGGCATCATCCCAAGCTTGGAAGAATGCGCGTCGTCAAGGAATTGGACCCCGCACTCGCGCCGGTCGATGTCAACGAGGGCCAGATGAAGCAGGTTTTCATCGCCCTGATGTCCAACGCGTTTGACGCGATGCAAGCGGATGGGAGCCTGACAATTCGAACGCATCAGGACGACTCGGAAGCGGGACAGATGGTCTGCGCGGAATTCACCGACACCGGCTGCGGCATTCCCGCGCAGCACCTTGCGAAGATATTTGACCCCTTCTTTACAACCAAACCTCTGGGCCGCGGAACCGGCCTGGGATTATCAGTATGCTACGGAATCGTGTCCGAACACGGCGGACGGATCGAGGTCGATTCGAGCGAGGGTATTGGGTCGACGTTCCGCGTATTGCTGCCGCTTCATCACGAAGTACGCGAATTCGCTCGCGAGCAATCATTCGAGAGCATACTCAATATGGAGGGATCGCTGTGAGTTCAAGCCCAGGTATCAAACTGTTGATCGCCGAAGACGAGATGAATCTCGGCCTCGTCCTTCAAAAGGAGTTGTCGAGAGCCGGACACGAAGTGACGCTTGTGCATGACGCGGAGGCCGCGATCAAAGCGGCGCGTGAAGCCGAGTTCGATGTAGCGCTGCTGGACATAATGATGCCGGGGCGCAGCGGCCTGGAAGTGCTCCGTGAGCTCAGGCAACAAGAGCAGCCGCCCGAGGTGCTGATGATGACCGGGCACGCGACGGTTGAAACGGCTCTCCAGGCGATGAAGCTCGGCGCCTACGACTACCTTACTAAGCCGTGCCACATTCGCGAGCTTGAGGCCATTGTCAACAAAGCTCACGAGAAGCGGCAGCTGCGAGTCGAAAATATGATCTTGCATTCGCGGCTCACCTATAAGGAAAAAGCGCCCGACATTGTGGTTCGCAGCCAGAAGATGACGGAAGTGATGATGCTGGTTCGCAAGATAGCGGTATCCAACGCGACGGTCCTGGTGACCGGCGATTCGGGAACCGGAAAGGAGCTGGTCGCGAACACCATTCACTGCTTCTCCCAACGCCAGGCGGGCCCGTTTATCGACATAAGCTGCGCCGCTATTCAAGAGACGCTGCTCGAATCAGAGTTGTTCGGATATGAGCAGGGCGCTTTCACCGGAGCTCGAAAACGCAAGCTGGGACTACTGGAGCTTGCGCACGGAGGCACTCTCTTCCTCGATGAGATCGGCGAGATGAGTTTAACCCTTCAGTCGAAGCTGCTGCGCGTCCTGGAAACCCAGACCTTCTATCGAGTGGGCGGAACGAAGAAAGTCGGCGTCGATGTGCGGTTTATCGCCGCAACTAACCGCGACCTCAATCAGGACGTGTCAGAAGGGAAGTTCCGCAGTGACCTCCTCTTTCGTATAAACAACTTCACGATAAAGCTTCCGGCTCTGCGCGAAAGGCCCGAGGACATCCCCGCGCTTGCAGAACACTTTCTGGCGCAGGTGAGCGGTGGAGAACGCGCGCGCCTGACGGATGAAGCTATGCAGGTGCTTATGAATTATACGTGGCCCGGCAATGTCCGCGAGTTGAGAAACGTGATCGAGCGAGCTGTGATACTTTCATCGAGCGAAGAGATCCGAGCGGATGATCTGCCGCTCGAGCTTCGGACGCACCGAATGGTCAGCGTCGAATCCGTCAATGGTGAAGAGCAGAGCGCGGGCAGTCTTGACGAGTTGCGTCGCAAACAAATCCTCGCGGTGCTCGAGCAGACCGGCTGGCATCAGGGCAAGGCCTCGGAGATTCTCGGCATCTCGCCCAGCACCCTGTATCGTCAGCTCAAGTCGTACGGCTTGACTCGATCGAGACGGATGACCGAGCCGACGTTCTGAGTGTCGTGCGAGATCCGCCCGCGTTCAGACTGCGGACACCGGCACGACGGTCGCGGCTGCCCGACAATCCGCGAATCAGAGGTCTCTGAAACGTTTGAGGCAAGGATCGACAGGACGCCAATTGCCTTGCTTATCCAGGTTAGTGCAAAGCTGAGTAGATGTGTCTCTCCACTATCGCGACGAGTCTCTCAACTTTCGAGCCCCCCCAACGATGCTGCTTCTTCTTGTCAGCCGCTCACGGGTCAGTTGCGCGCGTACCCGCGACTTAGCTAATCTTTTAGTGGTTACTCCAGATTGGCAAGAGGATGAAACAATATGGACGAGAATCGCACCGATAACAGTTTTGATCCGCGACAGCGGCGTGAGGATCCTTGGAAGCAACGACGGGGCGCACGAGGCGCGTGGCTGGCGATCAGCTTCGTAGTTGCCGCGCTAGTCGTAACCGTCGCCATAATCCAGGGTGCTTATCATCGCGGCTCCGGGAACGTCCCGGTTCTTCCCGAGCCCCGCAAGATATCGACTGCGCCGTCGCCCGCAGAGCTATCGAGTTCCTTTCGCGAAGTCTCAAAAGCGGTCAAGCCCGCGGTCGTGTACATCGACGTAGTCGAAAGAGCCAGTCTACGAGGTCAGTCGGATCTGTTCGGCTTTCCCGTTCCAAACACCCCGCGCAGACTTGAAGGCGCCGGGTCCGGCTTTATCGTCACTGAGGACGGCTACATTCTCACCAATAACCATGTCGTCGGGAACGCCAACAAGATCAACGTGACGCTCGCCGACGGTCGGAAGTTCAACGCCGAGGTCATCGGCGCTGATCCGGAGACTGACATCGCGGTGATCAAGATTGACGCCGGCGGTCTGCCGATCGCGGTTCTGGGGAACTCGGACGAGGTCCAGCAAGGCGATTGGGTTCTCGCGCTGGGCAGCCCCTTTGGGCTTCAACAGACCTTGACTGCAGGCATAGTAAGCGCCACCGGGCGCGAGCTTAGAGAGTCACAGTACAATCACTACATTCAGACCGATGCATCAATCAATCCCGGCAACTCTGGCGGCCCGCTGGTCGATATGGAGGGTGAGGTGGTCGGTATCAACACGATGATACTGACCGGGGGAAGCCAGGGCAACATCGGCATCGGGTTCGCGATAGCCTCAAATACGGCGCGTGATGTTTTCAAGCAGCTGGTAAAGGCTGGGAGGATCAGCCGCGGATATCTGGGAGTGAAGGTGTTGGACCTCGACGAAGCCAAGGCTCACGCAGTCGGGCTCGAGCCCAGGGCAGGAGTGTGGGTTGACGAAGTACCGGACGCGAATAGCCCGGCGGGACCCGCCGGGATCAAGCCAAAGGACGTCATTACCGCTTTCAATGGTAAAACGGTGAGAGCGGCCAGAGAGCTGACCGATACGGTTGCCGCGACGCCTGCCGGTGAGACGGCGAAGATTGAGTTCATTCGCAACGGCCACCCCGAATCGGTAACGGTGCAGCTGGTGGAAAGGCCTAAGAATGTAGCCGCAAACATCCAATCCTCGGATGATGACGAAGGCGGGACCCAACAGGGGCGCCTGGGAATACAAGGGAGAACCCTCACACCGGAGTTGATTGAACAAATGAAGCTCAAGTTGAAGGTTCCCAGTGGCGTGTTCGTCGCTGCGGTGCAGCCTGGAATGCCAGCCGCGGAGGCGGGACTGTTGCACGGCGACGTCATTCACGGATTTGACCGCGTCGAAACAAAGACCGTCGAGGAACTGGCTCAAGCGGTGAAATCAGCCAAGCCTGGTGAATACCTGATTGAGGCTGAGCGCAACGGCCGGACGGTATTCGTCACGGTCGCCTTAGAATAATTCCAGTCTGCATTTGTTGGGGCGGGTTCTTATGAAACCGCCCCAACTCGGCCTACCTCGAAACAGAAGAAAGTCGAAAGCTCGATTCCCGGGTTGAGGATTCTCGGGCCTCGCTCACGACTCGATTTTCCCTCAACCTGTGTTCGAACGCCGTGAAGCATAGAACATAATCGCGCGTCCATTTGAAGGAGATTTCCAAGGCTCGGCGCGCGGTCAAATGTGCTGCTTTGATCCCGTCCGGGCCCTGGCCGACGCTGACGACAATCGCCTTCATAATCTGCTGATAGCGCTTGTTCTTGCTCTCGGTTGCAATCCGCAGAATCAGTCTTACATCGGCGGGTTTGAGGCGCTCGATTCGCTGCTCGAGTATCCGTCTCGTGGCATCGGCTACAGCCAAAAAACGGGTTGCAGCCGGCTCGATGTCGAAGATCCCGAGCTGCTCAACGTAATCGCGGATTGCGCTTTCGGGGACTACATATCGCTCAACATTTGCTCCTGTTAGCGATTTCCTACTTGCTCTTTTGCCGCCTTCTTTTATACTCATGGCCGTCCTTGAAGCACAGCGGGCGTGATCAGGACACACAAATACCCATGCACGCCGATGTGCGGCTCGGCAGGGTGGGGCGACATTAGGAGTGGACGTCCCACCCCACAATGACTTTTGGTGAGTAGAGCTAGTTGGCTGCTTTTCAGAAGGCAGGAGGCGCGCGCGGGCCACGGCAGGTTAAGACCTGATCAATCGCGCTTCGAATTGTTACGCCCCGGACAATGGTCGAGGAATCGACGTTTGTGACCGACGCTCTTTGAAGAAAACTGTTTTCGAACGCGCGCCAATTCAATGGGAGGGCGCGGGTCGGTTTCGGCTGAGATTGCGGCCGCGTCCGCGGCGAGCGATTGGAATTGCGCGCCGCTTGGGCTTCAGAAGGTCGACTTACTGCGACCACGGAAGGTGTAGCGGAAACGCGTTTGGCTGCGATCTCTTCGCGAGTCTCGCTCCATTCGGGATAGGCAGCGGCGAACGGTGATGCGAGCGCGATTGATACGGCAGCCTCTGCTTCGCCCAGGCGTCCAACTTCAGCGAACTCCACAGCAAGCTCGTTGTAGTAAACGTAGAAGAAGAATGGACTTTGCTTCGAGACGCGGTCAACAAGCGGCCAAAGGTTTTCGAGGTCAGCCAATGCGCCTTCGTGATCTCCGCTGATACTCCTGATGGTCGCAATTTCCCCGTACGCCCGCAGTATTGTCTGCAGCCCTTCTGCATTTTTGTTTGGGGCCGCGCGGGTGGCTTCGCGCTGATACCTGAGGGCTTCATCGAGCTGGCCCTTGTCATGATAATTGGCGCCCAAGGTTTGAATAGCCCGTGCTCGGTAGGACGGCGGCGCAGTGTTCGACAACCTTTCAAGTAAGGTCTGCGCCTCTTTGAAGTCGCCTTTTCGGTTGATTGCGAGGGCATGGTAGTACAGACCTATTTGGCGCACAGCATCAGAGGGCAGATTCATCAATACCCGGCTTACCTCTGCGAGCGAGTCAAAATCGCGGATGAGGTAGGCCTGCTCCGCGGCCTGAATCAGTGAATTGCTAAGTGTGAGAAACTGCTGTCTTGAGCTGACTGCGGTGATTAGACTGCTCGCAAGAACATGACCGAGCAATCCATCGGAGCCGACGGCGGTTTTAGAGTCAGCAATCCCCGCTTTGGAGGAACGTCTCGTGAGAAAACGACTTGTTATTGCAGCTACCTGCATATTCGCTCTACCGCTTTTCTTTTCAACTTCGAGGAGCGAAGACTTCACCAGGCCACCTGCCTTCTCCGCGGTGGTGTTAGCTGGTCACACAACCCTGGGTAATTGGTGCCAATGCGGCACGCCCGGCTGTATCGCCGACCCTGATGAGATGTGCACCCAGAGCGCCGGACGTGTATCTGATCGCAACAATCGGTCCTCAAATCGCAAAGGCACCTCGACAGATCGAGCGTCTGGATTTGACTTCGGCTCAAGCGCATTGCTCATCGCGCTCGGGTTGTTCCTTTGGACTAGGTTGCGAGCATAGCTTTCCACCAGTCCTCAGCGAACATTGAATGATCGTTCTCTGGTTGCCGCCGTAAGCAGGGCGGATGGGGGAGCCTGCGGCTCGACGGCGGCCCGCATTTTATAACAACCGTTCCTGATTTGCACTAGGAAAAGTGAAATCCGCTACAGGCCTTCGGCTCGGAAGATTTCAACGTCTGGTGGTTGTCCGCCATATGCTCTCCGAACGCTTGCCTCCCTCTCAACGTGGTATGTTACCCACACGTTGTGAGCGATCGTTTGACCCTCACATTGCAAGCCCACCGTCGGCTTGAATAACCTGTCCGGTGATATATCGAGCGTCATCCGACAAAAGAAACGTCGCGATTCGCGCGACTTCTTCCACGGTTCCGTAACGACCGAGCGGAATCTGTTCGAGCACCTTTTGTTTATACTCATCCGGAAGCGAAGCCGTCATGTCGGTTTCGATCAACCCCAAAGCGAGCGCGTTGACGGTGATGTTGCGACGGCCAACCTCTTTTGCTAATGCCTTTGTGAAACCGATCAACCCGGCTTTCGAAGCCGAATAGTTTGTCTGGCCAGCCATCCCGACGACTCCGCTTATTGAAGCGATGTTCAGAATTGCGCCACGCCGCTGGCGAACCATTAATGACACCGCGTGCCTGGTGACATTGAATGCGCCCTTTAGGTTGGTGTCCAGGACGGCGTCCCAGTCCTCCGAAGTCATCATCATGATCAGCTTGTCGCGAGTTATTCCCGCGTTGTTGACCAGATAATCGACCGAGCCGAACTCACTCTTGACGGCTTGGACCATCGATTCAGCCGCGTTGAAGTCTGTAACGTCAGCCTGAAATGCGCGCGCGCTCCCGCCGGCGCCCTGGATCTGCTCTACGATCTGCGCAGCCATCTCGGCATTCTTGCTGAAGCTGAAAGCCACTCTGGCACCGCGCCTGGCAAGTTCGCCGACTATTGCGCGGCCGATACCTCTCGATCCACCTGTTACGATCGCTGTTCTTCCGTCGAATTCCGCCATTGGTCCCTCCTCCAGCACGGCCGGCTTCGGGCTGTTCTCGTCGGCGTCGCGAATCTCGCCTTCTTAAGCACCCCACGGGCGGTTAGAATTTTATCTCTTCGCGTCTCCTGACCAGCGACTCAACGCGCCGTTCGTTCACTTCATACCCGATTCCGACACCCGAGGGCGGTGTTATCGTCCCCCGGGCGCTCACGGTCACCGGAGGATCGATGATGTCCTCTTCCCAATAGCGGGATGACGCCGAGACGTCTCCCGGCAATGTGAATCCCGGCTGTGTCGACATCGCGATGTTGTGCGCGCGCCCTACGCCCGACTCGAGCATGCCGCCGCACCAGGCAGGGATTTCTTGCCTGGCGCAAAACTCCTGAATCGATCTGCTCTCAGCGTGTCCGCCCGCGCGACCCAGCTTGATGTTTATGATCTTGCACGAACCCAACTCGTAGGCCTGACGCGCGTCTGTTGCAGTCAGTATCGATTCATCCAAACAGATCGGGGTTTTTATCTGGCGTTGAAGCTTTGCATGATCGACGAGGTCGCCGGGGGCAAGAGGCTGCTCAATCATCACCAAGCCGAACTGATCCAATCGCTTGAGCAAGTCGACGTCTGCAAGCGAATACGCGGCGTTGGCATCAACCGTCAGCCTGATGTTGGGGAATTTCGATCGAACGGCGTCGACCAGACTGACGTCTTTACCGGGCTTTATCTTGATCTTGATTCTTTGATAGCCGGCTTCCAGTTCACGTGCCACCTTGTCGAGCAGCGCATCGGCAGTCGCCTGCAAGCCAATAGAAACCCCGCAAGGGATTTGAGTGAGCGTGCCGCCAAGATGTTGCCAGAGCGGCTTCTTCATGAGTCTTGATTCCAAGTCCCAGACGGCCGTTTCGACTGCGCCCTTGGCCATTCGGTTTCCTCGTATCCGCGAGAGCGCGTCGTTGACCTGGTCGGCGCGCTCAACTGACGCCGCAGACAGGATCGGGGCGACGTACCTGCCGATGATGAGCCACGCGGTGTCGATCGTCTCGTGGTTATAGAAGGGATCTTCGCCCGCAGTGCATTCGCCGTAACCGCAAGCCCCCGACGTGTCGAAGATGCGAATGATCATTATTCGACGCCGCGTCGTTCGGCCGAAGCTCGTTTCGAACGGCCACTTCAGTGGCAGCTCGATCTCACGAAGGTCCATTCGTTCAAGATTTAGTTTCATGTTTCGCCTGTCGATTCAAAGATGTTCCAGCCCCGTCAACGTTGTCTCCCTGGAAATGAAACTGCGGCTCATCGCAACCAAACAGATACCTGCTGGTTCCATCCTGGCGCTCGAACCCGCGCGCGATGAGACCGCTGGCAAGCTTGGCCTGAAAATCCTGGCGAACGCGAACCCGCCATTTCAAATGGTCGTCGAGAGACCTGTTCCTTACCGCGACTATGTCTTCGGGGATGAGGACAAACTCAGAGTCGCTCCCTAACTGCGGACGCGCTCCACCCAGGACAGATTCTACGTGCTTTGATGAAACCCACCACTCGGCGAATACGCGGTCCGAGGGCACCTTTGAGTCGAATACGGTCGAGAGTCCCTCGCTGTAATAGTTCACTTCGTAGCGCCTGATTATCGCGCCGAGCTTGTTTATGTTCAGATGGGCATTACGCGAAAGAAGCGGATCGAAGGTCCAAAAGATCAAGGAGACTCCCTGCTCGATCGCGCGCTGCCGCTGGGCAAGTTTCATTCTGAAACCGATATCCCGATGCCGGAGGTCTTCGACCACCGCGGCCAGATGTGAATGGTATGCCGCGTGGCCCTCCGTCAGTGCCAGCATCGTGTGCACGAACCCAACCAAGCGTCCCGAGGGCTCGAATGCGCCGATCGTTGGGGCGTTGCAGGCCTTCGAAATCATGTAGAGCCTGATCGGCATTATTCCGATGTCATCGTCTTTCCAGACCGCCCGCTCCAGCTCGATACATTGCTGAAAGTCCTCCACCGAGGTGCACTCTCTAATTGTCACCGCGCGTTCCGACATAGGCGAAGCAGTATAATTAGCAGAACTTCTGCGTACAAGGCTGCAATCCGGCAAAGCGCGAAGTGTCGATTCAACGGGGACCGCCGTCGACGCGCTCCACCCAAAAGTAGTTTGGCATGCGGGACGTCGGGGGACCACAGGTCCACCTAATCGAAGGTCCGAGCGTCGCGTGGTATACTTTGAGCGCGATGTCGAACGCGAGAGACAACGTTCTGGATAGAGCCGAAAGCCTGGCAAAACGAATCCTCGAGCGCGTTGGTTCTAAGGTCGATTTGAAGCTCCTTTCCGGAGACGAGCGCGCGCTCAGCCTGCGTACGATAGGCGCTCTCGCCTCCCGCCTGGAGCAGTTGATCGAGTCAACTCTGGAAGAAGACGGGGATGGGATTCGAAGGGTCGCGCCTAATCGATTCATGGTGTTGTTAACCTATGAGGAAACTTCGACGCTGAGCCCGCAGTATATTGAAGCGATGGGCAAGGAATTGACTGCGCTCGTTTCTGAATACATCGGTAACCGGCGATATGTGACGCGCGGGCCGGTTGAAGTTGAGGTCCGAAGGGACTTGTTCGCCAAGGAGACGCTGGTAAAAGCGAGCTTCGCCGGTGGCGACGCTCACGTCCCCGGTCAGGTGGAGGGCGGCTCGGCTGCCAAGACCGGGGATTCGAGAACTGTATGCTTCACAAGCGCCGGCGGACGCGTCTATCAAATAGAACTGAAACGCGAGGGCGCTCCGGCTTACATAGGCCGCGCGGCGGGCAACGCCGTCCAAATCGACGACCCGAGCTTGTCACGGCTCCACTGCTCGTTGTCGCTTCGAAGCAGCGGAGAAGTGATTGTTGCCGATCTTGGCAGCGCGAACGGCACCTGGGTTAACGAAAACCTTCTCGGAGCGGACGAAGCCCGCTCATTGCAGTCAGGCGATGTACTGGAGGTGGGCGATTTCAAGTTCACGGTTTCGAAGATCAGCTAAAAACGCTTCCAGCTCTTAGATGAAAGCCCGCACCCCTCAACAGCACCGCGCAACAATTAGATCGCTGACCGAAGTCTGCAGTCTGAAGTAGGAGGCTGGCCTTTATGTGGGTGCCTGTTGTCCTCACTTTAATATTTGTGCTCGCGGGCCTCTTATCGATGTCATTGTTGGCCTGGGCCGCGTGGCGGCACAGAAATCCGGTTGCGAAGTCTGAGGACGAACCGGAGCCAAAGCGGTTCGATCCCGCGGAAACAAATCGCTGGCTCCGCGGATTACGCGTCTCCTTCATGCTGTTGATCTCTGCGGTGCTCGGCTTCCATTCCTATTGGGTCTTTCGTGCTGATTCAACTAACGACTCTCAGTTCAGTAAAGCTAAACGACTGGATGCCCGGTATCTCAGACTATCTGAGAGCGGACTGAAGGGCTGGGTTCTGGATCGCAGCGCCAAGCTGGAGAATGCGCTAATACGCTACAGGTCCGATGCGGGAGTCATCACTCGAGAGTATCCGCTTGGCGCTGCAGCGGTTCACGTGACCGGCTATTCCGATTTCACATTCGGCTCGGGGGGTATGGAAGCGGCGTTCCGTGCCTGGCTCACCGAACCGGCGAGTGCCTACAACCAACTTGCCTCCCCAATCCCGGTTGGGAAAGACCTGCGAGTGTCGATCGACGCCAGGCTCCAACGCGAAGTGTTTGGCCTCCTTCAATCAACGGGAAAGCCATCAGGCGCGGTGCTGCTCATGTTGCCAAACAATGAAGTGTTGGCTATGGCTTCAACTCCAAGCTTCGAGCCCACCGCCATCAACGACGAGAGCACCTGGAGGCGGCTGAGCGAACAAGCGGAGGATTTCATGACTCAGCCGTTGAGCCCGCTCGTCAATCGAGCGCTGGGCACGCTGGTGACCGGGGGCGCCGCCTTCTACTACCGCCCCGGCTCGACGTTCAAGACTTTTGTGGCCGCCGCCGCGCTCGACCTGGGGATAACCGGCGAGACCTTCACCTGTCGCGGCGAAGGCTTCACGCCGGAAGGATCGAATCGTTCGATCAGGGACTTCGGCGGCGAGGTACACGGCTCGATCGGGCTTCACGAAGCGTTTCGCCTCTCGTGCAACCAGTACTTTGCGCAGCTGGGGTTGAAGATTGGCAAGCAACGGCTGGCCAACTATGCAAGGCGACTGCGATTCGCCACTTCGCCCGAAGACAAGATTGCGCGCGAATTCGATCTCTGGAACGTTGCGCACGGCGAACAGGACCAATTCGATTACGTGTTTGCATCTCCAGTTCCGAGGATGAACCTGTCGGGCAAGGCGAGCAGGTTCGACGTCGCGCTTCAGAGTTTTGGACAAGGCTACGACGACATGACCGTGATGTCGATGGCATTGCTCGCTTCTGCCGCAGCGAGTTCAGACGGTTCCTTTGTTGCGCCGACGTTCGAGGTCGGCGCTGAGCGAAAGGTGATTGGCCCGTTCATTTCCCCTCAAGCCGCGGCTCAACTTCGAGGGTTGATGCGATCCGTGGTTGAAAGCGGTACCGCATCGGGCGCGTTCGCGTCACTTGCTGGACGAGTTGCCGCTGCGGGTAAGACGGGCACCGCCGATCGTGACGTCTACAAATATGATGGCAAAGGGGATCCAATCGTTGATTACGTAGGTGAGGACGGCCGAAAACGCTACAAGTTCGAGAACTCAACCGATTCGTGGTTTCTTGGATTTGCGCCCGCGGACAATCCGCAGATTGCATTTGCGGTCATCGTCGAAAACGGCGGCCAGGGCGCCAAAGCGGCAGCGCCCATCGCGGCGAAGCTTGTGGTTAAAGCCGCTTCGCTTGGGTATCTCAAGGGCGAGGGCGTGACAGCGACGCGTTTGAGTGAGCGGCGCTGAGGGCTCATCGCGAAGTGACATAGTATGGAACGCATCAAGGCACGGCTAACGCGGACAAGCCCGTCCCTCCACCTGTTGCTCCTCTTTCTGATCTTCGGAGCAGCCTTTGTGGGATATGTTGCAGTGATTTGGTCCGCCGAGTTGCGGGGCTACGCGGCGAGTACGATGGTAGCCGCGCGGGATTTGGCGCTGGTGATACCGATTATCGCCGTTTTTCTTTGGTTGACTCGCAAGCAGCGGTACCGTGGCGAGATGATGATGTTGACGGCGGCGGTCTTTCTGTTTTCATTCGGACTGGTGATCCAGTTCAGGCTCTTTTCGGATCCGGAGTATGCGGCGCGAGGTGCAGCCCGCGCGAGGGCTCGCGAGGCAAAGGCGCAAACAGTGCGATTGCTCAACGTTGAGACCGGCTACGACGACGAGAAAAAGACCTTTATGTTCGGAGCTCCGGATCGCGTCCCCCAGCTCCCTGAGGCCGGCCAGCTTCCCGGCTACAAGTATTCGTTGGCCGATATCCTCTCCTCGGCGAACACCTACATACCGATCGTAGCCCTGCTGGCGATGGCCGCTTGTTTTCGGTTGTTCAAGGACGACAGGGTCCTGCTCTGGTTTCAACGTCACGCGATGATACTCGGCTTCGCCACACTAGTGCCGTTTGCGATCATTGTGCTCAGCAGCGATGACGGAAAATTCTTCAAACAGACAACACCCTGGGAGGCCGTGAAGATCCTTTTCCTGCTGAGCTTCGCGGGAGTACTTGCCGACGCGTATCGACATCTGAGGCTCACGCGATGGGGCTTGCCGCCCGTGCGCCACCTGCTGCCTTTCATCGTCATCGCGGTTATGCCGGTGTTGCCGTTCTTTGCTCTCTCCGACTTCGGCCAGATGCTCGTGTTTCTCGGCGTGTACGTCATGCTGTACGTTGTGGCCGTTCGCAGCAAGGCCCAGGTGGCTTATGCCGTGGCGTTGGTCTCAGTTCTATTTGTCGTGTTCTTCGGTGCAACGAAGGTAACAACAGGCTTCGGTGTTCCGGGTCGTGTGTACTTTCGCTTTTATCAATGGGCACACACGTGGGAGGCCCCGCCTCCGGAAACGTGGTGGTGGAAGCGCGATCTCGACAGATACCTGCAGGCGAAGAACCTCACGTTGGATGTGACCAGCCCCAACGAGATAAAACAGCGTAACAACGAGGCGTGGGCTGATAAGGTGCTCCAACAATCGCAAGCGCTATTTGGCGTCGACGAGGGCGGTGCAGTCGGAGAAGGGCTGGGATTGGGTTTCCCTGAGACTGTTCCGATCTCGGACTCTGACTTCATCTATGCGGCGATAGCCGAAGAGACCGGGCTTGCGGGAGGGCTGGCGATCCTGCTTGGTCTCAGCGTGTTCGTCTTTGCCGGAACCGCAGTCAGCATTTCAGCAAGCGACATGTTCACAAAGCTGCTCGCCGCCGGTATCACCGCGTTCGTGGGCTTTCAGGCGATTGTGAACATCGGGGGCGTTCTTCGATTCCTGCCGATGACCGGCATTACTCTTCCGTTTGTGAGCCATGGCGGTTGGTCTCTAATCACTTCCTTCTCAATGCTCGGCGTCCTTCTTGCGCTGTCCCACAGAAACGCGGTGGCCCGCAAAGCCCTAGAAGCCCCTCCGCAGCCGGCGTTTGTTCCCGTCAGGTAACTGGTTTGTGCCAGCTTTCGACACCAAATGGGGATATATGTCCCAATTTGAGCCGGTGACTAATAAAGGAAGGGCGAGTGTCGTCTGTAGGGCTGGCTTTGTGTTTTGAGCATTTAGCTCGGGTCAGGTACTCCGAGGCCTGGTGCGGCACATCCATTGCTCCGCCATTTTGCATACTTATGAGCATCACCCACCCAACGATGCTCGCAAGATACAACCTGAGGGGCCAAGAGGCATCGGATGATTCCGGTGCCTTTTTCTTGTTGTTAAAGGATATTAGTAAGGTGTGTGGTACTTCGGCGGATGAGACCCTTTTGTTCGAAGCTCTATATTCTTACTGTGTGACATCAACAGAAGTCGGCGCATATTGATGGTGTTAATTCCGGACGGACTGTACACCAACCTGTACCAGTTCGTTCTCAGGTCGTCTGCTATCGTCTTTGCAGCTTCGGAAGCCTTGTCGAACGCACAGATGGCCCCGCCTGTTCCGACGGTCAACTGTTCGAGGGCTGCCGGGGGTTTGGGTCTGTCGCGCAGCAGCGCGCCCCGAGTACGATCCGGGATTTGCACCGCATACAGGACAATGTTGCCTTCTTGAAGCACTCTTAACGCTTCGTCAAACTTGGTCTTGCTTTCACTGTCATAACCGTCGCTGATCAGCACGATCGCACGTTTCTCGTTTCCGGTGCTTGCCTGGCCAGAAATTGAATCAGCTACCGCAACCAGCGCGTCAAACAACTTCGGGAATCCCTTTCGGATGAGTTTCGTCGGAGTGGCCAACAGCTTCTTTAGGTCTGGCGTCATATCTTCGATGATTTCGGCTTGCTCGTTGTAGAAGACAACCATCATCTGATCATCTTGATAGAGCTCGTTGATGATGGACTCCATTGCTTTCTGCAGTGCGCCAGCCTCGGCCTTGAGGTTTGAGCTGCTGTCAACCAGCAGTACCAGGCGCGTGCCACTGTCGAGGCGACTGAAGCTCTCGACCTCCTGTGGTACACCGCCGTCGTAGAGGTCGAAGTCTTCCTTGCTCACCTGCTTGCCGGCCGGCGCATGCGCGATGACGTTGAGAGACACCGTGCGGCGCCCCGCGGCGGTTCCCTTCCCCGACTGCGCAAAGTCGCTTACGACCATCGCGGCAAGCGTAAGAAGCACCACTGACAATCTGATAATTCCGAGCGAGCTCAAATGGATCACCCGGCTGGAAGGACGAGAATACTTGAGTGGTTTGGTTGCCACAACTGAGTCTTACACCCTGGCACTCAAGCTGATTATTCCAGAACCCTTGCGACTCCGCAACAAGTCACTGCAAGCTTGTCACGTCACCGACCCGTTGTTATCCTTCATTCGCGTTGGACACGTCGTCCTTCTATGGATACTCAGACCGCTAATAAAAACCGCGAACACTTCGAAGAACTGGTGAGTGAAGTTAAATCGCTGGAGCAGCGCCTTCGGTTAGGTGGAGGGGCCGAGCGCATTGATCGAGAGCACCGCAAGGGCAAACTCACCGCGCGCGAACGAATAGATCTCTTGTTCGACCGGGATTCCTATTTTCAGGAGGTCGGCTTGTTGGTTGCTTGTGACCTGTACGAAGAGCAAGCGCCCGCCGCGGGTGTGGTGACTGGTGTGGGCCGGATTGCCGGCCGCGAGGCCGTGGTGGTGGCTAACGATGCCACTGTAAAGGCTGGGTCGTGGTGGCCTGAGACTGTTCGCAAAGTTCTTCGCGCTCAGGAAATCGCGATGCGTTGCCGTGTCCCGATTATCTATCTCGTCGACTCGGCGGGGGTCAATCTTCCGTATCAAAGCGGCGTATTTCCCGGGCAGTACGGGGGCGGCCGGATTTTCTTTTACAACTCGGTAATGCGTCGCTACCTGAAGGTTCCCCAGCTCGCGGCGGTGATGGGGCAGTGCGTTGCAGGCGGAGCGTATCTGCCGGCTCTCTCGGACTTCATTGTGATGGTCGAAGGAACTTCTTTTATGGGTCTTGGCGGACCGAACCTGGTAAAGGGCGCGGTGGGTCAGATAGTGGACAGCGAGACGCTGGGTGGTGCGCTCACGCACACTGAGAAATCGGGGGTCGCGCATTTTAGAGCTAAGAACGACGAAGAATGTCTGGCGAAGCTTCGCGAGTTTGTGACGGAGCTTCCGCCACCCCCGCCCCTTCGTGTTCAAATCAGAGAGGCCAAACCTCCTCGCCGACCTTCGGCCGATATCTATGACACAATCCCCGCCGATCACCGTCTGCCTTACGATATGCGTGACGTGCTTGATTGTCTGCTCGACGCTGGGGAGTTTGACGAGTTCCAGGCTGATTATGCCAGGGAGATGATCACGGGTTACGCGAGGATCGAAGGCATACCGGTTGGCATCATCGCGAATCAGCGCGGTTTGATTCGCACTCCCGCCGGCCTTCCTCCAAAGTTTGGCGGAATCATCTACACGGACTCCGCGGAGAAGGTCGCATACTTCATCGAGACCTGCAACCGGCACGAAACGCCACTCCTGTTCCTACAGGACGTCTCGGGCTTCATGGTCGGGACCGAAGCCGAGCATTCCGGCATCATTCGCGCGGGAGCCCGGTTCGTCGAAGCTATGGCTACTGCCACTGTCCCGAAGCTGGTGCTTACGATCAACCATGCCTCGGGCGCCGGTTACTACGCAATGGCCGGCCAGGGGTTTGATCCTGATTTCATCTTCACGTGGCCGACGGGCCGGATGGGTGTGATGGAGGGCGAGTCCGCAGTGATGGCTCTTTTCAGCGCGGAGCTGGAGCGGCTCGAGCGGGAAGGGGTCGAGCCCGATGAGAAGATGCACGCAAAGATGGAACGCGTTCGTGACAAGTACGAGCGCGAGTTGGACGCCCGGTTCGCGGCGGCGCGAGGCTTCGTTGATGCGATACTGGCGCCGGAAGACACGCGCGCGGCTCTTGCACTGGCGCTTCGAACCGCGCTGAACAATCCGGGGCCGCATCTAGGGATTCCAGTTCTACCCAGCAGCATCACGTCCGACAAACTCTAGTTTGTCGCTCAATCGAATCGAGAGTGCGACTCGACGAACTGAGCTTGTGGACCACTTCAAGGAGGATTTCAATGAGATCACGAATCAACATCAGGACGCTGCTTGCGACCGCGACGGTGCTGTTCACGGTGTCCGTGATTGCCTGCGAGAAGCGCGAAGTTGCGGAGTTCAAGCCCGAGATCCTTCCGCTGCCCGAACCGCTTGCCCGCTATGAGGCAATGGAAGTGCCCGCGGACAATCCGACTACCCCGGAGAAGGCGGCGCTTGGGAGGCAGCTCTTCTTCGACAAACGTTTGAGCGTCGACGGGTCCCGGTCGTGCTATTCGTGCCACGTATGCGAACACGGGCTGACAGATGGACTGGCGAAGGCTATCGGCGCCGGCAACAAGCAATTGACGAGGAGCAGCCCGACACTGTGGAACATCGGCTACCACAAGATGTTCTACTGGGATGGCCGCAGTCCGTCCCTCGAAAAGCAGGCGATGGCGGCGTGGACCGGGGGGAACATGGGCGCGAAGGACCACGAAGCCGAAATCGTTGGGAACATCAACGCCTTACAGGGCTATCGCTCACAGTTTCAAAAGGTCTTCAACGCCGATGCGACCGCTGAGAACATCATGCAAGCGATCTCGGCTTTCGAGCGCACGATCATCGGGGGCGATACCCCATGGGACCGCTGGCAGGCCGGCGATCCGTCTGCGGTGTCGGAGGGAGCCAAGCGCGGATGGGAAGTGTTCAAGACCGCCAAATGCAACGGCTGCCACGACGGCGTCCTGTTCACCGACCAGCAGTTCCACAACGTGGGTATAGGAATGGATGCCGCGGAACCCGACAAGGGCCGCTTCAACGCTACAAAGAAGGACGAGGACACCGGCGCGTTCAAGACGCCAACCCTCAGAGATATAGCCAAGTCCGCTCCATACTTTCACGACGGGAGCGCCGCGACCCTCGAAGACGCGGTGGACCTGATGCTGAATGGCGGCAAGCCGAATCAATATCTCGACAAGAAGAACCTCGAAAAGCGAACGATTACGCCAGAACAAAGGCGCGACCTGCTGGATTTCCTGAAATCCCTGAACGTGGAGTGCAGGCTCACCGAGCCGCCGTTGCCACAGAAGTAATGGAAAGAGCAAAAGGGCTCGAGTGGCGGAGACTTCAGTCTGCATCCTGCGGATCGACTGAAAAACCCGCCGCAGACAAAAGTCTGCGCTACTCGGCCCTTTCGCTCGACTAAGCCGCTTCGTTTACCTCGCGGCTTATTTAACCGTTAATCTCGAGCGTCCTCACGATGGTTTGAAAAGTCCGCTGATAGACGCTGTATTCGTCCTGGGGCGCAACCCCGATCAGATAGAAGATCTCCCCGTTCCGCAACATAGTCGTAAAGACCGTAATCACTTCACTCCGCCCGGTTGCCTCGGAGACGTTGCCGAGGGTGATAGAAAGGCCTTCTCGACCGCCAACGTACTCGCGGCGATATGAACCGTTTTGTCGAAGGTTTGGATTACCTTGCGCGAGCGAGCTTATGAACTGGTCGGTGGCCTGTCGAAGGTTGCGGGCGCCCGTATTGGACACGCCGACCTGCACTCCATGAGTGAAGACAGACTGGCCGCGATAGTCACCATAGGCCCCCTCCGGAGCGAAGGTTATCTCGTCTCCGTTGCCCATTTCGCGCCAGTTGTCGGGGACTGAAATTCTAAACAGGTTGCTGTTCGAATAGGTGCGAAAGCGCGAAGAGGGGAATTCGACGCGCCCGAGTTGCTGCCTCCGTTGATCCTCAGGATAGCGAGTATTCTGAGGGTACCGATTGCCGCCACGCGAAACCTCCTCCATAGATCTCGCGCGAGGCAGATCGCGCAATCGGCCTTGAATCGCAGTGAACTCGTTCGTGCGTCGAACCGGATTCTCAACGCGCAACATTTGAGCCTCGCGATTGATGGCCTCGAAACGATTGCCCGGGTTTGGGTGATCGCTCAAGAATTCGGGTCCGCCACCGCCGCCCTGGCGTTCGAGAATCCGAAACATGTTGGCGAGTTCGCGCGGATCATATCCGGCATTCGCCATTATCTGAGCGCCGAGCGTGTCCGCCTGTCGTTCGTACGCGCGGCTAAACCTCAGGAAAGCAACACCGGCGCCCATCTGACTGGCGCCACTGATGACCTGACCTGCGCCGCCGCCGATGACTGCTCCCAGAATCTGTCCAAGAACCGAACCGGTCTGGTATTTCTGGGCCTCCGCTGCCTGGGCCGTCCCGTGACGTAGCGCAACGTGGCTAATCTCGTGCGCGATGACGCCGGCCAGTTGGGCTTCGTTTTGCGCGGTTTCAATCAGCCCTCGATTGACAAAGGTGAAGCCGCCGGGTAAAGCGAACGCGTTTACGTCTCTAATGTCCACGACTGTGTAGGTGTATCTGAATTCCCGATGCTGATATTCGGCTGGAATAGACTCTGCGAGTCTCTCGCCTACCCGCTCAACGTAATACTGGACCTCTTGGTCGCGGAGGGTGGGAAATCGCTGCCCAACCTGTTGCGCGGCCTGGCGTCCGAGCTCAACATCCTTAGCGACGGGAAACGGGTTCTTGGGAGCAACCACGTGGGTCTGCGCAAGAACTCCGACTGGCATCGCGAACACCAGCGACAGGGCCAACGCCGCGATCGGACTCAGATTCCGGATCCTCTTCATGTCAACCTCCGACGAGTAGTTCATTGTCACGGGAAATTCTGACTACTGAGATTCGCGGCTCTAACGAAACGTTGTAGCTTTTTCCCCGTGTCCCATAGATTATGACATGACGGCGCTTGGCAGCGTAGGCCATCGTGCCTGCGTGCGTCGAGAGTTCGGCGGTAGCAGGAGGTCTACGCTCTTCGACGCTCGGCTCGCAAATGCCTAAAGACGTTACCTGAAACGGACGTCTCTCAGCGGTGGAATTCCGGACCGCATCTTTCGCGAGGCTCTTTGCCAAACTCAACAGTTCGCTCCTCTACGTGCGGGCAATAGCGGGAGGCCAGCAGTCCGGTTTCCGAACACACCTCGACCGTGACTGACCCGACTTGTTCGGCGTCTTGTTCCAATCCCGTAAAAACATCGGCTTTCGGCAGCTCCTCAAGCTCTGAATCCAGAGCCGCGTCCGCCATCATTTGATGAGAGCAAGTCTGCTGGGGCTCGGTTCCCGCGACGAATACCTCTTGTCGGTGCTGCGGACACTCGGGGCCTGACAGCAACCCCGTACTCGGGTCGATGTCCGAAGTGACGATTCCGCCCGGATTGGTGAATGTGTCACCTCCCAGGTCAGGTCGAATGGCGAGGGCCTTCCTGGCGAAGTCCGCCCAAATAGGAAGTGCCGCGTCTGAAGCCTTCATTCGGAGGTCGCGGCTGTCGTCAAATCCGACCCACACCACACATATCAGCTCCGGCGTGTATCCGACGAACCATCCATCATTAGAAGTGCCAGTCTTCCCTGCCACCGCGCCTTTGATGCCCATCGCACGGAGTTTCGAAGCAGTCCCCTCATCTACGACAGATTGCATCAGGTTCGTCATCAAGTAAGCGACTTGCGGCGAGAACACCCGCGCGCTTGACGCGCGCAAGCGCTCGTCTCTGTCCGCGCGATCGATGCTTCTAACCGGCAGCGGACGCAAGGCCAGGCCGCCGTTTGCAAAAGCAGTGTACGCGCCCGCCAGCTCGAGCGGAGTCACTTCGCTGGTGCCTATTGCCATCGACGGATAAGCGTGAATTCCATCCAGCCCGCATCTCGCGGCTAGATCCGCGACATTGCCGAGCCCCACACCCATTGCAAGCTCAACGGTCGGCACGTTGAGGGATCGCGTTAGAGCTTCGCGCAGCGTCACCTTTCGGTTTGTAAAGCCCCCGTGATAATCGCTCGGCTTATACACCGCTCGCCCGCCGTCGAATGTGAATGTTTGGGGCGTGTCCGAAAGGACACTCGCCGCAGTATATGAACGCGAGCTGAGAGCGGTGGCGTACACGAACGGCTTGAAGGACGATCCCGGCTGCCGTTTCGCATCGGTGGCGCGATTGAGTTGAGTCTCGTCATAACTGCGGCCCCCTACCATTGCGAGGACCTCACCTGAGTGTGCGTCGAGTGCAACAAGCGCGGCTTGCAGACGTTCATGCTTGGCGCCTTTGCGGACGTGGCCGGAGAATAGCTTGTCGAGCTTTTCCAGGTGGGCCGATACTGATTCGAAAGCCGCGCGCTGCAGCCGCGGATCGATAGTCGTTGTAATTCTCTGCGGATGTGACAGCGCCTTAGCGCCATATCTGTCAGACAGGAACCGTTGCGCATAATCTATGAAGTAGCTGGTTCCATAATCGTTCTGAGATTCATGTTTCTTCAGCCTGAGCTCTTGGGACCGAGCAGCCTGCGCCTGTTCATCTGTAATTGACCCCGTTTCTACCATGGCGTCCAGTATGAGGTTACGCCTTTCAATGGCGCGCGAAAGGTCTCGGTGAGCCGAGTAACGGTTGGGCGCGTGAATTAATCCGGCGAGAAAGGCGGACTCGGCCAACGTCAATTCGCTCAGGTCCTTGTCGAAGTAGACCTGGGCCGCCTGCGCAAACCCATTGATCGCGAAGGTCCCGCTCTGTCCCAGGTAGACAAGATTGCAATAGAGCTCAAATATCCGCTGCTTTGTGAGCCGCGATTCGAGGATGATGGCCATAGCAGCTTCTTTAAGTTTTCGTTTGAGGGTTCGGTCTGAGGTCAAGAAGGTGCTCTTTATGAGCTGCTGTGTGATCGTAGAGCCACCCTGGACCACTTCGCCGTGATCGACGTCGGTCTTCAACGCGCGTAGTATCGCGTGCCAGTCGATTCCATTGTGGCTGAAGAAGCGGCGATCCTCGGCTGCCAGAATCGCGTTACGCAAGTCCTCCGGTATGTCGGAAAACTGAACATCAATTCGTTTTCGACGATCACCTTCCCGGACAGCGGCCAGCAATTCTCCGTCGATGAATGCTGCCGACAAATGTTCGCCCGTCCTCGGATCCATTAACGACGCCACTCGTCCGTTCTTGTCGATCCGTATGCGCACGGGGCTCACACCGTGGTTCGAGCCATTATCACCCGGCGAGATTTCAATCGAATCGCCGTCAATCTCGAATCCCGCTCCGTCGCCTTGTTTATCCTCCGGTGATCGCTGTTGGTAGCCGGCCGCAGACAGGTAGCTGCTGAGCTCATCCGGAGCGAATGAGTCTCCGACGGATAACTTGAGCGGCGCGCTAACCAGCTCAAACGAGCTGTCTATCTGACCGGATTGAAGCCTCGCATCAATTTCTCTAGCAAGTTTGCTGTAGTAGATGACTCCTATCGCCAACAGCACCGACGCGATCGCGGACAACACCAAAAGCACCTGAGGCTGTACTACTCGTCGGACAGTTGACCTCAGCCTGGCCGGCAAGTGTGACGATACCCGCGCCAGCCAACCCGCAAGCTGATTTCGCGGTAATCGCTCCGAATGATCGATGACCACTGTGCGTCGACGCTGTTCCGAAAAGCTCAAGTGCATTGCTTGCCCTCGGTTAATCGAGCGGCAAAGACAATGCCATCGGCCGGAACACCCTCGGAACCTAATAAGCTGCAGATGAGCTCGAGAATTGGCGTGGTTTATCGGGGCATACGACGATCACGCTGACCGCACGGTGATTCCAAACCGTACACTGTGCAGCGGAACGGGCGAAGTTGCGACTGAGCAAGCGATACAAACTGCAAGCGGTGAATGTACAGGCTGTCTTTCTTCTGGTCCCGCTGAATGCGGTTCGATGTCTTCCGGATCGGCGCTGAAGATTTTTTCGCTGAGCTCCCCGGTTAGGCGAATGGTGATTGGGGTGTGCTTCCGCTTGACTGCCCGACCCCCTCCATCGTTTCCGCGATTAGTTGATCGACCACTGCGTTCAGATCGTTCGTTTGGTCGAAGGTTCGCAGCTGGCGATCGGCGCTGGTTCCGTTTTCGAGGATCTTATGGATGTAATCGAGTTCTTTGCGGCTGCCCAGCTCATCGACTACTTCATCAACAAACTCGAGCAATTCGTATATCAGGCTCCGCACCGGAACTTCTGTCTGCTTGCCGAAATCAATCAGCTTACCGTCGAGCCCCCATCTGACCGCTCTCCACTTGTTCTCCTGAATCAGCGCGCGGCGATAAAGCCGAAAACCCATATTCGAGCGATAGAGCTTGTACAACCTTGCGACGATTGCCTGAATCAGCGCCGCAAGCGCAATCACTTCGTCCACTCGAGACGGGATATCGCAGATGCGAAACTCGAGCGTGGGGAAATGCGGATGTGGCCTGACGTCCCACCAGATTTTCTTCGGCTTGTCGATGCACCCCGTCTTCAGAAGAAGATTTACATAGTTCTCGTACTCAGAATACGAGCTGAAGTAATCGGGGATGTCGGTCCGCGGAAACTTCTTGAATATCTCCGAGCGGTAGCTCTTCAACCCGGTCCTTGTGCCCATCCAGAACGGCGAGCTTGTCGAAAGCGCCAGCAGATGAGGGAGGAAGTATCGGGCGGCATTCATCAAGTGAATCTGCGCCTCGCGATCATCGATCCCGACGTGCACGTGCATGCCGAATATGAGCAGCGACTCGGCGAGAACTTGCATTTCGTCGATCAGCGCGGCGTAGTGTTCGTGAGGAGTGATCTTCTGGTCTTTCCAGCTCGAGAATGGGTGCGTCGACGCGGCCGCGATACATAGCCCTTTGCTCTCAGCCAGGGAGGCGACCGTGCGGCGGAGCCTTACGACGTCGGTGCGAGCTTCCTGAATATTTGCGCATATGCCGGTCCCGACCTCGATCATCGATTGGTGCATCTCAGGCTTGACCTGCTCGCCGAGGAGCATGCGACCTTCGTCGATCATCTCCGTGATGTGCGAGCGCAGTTCACGCGTATTGGGATCGATGATCTGAAATTCTTCTTCGATTCCGAGAGTGAAGTCGGGCATTGCAACCCCAGTATTCAACAAACTTAAGTTTGTCGGACATCGCTCTTTTTCAGTCGACAATCATAGTTGGGACCATTCCCGCGCCAGATGTCACATTCGCCAGCGATGACGACGAAAGACGCGTAAAGGCGCCCGCTACTTTGCCGAAGAACAACAGAGGATCAAGGTCAAGCAGCTGTTCTATCATCTGCACGCCGGTCTCGTCTACGAAGGGAAACAGCTCGCGTGACGTCGTCACACGCTCCTGTGTCAGATAGTCGGCCTTCAACGCATTTTCAATGGCTCTGTCCCAGGCGTCTGCGTCCGATTCCCATCCGATGAATATTCCGTGTCCGCCGTAGTCGTCGTTCGGCTTCAACACTAACCTGTCGCGGCTTGCCCTCACGAATTCCAGTAAGTCAATCTCTGTCCCCTTGTAAGTCGTGCGAGCGTCTTCGAGCCTGCGTGTCCACGGGACAGATCGCCGAATCGCCAGGCGTTCGGCATCGGTGAAGTAGTGCTGGTGTCGCTCGTCGGTCAGCACGCCAAAAAGCATTTTCTTGTGCACGTACTTCGTTCGAAAAGAGTTTACAAACACCGCCGCGCGCGTCCGATAAGCCTCGACGAAAGCCTGGCACTCATCGATCTTCTCCAGAAGTTCGGTCGTCAGCACTCGCCTGTAGACCAGATCGATATTGAAGTCGCCGTGACACAACTTCCCTTCCCTCATCTCGAGGTCCCGCGGATCTGCAATCGTCGTCGAAAAGCCGTGACTTTCGAAGAACTGCTTGAACAATTCGAACTCGCGCTGCGTCGGCAAGCCCTTATAGTCGACTATTGCAATGTGTGGCTTGTCAGTATTGCTTCTCACCCGCGAGTAGATGGTCAGCAACGCATCCAGCATTTGCCGGCGGCAATACATCGGCTTGACCTTGTGCCGGCGCGCGAACTCACGCATCGCCGGCAACTCGCAGAATATTTCCGCGGCCACATCCTGATAGGCAATGCCGGCCGGGCATTCGGCGTTCAGCTCGACGAATTGATACGCCTCCGGGGTCAGGAAAGAATCGAGCCGTGAAGTAACCGATACCTCTTCGTAACCCGGATCGACGGCAACCAGGTCGCGCTCGCCTTCGGTCAACCCGAGTTGTTCGAGCATCAAGCTGTCCGTCTGGGCAATGCGGCCAATTTTTTCAATCGCGCCCCAGACGGTTTCGCACGCATTCGTGATGCGCTCCCACTCACTCCGCGTGACAAAGTGAGGACGCAGGTAAGGCGACAACATTCTCCCACCGAAGACGAAGCGAACATCATTCATTTGCTCTGTGAGATACGCTCGTGATTCTTCGAGCAGCGCCGGCTCGCGCTCTAGGAGTGAGTTGTAGTCGTGGGCTGCCTGGCTGGTCATGCGGAGTGCGGTAGCTTCGCCGCCGAACTTAAATCTCAATATGAGCTTCGCAGTGTGGTTGAACTCAAGGCCCAGCTTTAGAGCGCCACCGAGGGCGACGCACTAATTAACTATCCGCCGGCCTTACTGGCGCTCGGCCGTTCGATCTCGTGGCTTAGAAGCTCGTTCCATCTGTGACTGGCAATTGTCGGCTCACCGTGAACCGCTGTCTCGATCGCTAGGTCGGCGACCTTGTCGACCATCCATTTGAAGTAGACCGAACCGACCGACCACCAATCGGCATCCGGCGCCGGGTTCATATAGTCGATCGCGTAAGGCGTTCCCTTCGCGATCGCAAACTCCACGGTGTTGATGTCGTAGCCGAGCGCTTCGTTGATCTGGATCGTCTCGCGCCGTACGCGCGCCTCGGTCTCCGGATCGAGATAGTTATCGACTACAAGGTACCGCTGGAATATCGGATCGTAGGGCATCGGGCAGACGTCCTTCTTCCCGATGCAGTAAGACCTGACGTAGTGATCGAACGGAACATACTCCTGCAAGACCATGCAGTCTGTTCCACTCGCGTCATATTTTTCCATCAGCTCCTGGCGTGTGTTCACGCGAGACACTCCGCGCCAGCCGCCGCCGTCAAAAGGCTTTATGAACGCCGGCAAACCAACGTGATCGACGATGCCGTCCCAATCAAGAGGGTACTGGAGGTTTCGAAGCGACTCCGCGACCACGCCTTCCTTGTATTCTTTCTGCGGCAGCAGAATTGTCTTCGGTACTGCGATCCCCAGATACGTTGCAAGCGAGTAATTGAAAAACTTATCGTCGGCGCTCCACCAGAAAGGATTATTAATGACCTTTGCGCCGGCGAGGACTGCGCTCTTCAGATAAGCCCGATAAAACGGTACTTCGTGCGAGATTCGATCGATGATGACATCGTAAGGGCAAGGCTCAGCCATTCGAATTCCGCCGAGAACGATGTACTCAGCCGTAACTCCTGCGTTGCGTTCGTTGATCGTTTTTATGAGTGCTTGAGGAAAAGTACCTTCGCGGCCGACGAGTATGCCGATCTTCATTGTGCTCCTCCGTGTTGAATCGCGCGGCAGATTGTATAGTACGCTTCCGAAGCGCTGCAACCGAACGCGCCAACAGGGAGAGCGTGGCGCTTATCGCTTGATGCGCATTGCTCGGTTTGATGTTGGCTTGTTCGCGCCTACGCGAGGGAATAAGATTTCGCTTGCCGATACAGGAGATCTCCGAATGCGAGGTGACGCACGTCGGAAGGTAAAGCGGCAGATTGTCGCACACGGAAGCGGATTCTCACTGGAAGACGAACACTCGAGAGTGGACGATTACGTCTTGTCACTTGTGAAAAGGAAACTACCTCGTGTTTGCTTTCTCCCGCACACGACTGATGACGCTCCAGGTTATCGACTGAAGTTCCACGAGGCAATGGCGCTACGGGAGGTGAAAGCATCCACTCTGTCGCTGTTCACACCGCCCACTGCCGACCTCGCAGAACTTCTGCTTGAGCAAGATGTGATCTATGTCGGCGGCGGCAATACAAAAAGCCTGCTCGCTTTGTGGCGCGAATGGAGGTTGGATCGAATACTGCGCGAGGCATACAGACGAGGGGTCGTCCTCTGCGGGATCAGCGCGGGCGCGTGCTGCTGGTTCGAGCAAGCCTTCTCCGATTCGGTCCCTGGACGTTACACCGTATTGAAGGGTCTCGGTCTGCTGAAAGGCAGTTGCAACCCTCATTGTGACAAAGGAGGCGATCGCGAGGCGGCGTACATTCGAGCTATCGCTCGCGACCGGATCGCGCCGGGGGTCGGAATCCCAGATGGAGTTGCGGCGCACTACTTGGATGGTAAACTCCATCGCGTTGTCACCGTCGATGCCGAACAGACGCTCGGCTTATATCAGCGCAAAAGCAGAAGAGTCACCGTCCACGAAGTACGGGCAGACCTGCTTGCGGAACAAACATCGGTTCGACAACGGAACGGAACGCGAGCTCGCGGGCGCTGATATGAGCGAGTTATGAACAAGGAGATTTCATGCACAAACGAAGAATCAATTGCCCGTTAACCGCATTCTTACGAATCACAGTTCTCGGTCTTGCCGTGCTGGCTGGCGCTTGCCACCAGGCCGGAGAGCCGTCCGGCAATTCTTCAGCCTCGAAACCCGCGGCGGCTGGCTCAACAGGCGGCGGGGACTTTGAAGGACTGATCGCCTTGAAGATGGAGAACGAGGCGCAAAATCAGATGGAGATGACCTACTTCCTCAAGGGCCGGCACACTCGCATCGAGACGAAAGCGTTGAGTGTCCCCGAAGGACAGGCGGTCATGCTGTGGGATATGGAAAGCGCCAAGATCACGACGCTCATTCCGTCGCGGAAAATGTACATGACCATCGATATGAAGGCAGCCGCCGAAGGAATGAAGGACTTCGCAAAGGACAGACACAAGGACGATGATGACTCGAAGTTTCCCAAGCTGACGCCCACAGGTAAACAGGAAACGATCGCCGGCTACTCTTGCGAGCACTGGCTGATGGGCGAGAAGCAAGAGCTGGACATGTGCATTGCAAAAGGGCTCGGCTATTTTGGAATGGGAAGCCAATCGGGGGGCGGCGACTTTAGCGCATTCAAGAACCTTGCGTTCAGCCCGAAACTCCTGGCCGAGGCGGCTTCTCATCCGGAATGGGTGAAGTTCCTCGAAGGCGGCGCGTTTCCCTTAAAGCTCCAGGTCTCGGAAGAGGGCAAGGTCAAAATGACGATGGAAGCGACGAGAGTCGAACGCAAGCCGTTGGATGATTCGATGTTTGCGATTCCGGCAGACTATAAGGAAATGACGATCCCGAATATGCCGGCAGGCAGGCAATAGCTTGTTGGTGAATCATGGCGAGAGGATGGGAAAGCAAAGCCGTCGAAGATCAAATCGGCTCGGCCGAGGAGAAAAAGCACGCTCGGGGCAAGCAGACTATGACGCCCGGTGAAATCGAGCGCGTGAAACGCAAGGAAGCGCTGTTGCTGGACCGAGCGCGGATCGTTAGAGAGATGGAGCGGGCTTACAAGCGACGCCACCTTGTGGTGCTTGAGCGCGGGCTCGCGTACATTGAAAGCGAGTTAGCAAGGTTGGAACAGGGTAGTTCTTCTTGAGCGGCTCACAGTATTAATAACTTGAACGCTCAGACCTCCGGCCCTTTGCTTCGGATCGTATTTACATCACGCGAATGATGGAGTCCATGTTATCATTGGCTCGAGGTTGCGTTATGTCTACGAAAGCCAGAGCGAACATCGAAGACCTCTACAACCTTCCTGGGAAAGCGGAAATCGTCAACGAAGAGATTGTTCTCATGTCACCAACCGGAGGCGACCCAGGCTACGCCGCGGATGAGGTATTTGTCTCTCTGCGAGAATATTCGCGCCGAACGAAAATGGGGCGCGCAGTCGGCGATAACAAAGAGTTTCATGTGAACTTGCCAAACCGCGGCTCCTTCAGCCCCGATGCAGCATTCTATGTCGGTCCCAACCCAGGGATGAAGTTCTACGAGGGTGCGCCGATCTTCGCAGTCGAAGTGAGGAGCGAGACAGACTACGGTTCCGCTGCTGATAAGGGGATTGCTGCGAAGCGCCTTGATTACTTTGCGGCCGGGACCCTGGTAGTGTGGGACGTAGACCTCCTCGGCACGGACGTCATCAGGGCCTACATCGAGAGCGACCCCACCAATCCGAAAATATTTCGCCGCGGCGATATTGCTGATTGCGAGCCAGCCTTACCGGGTTGGAGATTCGACGTGGATAATCTGTTCGAGACAGCTTGAAAGGCTTTCCAAAGCGCTTAGGACGAGCAACCGCCTGCCCTCTCTTGTGGCTTCCCTCCGAAACCTCAACCCAGCAACTTGAAAGCGTGGACCCAATCATTCCTCAGAAAGCCCGGAATACACCACAGGATGCACAACGGCTCGATGGCGCGGGCGGCTTCCGCCTTACCCATATCTGCAGTTTCCCAGCCGAACTGATCGAGCACCCCCCTCACCGTTTGCTTCGCTCGGTCGTCGTTGCCGCATATGAACATCGTCGGTTTGCCGCCGGCAAAATGCGGATTGACCATCGAAGCGCTACCGACTGAGTTGAATGCTTTCACGAAGCGAGCATCTGGAAACTCGCGCTGGAGCCGCTCCATCAATGACTCGGCGAAGTCAGTGAAGAATCCCAGCACTCCGTTCACAGGTGGCGCGTCCGAAATTGGGTTCGTGGCGTCGATGACCGGCTTCCCCCCGAGGTTCGCGGCTCCCGCTGCGCGCAACGCATCGCCTGCTGCCGTTCCCTTCACCGCCAGGACAATCAAATCGCCAAACGCCGCCGCTTCGGAGAAACTCCCAACGTGCCCCGCAGGATTCTGCGCTGCCCATTCGGCCAGCTTCGCGGATTCGCGCGTGCCCATCTTTACTTCATGACCGTGCCTCAATAGACCATTACCCAGTACCTTCGCAACTTCACCCGATCCTAGAACTCCGACCTTCATGCAATCTCCTCCTGATTCGAGGCTCACGGGTCCACTAAAAACCATCCTAGCGAGCGCGAAGAGAAAGACAAGTATTCCGGCGTGAATTATGGGCTCGGCCTCTTTTGTGTTATATTTCAGTTACGATATCTACGCGATCGTAGAGGAGGAGCTATGATCTGCCATCACTGCCGAACCGAGCTAAGTATCCAGGGGTTTATTTCGCGAAGCGATGAATGCGCGCAGTGCGGGTCCGACATTCATTCATGTCTGAACTGCGACAACTATGATCCGTACGCTCATAACAAATGCCGGGAGCCGCAAGCGGAGTGGGTCACTGATCGCGACAAGGCTAACTTTTGCGACTTCTTCATCCCCAACAGGCTGAGCGCGTCTGCAACCGCCAGCAGTCCGGTCACCGACGCACGCTCCAAGTTCGATAGTCTATTCAAGAAGTAAGCTTGCGGTCCGTCCGGGCATACAAGTCTCACCCTCAGTCCCGAGACGTATCAACGTTGGGGCGTGTGCGGTGCTGGGCTTGTCTGAGTCTCAAGCGCAAAGCGCTTCGACCGACGTCACGAGATTGACCGGGCATACCAGCGAGGAAATGAACCTGCTGATCTCGCGCCGGTCGATCGCCTTTTCGGCACACTCTTCGTTTGAGGCTGTACGTCTGATCTCGTCCCATTCCTTTTCGGAAACGCTCAGGAATGCGCCGACCACGGCGGGATCAAAATGCGAGCCCGCGTTGGCGATGATCTCCTCGCAGGCTCTTTCATACGACTGAGCCGCGCGGTACGGGCGATCGCTCCTGATTGCGTCGAAAGCGTCGGCTACAGCAAAAATGCGCGCGTGAATGTGGATCCAATCTCCGCGGAGCTTGTTTGGATAACCGGTTCCGTCGTACTTTTCATGATGCTGCCCCACGACGAAGCGAGCGCCGGCCAGGTACTCAACCCCCTCTATGATTCTCAAACCGTGTCCGACGTGTTCGCGCATTTTGGTCCATTCATCGGTGGTGAGCATCCCTGGTTTTAACAAGACGGCGTCCGACACTCCGATCTTCCCAATATCGTGAAGAAGGGCGCCCTGCTCGAGCGCGATCAAATCGCTCGAGCTCAGCCCCATCTCTTTGCCAAGCCGCATCGAGTAAGCGACGACGCGGTCCGAGTGACCGCGTGTTTCGATGTCGCGCGCCTCGAGTGTTTGCGCCAATCCTCGCAACGTCGCGCGATAGTTCCGATAGAGGAGATCAAGCAAAGAGTTCAGATCTTCGTTTGCGCGCCTCAGCTCCTTCGTCCTGATCCGGACCCTTTCTTCCAATGCCTGTTCGTAACGACGTTTGTCCTCGAGCGCCTGCTGGTAGCGGAGCGCGCGCTCCACGGAGAACTTCACCTGCTCGAGCTGGAACGGCTTCGGGATGTAATCGAATGCGCCTTCACGCAGCGCCTCGACGGCATACTCTATGTCGGTCATCGCCGATATCATGACGACGACGGTACGCGGGCAGGTTTGTTGAACGTGCCGGCAAATTTCGAGCCCGGAAGCCCCCGGCATCGTTATGTCGGTCAATACCAAATTGAACGACTCGGTTTCCAGCAGCCTCATGGCTTCTTCAGCGCTTGAAGCCGTAACGCACCACTGCGACGGCTCGAGGAATGCGCTGAGAAGTCCGCGTATGATATCGTCATCGTCAACTATCAGGATAGAGGCACGTGCTTTGTTCATTAGGCGCTCCTCATGTTCGCAGAGTTGGATGTTCGATTGGGCGGCTGCCCGTTGAAGGTCAATTGCGGCGGCGCGAGGTTGGGACCGGCAAATGTCTTGAGCTTGCTGGAACGAGACGGGTGCTGAAGCTTGAACAGAGCTTTCGCCTCGATCTGCCGTACTCGCTCGCGGGTTACGCCGAAATGATGTCCAACCTCGTCGAGAGTGTGCTCGCGGCCTGAGTGACCAAGGCCAAACCTCATCTTCAACACCTTCTCTTCGCGCGGCGTCAGGTGCTTCAGTGCCGCATTGATGGCTTCACGGAGGTCCGCGTTTATTAACTCATCGCTCAATCCGGCGACCGATTTGTCTTCTATCAACTCGCCCAGGCTTACTTCTTCATCGGAGCCCACCGGCGTTTCGAGGGAGATCGGTTCCTGCACAACTTCAAATACGCGGCGGACGCGAGACTCAGGAACATCGAGCCTCTTGGAGATGTCTTCGGTGGTCGGGGTGCGGCCCAGTTCCTGTTCGAGGGCCCGGCTGGCCTGCACCTGCTTGTTGATGGTTTCGACCATGTGAACGGGAATTCGGATGGTGTGCGACTGCTCCATAATGGCGCGGGTTATCGCTTGCCTGATCCACCACGTGCCATAGGTTGAGAACTTGCACCCGCGCCTCCAGTCAAACTTATCGACCGCTCTCATCAGGCCAACATTGCCCTCCTGAATGAGATCGAGGAACTGCAAGCCGCGGTTCGTGTATTTCTTAGCTATCGAGACGACCAGACGCAAATTCGATCTGACCATCTCATCCCGCGCCAGGCTCGCTTCGACCTCTCCCATGTTGAGCTGGACAACCGCGTGCTCGAGTTCGACAGAGCTGACCCGCCACGCGGATTCCAGCTCCGCCAGATGCCGATTTGCCTTCCGCAGCGCCCTCTTCATCTCGCTGTCATCTGCTTTTCGATTCCTTCTGCGCTCGAGCGCGGCATGAGCCTTCTTGACGGCGCCCTTCGCGCCGCGCGCCTGTCTAACCGCCTCGCGAACCAAACTGGCCAGGCACTCGGTCTGGCGGCTCGTCAGATCGAGGCCGCGAAACAACTGGCTCACCAGTACGCGTTGTCGCGCCAGTTTGCGGCGAAGTCTTGGAAGCTTCCTCGATCGCTTTGGTTCCTGCTGAACGCGTGCGTGCAGCCTAAGAGCGCATTTGTACTCGCCTGACACTTCGACTATGGAATCGAGGGTTGAAGTGAGCGCTTCCTGGATGCCGCCCTCAGTTATCTCCTCCTGATCGCGAAAGTTCACAACTTCCCGAATGTGAAGGTCGCCGCGCTTCAATCGCTCGCCGATCAAGATCAGCTCCTCGATGCACATTGGGAGTCGCGAAATGGCCTTCGCCGAGCGGCGCAAACCGCGCTCAATTCGAAGCGCCAGAGCCGCCTCGCCCTCGCGATTCAGCATTGGCGTCACACCCATCTCCCGGAGGTAAATCCCGACGAGGTCTTCGGCGCTTGCGGATTCATCTGCAAGGAGCGCGGATCCTGTGGCAGGAGCCAAAGGCTCTTCTTCATCCATTTCAGGGCCGACCGGCGGGGTGAGGTGTTCGTCAGGTTCAGTTTGATCATTCGCGGGGTCGTCTGTTCCCACTAAGCGAAGCCGGCGTGTTGGTTGCTCGGCTTCCTCGAGCTCAGCATTTGAGGTTCGGTTTGTTCTCACATTCTCTCCTTGAGATACAGGGCTGAGTCATCCCAGGGGACCTATGCATTTTTACTTTCTATTCTCGTTTGATGAATTGCTCGTCTACAGCAACACCTTTACGGGGTCTCCAAGGGCAATCCCTTGTCGGGCTAGCCTTTAGCGCCGAAAGGGCGTGCTAAATTGCCGCGATTACTGAAGGGCGAAGACTCAACCCCATCTGCCTAAGTGGGGACTCAGGGACTCACGGAGAAGCATGTCGCAGACAGATTGAGGGCGAAAGCGTGAGCAGCATTTTATGCATATTCCTTTATTAGTCAACAGTTTTTTTTGGATCGATCGCAGTAGGTTTGGGGTATCAATTGGTTGGTTTCGGAATCAGGCTGAGGGAAACCGTGCACCGGCGACCGGCGCCGGGCGATCGACGGGGTCAAACGTTAGCTTCGAGTCGGGCGGTCTCCTGGAAAATCGCCGACAATGCAAGCCTGAGTTCGCTTCTAACCTCATTCTTCCAATAGCTTTGGGCCACCTTACCATCACCCCCCAACAGCGCGCAGAAATAAGAAAGCTTCTCTTTTAACCCCTCTATGATGTCGAAGGTAACCTGACTGTGAAATAGAATCGGGTTCAGCGACAGCACTTCAAGCTCTCCAAGCCTCGTTCGCAAGGAAGCGCGCACGGCTGCCGCCGTGGCAGTGTGATCTGTCTCAGCGAGCGGCTTCGCTGAGACCGTGCACGCGCGGAGTAGCTCGTCGACTCGACGCAAGTGATTGAGGCAGTCGATGCGGTGCGTGGTGATTTCCCTTTGTGCGACCGCCTCCGCGCTGTCCGCGGATATCTGACCTTGAATCTGAAATACGGCTCTCAGCCGCGTCGCATCAAGTTCATCCTTCCCGAATAGTGAGTGGAGGCTCATCAGGACGGCCTTCAACTCTCGAGCGTTGCCGGGCCAAGCGTATGATTGCAACTCGGCGAGAACGTCGGCCGGCAGCGCCGCGCGCTCGTCGCGAGCAATCTTTGTCCAGAAGAAGGCCGCAAGTACGGGGATGTCGTCCGGGTGATCGCGCAGCACCGGCGTTCGGATCAAGAAAGCTCGAAGCCGGTAATACAAGTCCTCGCGAAACTGTCCAGCCTTGACCATCGAGAAAAGGTCCCGATTGGTAGCAGCAACCACCCTCGCGTTGACCTTGAGCTCCTTTGATTCTCCGATCGGTCTGATCTTGTTTTCCTCGAGCGCTCGCAGGATCTTCACCTGGTGGACCGGCGCAAGGTCTCCGATTTCATCCAGGAACAGCGTACCGTTGCCGGTGATCTCCCACAAACCCTTCTTATCGAACTTGGCGTCCGTGAAGGTGTATCGCTTATGTCCGAACAGCTCGGACTCGAGCAGCTCCCCCGGGATCGCTCCGCAGTTTACCGGTACGAATTTTTCCGAAGCTCGCGCACTGTATTTATGAATCGAGCGAGCGATGACCTCCTTCCCGGTGCCGGTGTTTCCGAGTATCAACACGGGATCATCGCTCGAGGCCGCTCGCATGGTTAGCTGGCGCACGAGTTGAACCTCGTCGGACTGACCAAGAAAGGTCCGTACGAAGTCCTGCGGTATCTCACGCTGAGGAAGAAGCTGCAAAAGTAACCGGCTTGATAAGGAGCCAGCGAAAGATGGTTTTGGGCTTGAGAAAGCGGAAGTTCGCTGCGCCGCGGAGGCCTGGCGGTTTGTATTTGAACCCCCTGCCCTCTCCCACAGTTCGTTGAATATCTTCTCAGTGGTCCCAATTATGTAGATGTTGTGCTCATCTTTGTTGAAAGCATTTTGCAGCAGAGTACGAATGCTTCTCACCAGCTGGCCGGCGGATTCGTAGCTTCCATTGATGAAGGGAATCCTTGTGTATCCGAGCAGAAGTTTCGCGAGCGGCTTGGCTTCGTGCTTTCGCCCGCGATCGACAACAAGGTCGTTGAACCGGACTAATCCCGGCAGCTCGGTATTTAGCACGACGTAGGCTGCCGGCGGCGATTGAAGTCTGGCGGTGGCGAACGTGCGGACTAACTCGTCGGTAAGCTCGCTCCGCGCCGGCCCGACGCCGTCCGCGCCCGCAAGGAATCTCAACGCTCGAAGGTCCATCGTTTCTCTTCGCGAAGCACTCTCATATCAGAAAGCGTTGGTCAACTCAACGCGAAACCAGACAGCGACACAGTCTGTATCATCATCGTGGCAGTCGAGACCGAAGGACGCGCCTCAGCGGGCAGGAATAAGGTCTAAAGAACAACCAGGACAACCGCGGCAGAGATTGCCTCAAATGCCTGTCGGACGATCTGGCTTCTTCGTCCTGACTCGCTTCCACCAGGGAAGCGCCTTCCAACGGGCCAGATCCTGTTGATAACGTATGTTCAACTCGGCTGCGCGTTCGGCGTTTGTTGCCGGGTGCGGAACAGAAACATAAACAGACCCTGCACCGTGATGGGGAATCTCGCCTGTCGCGATTGCGACCTCCCTAAGAAAATCACTGTCCTCTCGGCCACGCATAAAATTGGCTCGGAGCAACGCAGCCTCCTCCAGATTACCGGCCTCGGTCAGCATATGCTCGACCGCGATCACGTGGTGGGGATAGTCATACGGCGTCGCAATTATAGGTTGGTAGTAATCCAGCATCCGGAGCGTGCTGTTCGCCTCAACGAGTCTCCAGTATTTCTTCACGTCATCTACAAATTGTTTCCACTCGTGAACCTTGATCGGCGGATTACCGAGAAATTTCGCGAGGCGCTCCCACGCGCCTGCCCGCGCAAGCGGCGACATCAAATCGATCAAATCCCAATTGCCCCCCTCGCCGAACGTGATATGGTCCGCAATCTTCAGGAGAACCGACTTTCGCTCAGCTTCATCAGACAGGTACCTGTGATACACGGCTTGTTGAGCGTACTCATTACGACAGGCAAGCGCGCCGCCGTGACTCACCAGAAGCGACTCAGCGGCCAGGTAAAACGGCGACCATACCTGTTGCGGAAGCGGGCCTGCTGTTGTTCCCAGAAGTTCGAGCAAGTCCCGCTCATATAGGCCCATAGCGGACGCCCACATGAGGGACATCGCGTCTCGTACCAACCCCGGACGGTCCTGCTCAAAGTCCTTCTCGAAGCGTTCAAGTATGCGCTCGTATAGCTCCTCAATCGTCCTTGCCGAAAGGTAGTGCTCGATCTTCCCGTCGAGAGTGAAATGATCACCGTAAACTCTCAGCTCTTCCAATAAAACTCGAAGGTAGAGCGGATTCCCCGTTTGACGCGCCGCGGCGACACGCTCCGACCGCTCCGCGCTGAGAGTCTTGGTGTACTGCGCCAGGTATTCACTTATCAACCGTCGGCGCTCCCTGATATTCAGGGCTGTCACCTCCAGGGTAGGCCATCCGCGCCGCTTAAGTTCGTCAAGAGGGCGGCCCTCAACCGTCGACAGAATCAATCGAGTATTTGACGGAATGTCTGTCGGTAACCACTCGAGATCCAGAGCGCCGAACTGGTCGTCCAGGAGATTGAGCCCATCTAGAATAATGAGCATCCGGCCCTTGTCGGCAGCCTTCTTGAGGCAATTGCTGAGCAACTCTTGAAAGTCCCCCAGCATGGTCTCGTAGAACGAATCAAGGATCTCGTGCCCGACGCCGAAGTTAAGCTCGAGTTCAATCGCCAAGTTGATCGCGATCGTGAACCAGGAGGTGCTGGGGCCTGAGGCGCCCACGAAGTGCATTAACATCGGGATCTCGGGATGCGTTTCATCGCAGCGTAATGCCCAGTTTGCGAGCAGTGCGGTCTTCCCGACTCCCGAATCGCCCACCAGCACGAGCGGCGGCCCGTCACCTTCGAGAAATGCGTCTAATTGCTCGAAGTATCGCTTTCGTTTTACGTACACGCGTGTCTCGTTCAACGCGAATGCCTCGTGTACCGCGATCTCCGTCTCGTAGGGATCCGCTGGCGTCGTCTCGGGGAAGACCTGATCGATCAGTCTTGTGAGGTCTTCTAAGACGATTTCCCCGAGCGCATGCGGGTTGGGATAGTTCTCCCGAACCGGCAACCCGCTCTCACGTATTTGCTGTTTCAATTCCGCCAGCTTCTGCTTTCTCTCCTCAGCACGACGCACGGCGGCGTCATATCCCCAGTTCGCGATATCTTCTTCGGTTGGCAACTCAAGATAGTCATGCGCTTGATCGGGCGGGACTGACTCGGCAAACGAAGGATCGCGAAAGTAGAAGAATGATTGCTGGGCCATCTGTGGGTTCAGCAACACGCCGTGAAGGATTTCAAGCTCGGTTACCGATCTGGTGCGATGTTCTGCCAGCCACGGTTCTTGTTCGACCAGTGCTTGAGGAATCTCCTCGGGTATCCATCCGTAGCGCTCACCAAGCAATCCGATGAAATACGGACGACAACGCTCGATCTCCGCAAGGCAGATCGGCAGAACCTTGCCTTCGGCTTTCTGCTCGTCGGTGATCCCCCAACGCAAATCAACTTCGCTCCACGCGACGCCACGCTTCTGGCAAATTTTTCGCAGCCGCGGGAAGACGCGCTTCACCAGTTCATCGCGTTCTTCTTGCATATCTCGAAAGGACGACGACACAAAGATCCTCACCTCTTTTTTACCCAGGGGTTCCCGTGCAAGCCTTGCCTGCACGAGCCCCCGCTGCGTGCTGGAGAGTGAGGACGAGTCGTTCATTCGTCGTTCCTTGATCCAAGCTCGACTGACAAATTTGGGGCGTTTGCCTGGTGCATCGGTCGTTCCCTGGCCTCGCGTGCGTCTTTTTCCGAATGAGAGCCCTACAAGCAGGACCGATACCTCGGGGCCACTTTTAGCGGCAGAGTAGCGCTTTTGAGAGTCAGTACTGTCGGAACGTCAGGTTGAATCTTCCTTTGACCCCGAGCCCTTCGGGCGCCGTGCCAGATACTAACCCCGACACTCCATGAAATCGAAGTCTGCTTGGGCCGCCAAATACCAGTGCGTCGCCTGATTTCAGCAAAACGGCTTTGACCGGGTCCTTGCGTCGCGTGCCGCCAATCAGGAACTTGGCGGTGTCACCGAGCGAGTATGAAACCACGGGAATGCCGGCCTCGATCGTCTCAGGGCGTTCGTCTTTGTCCTGGTGCAGGCCAAGACGCCCCTCCTCGGGGTAGTAATTTAACAAACACACATCAGGTTCAATTCGCATACCTGCCGCTAAGGCCGCGCGCCTGGCGAGCCGCTTCAAGTCCTCCGGAATCTCCTGAACCGGGAGGTTGTCGTAATCTGATCTGGTTGGCTCGTAGTTGTAGGTCCTCGCGTTCCAGTGCTTGCCAAGGCAAACCATTTTGATATGCATATAAGCTGAGTCTCGAACCTTCGGAGTGTAGAAGCCAGCCGGCGCGCTGCCGATTTCTTTACAGCGCTTCACCAGGGCCTTCTGTTCCCTCAACGTCAAAAAGCCTTGCAGATGGATGGTGCCGGGATAGATTTCCACGTTTGTTGCTCCTCTAATAGGCTGCTGACAAATCCAAACAATGCGTCGAGTAAAGGGAGCGGCGATAATACCACCAAAACGCAGTTGGCGGATCGTTTATCGTGGAGATGTTCGCTCGCGAAAGGTTGCCAAGGATCTGCCAGGGTCCGATGGCCGATCCAGTCAACTGTTATCGTCCTGGCGAAATCGAGCGGCAGTCGAATATACGTCAAACAGGCTCAACTCGTTTTCACCTGCCAGAACTGCTCGCGCGCACGCCGCGTCGAGGAGCGCGATGGCTTTGGCGGGAAAGCGCCCGTCGAGCGGAAGCGCCGCCTCGACTATCGACTCCAGAGGCGTAGCGCCAATCCCTATCTGATGATGCTCTGCGATCCTATTGCCGAGCAACGAGACCACTTCTCCGGTTTCGCCGAGACTCATCTCCGCGAGCTCCGTTACTTGAACTCGTCGTGACAAAGGCTCGATTTCGAACCTTGACTGATAGCCCGGCAGGGTCGTCCCGATGAGGCGCGCGCCTCGATCCAGCGCTTGCCCAAGCAGGAGATGACCCCTGGGCACACCGAGCAATGCCATTTCGAGGTGCTCCAGAACTACGATTGCTTCAGACGCATCGGTTACGTCCTTGAGAAGCGCAATCAAGAGACTCTCGCGCTCGGAGTCAAACAGGGTCCCGGCCATTACGGCGCCGAGCTCGACCGACAAAACCTTGAAGGCTGGACGGAGCTGTCTCAACTTCCGCGCGACGGCGCGCACGAGGTTCGTCTTGCCCACGCCAGACTCCCCGACTATCAACGGCAAGCGCACTTGCCACTGAAGCAAGCTCGACGCGACCTCTTCGGTTCTTTCTTCCCGGCCGATCGTCGGTTCATCGGCCGCACTGGTTGTTACTTCTGTCGCGAAGCTCGCCAGAAGCTTGCCGGAAGCGAGAGGTTCAGCGAGGGGAGCTTGCACCTTCAGCTCCGGCTCCCGGCCGTCGAAGCCGACGACACTGAGAGCTTCTTCCATCACCTGTCGAAGATCCGCTCCGGCGCAGTGTCCAACCGAGAGCACCCGCCAGCCCTGCTGTTTGTGACCGCCGACGAAGGCTCGAGTCATTTCGGAATCGGTTCCCGTGTAGTCGAGGTCTTCATCAACGCAAATCAAATAAGGCAGGCCTTGACGCGGCCTTTTTATCAACAAATTCGTCCGTGATTTGCTGAAGAACCGTCCGTTCGCCGGCACATTGCGCAGCAAGACAGTGTCGCCGTCGGGCACATCGACGCGCACGCGAAGTTGCTTCAACCGTTTCTCGAGTTCTTGCTCAACGCGGGCCATCAAAGGTCTCTCCGTCGCGCACATCGCGACTCGCATCAAGGGCAGTTCCGATCAATCGTACGCTCTGGACAACATATCGGTGAATGGCAACGCCGCGCTCGCGGGGGCTTGTTCGTAGTCCAACCACCGTTCCGTGTGCTCGAGGGGTTCGGAGAGATCCAGCACCCGCTTCGCCCTTAGATCGAACACACCTTGCCAATCACACTGATAGTCACCATTCCTGCCGGCCAATCGCTTTACGGCGTTTCCACGCAGCAACGCGCGGCCCACCGTGGGCGGCTGACCTGTAGCGGCATCGATCTGGTCGACCCCGGAAACGGAATGATCCAGCACCCCGGCTCGCGCAAGGTCGGCGAACACTCCGCCGTCACCCAGTTCACCAAAGCGCATGTCCGCTTCGAACAGCTCTTTCTTGACGGCGATCACAGTGTCGAGGGCGTCCCAGCTCAAACCCTTCTCGCGCAGGAAAGGTCTCAAGCGCTGTGCGGTGTCGTACAGAGGTCCGGACACATTCAGCACGAATTCAGCCGTCATAGGATGAGCGTAGTGATCGGTCATATCTTGCGCCTGGTGCAATTCGTTTAAGACGCGCGTCCAGTGTGGAAGCGAGTTCCAATCGATCCCCCTGCGCTCAAAATGATCCTCGTACATGGCGCGCTTGATCGCCCAATCGAGCCTCGTGGAAACGGACTCTGGAGCCTCGAGCAGTAGGTTCAGCATTGCGCGCCACTCACGGCATGCATCTTCCGCCCATCTCGGCATGAATGAGCGGTCAAGGTTCCGTTCGGCCAGCGTCAAATACTGATATTGAATTTCGATCGCGCTCAGCCGCCGTCCATCGATCAGGGAGACGCTCTGTGCGCACGATGTATCCAACGCAATCTGGCGCATCGCATCGACGGGCGAGCGCAAACCCAGGCCATGCCCGGGTCTAACCCCCGCCTCGGCCATCGCAACCACAAGCGCAGTCGTGGCTACCTTCAGCCACATTGCAGTCTCCGAGCACAGGCTCTCGCCACAAATGATGTGCAGTCGATGAAGGCCCGGCCGGCTGAGCGATTCATCCTTTGTGTGGAAGATCCCACGATCCGAAGTCGAGTTGTTCGATACCACATTCGCAAGGTGAAACACGCGCGGCGAGAGCGTGAACGCCAAGCCTCGGCAAGTTGAATCGAACCCGCCCGCTCCCGTATAGATGATTCGCGTCACCAGGTGGGGAATGATCTGATCGGATAGCGAGCCCGCGTCAGCCGCGTGCGAGTAGGATTCATGACACCCCCAGGTCGTCCACCCTCCCGCGTAGTCCACGTTCGACTTGAACAACATCACTCTGGCGTAGGGAAACTGCAGCTCGAGATCCCCCGCCAATTTCCCCAGGATGCGCTCGCCCGCCAGAATGTAACGGACGACATCCCAGGGATTCGCACACTCGGGTGTGGCGAGCTCGGGGTGGTTGCCGTAGTCCACATAAAGCCGCGAGCCGTTCTCCAGATATAATCCACCCCCAACTCCCGGCAAGTGCACGAGCCTTCTCCTTGCGAGCTCCATCAGACGATTTATGAATTCGTTCTGGTCGAGCGCTCCGTTTGTCGATTGCGCGCTGAACGCGTATTCAGTTTCAACGCCCATAAGCCTTTCGGCCACGGTTACTGACCTCCTTGTTGGCGAGTCGCTGCCAGGAACGACTCGCTGTCGCCGGATAGCGCTTTCTGAATGGCATCGGCGCCCGCGGCGAGCAGACCCTGACCCGCCAGCCGGGCCCGACCCAGATTTACATCTGCTGGTCCGTTGTCGGCAGGATCTCCAGCTTGTCGATTGCGATCGTCATCGATTCTTTCACGTACGCTCATGTCTCTGTCCCCCTTTCTTGTTTCTCAGGTCCCGCTCCCAACTGTATTGGATCGGCGCGAGCGCCATGCTTCTGCCGCCCGCCTCGATTCTTGCTTCCGAACCTTGATCGTTCTTCGTCGGTCCCAGGGCATCGAGCAACTCATCCAGCGAGCTCGCATTTTCGAAGCCTGGTTCAGAAATGGCCCTGGTAAACGCGAGCGGATTCGACATCTCAAGCTTGCGATATCGACCTCGATTTCGTTCGCTGCCGGTCTTGAATAGAATCGAGTCCCAATCCACGTCCTCCACCGCATCCGGACCCGCCCACCTTAATAACATCGCTCGCGTCCACGCGCGGGTATCCTCCGGCGGGTTCGCGGTGAGTTGCTGGATCAGTCCTTCGCTGACCACTCGATGAATAAGGCCTGCTTTCTCAAATACCCAGTAGAGGCCCTCGGATACATCGAGACTCGAGTAGAGGTGATCCAGATGCTTTATTTCGGGCGATGACCATGAAAGGTCGGGCCTCTGATCGAGCACTCCCTGCAACAGCGAATACTTCAACGCCCAGTCGAGCCGAGGCGCTAACGCGCTGAGGTCTCCTGCCTGAAGCTTGAGAAGCGTGTCCTCCCAGAGCGCGATTATTTCTGCAGCGCGCGGCGTAATATTTTCAGAGTCGTAGCGAGCGGTGAACCGCTTCGCTTCGGCAAGAAACCTGAGCTGAAGCTCGACCGCGGTAAGCTCCTCCCCCGACGTCATAGCGGCTCGCGCCTGTAGCGTAGGATCGTGACTCCAGTTGAGCACCGCTTCGACCGGGTCGTCCAACAGCAGCTCCGTGTTGACTTCCTCGGCCTCAATCATCGACAGCACGATCTGCATTACCCCAACTTTCAACAGACTGGCGACGTGGCAGAGAGTGTTGTCGAAAAAGATCACGTGCATGCGCGCCATCTCGCCGGCCGCGTCATCCTCGTCGGCCTTCCACCGGCGCCCGCACAACGGTTCGTCGCGGCTGTTGACGATAGGACGATTGTGAGTTGTCTGCGCGCCAAGCAGCCTCTCGAAGAAATCCGCCCGCTGCGACAGCTGGAAGTCGACCTCCGCGGCGCCGTTTTCACTCCCAACTTTTCCCTGGCCGGTGTATACGATGCTCGAGGCCTGGAAGGCCGCCAGGTACAGCATGTAGTGAATCTTCCGGCGAAAGATGTTGTCCCACGCGCGCCTGGTGATCAGAAAGTTGAGATGGCTCCCGTACGAATTGCCCTTCCCGTCGCTGTTGTTTACCAGCACCTGGACCTTGGTTCCGGAGGGCAACTTTGAGTTCGTATTATCAAGTGCCGCGCGAGCAATTCGCAGCATTGCGTGCCAGCAGGCGACGTGGTCGAAGGCGCTCAGCACCTCGGGCAAGCACAGCTCGAGGTGATCCAGATCAATGTAAACGCACCCGCCGTTCGAGGGCAGATACTTGCGCCCCCAATCCTGCGCGTTGACTCGCACCTGCACTTCACCGTTGCCCTCCGAGGTTCCCGCAAGCCCGCGCTCTTGCGCGGAGCTTCTATCGCGTCTGCAAGCCGGGCAGTCGCAAGGCTCACCGCGGAACTTGTCCGCTCGCGGCAGACCCTCGATCTCTCTCAAAAGCAGACGCGAAGCTTCGAACCCGGTTGGACGGTGCGCTTCCAGCCCCAGAATGAAATTCCCGAGTTCGATGTCTGCGCCGCACAGCTTTGGCAGAAGCGCCGAATCCTTTGGCCTCTCCGCTCTTGTCCTCTCCTCTGGCGGTTTCTCCACCCTTGTCCACTCCACTTTGGTTCTCTCCGCTCTCCGCTGTGCCGTTTTTGGCTTTATGTGCTTTGTTCGTTCACTCTGATTCATCGGTAAGCCTCCAATCTGCCATCTGAAATCTGAGATCTGAAATCTGCACTCTCAAGTTCAAATGACTCCCGATTCTCAGATCCATTAACCACCCTCACGCAACGTGGAGATACGAATGTGCGCGCGGCACCGTCCTCTTAATGGCTTCGATTCGCACCACGTCTACGTCCTGAGGCAGATCCGTAAGGTGTTGCCGGCAATTCGCCGGGGTCAGCGTGCCAGCGATGGTTTCAAACTCCTCGGCGATCGCGGACAATACGTGCTTCAACCGAACCCCGGACTCGCCGGTTTCGACTTCTTCCACGCATGCGCGTTCCTTTGCCGAGATCGCGATCTTCGCGATGCTCGCCCCGCTGATGAGCTCCTTAGCCCGAACCGTCCGCCTCTTCCCGTCTCGGAACGTGATCGTGAGCAAATCGCTGTCGCCGTTGGGGGAGTAGACTCGCGAGACGGCCGACTCGATGATCTCGCGACGAGCCTCGCTCGAAGCGAACCCTTCGACCGAGTATGGAACGTCGGCCTGAAGGTGCTTGCGAAAGATCTCGCGCGCAGCCTTCATGTTTGGCCTCGGCACCTCGAGGACGAGATCGCCAAGCCTGCCGGGTCGCAACAGCGCCGGATCCATCGCATCGCGCCTGTTGGTCGCGCCGACCACCAATATGTTGCCCCGCGAGTCCAACCCATCAAGCTCTGTCATGAAAGCCGTCAGCACGCGATCGTCGATTCGCATGAGTGAGTGTCCGCGCGACGCGCCCAGCGAATCGACTTCGTCGAAGAACATCACGACAGGGACCTCCGGATCCTGGTCCCCGGCTTCCCGCGCGACGCGAAAGGCTTCGCGATAGTTCGCTTCGCTCTGCGAGTACCACATACTGTGGAGGCCCGCCGGCTTGATATTCATGAAGCGAGCGCGACCGGACCTGGAAATCGTCCCGAGCCAGTTCGCAAGCGCACGCGCCATCATCGTCTTGCCCGTGCCTGGCGGTCCGACCAGCAAAACCGAACCTCTTTGCCGAAGCTGGTACTTTCTCGCGGTCTCCGAGTGGTAGAGGTGCAAGCGAATCGAGCGCTGTAGCTCCTCGATCTGGCGGCCGAGTCCGCCGATGTTCTCGAAGCTCTCCCGCGGAGTCTCTTCGAGAAACAACTCGGTTCCTTTCGAGCGGTCGACTTTTTCAAAAGCCATCAAGGTGTTTCGGTCCCATCGAACCAGGTCGCCGGGCTTCAGTTCACAAATCGAGAGCGAGGCCGCGGCATCGACGATCACCTCATCGTCTCGGTGCTTGATCACCAGACGCCGATCCGGCAAGTAGCGGTCAAAAGTCGCCGTCTCGCCGCTCTGAAAGAAGTTGTAAGGTGACTTTCCAACCACCACGTTCAGCTCGTGACCCAGAAGCACCTCATCGCCTACAGCCAGTGAATAGGGGTCCACCTCTTCGCCAATCGTCACTACGCGGCGTGAGTTCGCGTACATCACCATCGCAGCCTCTCGGCTTTCCATCGGTGCGAGGCCGAGAAAAATCGCCGGGTGCCAGGGCGGCGAGGTCAAGTTATCGAGAATTACCTGCAGCTTCTGCTGGCTATCAAATGCGTCATTCAATCCCTGCCGCAAGCGCATCGCCTGATCGATCAGAAACTCGTCTACCTGCCTCGCAGCATCACGCGATTGCGATCGGATAAGCTGCGCGAGCTGCACCTTCTCTTCGATTGAAGCGGCGTCGGCGCCAACCGCGGTCAGCTGATTGAGAAGAGTTGCGATGTCCGCGTCCTGTCGATTCAAACGTGTCATTACCGTCTCCTATTGCGGGACAAGCTTATGTACAGGTGCCGCTCACAACCTATTCCGCCTGGGCCGGCGCCGCCCGGCGCGCCTCCCGCGCGATGTGAAATCCGCGGGATTCGAGCAAACCATCCCTCCATCCGAACGCCGAGAACGTCACGTCGCCGGTTGCCAGATCGTTAGCCACCAGCGCGATGCTGTGAGCGCTGGGGAATACCGTCCGATGGAGCGCGTGATCGTGCGCGCTGAAGAAATCGCCGGCCATCCTGCAAACCTGTTGTCGCTCGACGGGGCATTCCCTGCACCACTCGCGCACAGGATGCGAATGCCACCACCCAAGCATGAGTTCGCTCTTCCGACGAAGGTCGATCGCGGCTTGTACTTCGGTCCACGTCTCGGCGGTGAACGTAAGCTTGGTCAGATCGGCTTCGGTATGCCGGGCGTGAATTTGTGCGGTCACCTCAACGAATACCTCCGGCACGGTCGCGTCCCGATGGAGGTGCCCAATGAGAATCCCGCCCGTTTCCCTTGCTCCGGCGCTGCGGCTCAACACCGCAGCTTCGTCCAAAACACGCTGAGGCACGAAGACCGGCACGTCTCCAACGCAGATGGTCCCGTGAGGCACCGACTCCGCAAGCGATTCGCCAAGGGACGAGTCTCTAATTGCGATCGATGGCGCGACCTCCTCGGTTGTGAACTGAAGCCGGGCGCCGCTCGCCGGTTCAGCTTCCCTCCGGAACGCAGCGGCCAAATAGCGGAACTTCTGGCCGTTCTCGAGGCGGCCCTTGTCGATGAAATGACTCGAGGCTTGAGTCGCCAGTGCCTTGAAGTAGCTACTCGAAAAATCGATGGCGACGTCGCCGTCGTCGGTAACTACCTTCACGCGAAAGCCCTCGAGGTACGGTTCTCCGACTTCTCGAAGCCAGATCGGCTCGATCGCCGCCACGCGGCCCGGCTCCTTCGACGCAAGCAAGCCCCGCCGCAACGCCTGAAACCTGGCCCACTCCTCAGCAGGTCCCCAGTCAACCTTGACTGACGCCTGCCCAAGCGGCGAGTCGTCCTCGCGAAACAATTCGATGACGTACTGATATCCATTAGTCGACATGATGTCGTCCTTCGTCACTGGTCATTTGACCGTCAAGTCACACGCCAATTGCGTATGTCCGCTGACTAATGAGCAATGACTACTTTCCGGCGTCGATGTTCGGCTGCAGGACAACCTTGTCGCCGTTTTGTACCGCATCGCCGACTCGTTCGGATGCGTGAAGGTGCCGGCCTTCGCGCTCGAGCCGTGCGTGGTAAGTCAGCGGACGACCGCTCACGTCGTTCTGCGGCAGGTTCATCTGGCCGAGCATACCTTGTATCAATTCTCCGACCGTGGCATCGGGCGGAACGTTGCTGACATTGTGAAGCTTCTGCCCTGACACGTCGCTCACCTGCAGCCCGATTCCAAGTTGTGATGGTGCTCCCATTTTCGTTGCCCTCCTGTATGAGTCCGGCAAACTTCAGTTTGCCGGAAAGTTCTTCAAGTCCCGACCGTTTGCAACACCGACAAACTGAAGTTTGCCGGACACTGTTTCGTCGAACATATTTAGTCCGCGGCTGCGAGCATCGCTTCAGAAGCGGTGGCACGCTCCGCAGCGTGACCTTCGCTTTCCAGATACTCCCTGGCGACGACTACGTCCTCAACGGCCCTCGCCTCCCGCCCGCACAACGAGCATGCGACAGACAGGAATGAGAAGGAGAGATCCAACTCTGCCGCCGAGGGCATTGAAGTGAATCTCACCTCGAAACGCGCTCCGATGTGGCTTTCGTGTTCTTCAACTGCTGGCCGGACCAATCTCAAGAGCGCCCCGGCTTTGAGAAGCAGTAGTCCGAGGGCTTGCCTGCTCAACTGTGGCAGCTGCTCCCATCTAGCGATCTCCGCGGAAACCAGAGCGCCTTCGCCCCGGGCCTGAACCACTGCCTGATAGAAACCGGCCTCTGCGTTGAGATCTATAACCAGATTCCCAGGTGATCGCTCACTGAACTGCCACACGGTTTCGCCGCAGCGGCTTCGGATCGCCTCGGAACAGCGCTCCTCTTGCTCCCTTGAAGCGAAGAGCGAGTGAGATCGCCTCTCCTGACTTCTGTTTCTGCTGTGAAACCTTCCAAAAGCGGTTTTCAGCCCGGCGCAAGCGTCGCGCAGCCGATCCGCAAAAGCGTTTCCTGTATGAGATTCGGCGTCGCCATCCGGTTCTTCCTCATCGAGAAAGACGAGGTCCGCACGAACATGGACCGAGCGGTTATCTGGCAGCATCACGAATCTGCTGCCGCCGTCGAGAGCTGCATTGAGTTGAAGCAGCTCCCACAAATCAGGGCGCACGACCCGATCAATGACGGGCGCATGCAGAACCAGCCACTCTTCAATCAGCCGCGCGGTTGCCGGCACGGATTTGCCGTTGGCGATCTCGAAGTCCCAACGTCCGACCCCGGTGCGCTCGACGGATGACCCGCACTTCTCAAGCAACATCGCGATCTGTTTCTCTCGTCTGTTTGCCGGACGCATCACTGCTCACCCACCTTCGCCGGTTGTTCGATCCTCAGATCGAGGGCGCGTCGCTTCAGAGGACGGCGGTCGATCGGGAATCGATGTTGATTCTCACGCGCCCAAACGCACGCGTTCGCGTTTAGCGCGTCGTCTTCGCGCATCGTCACCTTGTTGTAGGTGATGATTTCGAAGCACTGATACAGAATGTCGACCAACGTGGTGTTTGGCGCGAGCTTGCCGACGCATATGAACGGCGCCTTATCGCTGATGTTGGGATGAAACACGTCCCAGGGAGCCAGCCATGTCAACACCTGAAACGGCTCGGCGCGGCGAAGGTAATCCGAGGGAAACCAGATGCCGACTTCGAAGTAGTCCGTTTCAACGACCTCACCATTCGGATCTCGCATCAGCCCCTTGCAGCGAAACTGAGCGACGTACCGGTTGGGCGGATCACCTGCGATCGGATAAAGCTCCAGCAAATCGCTTGACTCAGCCAGAGCGATGCCTTCTTCGTACTGGCGCTTTAGAAAAGCTTCAAAGATCTTGTCCTGCATTCTCCCGGCTTCCTTCTTGGCGTCTTTGCGATCTTTGCGATCTTTGCGTGAAACCTGTCCTTGCAATGACATCACAGTTCGACTCCCCCGTCGTCGAATGACCGAGAATCACACGCGCTCCCCGAACCAAGATTCCCATTTCACATCCATTGCACTGTGTGAGGCCCCAGCCGATCACAAAGGATCACCGTCAATCTCACCCCTCTTGCCCCTCCGATGAAGGTAGCGCTCGTGTTCCGACAACAACTCCCTCTGATCGAAAGTGCGCGTTGAGTTCCTTTCTCACGCGATGTGTAACTGCGAGCGTCGTGCCAGGCGAAGACCGCCGAAGAAAGCAGCGATTCCAGTGATGTTTTGTTGTGGAGGTTGATTTGGAGCAGTTGAGTTGTGTACTGGCGGACAGCCGTGCATTGAGTTCGGCCTAGCTAGGTTTCGGCTCACCGCGATCGAGCGTCGGTTGGTAGTAGATGACTTCTTCTTCCGGCACTCCGGCCTCCAGGGCCTCGGTTATCCGGCCGATCTCGGCTGCGTGATTGTTAGTGCCGGCGAAGTCCGAGAGCTCGCCTTGCACAAGCACCGGATCTGGATCGCCGAAGTGATCCCTGATGAAGACCTTTGTCCACTCGAGCAACTCACTCATATTGAAGTCGTCGACCCTGGCAACCATATCGAGGACGGGGGTGATGAAGTAGTCTCTGTCTCCGAGCAAGCGAAGATTCATCTCTCTGACAAGCTCGCGGGCGCCAAACCCGAACGGGTCATCAGGATCGGTGGGATATTGTTCATCGATGCCGGCTGCCCCGAAAGTCAGGGCATTGAGAGTGAACCAGTAGGACTTGCCTCCATTGCTTCGGTCCTCGGGCAAGAGATAGACGTCCTCCCACACGGTTCTGTCTTCAGGCGAATTCCAAACGTGAGGTATGCAGTATTTCCATTTCATCGTGGTTCCCCAACCAAGAGGCGCTATGATCACCCTCGTTGATGTCTCGAACTGATGGTCTCAACGAAACACATTGCGTACGGCGAATGCTGTGCCGCGCCGTCAGAACGCGCGGATCGGCGAATTTCTTCTAAAGGGTGTATAAGACACACAAGCCCTCGTTGAGTTCTCGGCCGAGCGGCTAGTCGTGCGGGGAAACTCAACAAATGGTGATGTGGCCGCAGAATGCCAACTACATCGGCGGCATAGCGTGTGCAATCAGGGACATCAGGAATCAGGCGATGAGTATCAGGAATTCAGCCGGGGTTTTAATCTACAGACGCATCGAAGAAGAGCTCTTTGTCCTCATTGTGCGATCGCGCGGGGCGGTTGAGTCCGAACCGTGGAGCATTCCTAAGGGCGAATTCGACAAGGAACGCGAAGATCCGCGGCACGCCGCCGTGCGATAGAAAGGGAAATCGCTCAATAGCCATCTCGGTTGTCTACGATAAACGGATTCAAGCGAAGCGGGGCTCCGCAATTCGGGCAATCTGGAAGCAGGCTCGGGTCCTCCCATACCTGCTCGGGGAGCTTCTCCGACGGAGAATCGTTGCGGTCGAGATTCGCGTCTTCCGCGATGCTCCGGATTGCTTCAACCGTACCTTGAGAGGGCGAAAACCGATCTCCGCACGCCACGCATCGCGCGGAGGGCTCGCCTTCCCAGCGAGCTTCGCTGAAGCGATAAAGGAATCCCAGCGTAACTATTGGCCGGCCATGCTCCTTACCGCGCAACCCTAACAAATACAGCCTACCGAGGTCATCACCCGCGGCAATGCTTTGGCCATCATGGGCCACACTCAATGCGGTGATTCCCGCACCCGCAGGGAAAGTGGCGACCTCCACTCCGCGAACGCCGTCCCATACCTTCACTGTACAATCGGCGGACCCGGAGACCAGCCAACGCCCATCCGCCGAGTAGCTCACCCCGCGGACTGCCCCTGTGTGTCCGATGAGCGTGTGGATACTGTTCCCCGATCTTGCATCCCAGATCTGCAGGCTTCCGTCACTCGCTCCTGTCACAATGCGCCTGCCGTCAGGGGAGTACTGATCGACCAGAATCTTCTCGCTGGAACCCGTAAGCACAGCCACGATTTGGCAAGGTTGGAGAGACCAGATTGCAAGGCTGTTGCTCGAGGCAGGCAAAGCGATTCTGGTTCCGTCTGGCGAATAAAGTGGACCCGGGACTTGTTCTGCACGAGTCCTTAACGTGGCAATGCCGAATCCAACCAAAGCTTGCCATTGTTCGGGTGTGTAGTCAGAGGGATGAGACGAAGTGCCCTCAAGCGACAAATTCCGCGCTCGGAATCCCTCCACATGCGTCGGTATTCTGACCATGATTCGACCGTCGTCGCTGTCCCAGAATTCGGCATCCCATAGCACAGTTGTCTGGTCCCACGAACTTGAAGCTATTTGGCGTCCGTCTGGAGAGAACGCGCAAGCGAAGATCGAATCCGAATGTCCGGAGAGCTTTCCCATACGCACTTTCCACGTCGGGTCTGTCATAGTCAACGAGCCGTCTTCCGAGACTGAAACGATCATTTCTCCGCTTGGAGCGTTCACGCAGTCGTTTATCTCACCCTCGGCGAGTGAAGCCACGCGCGAACCAGTTTCCGCGTCCCACATCTCGAGCGAGCCGCCACCCAGAAATCCCGATCCTGATACGATCCACCGCCCGTCCGGTGAATACCGACACGAGCTCACCGGCAATCGGTGCTCCGCAAAGCTAGCTGCCTCCGCACCCGTTTCGGTGTCCCACACCTTCAAAGTTCCATCCCAGGACGCGGTCACAATCCGGCGATTGGAAGGAGAGTAGTCGCATCTACGTACGCCGCCGGCATGAACAGCTCTGAGGATACCTGACTCGAGTCGGGACACTTCCCAAACCTTCAAGGTGGTGTCTCTTGAGCTGGACACAAGTCGCCGTCCGGCGCGCGACCATCCGCAGGCCAGGACCTCTTCCTTGTGTCCTTCCAGCGTCCCGGTGTGCTTTCCTGTTTGCGCGTCCCACAATCTCACCGTCCCATCTTTGGAGGCTGACGCGATCAACTCGCCGTCGGGAGAATACCCGCACCAATTTATGTAGTCCGTGTGATTGGTCACCACATCGATCAGGTCTTGCCCTTTATTGAAATCCCATATACTCAGGCGTGTTTTGCCGGCTATCGAAACTACGCGGCCGCCATCAGGAGAGAAGCTTGAGCAGCGAACAACATCGCCGCGACCCGGAAAAGTGGCGACGCACTGAAAACTCTGGGCGTCCCAGATTTTGAAGTTATCGTCCCACGCCTCGGACAACACCCATCGGCCGTCTGGCGAAAAGCAGCAGTCTTCAATTTCACCGTCGTGTCCCTCAAGCGTGGCCAGCTCTCGCCACGTCCCTATCTCCCAAAATTTCAGAGTTCTGTCCCACCCTCCCGAGACGACCAATCGGTCCGAACAAGAAAACGCCTTGACGAAGTTCTGATGACCGCAAAGCATCGCAATTCTCTCAAATGATTCGCTGTCCCAAACGTTCAGCGTATAGTCGTCCGAGGCACT
>DATIFP010000063.1:0-4614 GCA_035455165.1 Blastocatellia bacterium
GCGCCAGCCGTAGGCGTTCGCCAGCGTGTGGACTTCCTGTAGAAGGCGCCGGGCCCACGCGTTAATCTCGCTCCAGAAGAATGACTCGATGTCGAAAACCGGCTGCCAGCAGTGACTGCACGCCGGGCAGGTCAGATCGAGTCGGGTGTCGGCCTGCGGATCGGCTTGCGACATTTGTTTCACCAAAGCCTCTCGAACAAACTCGGGCAGCTCTGCGGCTGTGATCTGCTGCCCGTTGCGACTGGCGGCCAGGATGCAGCGCTCAAACAACGCGCGCCGAGCCGAGATCAAATCCTTGAAATCGGCTACTGCAGCCACGTCCAGGCTGTCGGGCAGCCTGAACCTCACGTGATATTCATCGACGTCAAGCGATAGCTCTCCGACCGGCTCCGCTTGCGGCGCTGTTCGAAGTTCGGCGGCGTCCAGAGTCCACTCAAGTTGCTCGCCGCAGTTCGGACAGTTTGCAACGCTGTCCAGTTGCGCGCCGAAGGCCCATTCCCGCAGCGTCAGCAGTCGCGCGTCGCGCTGGCCGATGCTGAGTCGCGCGAGCGCTTGTGGCGCGACGTCGGAACACGCAGCCGACAGAAGCGCCAGCGCTCGAGTTGAGGGAGGTTCGCTGAGACTCTTCTCCCAGGCGTTTAACAATTCCGAGGCTGAAAGCGGACGCATAAAGAGTCGAGATATGGAATCGAAGATAGAGGATTGATTCCTCGATCCTCTTCAATCCTCGTTCGGCTTTATATCGGTGGCTCAGTGAAGGTCGGCTCGGCCGGCTCGGTCACATCCACGTCGCGCTCCCAACCCTCGTTCTCAAGCTTGATGTGCTGGATCGCTACAGCATTGGCGTTTGCATCCAGATCGGGGATGGCCTGATATTCCGACACCCAGCAGCGGAAGACCTTGTAGGAGATCGCGAGCTGACCCGCTTCGTTGTAGAACTCGATGATGATGTCCTTGCGAAAGTCTTTGAGCGAGACCTCGGCTCCGAGTCCCGCGCCGAAGTTCCACACTTTGTTTGCCCACTTTTCAAACTCGGTGTCGTGAGTGACGCCCCGCTCAAGGGTGATAGCTTCGAACTCCGTCCGGCCCGGCGATTTGCGAGTGCTCGACGGATCGCCTCCCTCCCGATGCTTGACCACCTCGGTGGTGCGTTTGAGCGAGCCTACTTTGCTGACTCCGGCAACGTACCTCCCATCCCACTTCACGCGGAATTTGAAGTTCTTGTACGGGTCGAAACGTGTTGCATTGACGGTGAACTGGGCCATGGCTTCCTCTCTTTATGTGATCGCTGACCTCGTGGGCGCGCGACCAGTTAGGTCTCGATCTGTCCAGCAATCTGCTGGATCTTGATGATCACGAACTCGGCCGGCTTCAGCGGCGCGAACCCGACCAGGATGTTGACCACGCCTTTGTTTATGTCGTCCTGGGTCGTCGTCTCCTTGTCGCACTTCACAAAATAAGCCTCCCGCGGAGACTTTCCCTGGAACGCGCCCTGGCGAAAGAGCCCCTGCATGAAAGCCCCGACATTGAGCCGGATCTGCGCCCAGAGCGGTTCGTCGTTTGGCTCGAAGACCACCCACTGTGTTCCGCGATACAGGCTCTCCTCGATGTACAACGCGGTGCGGCGGACCGGGATGTACTTCCATTCGGAGGCCAGCCGGTCCGCGCCTTCGAGCGTGCGCGCGCCCCATACCACGCGGCCGATCACCGGGAATGCGCGCAGGCAGTTGATGCCAAGCGGATTCAGCTCGCCGTTTTCGTCGTCAGTCAGCGATACGCTCAATTGGGGAACTGCGACCAGAGTTGCATCCTGACCGGCCGGCGCCTTCCACACTCCGCGCTGAGCGTCGGTTCGGGCGAAGATCCCGGAGACCGCGCCGCAAGGCACGAACTCTTCGACCTGATTGTCGCGTAGCGAATTGGGTTGCTTCAGCCGCGGGAAGAACAGCGCCGCGTAATTGCTGCGCGTGCCCACGAATTCGGTGTTCGGGTCCACGAACTGGTCCTTGGCCGTCTTCTTGTTGGTCCACGCGCTGGGCGGATCGACGATGAGCATGGCGCGGCGCTTCTTGCAGTAGGCAGCCGCCTGGGAGACAAGCGTCGTGGTGACATCATTAGCCTCGAATGAAAACGGCGGAATGCACAGGAGATTAAACAGGTCCGCCTTTTCGAGGGCGAACAGTCCCTGCTTGGCGCCTTCCATTCCATCGCCGACGTATTGACCTTCGGCTACGTCGCTTCCATCTTTACCGCCCGTTGCTTTGACCGGCGCCGGAGTGCCCGCGCCCGGCGGACTGGCGGGCGGACTCGCGAGTGTGACGGTCTCAAACGGCCGAGCAGTTCCGATGGTGGGATTACCGCTGACGGTGTCTATGTGCACGCGCACGAAGTTCGAGTTCTGCTCGAGCACTCGCGGAAGATAACGAGTGTTGTTCTTGTCGACGGAGACGTTGAGGAACTTCTCCGTTGCGACGACCTGCTGTGTGGTTGGATCGGTTTCCGATACGGTGAGGTTGAACAGAGTCGGGCTGCTGGAATCCTTGTCCTTGGTGTCGTAATCCACCAGCGCGCTGAGGTTGTTGCCCCACGCGCCGACGCTCGCAGCGTCGAGCTGAAGCGTGCCCGATCCCCCGGGCAAGTCCATGTGAGCAGCAACTCCTCCATTGTTGACGCGAACGATGATCGCCTGGCTTCCGCCGTTGAGATAGAAGTCGCGCACCGCGAAACTCATCGTGCTCAGCAACGACAACCCGCCGAAGTTGCGTTCGTAGTCGCCGAAGCCGTTGATCGTGGTGGGATCATTCACCGGCCCGCGTTCGGCGGCGCCGATGAACGCGGTAATCGAAGTGGCTACTCCAACGATGGTGCGCACACCACTTGGAACCTCTTCAATGTAGACGCCAGGGTACGTAGCTGTAGTCGGCATTTACGTCCTCCCTTTCAGTCATTCGATATGCGTACTCTGTTTGAGGAATGATGAAATCTCGCGCAGCTTTCTGCGATTGACCCGATAGTGTGATCGACCATCCCGGCCTTTGCGCTCGAGGACCAGTCCTTTGGAGACCAGGTCGCCGAGCGCCTGCTCCACTTGCAATGTGCGGCTGTCGATCTTCTGTGCAAACACCCACCACTCGGCGACACCTTCCAACGTGTCCAGAGCATCCGGATGCTTCACCAAATAAGACAAAATCTCGTAGGACGCTTGCTCTGAAGTTCCGCACATGCCTGAGACCCGACTGTGGGGTCTGAACCGCACGACACTGCAACAATTGAGCCAGTAGCTAACTGCTTACAGAATGTGATCGGGGGGCCGGGAAGTAGGAACACTTTATCCCGCCAATCGCGCAGACACGACGAGTAATGCTGTTTTCGAAAGCTTGTTTCCGTTAGGACAGTATGATCCTAGAGGAAGCGGGTAATGCTCCTGAGTTTGACCGATCCCCGAAAGCGCTTGGCCGCCAATGCTAACGGCTTGCGAGGGGGTGCGGCGGCTAGAGTCGTCTATTTAGGGTGGTGCTTACTTGAGTGGCCGGCGGCTGCGGCGCTTCGCCGCTCAACCTGCTCGGCAGGTTTGAACGTCATCACATCGATATTATGCTTGCGGATGAGCTGACGAAACGCGCGCGGGTCTTTTCGCGCGGCACGCGCGGCCTTGCTGATGTTCCCCTCATGGACGCGCAACAACCCGCTAATATACTTACGCTCAAACTGAGCTATCATTGCGGCCTTCATCTCTTGGAACGAAGCGTCAGGCGCGGTCGCCTTTCCTGTTGGCAGCCCGATATCATCCGGGCCGATCATCTGGCGCTCGCACATCACAGTTGCTCGTTCGATGATGTGTTCGAGCTCGCGCACGTTGCCGGGCCACTCATACAACAGAAGCATCTGCATTGCGGCCGCCGAAAAGCCGGACATTTCTCTGTTGAACTCCTCGGAGTACTTGGCGAGAAAGTGGCGCGCAAGAAGCGGGATGTCTTCGAGTCTCTCTCGGAGCGGCGGCAACACAAGCGGAATCACGTTCAATCGATAGTAGAGATCACGGCGGAGCTTCCCCGTTCGCACAGCCTCCTCCAGGTCGATATTAGTTGCCGCCATTACGCGCACGTCAGCCTGGCGCATTCTCATCGACCCGAGCGGGCGATACTCCTTCTCTTGAAGGAAGCGCAAGAGTTTGACCTGCGCGACGAGAGACATACAATCGATCTCGTCCATAAACAGAGTGCCGCCGTCGGCTTCGTTGATGAGCCCGGGGCGAAAGGACGAAGCTCCAGTGAATGCCTCACGTTCGTGGCCGAATAACTCGTTCTCCACAAGCTCAACCGGTATGGCCGCACAGTTGACCGGCACAAACGGCTTGCTCGCTCGCGGGCTGAGGTAATGGATCGATCGCGCGCATAGTTCTTTCCCGGTGCCCGTCTCTCCAAGAATCAGCACGCTGGCGTCGCATCGGGCGATCACCGGGAGCTTTTTTACCTCAGCGACGAAAGCCGGACTCTCACCCACCAGTCGCTTCAATCCGAGTTTCTGTTTCAGAGCGTATGCTGCAGAGCCTTGCTGGCGGACCCGTTCCAGCAAGCGCCAGACCCGGGGAATAATATTGATGGCCTTGAGTGG
>DATIFP010000064.1:0-16384 GCA_035455165.1 Blastocatellia bacterium
TGTTCGACGGAGCGATTAGTTCCATTTCGTCTCTCCTTGTCGCGAATTCGCGGCGTGACGTTAGGCGGTCTGAAATTGTGAGGACACAGCAGCGCGCAAATGGTATTAAGCGGAATGACTCGCGTCAAGAGCACATGGCTAGCGGCGGCGAGCATCGTCAGGAGAAGGAGAAGAGTTCTGTGGCGTCTGTTGTCTTCCTGAGGTTGGCATGGAGTTCAGGCTTTAGCCTGGTAGTGATCTTCGAAGTCGCGGGATTTGGAAATCACTGCCAGGCTAAAGCCTGAACTCCTAGCTTCTAGCGGTGTTCGGGGCACTGGTTGCGCAAGCGTACAAAATCGAGGCCCTTGCGAATTATTTCCCGGCGTCCGGTCCCTTCAGATACTTATCCAGAAACTCGAGGATCGCCTTGTACCCTCGAATCTCGTTGGCCTTCTTGGTGAAACCGTGGCCTTCGTTGTCAAACACAACATATTCAACGACCCCGCCCTTCTTCTTCACCGCTTCGACAATCTCGTCGGACTCGGGTTTGATGACTCGCGGATCGTTCTTGCCTTGCAGCACCATCAAGGGCCTGGTGATCTTGTCCGCGTGGAAGAGCGGTGAGATTGCTCTGAGATTCTCGCGGTCCGCCTTCGGGTCGCCCAGCTCTTTGTAGAGCGCCTTGCGGAACGATTCCCAATAAGGCGGAATAGATTCAAGCGTGCGCAGCCAATTGGAAACGCCAAACAAATCGACGCCTACCGCAAACTCTTCGGGTTTAAACGCAAGCGCGGCAAGCACCATGTACCCGCCGTAGCTCCCCCCAAGAATTCCGATCTTCGACGTGTCAACGTAGTCAAGCGACGCCAGGTACTTCTTCGCCTCCACGCAGTCCCACAAGGGTTCGCGACCGTGCTTCTGATCGTCGGCGGTAAAAAACGTCTTGCCGTATCCCGAGCTTCCACGGTTGTTCACACCCAGAATCACGTAGCCGTGATTGACCAGGTACTGAATCACCCCGCTATAGCCGGTTCGAGTCTGACCTCCGGGACCACCGTGTATCCACAGCAGAGCGGGAGCCTTGTTGGCGGCGCTCGCTTGATGAGGCTTGTAGAGTATGGATGGGATCTGCATCCCGTCGAACGATTTGTATCGAATGACCTGCGACGCTACCAGATCAGCCGCATCGATCTCCGGGTTCAACGTGTCGGTCAGCTTGCGCACCTGCTTCGTGCCAAAGTCGTAGACGTACAGGTTGCTCGGCGAGTTGTCGCCGGTGAAGTAGAACGACATCAGCTTCTCGCTTCGAGAGATATTGACCGAGGTGATCTGACCCGCGGGAAAAGCAGGCAGCGCGATGGGCTTGCCACTGGCGCGGTCGTAGATCTTGATCCTGGTACGCGCGTCTTCGTTGATCGCGACGACCCGGTATTTCCCGTTGTGCGAGAAATATGTAAACCCGATGTCCCAGTTCGCCTTCTCGACCGGTTCCTTCTTCCCGGTAGTCAGGTCGTATCGCGCAATGTAAGAGAATTCGCTGCCTTCATCGGTTTGATAAAGCAAATATCGCGAAGAGGGATCGAACGTTGCGGGGCTTGCGGCTACGTCGCCCTGATGGGGCGTGATGTTCTTCATCTCTTTTGACACAACGTTGTAGAGGTAAACATCCGAATCCGAGGTGGTGTTTGGCTTGACGAACGCTATGAATTTCTCATCGTTCGAGATGTCGCCGAATTGATATCCGACTGTGTCCTGATAGAGCAGCTTTCGTTCGAAGCTTGCAGCATCCATCTTGTAGATGTCGAAGAATCGAGCGTCGCGCTCATTGGTCATAAAGTAGAACGCCTTGCCGTCGTGGCTCCATCCCAGAAACTGCGCCTTGAGCTTGTCACCGGGCGTCAGGTCCTTCTCTTTACCATCAGCATCGAGCACATAGATGTGGTTGTTTTCGTTGCCGCCCTGATCGTGGGTGTAAAGGATGCGCGAGTCATTCGGGAAGTAGCCGATGCTGAATGTGCTCTCGGTCGTGGAATGGGTGAGTTGCTTCATATCGCCGCCGCTCACAGGAATCGAGTACACGTTGTAGATGCCGCTCTTGTTGCTGTGAACGAGTATCGACTTCTCATCGGGCGAGAATGAGCTGCTCCCGATAGCGGTTGTATTGAGAAACTGTTCAATCGTGTATTGCTTGACGCTCTTAGCCGGCGCCGCCGCCTTCTTGTTGGCCTTGCTCTGGCCGAAGGCCGAAAGCTGAAGCACTGCAGTCAGCACAACAAGCATCACAAGCACCGGCGCGAAACGCCCCGTACTATAGGTTGCCTTCTTTGATTTCATTCGAGTCATCTCCTGTCGTTCAGCTCGGTCAGTTTTGGAGTCGCGACGAATAAGCCTTGCTAACAATCATGTCGCGTTCTCCGCACGTATGCGATGGTTTTCAATCGCCTCAGATACTATACGCTTTCCAAGGGTTTCACATTAACGCCCGAGCGGCTCATCTTGTTTGCGGATTCGGATCACGCCATTGCATCGAACCAGAGGAACCCTCAATGCTACGACATGAATGCGTCATTTATCCTGGTCACCGCCGCGCGTGATCAGAATCTGGGAGCCGGTGTCGCCGCCTACAATCACGACAGTTACATCTCCCGCCTGCAGGATTGTCTGTCCGATTATCGAAACTTTTTTCTTAGCGTTCAGCTTTTCTGTATACCAGTCGACTATTTTCGCAGGCGCGTCGTCAGAATGCAGTTGCAGCACGCTTTTACCGCCTTGTTCTGCGATTGCCATCGTCTGCCGCGATCCGGGATAAATCAGCGACTGGTCGATTCTCGATGCGCCGCCAATCTCAGGAGGCGCAGGTGGGGCAGGGGGGAGTGGCGGCTTTGTTGCCGGCGGAGGCGCCCCGGCCACGGGCGGGCTCTCAGGAATATCGGGCGGTCCACCAAACCCAAAGCTCAAAAAGAGCAATAGACCCCCAAGCGCAAGTATCATCACTGCCATCATGCTTAAAACGATGATCAAGTTGCGCCGCTGTCTATTGCGGCTCAGATCGTTGGTTTGCGGAGCCGCGGGCGGTTCGGTGGGCGCAAGGTAAGCGGGCGTCGTGAGCGAGGCCCCAACCGGATTGGTCGGCGCGCGATAGCCAGGCTGCTCATCAAACTTCTTTGTAGCCGCTTCCGAAAGAGGTGTAGCTTTTCCACAGGCTCGGCAAAACCTGGCTGTCTCCTCGAGGCTGGCGCCGCAGTTGTCGCAAAAGACTGTTCCCATCTCATCAACGAGCTTAATTGTCGCAATATTCTTTATGCAAGCTAACGCGCCTATGAGAAGCGGGATCTTTTGAGAGCGCCACGACTATTCGACACACACGCCGAGTTCCGGCTCTCTTTACAACTCCCGCGCACGCCTGTAGGCTTGCACCAACTGGGTCGGGTCGATCTCGACAATTTTCACTCGAATGGGTTCCGCGGGTTACTTGGGTTGATCAGTACAACTTGACAGTTCATCCTTAGCCATCCTGCATATTGCACTTCGAACAGCGGGGGAAGAATGATCGGACAGAGGCTTTCGAATCGATACGAAATTATTTCCGAACTGGGTCGCGGGGGAATGGGCGTCGTCTATAAGGCTCGCGACCCGCTATTGAATCGAGAGGTTGCGGTCAAGCTCATCCCGCCCGCAATACTCAGCACCGAGTCCGAGCAGCGCTTTCAGCGCGAGGCGCAGCTCGTCGCACAAATGGATTTTCCCGCCGTCGTCCCGATCTATGACTTTGGCAAGCACGAAGGATCCCTCTTCTTTGTCATGCCCGTTGTGCAAGGGACCAACCTCCGAGGGTTCATCCGCGAACAGACGCTGACCCTCGGCGAGGTCATCGACATCGGAGTCCAGATCGCAGAGGCCCTCGAATATAGTCATGCGCGCGGAGTGATACACCGGGACATAAAACCGGAAAACGTAATGGTGTCGCGCGAAGAAGGCGGCAGAGTCAGAGTTCGCATAATGGATTTCGGTCTCGCCCGAGCGGCCGCCGAAAGCCGGATAACCAAAACAGGGACGATCGCCGGAACGCTGGCTTATCTGAGCCCGGAACAAGTGGCATCGGCCAGCGGCGTCGATCATCGTTCGGACATCTACGCGCTCGGCACCGTGCTCTACGAGTGTCTGACGGGCGAGCCGCCTTTCTCGGGGGAGCTGCAATCGATCCTCTACCGCATCGTTCACGAGATCCCGCAACCGCCGCGCTCGCTTGGGGCGGCTATCAACGAGGACCTTGAAACAATCGTCCTTTCCTGTATAGCCAAGGATCCGTCGAAGAGACCACAGCGCGCGGGCGAGGTGGCGGACTCTCTGCGGCGATGCCAGGCGAGACTCCACGACAGCGACCTGACGAAATCGGTCTTGCTCACCCGCACGCTCATTCTGCCGCGCCCGGCGCTTTCTCCATTCATCGGGAGAGAAAAAGAGCTGGGCGAATTGCAGAAGCGGCTCAACGCATCCATCAGCGGCGAGTGCCAGTTTGTTGTCGTGGGGGGCGATCCTGGGGCGGGCAAGACGCGGTTGCTGGACGAGATTGAAAACCTGGCCAAGGCCCGCAAGCTTCTGGTGCTCCACGGACGCTCGGTCGAACAGGACGGCGCCTTCCCGTATCAAGGCTTCTGCGAAGCCATTCAGGAATACTTCCGACAACGGGACACAACAACTTCGTCGTCCGGCTCGATAGACCTTTCCGATTTGGCTTCCGATCTCGTTGCGTTGTTTCCAATGCTCACCGAGATCAGCGATATCCGCTCGGCTGCCACCGGAGAGTCGAAACTTACACGCGTCGGCGAGTCACAGGGACCCGAGAACCGAACCCACATCTTCGAGTTGCTGGCTCGGACTCTAGCCCGGATCGCGGGAGGAAAGCCGCTTATCGTTTTCCTCGAAGACCTCCACGCGGCGGAGGTCTCCATCGAAGCTCTGCAATACATCGTCCGCCGCCTCGGGCCGACGCCTACGTTGATCGTCGGTACTTACCGCACAACCGAGGTGGACGCGCGGCATCCGCTGATGCGTATGCTCGACAGCTTCCGTGGCGACCGGCGCTTTTCTTCCATCGCTCTCGGACCTTTTTCGCCGCCCGACCATCGGCTCTTCCTCGAAACGTTGATTGGGGGGCCCGGGCTTTCCGCGGCCCTGACGAAAAGACTGTATGAGGGAACCGAAGGAAACCCGTTCTTCACCAAAGAACTGGTTCGATCGCTCCTTGATTCCGGCGGGATCACCAAGGACAACACCGGCTCCTGGACTCTCTCCGCCGAAACTGGCGTCTCAACGGACGCGCTGCCGGCGACGATTCAGCAAGCAGTCGAGAAGCGCATCGAGCGGTTGCCGGAGGATCTGCGAGAGACTCTTTCGATCGCCTCGGTCATCGGCAAGACCTTCGACTTTGCCGATCTCGAGACGCTCGCCGGAGAAAGCGAGGATGTCGAGAAGGCCGTTGACCGGCTTGTCGAGGACGGGCTGATTGAGGAAGAGCGCGAGTCGCGCGGCGATCGCCTGACCTTCTCCAGCGCTGTTGTTCGCGACGTTCTCTACGCGGGAATCTCACGCCGCAAGAGGAGATCGCTTCATCGCAAGTACGCGGAGCACATCGAGAAGCGCCACAGCGGACGACTGGAGCGCGTCTACCCGCGACTCGTCTATCATTTTTCTCAAGGCGACGTCCCGGACAAAACCGTCGAGTATGGCCTCCGCCTCGCGAAGTCCGCTCTCGACGCCTTTAGCGCGGAAGAGGCCACCCGCTCCGCCAAGACCGCTCTCGAATTCCTGGACGAAGAATGGGAAGGATCCCGAGCGACCGAGGGCGAGGCACGGCTCCTGTTGGCCCAGGCGCATCGGATGGCTGGTGAGGTCGACGCAGCGCTGAAAGAAACCGAAGCGGCCATCAAGATCTTCGAGCGCGAAAAGCTGCCGCAACGTGCTCTGGCTGCGCTCCTGTTGGCGACAGAAACGGCGTGGCAAGCTCGGAGGGTCGAGGAGACCACAAGATGGGCGCCCCGCGGGATAGAGGCCGCGAGAGCTGCCGGAGACTCCGAGAGCCTCAGGCACCTGCTTTCGCTGGCCGCAACGCTCGCCAATTTCCGCGGTGAATATGAGAAGGCGAATGAATACCTGGAAGAGGCGGTGAGACTCGCGCCAGGGTCGAAAGAAACCGACGCCCAGGAAGAGGTCCCGAGGGGCGGACGACTTGTCGTGGCGATCGCCAATCCTGTGAAGGCCCTCGAGCCTATCAACATGGAGCTGGTAGAGGAAGCAGAGATTCTCACTAATGTCTTCGAGACTCTGTTGGCGACGGATCAGGATGGCAATCTGGTCCCGGGGCTCTGCGAACGATGGGAGGTGGCCAACGAAGGAAAATCGTTCGTGCTCACGCTGCGCGATAACATCCGATTCCAGGATGGTCATCCGCTCACAGCGGAAGACGTCAAGCAATCATTCGAGCAAGCGATCCGCCACGCTTCTCAAGAACTGCCGGCTGCCATGTCGGCCATCCACGGCGTTCGCGAATACGCCGAGCAAGGGGCGAGCGCCCTGGCCGGAATGGTGGTACATTCGGACTACAAGCTTGAGATCCAACTCGACGAACCGCTTTCGATCTACCCAGCGCTGCTTGCCGATTACAAGACCGGTATCACCCGCGCGACTGCCGGGATTAAGGAACCAGGCGGGCTCTTGACGGGCACAGGTCCCTTCAGACTTGCGTCCAGCGAGAGCGGACGCATCACGCTTGAATGCAATCAGGAGTATTGGAAGGGCGCCCCGGCCGCCCTAGACGCAATCGAGTTTCGGCACGGCCTGAGCGCATCAGCAATTGCCTCCGGGTTGCGCTCGGGTGAGATCGATCTGGCGCGCGACCTTTCGCCTCAAGACCTGGAAGACTTCCTGCGCGACCCCCGCTTCCGCGGCGGGCTCGTCGAAGCGCCGCGCAAGAACACCTATTTCGTGATGTTCAACTCAGTCAGCGGCCCAAGCGCGCGAAACCCGACGCTCCGCCGAGCGCTCTCCGGAGTCGTGCGCACACACGATCTCGTGTGGCAGACACTCGGGCGATTCTCGCAGCCTGCCGTATGCCTGATTCCACCCGGTATGCTCGGCCATGATCCGGGCAGGAGGCGCCACCTGCTCTCGCGCGAGGAGGCGCTCGAGATGTTGCGTGCGGCTGAGGTGAGTTCGCCTGTCCGCCTTCGGGCCTCGGTCCATCCGCTACTGCAGGATCGGTATGGATCCCTGCTGAGAACCCTGTTCTCTATCTGGTCGGATCTCGGAGTGGAGGTGGAGATTGCGACAACCACCATGTCGTCGTACCTGGAAGCGGACCAGCACAATGAAGGACTCGACCTTCGCATCGGCCGGTGGAATGCCGACTACGACGATCCCGATAACTTCACTCACAGTTTGTTTCACTCGCGTGTGGGGCTCTACCGCAATTACGTCGCTTCAGCCGAGGGCGATCAGATTCTAGAAGAGGCTCGTGCCGAGAGCCGCCCCAGCGTCAGAGCATCGCTTTACCGAAAGTACGAGAATCATCTTTGGGAATCGGGCGCCATCCTGCCACTTTTCCACGACATCGATCACCGTCTGGCAAGCCCCAAAGTTCGCAGGCTCACGCTGCAAGGCAGCGCCCCTTACGTGAATTACTCTGAGATTGGAAAGGTGGAGTCGTCTACGGCGGCTCCCGAGAGCCGACGCATCGATGGTGGAGTCATACAGATCCCGATCGCCGGGGTAGTCACCAGCCTCGATCCTTCGTTGTCAGGCACAACCGAGACAGGGGAGGTTCTTCCGAACATCTTCGAGACGCTGACCAGCGACGTGCGTGGCAGGATTGTTCCCTGGCTCGCGGCAGAGTTCGGCGCGGACGAAGGTGGCAAGAGATATCGCTTCCGCCTGCGCGATGATGTTCGTTTCCACGACGGCCGCAGACTCACGGCGCGAGATGTTCGCTATTCCTTCGAACGCCTGCTGCAAAACCGCGACAGCGAGTGCCGATGGTTCTATTCGTCGATCAAGGGGGCGAAGGCTCTGCTCAACGGAGAAGCCGCGGACCTGGCCGGGTTCCGCATTCAGTCGGCGCATGAGTTTACGATCGAGCTGGATGAGCCAGTCTCGCTTTTCCCAGCGCTGGTGTCCTACAACGGATCCGCCATCGTCCCCGAAGGCAGCGACCACTTCGGCGAGAGCTGGCAAGAGGGCTCGGTGGGAACCGGACCCTTTCGTGTGATCACGTTCGATCCGGGCCACCGCCTCGAGCTTGAACGCAATAGGACCTACTGGCGCAGCGGCTATCCCAAGAGTGATGGGTTGATCTTCAACTTCGCGGTGTCGCCGGCAGACATTCTCTCGGCGTTCCGCGCAGGCAGGTTCTCGTTGGCGTCGGATCTGCTACCGGAAGATGTTGAAGCGTTGCGCCGAGAGCCCGACTTTGCTTCCGGATATCGCGAGACGCCCCGTCTCATCACCTACTACGCAGCGTTCAACACACGGCGGCCGCCTCTCAACGACAAGCGGCTGCGGCAGAGCCTTGTGCAGGCCGTTGATGTTGCTGCAGTGGTGCGGCAGGCACTCGGGCGACTCGCCGTGCCGGCGCACGGACTCATTCCTCCCGGCCTCCTCGGCCACGATCCGAGCCATGTCTCAAGGACCTATCCTTCACCCTCGAGCGCGCCCGAGCTCTCGTCGTCTGAGGTTGAATTGGCCGCGGTGCTCAACCCGGTTTTCTTCGGTGAATACGCCGCCCTGACCCGCGAACTCGAAAGCGCCTTTCGCATGCGGGGAGTGAGGATTCGTCCAGTGAACAAGACGCTTGCGGAATGGATCGAAGCTACGACACGGGCCAGCGTAGATGTGGTTGTTGGACGTTGGGGGGCCGACTACCCGGACGCCCACACCTTCGTTAACCTTTTGCACTCCCGGGAGGGGCTGTTGGGGCGGTTGTGTGGCTCGCCGGAGATCGATAGCCTGATCGAAAAGGGACGAGCCGAGGCGTCTCCAGTGGCTCGCCACTCCCTCTATCGCCAGATCGAAGAAATCATTGTGCGAGACGCGCTGCTACTTCCTCTCTTCCACGAGCAGGCTTACCGCTTTGCCCGGCCCGAGGTTGAGGGACTCTCGCTTTCCTATGGCGTGACCGCAGTTGATTATGCCAGCCTGCGAATACGAGGCTGAAACTATTTCTTGTTTTCCGTTTTCTTAGCGGCCGGTCGCTGCAGGTTTTCGCCCAGCACAAAGCCCGGTCTGGTCAGGTCTGCCTTCTTCACTATGGTCCATCTGCCTTGTATGTCCGTGACTTCCACGTCCGTTGCTACCTTGTCTCCCTTCCTGAGCCGCTTAACTACGCTGCTGTCGCGCGAATTCACCGAATAGACGGGCGTGTTATCACCCTTCACTATTGCATGCGCAGCGTCCTCGTTGTTCTCTTCCCCGGGCGTGACACCGGCTTCAACGGAGCGCTCTATCGGGCTGCTTACGTTGGACGGCTGAGACCTATTTACTGCTCCCCTCTTCGGAATCCTGGCGCGCGAATCTCGCTCGCGCTTCATCGGGCGGTCCTTTTCCGCCTTCTTGGTGACATTGTCGTTTTTCGGGGACGTGTTGGTAGCCACCTTGAACGAAGAATTGCTTATGATCATGAATGTAGCGAGCAGGCAGGCTGCTGTTAGGATCAGGATAATTCGTCCCACGGTTCAAGCTCCTTTCCGCAGGCGATGAACCAACTGATTCTTACCCGGGGCCCGGCGCACTGTCAATCTTCCGTAGCCGGGCGGTTTAGTTCAGAGTCGATCTTCTAGCTTGCTTCTCAAGCATTATCGGACCTGCTTTAGTCTCCCGGAGCCGACAGTTTATGTAAAAAGCGTTTTCGGTTTGTTCGTTGCCTTTCCTCCTGTACTTGTCTAGAATTGCACGCCGCTCGATTGGAGAAACGTTTTCGTGAAAGGAGTTGGCCTGCCCAAGCCCCCGCACGGCGCAGACTGTCGGCCTCCGGGGGCCAACAGGCTCTGAGCATCATGAACAAGAATGCTGCCGCTCTACGACGTCTCGCCGCCCTGATTCTTTTCTTTTCGGTTGCGACCGCTCTCTTTCTGGCTGCACGGCCTACGCCCGTTCGATCTGCCACCACTGAGCTTTTCTTTTCCGAATATATTGAGGGGTCATCGAACAACAAGGCGTTGGAAATCTACAACGGCAAGGGCGCCGCGGTTAATCTCGCCACCGAAGGCTATAACATCCAGATGTTCTTCAACGGGAGCGCCACCGCGGGATTGACCATCAACCTCACCGGGACGGTGGCGGATGGCGATGTTTACGTCGTTGCGCAGAGTGCCGCCTCTCCCACAATCCTTGCGCAGGCCGACCAGACCAACGGGTCAGGCTGGTTTAATGGAGACGATGCGGTCGTATTGCGCAAGGGCACGACCGTGATTGATGTTATCGGCCAGGTCGGGTTTGACCCCGGCACCGAATGGGGGAGCGGGCTAACATCTACTGCTGACAACACGCTTCGACGCAAATCCTCCGTGTGTGCGGGCGACGCGAACGGCGGCGATGCCTTCGACCCAACAGTCGAATGGGATGGATTTGCGACAGACACTTTCGACGGACTCGGCTCGCATACTGCGGCGTGCGGTAGCGACTTCCCGCCCTCTGTCACAAGCACGACGCCGGTAAACGGCGCGACTGGAGTTGCCGTCGAGGCGAACATCACCATCACCTTCAGCGAGCCGGTCAACGTTACCGGCGCCTGGTTTTCCATCTCAGGCAGCACTACCGGAGCGCACACGGCGCTTGTCGGCGGAGGCCCGACTACATTCACGCTAAACCCGGATGCCGATTTTGCCTTCGGCGAGTCGGTCACCGCGACGGTGTTCGCCGGCCAGGTGACTGACCAGGACGCCACTGATCCGCCCGACAGTATGCAGTCTAACTTCATCTGGAGTTTCAGCATCGAGGCCGCTCCGATTCCCATTCACTCAATTCAAGGCAACGGCAGCGCCTCGCCCCTGGCCGGAATGGCCCTGTCAACCACAGGCATAGTAACTGGGCGCAAGAGCAACGGCTTCTTTATTCAGGAGCCTGACGCCGACGCGGACGCAGACCCGACGACTTCGGAAGGGATCTTTGTCTTTACTTCATCTGCGCCGCCCGCCTCCGCCACAATCGGCAACCTGGTAAAGGTAGCCGGGACCGTTCAAGAGTTCATACCCTCAGCGGACCCGAACAGCCCGCCGCTTACGGAGATCGCGGGATCGCCGACCGTGACGCTTATCTCGGCCGGCAACCAGCTTCCAGTTCCAATAACTCTCACCGCAGCCGACACTGACCCGGCGGGTAGCATTGAGCAGCTCGAGAAGTTCGAGGGCATGCGCGTGTTCGTGGCGTCTTTGACGGTCGTTGCTCCGACTCAGGGCTCGGTTGATGAAAACGATGCGATAGGCTTATCGAACGGCGTCTTCTACGGCGTCATAACCGGATTGGCTCGCCCGTTCCGCGAGCCTGGGATCGAATCGCCTAACCCACTGCCTCCCGGTTCGCCTTGCTGTGTGCCGAGGTTTGACGCCAACCCTGAAAGGCTGCGAGTGGACAGCGACGGCCAACCCGGCGCTGCCACATTGGAGGTAACAACCGGCGCAAGCATAGCCGACCTCGTCGGCCCGCTCGATTACGGTTTTCGCACATATACCATCTTGCCTGACGTTGGAACTTTGACCCAGCTCGACGTAATAGGAAACATCAGCGCCGTTCCCCTTCCCTTGCCTTGCCCCGGCGAATTCACCGTTGCTTCGGCCAATATGCAAAGGTTTTTCGACACGGTGAATGATCCAGATGTTAGTGATGTAGCGCTGACGCCGACTGCGTTCAACAGTCGCCTGAACAAAGCATCTCTTGCGATCCGAAATATAATGCGCTCTCCCGACATTATTGCCGTTTCAGAGGTCGAGAACCTTCCAACGCTTCAGGCGATGGCAAACAAGGTCAACGGCGATGCGGTTGCAGCGGGAGACCCGAGTCCCAATTATCAGGCTTACCTCGAAGAAGGGAACGACATCGGAGGCATTGACGTTGGGTTCCTCGTTAAGAGCGTACGTGTAACTGTCATTGATGTAACTCAGGAGGGCAAATCCGCAACATACATCGATCCGAGTACGAATTCGCCTGCCCTGCTGAATGACCGCCCTCCGCTGATCCTGCGCGCAACCATTCAACCACCGGCAGGCTCGCCGTTCGCGGTCACTGTCATAGCCAATCACCTTCGATCACTGAACGGGGTCGATGACCCGGCGGACGGGAACCGCGTTCGCACCAAGAGATTAGCCCAGGCCGAGTTTCTGGCAAATCTTATTCAAGCTCGTCAGGCAGCCAACCCCAGTGAGCGCATCATTTCGGTCGGCGATTACAACGCCTTTCAGTTTAACGACGGACTTGTGGACGTCATTGGCAGCATCAAAGGAAATCCTACTCCGTTTGATGAGGTGGTCCTGGCAGGGAGCGATCTGGTCGATCCAGACCTGGTCGATCTGGTCGACCTGGCGCCCGCCAGTCAACGTTACTCTTTTTTGTTCGACGGCAATGCGCAGGAACTCGATCATATCCTCATCACCGGCAATTTGCTGTCTCGGATAAACGGATTGCGCTACGCACGCAACAATGCCGATTTCCCGGAGTCCTACAGGAGCGACCCGACCAGGCCGGAGAGAATCTCCGACCACGACATACTGTTGGGGTACTTCCAGTTGCCGTTAGCTATCACTGGCGCGTCTGTGGATAAGGCTGTGCTGTGGACTCCGAATCATAAGCTGGTCGATGTAGCGGTCAACTACACAGTCGCGAACGGCTGCGGCCCGGTCAACTGCACGCTCAGTGTAACGAGCAACGAGCCGGTCAATGGAACAGATGACGGTGACACCGCCCCTGATTGGGAGATCGTCGACGCTCACCACGTCAAGCTACGGGCAGAACGGTCGGGCATCGGCAATGGACGGATCTATACGATCACAATTACCTGTACCGATGATAAAGGGAACGCAACCAGAGCAACCGTGACAGTCAGCGTGCCCCTGAGTCAACGGTGACGATCCTTCGTGGGCAGGGGCGCCAGCAAGGGTTTTATCAAAACAATCAAAGTACGAAGTAGACTGCCCAGGCGGAGAAGCCTTTCGCACGAGATCGGTGCACTGAGAAGAAAGTCACAAGCTGCGGCAAAGCGGAACCTCCACATCTCGACCCAACAGCAGTGACCACATCTCGCCTCGTGGCCGTATATCATCACTCAACCCTGGGCGACCTCAACCCAGACGAGTGTAAACCTTCGGCTATCTGCGTTTGATTCCAGGGCTTAGCCAACGCGCCACGAGCCGAGTGTTTTGACGCTGGCGGCGCAACACGTACGCGCCGGTGCGTGACTGGAAGACGCCGAGCGAAGCCGTCGTATCAGCATTGTCATCGCAACCGTAAGGTTGGGGGTCTTATGAGGCTGGTCTGAGAACAGGTCGAAAGCGGCAACGAAGCCGACTTCACTGAAGGGTATATAGATAGACAGACTTGCAAGATCCGGAGCGCTGATTATTTCTTCGGCACAGCCTCCATCAGGATCGCAAGCGACCTCCTGAACGACTGAGTTCCTTCCCGGCTGCCTCGATAATGACCGAGCCTCACCACCACCAGATCATGCGAAGGGATTATCATCGTCCACTGCCCGCCGGCGCCGGCCATGAAATAGGCGTCCTTCGGCACCGGGTACGCCCCGTCGCCGTTGATCCAGAAAAACGCGCCGTATACCGGGCGCTTATCGGCTTCCCACGCTGGCGCAACCGTGCTGACGAATTTAGCGAATCCCTCGGGCAGAATCCATTCTCCTCTCCACACACCATCCTGAAGATAGAGATTGCCGAGCCGCGCCCAATCGCGCGCCGATCCAAACTCGTACCCTTGCGTGAGGAAGTTCCCATACGGATCAGTTTCCAGCACCATCGTCCTGATGCCGATCTTGTCGAACAGCGCGCGTTGCGGAAATGAGAGGTACTGCTCGCCGCGCTTCTCGACCGCAAGGCGAATGAGATAGCTGATCAACGACGGGTCGCAGTTGCGATATCGCCCCACCGTGTTTGGCGGCCACTGCTGGGGCCGCGTCGCGGCGTAGTGAAACGTGTTGATGCCGCCGGTGTAGAAATACATGTGATCGGGATAGCCCTGTGATGGATCATAATCGGGGTCCTGAGGCGCTCGAATGCGCAAGCCGCTCGACATACGCATGATGTCGGCGATGCGAATCTTGGCTCGCGGATCGTCCTTGCGCTGCCATTCGGGAATGGGCGCCGGCTGCCACAAATCGTAGACGCCTTGCTTGACCAGTATGCCCATCAGCGTGGCGATCAAGCTTTTGCCCATCGACCAGCTCTCGAGCGGAGTGGTCCTGGTGATGCCTACTCGATAACGCTCGGCGATCAGACGTCCTTTCCAGGTAACGACAAACGCTGCAGTCATGCCTTCATCTGGGTCGAAGGCTGCGTCCACTGCTTCTTTGAGTTTCGACGCGTTGATCGCCGGGGGCAGAGGCTCCTTGGGCAACACATCACCCATCGGCCACCTTTGCGTTGCAGCATCCGGCAACTTGCTCTTTACGGTGATGGGCTTAAAACTCAGCGAGTCTTTCCCCGAAGGAAGCGTCACGCATCCCTGACTGCCGAGATACCTGGCAATGCGCTTCACTCCGCTGGGCGCGGCCACAGTGACGGTCTGGTTGGTTCGATCGATCACCGGCTTGCCGAGCTTGTTTCGCTCCTCGAATGGACCGGTGAAGCCACCGATGTTCTTGGCGGTGAACTCGGGATCGAGCCCGGTGATAAACACCCCCGAGCACATGACCTTGGCGAACCCTGAGGCTTCGTGTTCAAGCGGATCCCCCGGAGGCGGCACGTAAGGGGTATTGAGCTCGAATGATTTTGCTCTGGCGATGAGCGCCTCTCGAGCACTCTGCCGCAGGGTCTGCGCTTGAGCTGTGAGTCCCCCGTTTACTCGCAGGATGCTTGTGCCTGGTAACGACGCAGCCAACAGTAGGACCATCAGCAGCCGCGCCAACCCAATCGCGTGGATCCTCATCACCTCACCTCCTCATTATCCGCTTCGAACGAGCACTTGGCTGACATAGCGTCTCAATTCCCCGATCACCATCTCAATTCCCCGATCACCAGGCGCTGACTGTAACCTACGCCCTGATGGCTTACAAGGCCCTCTTGACATCATCTTCTGGTTAGCCAAGGCTCCTAGCTATGACTCCAATACACGAGAGACGAATGAACCGCTTGCGTGCCTGTTTTATCATCGTCATCTTAGCGAGCTTGCCTGCGGTCGGCTCCGCCGGGCAAGCGACACGGCAAGATTATCTGGTCTATGTCGTCTGTGAGTCGGCCGACAAAATAGCGTTGATTCGGTTCGGTCAGCAGGGCGCGCGCGTTGATAAGCTCATCGAGACGGGCTCGATGCCCAGCGATATCGACGGTCCCCATGGTCTTGTCGTCTCGCCCGACAAACAGTTCTATTACGTATCACTCGGTCACGGGCGCCCCTACGGTTCCGTTTGGAAATACTCGACAAAGGACAACAGCGTTCTCGGCAAGGTCACCCTCGGTCTCTTTCCGGCTACGATGGATATTTCCAGCGACGGCGGGCTGCTTTATGTCGTCAATTTCAACCTTCACGGTGACATGGTTCCGTCTTCGGTATCGATAGTCGCCACCGAGCAGATGATCGAAGTAGCCCGGGTTCCAACATGCACCATGCCTCATGGCTCGCGCATCAACCCGCAGGGCACCAGGCAGTACTCGGCCTGCATGATGGACGACTTGTTGGTCGAGATCGATACGAACAGCCTCAAGGTCTCTCGCCACTTCATGCTGACCAAAGGAAGGGAAACGGGGATGCCTGGGTCGCCGGCATCGCACGCCACGAGCGCGAACGCTGCGCGCGACGCGGGTGGTCACGGAATGGAGCCTCCCAAACCCGGGGATACCTCCTGCTCGCCAACCTGGGCTCAGCCCTCGGCAGACGGGAGGTTCGTTTTCGTCGCTTGCAACAAGTCAGACGAGATCGTGGAAATCGACGCGGCGATCTGGAAAGTCACGAGAAGAATCCCCGCTCGACCGGGCGTCTACAATCTGGCAGTCACCACCGACGGCAAGCTCATCGCGACAAACAAGCGCGACCAATCCGTTTCCGTGTACGAGCTCACGTCGGGGGGCGAGCTTGCGCGAATTCCAACAAAGCGCCGCGTCGTCCACGGAGCCGTAGTGTCGCCTGATAATCGTTACGCGTTCATCTCGGTTGAAGGCGTGGGCTCGGAACCCGGAACAGTGGAAGTAATTGATTTGGG
>DATIFP010000065.1:0-5991 GCA_035455165.1 Blastocatellia bacterium
CAACGCTCGGGAGATGACGAAACTGAAAGGGAATTGGCTCAAGTTCGTGAGAGGCTCGCACAAGTTGAGCAGCAATTGGTTGCGCGTAACCGGGACGTTGGGACGGCCAGTGAAGCTCGAGTAATCGCGCTGCATCTTGCGCCGCAGTCCAGAGGCATCGGTCAGATCCCAACGATCGTCGTTTCGTCCGGAGCCGACCTCGTCGCCCTGACCTTGGATTTGGAGGCGGCAGGGTTTCCGGCCTACGAGGCCGCTTTGAAGAATCCGGCAACCGGTCAAGTCATATGGCGCACTGGACGAATCAAGTCTAGTGGGAAGAGCAACGCTATTCGCGTGAGCTTTCGCGCCGCTCTCTTGAATCCGCAGAACTATGTGCTCGATCTGTCGGGCATTTCCTCGAACGGTGATGCCGAAAACGTCGGCAGCTACGTATTCAGAGTCGTAAAGAAATAGTCCACTCCTCACGAGCTAGACGTCAGGTTTGCGCGGAGGGCCAATGTTCGTGCGAGTGATTTACGATTTGATCTCCAGCCGTCGCTCTCTGAAGAGCATTGTTTCCTTTTCTCTGCTTCTACTCGCTCTCTCCTTCCCGGGTGAAACGCGAGCGGCGCAAGCGGTGAGCGCATCGGGCGCGCGAGCTTCCCAGGAAGTCAACTCACTCCAGAACGGAACAGCGATCAACAGCGAGTTATCCGGCGGGCAGGAACACATTTATCTGATCGAGTTGACCGAAGGTCAATACGCTCGCCTGGTAGTGGAGCAGCGCGAGCTCGACGTAACTGTCCGATTGCTCGGAATTGAGGGAAAGGTCCTCGCGGTTTTTGACGATGAGTGTAGAAGTCGGGGGGAAGAGAGACCCGAGATTGTTGCCTTCGCCACCGGAAGCTACCGATTGAGTGTCCGGGCATCCTCGAGGAGCGCCCCGCCCGGCCACTACCGGATACGCGTCGAGGAGATTCGGGCTGCTACCAATAATGAACGATTGATGCAGCAAGCCCGGATGCTTAGGGTCGAAAGAAATCTGGCGTTTCTTGCTGGTAAGTATGACGATTCCCGTCAATTCGCCGAACGGGCTGTCAGCATCGTCGAGAGTGTTTTGGGGAGGGAAGACCCGTTCCTCGCGGCCTTGATGGGCGAACTCGCCATCGTTTACGACGAGAAACAAGACCTTGCAAAGGCAATACCGCTGGTGGAACGAGGATTGGCCATCTCCGAAAAGGCGCTGGGAGACGACCATCCCCGCACAATTGACATGAGCAGATACCTCGGATGGCTGTACAACGAAGCGAACGAGGTGGCGAAGGCGGAACGGCTCGCTTCGCGCGCCGCCGAAATGAGCGAGAAAGCGGTCGGACCCGATCACTTTCTCGTGGCGAGGTGTTTGTACACACTCTCAGCGGTTACGAGGGACGTCAAGAAGAGGGGAGAATTGCTGCATCGGGCCTTGATGATCGCGGAGAAATCAGTCGGGCCGGACGACTATTTTATCGGCGTTTTGTTGGATGCAATCGGAGACTTTTATATCGAGGCAAGGGATTTCCAGCGAGCGGAGCAGTTTCTGTTGCGCGCGACGGCGATAAAGCACAGGGTTCAAGGGCCCGACAATATCGGACTCGCAGTGACCCTGAACAGTCTCGGCAGAATCGCTCGCGAGAGGAAGGACTATGGAAAGGCCGAGGAGCGTTACGCGAGGGCAATCGCGATCATTCAGAAGGCTTTCGGTCCTGACAATCGCCGGCTCGCCATCGCTTTGAACAACCTCGCAAACGTTTATCGCGCGCGAGGTGAGTATGCGAAATCGCTCGAAGCGCATCACCGCGTGCTTCGGATTTCCGAAACAACCACCGGGCCATATCATCCCTTGACCCTGCAGTCGCTTGGCAACATCGCCAAAACGTACGCGGCGCAGGGTGACATAGCGGAAGCTATCAAGTTTCAATCGCGTGTGGACTCGGTGATCGAGCGCAACATAGGCATGAACTTGGCCATCGGGTCCGAACGAACGAAGTTGAACTACCTGAAATCGGTCGCCGAACGAACGGATCGAACTATCTCGCTAAACGTCAGCCTTGCTCCGGATGACACGACTGCAAGCGGGCTTGCGGCCCTCGTGTTGTTACAGCGGAAGGGCCGCGTGCTTGATTCGATGTCCGATAGCTTTGCTGCGTTGAGACAACGCTCAACGCTGGAAGAACAGGCGATGCTCAAGCAGTTCAACGATACGACGGCTGAACTCGCGCGTCTGGTTCTCAACGGCCCGCAGAGCATGTCTTTCCAAGAGCATCAGAAGAAGGTCGGCGAATTGGAGGAACAAAAGGAGCGGCTCGAAACGGAGATCAGCAGCCGCAGCGCGGAGTTTCGCGCCGCGTCACAGACTGTATCGCTTGCGGTCGTTCGAGCTGCTATCCCGCCGAATGGGGCGCTGATCGAGTTTGCGGTATATCGTCCGTTCGACCCAAAGGCCGAAAACAACAGTGAGGCCTACAAAGAGCCCCGTTACATAGCTTACGTTGTTCGCCAAAAAGGAGAGGTCCGCTGGCGCGATCTGGGAGACGCGCGAGCGATTGACGAAGCGATCGGCTCACTGCGACAGAGCCTGCGTGATCCTCTCAATCGCGACTCGCGAGAGCGTTGTCGCGACGTTGACGAAAAGGTGATGAAACCCGTTCGCGAGCTGATCGGCGACGCGAGTCACCTGCTGATTTCACCCGATGGCGCGCTCAACCTGATTCCTTTTGAAGCATTGGTTGATGAGCAAGGGCGATACTTGATCCAGCGTTACCTTGTCACGTATCTGAGCAGTGGGCGCGATCTGTTGCGCCTGGCGATCGCGAGGCCCGCGCACAGCTCATCGCTCGTCATAGCCGACCCTTTTTTTGGCGAACCTGATTTGCGCGATCCGGCCGAAAACGAATTGCCCAGCTCAAAGCGGGCTGGCACCACAAGCGCAACCGACTTATCGAGTGTTTATTTCGCGCCACTCGCCGGCACCGCGCTGGAAGCGAGGGCCATCAAGTCCCTGTTTCCGGACGTCACTACACTGCTGCAACGGCAAGCAACTGAATCCTTGCTCAAGCGATCCGCGGGCCCGCGCATATTGCATATTGCCACGCACGGCTTCTTCTTGACGGATGGCCCACCGTCACAATCTCCCGGCGAGAATCTGCAGGCGACTCGCGCCATCAGCGTACGGGCCAGGGTCGAGAACCCGCTGCTGCGGTCCGGGCTCGCGCTTGCAGGCGCAAATCTGCGCAGGAGCAGCAGCAGCGACGACGGGATTCTAACTGCGCTCGAGGCGTCGGGCTTGAACTTGTGGGGGACGAAACTGGTGACCCTGTCGGCGTGCGATACAGGGCTGGGTGAAGTGAAAAACGGGGAAGGCGTGTATGGATTGCGGCGAGCGTTTGTGTTAGCCGGAACGGAAACCCTGGTCATGAGCCTGTGGCCGGTGAGTGATTACGTTGCGCGCGAGTTGATGACTCATTACTACAGCGGGCTTAGACAAGGGCTAGGTCGCGGTGAGGCGCTCAGACAAGTTCAGCTGGATATGCTCAAACGCAAGAACCGCCAGCACCCCTTCTATTGGGCGAGCTTTATTCAATCGGGCGAGTGGGCTAATCTTGACGGAAAGAGATGAACTCACGCGCAAACCAGAGTCCTTCGATCCGGAGACGACTAAAGAGAATCGTAGCCGCGCCGCTCGTCCTACTAGCGGCCATCATCATCCTTTTTGAAGACTGGCTGTGGGACGACCTGGCGAGGTTTGCGGCGGCGATCGGGCGGCTGCCGATATTTCGACAGATCGAAACCTTCATCGCCGGACTTCCTCCCTACGCTGCGCTTGCGTTCTTCTTAGTTCCATCAACCCTGCTGATACCCGTCAAGTTGATGGCTCTTTACTTCGTCGCGCACGGACACGCGATGGCAGGCTTGTTGACCGTAGCCGTTGCGAAGGTAGCAGGCACGGCTTTGTTGGCCCGCCTCTTCACTCTTACCCGCCCAAAGCTACTCTCCATTGCCTGGTTCGCCTGGCTGTACCAGAGATTCATTGCGTTCAAGGCAAGAATCTACGCCGCGATCAAGGCGACACGAATTTATCGAGCTGCGCATCAAACGCACTTGCGTGTTCGGCGCGCTCTGAAGGCATGGCTGGCCGCGCGTAAGGGCTTCTTGCGGCGGCGATGGAATGCGGCCCTGAGATTCTCGCGCAATCAAGGGCCGGCGAAGTGAGCCCGAGGGCACAGCTCACCCCAGGATCGAATCCCTCCTGAGCCGTACATCTTCAAACTGCTGAAATGTTTTTGCCATCGTGTCTTATCCAGTTGAGCGGCGAATCGCGTCGTGACCGACGCCCGAAGCGGCCGTATCAGTATATCTCACGCTCATTCGAGCGCGAGATATCACGAACTCGCAGGGCATTGTGACGATCTGTCGGTTGGTTCGCCGCCCCGACGGGTGATGAGCACGACGGAAAATCGTCTCGGTCGGCCGCAGAATCTACTCCTCCCTGGATTCTGGACACGACTAACTCTGGGCGAAGACGGCGTTTGAGTCCTTCGCTTGAATCTTCATCGGCGCAGCTCAGCGCACCAGGTATTCCGCGAGCTCAGCCGTCAACTCTTTCACAACTCAGCGACAAACCGAAGTTTGTCGCACATTTCACGAGGAGAATTTGCCATGGATAGGAAACTCAGACTACTTACGATCGCGCTGATACTGGCTGCGCTTGCAAACGCGAGCTATTCGCAAACTCAGAACAAAACCAGAGCAAAGAACAAGCAGGGCGGTAATGATGGCGCCGTTTCCATACAAGCGGCATCCCTGCCGGTCCAGGGCGGCGGCACAATTGGGCGGCTCCCAAAATGGACTGGATTCACCAGCAGCTTTTCGGCGATTGGCGATTCGACAATCTTCGAGAACAAGAACGGGCTGGTCGGGATCGGAACAGACTTCCCGACTTCTAAGCTCACCGTCCAGGGAATGGTCGAGACAACCCTCGGAGGCTTCAAATTTCCCGACGGGACTCTGCAGACTACTGCCGCAGTGACCGGGACGATTGGGATCGTTCACGACTCGACTCTCGCGGGCGACGGAACCAGTGGATCGCCGCTGATGGTTGCCGTTCCGCTGATCCTGTCTGGCTCGGTGAGTAATGGGAATGGCGTAATAACCGTGACCAATACGGCGGCGGGCGGTCCGGCGATATTCGGCGTGGGCGGCAACGCCAGCGGCGCCATAGGCGGGGGGGCCGGTTTGTTAACCCTGGGAGGCACAGGGATGGATACTAGTCCGGGCGGCGTTGGTCTGGTCGGTTTCGGCGGCTCAGCCAGTACCTCAGCGGGCGGCACGGGTGGGTCCCTGATCGGCGGAGTCTCCACGGGAGGCAATGGCGGAGACGGTTTGTTTGCCGTCGGTGCACTGGGGGTCGGCATGGGCAAGAAGGGGGGCAGGGGGATCGTTGCTATTCCCGGCGGAGGCGCGGGTGGAGCGACCGCGGGTCTCGCGGGCGAGTTCCTCGGAGACGTCGAAATCTCGGGTAATCTGTCCAAGGGTGGAGGGTCGTTCAAGATCGATCACCCGCTCGATCCCGAAAACAAATACCTCTATCACTCATTCGTGGAATCGCCGGATATGATGAATATCTACAACGGCAACATAACCACCGACGAGGACGGTAATGCGGTAGTAAGTTTGCCCGACTGGTTCCAGGCGCTTAACAAAGATTTCCGCTACCAGCTAACAGTAGTCGGGACATTTGCCCAGGCGATAATCGGGGAGAAGATCAAAGGCAATCGCTTCACAATCAAGACCAGCGCGCCGGGCGTCGAGGTCTCCTGGCAGGTTACCGGCATTCGCAAAGACGCCTACGCCAACAGACACCGCATTCAAGTTGAAGAGACAAAGCCGGAAGCCGAGCGCGGCTACTTCTTGCACCCCGAGGCGTTCGACCAGCCCGAAGAGAAGGGAGTCATGTTCGTCAACAACGCCGAG
>DATIFP010000066.1:0-9366 GCA_035455165.1 Blastocatellia bacterium
AAGAATATCTCCAAACCCTCTACGTAACTGATCGAGCGCAAGGTGCCGCCGAACAAGACTCGGTCGAAACCTGTTATAGTACCGATGATGCGGTCTTGATGCCGCTTCATAAAACGCTCCATAGCTCGCCTCCGGATGACGCTTTTCGCAAATCCATCATGCCGGAAGTTGGTTGTGGAGCGTTATTCATTTTGGTTGCGGCCTGACGGCCGCGCTGTGAGTCTTTGCGTCTTTGCGCGAAACCTTCAACGCAAAGTCGCAAAGCCGCAAAGGTCGCAAAGAAACTTTCGGAGGATCGAACCATGCTATCGAGGCGGATATTAATTGGAGCAAGCATTCTTCTGCTGGCGGTCCCGTTTCTTGCGCGAGGCGTACAGGACGAGACTCAGCCATCGCAGCGGCTCGACCCAAAAATTCAGAAGATCGTCTCGGAGATCTCCGCGGACCGCATCGCCGAGATCCTGAAGAAACTCGAAAGCTTCGAGACGCGCAACACGCTCTCTGATCCCACCCAGCCCAATCGCGGGATCGGCGCCGCGCGCCAATGGATCTTCGACCAGTTCAAGAACTACAGCCCGCATCTCGAAGTAAGTTTCGACACTCACATGATCCCAAAGGCTGCGCGGATCTACAAAGATGTCGAGCTTCGCAACGTAGTCGCGATCCTGCCCGGCAAGATGCAACAGGCCGCCGACCGCTGGATCATGATCACCGGCCACTACGACTCGCTGAACCTGCGAGTACCGCCGGAGATGCGCCGCGATCCCACAAAAGCCGCCGAGCTGCCGGCGCCGGGCGTGACCGATGACGGAAGCGGCACCGCTTGCGTGATGGAGTGCGCTCGCGTGATGAGCCAATACGAATTCGATGCGACGCTGGTCTTTGTCGCATTCGCCGGCGAAGAGCAGGGCCTGGTCGGCGCTCGAGCGATGGCCAAGCGGCTGAAGGACAAGTCTCAAACAATCCAAGCGGTGTTGAATAACGACATCATCGGCAGCGAAGTCAGCGGCAACGGGGTGATCGACAATCGCCGCGTATTGGTCTTTTCTGAGGACCCGAACGATTCCTCCTCCCGGCAGATCGCTCGCTTCGCCAGGCGAATCGGCGAGCGCTACTTTCCTGAGCTCAGTGTCGATCTGATATTTCGCTACGATCGCTTCGGTCGAGGCGGCGATCATACGGCGTTTAATCAGCAAGGCTATCCGGCTGTCCGCGTGACCACGCCGAATGAGAACTTCGCGAACCAGCATACGCCGACTGATACCTTCGCCAACACCTCGCCGTCATACACGGCAAAGGTCGTGAAGATGAATGCCGCGGTTGCGGCGGCGATGGCACTCGCTCCTCGCGCTCCGATCGTGTCTCGCCCTGCTCCTGCAGCCGCGGCGACAACCGGCGCTCCGGGTACACCGCCTGCTGCCGGGGCCACCCCACCGACGCCAGGTGAAGTCGACGAAGCTCCGACGCCTCGGCCTCCACAAACCGGCCCGGGCTTGAGTCGAGGCTCCGGCTACGATGCGCTGCTGCGCTGGGATCAACCAAACCCCGAGCCCGACCTCGCGGGTTTCGTGGTGGTAATCCGTTCGACGATGGCGCCGGATTGGGAACGCGAGATCTGGGTTGGCAACGTCAAGGAGTTCACGTTGAAGAACACTTCAATCGATCAACTGGTGTTTGGCGTGAAGGCAGTCGATAAGGAAGGCCACGAAAGCCCGGTGTCTGCTTATGTGCTGGCGCCGCGTGCGCGTTAGTTAGTCGGCGAGCCCGAGGATCTTTCAACCTTGCCGCGGCTAGAAGTTGTTCTTGATCCAAACGTGGAGCACTTGATCATCGGGATTCCAGGTTGCTACGGCGAACCAGCCATCAGGCCCTCTCTCGTTCAACGGGAATCCTGGAGTTGTTAAGACAGTTGTCCGTCCATCAATCGATGGATGCCACCAGTAAGGAGGCATTCGGCGAAACTCGTCAGGAATCTCGCTGCGGTCAACAGCGCGCAGTCCGAACCTGGTTGTCAGGCGAGCCAATTCCGACTCGGTTAAGCGCGCTTGCCAGACCCATGCCGAATCGACGAACCGCCCGAGACAATAGTATCGGCTGTCGCTGACGCTCAACCCCAGGCACTCAACTGACGGCGGCAAACCGTGATGCAGGGCCGGAAAGTCCTTGTAACGCGCAACTGCTACTGCTGCCGCAAGCAGAATGAGTCCGACGGCGGTGGCGAACATCGTCCGCATTTTGAAACTAGCCAGGAAGCTCTTTGCGCGATCCAGCCTTCCACTCCAGTTGAGCCAGCCATACACGAGAATAGTGACAACTGTAGTCAGCGGTGCCACGAACATTGATCTCGCAACAAAAATCATCACGATGGACCATGGCTGAAGCACGACTGCCGGCAACGCAAACAATGCCGGCACCGCCGCCAGAATCAAATCGTCCCGAACGAGATACAAGAGGAACGCTAGAGCTGCAGCGAATCCCGTAATAATGTTTACGCCAAACACGGCGATCACACAGAGGATCACTTTGACAACCGATTTGGCTCTCGGCATAAGTCGCCTCTCTGTCAACTACAGCGAACGGTAAACTCCAGACCGCCCTCGAAGGGCAGAGTCATCGTTCGCAGATGGTTCGCGGGATCATTAACGAACTCGAAATAGTCTCGATATGCCTCGCGAAATTGAGTCGTGTTGTCACAGATGACAACAGCGCCTTCTCGCAATTGCGGTGCGACCAATTCAAGCGCCGGACGTGCCAGCGGTGTCCAGACATCGATCAGCATGAAATCGACCGGACCGCCGACATCCACCAGTGTCTCCTGCAAGTCGCCTTCGCGCAGCTCGATGAAATCCGCCAGTCCTGCTTCCGCGAAGTTGGCACGCGCGATCTCTGCTTTGCGCGATTCGTTTTCAGTGCCGATCACAATGCCTTCGCGATCGCTCCTCGTATTGTCTCTCACCGCGGCTGCGAGAAAGATGGTCGAGACACCAAACGAAGTTCCCGCCTCTACAACTCGCGTGGCTCCGAGGGCGCGGCAAGTCTGGTAGCAGAATTCTGCCTTCTCGCGATCGAGGGCGATGAGCTTGTCGCTGAGAAACTGATTAGCCCGCTCGTCGAACGCGTTCCAATCGATGTCGCCCGCTTCGGCGCGAGCCGAGAAATAGGCCATGAGCGCTTCGGTTTGGCCCGCGTGTTGAGCGTACAATCGATCGAGCAACGCTTCGATTCGGGAATCCAGAATCAACTGTTTCTTCATAGAGTGGATTCTACATTGAAGCGAACTGGCGTTTAAGACCAGAGAGAACGTTCGAATTGTGGGCGACGCGCTTTTCAGCCAGCACTGCCCACGCCGCGAGTCACCGCGCTGCGGTTTGCTCTTGCACGAATCGCAAAGCCGCCTTGATAATCGCGCGCGATTGCGCGGTATCATTAAACCCGTCAAACCCGTGTTCTCCATCGGCGTAGTTCACTACGGTCATCGGCACATTCAACCGCAGCGCAGCCGATGTGAAACGGTCGATCCCGTTGTTGATGAACGCGACGTCTTTGCCGGCCCGCGCGATGAATACCGGCGGCGACTTGCCGCCAGATGCCACCAGAGCCTCAAGCGCATGTACCGGTGAGTAACGTCTCAGGACCGAATCGCGCTCGGCTTCATTGCTCACGGCAGAGACCTCGCCAGATAAGTCGAGCACGCCGTAGAAGCTTACAAGGCACCGAACCAATGCTCGGCGCGCAGTCATCCCTGCTTGCTGCGCGCCGGACCGCCCGTTAGCGCCGCCGGACTGGTCAGGTTGAAGGCCGACCGACGTCAAGCGCCCGCCCGCGGAGAAAGTCCACAGGCATATCCGCTGCGGATCAACGCCCAACGTATCGCCTTTCGTTTCCAGGAACGTCAGGAGTTTCTCAGTGTCTTCATATCCAGCGCGAATGCCGTCGATACTTCGCGGATAACGCTTGTCCGGCACGATCCCGATCAGGCCGTGCGCCGCCGCAAGCTGTCCCCACGTTATGAACCAGCGCCAATTCCGAACCTGCTCGGCCCCGCTTATGAAAACGATGGCCGGACGGCGCTCGCCCTTACGCAAGCCGCGAGGCACATAAGCATCGAGCGCGAGCGGCCTGGCAGCAGAGCTGTCAAAGACTATTCCCGAGCGAACGACGGCTCGGCTCATGCCGGGAACGCTGTAAACGACAGGGGTGATCACCGGATCGCGATTCTGAGTCTGCGCCGCTCCCGGGATTTGAGCTATCACGAGGGTTACAGTGAGGATCGAGTGCTTTCTGAATCCGCGCATAACCATCGCGGTGGTAGACTCTCTTGAGTCGCAAGTGCCGTAAGGGTGAGCAGCCAACAGGCCAGAAACAAAGCGCTGGCCTTTGGATGCAGCTTGGTTTCCGTTGTCACGATAAGTCCTCGACATTCTGGCACAAAACCATAAGCCTAAGCGGCTCGGAAATCGCCTCGACGTGCTTCTATAAACATCATACCTCGACGAGGTTGGTCAAACGAAATCACTGGTTCGTGAGTTGGCTCGTTTCTTCGATGACCGCATCTCTACGTTATGCATTGCGAGCCCATGGTCACATGTTCATCGCACGGCTGCGGAATTGACGGAGCCCTTTCGGCCAAGTCGCGCCTCGCACCTATTGATGGAGGCGAGCAACGAACGGATCGCGTCCGCCTGTCCCGAGTCGCGCGCGATCGTGATCGCGGCGTTGAGTCTACCTATTGCATCACTAAATCGGCCCTCGAGCATGTAAGCTTCAGCCAGGTGCGACTGTGCATCGAGCGATTGCGGCATGAGAGACACCGCTTGCTCGTACTGGGCGAGTGCATCGGCCGCGCGGTGCAGATCCATCAACAGGCTCCCAAAACTCAGGCGTATGTCCGCATTGTCGGGCTGTATGCGCAGCGCTTCGGTGAAGTGCGTCACCGCCTCGTCGTTTCGACCAGTTGCGGCCAGCGCGAGAGCCAGCTTGCTGTGTCCCTCGGCGTAGTTGTGCGTCAGCGCGATTGCGGCTTCGTAATGCGAAATTGCTTCAGCCGCCTTGCCGGCCTGGTGGAGCGCCATCGCCAGGTTGTTCTGGGCCGGAGCGGAGTCGGGCTCCAGGCGCGCAGCCTCGCGAAAGCGATCGAGTGCCTCCTTGGTTCGGCCGGCCTCTTGCAGCGCGAGCGCCAGTGCCTCTTGCGCCTTGAAATCCTCCGGCCACAGCTTGACTGTCGCCTCGTACTCCGCAAGCGCCTCCTCATTCTCGCCGACCCCGTCCAGAGCGAGGGCGAGGCTGAAATGAGCAGGAGCGTAGTCGGGCAATTCCGCGATGGCTTGCCGCAGCAACGGGGCGGCCTCGGCAGACCGCCCCATTCGGACTAACTCCGACCCTAAATCCACCTTGGTGTTATCGCCCGGGAGCCTCGCTGGAAGGTTCGAATATACGGCGACGATCAGCCCCAATGTTATTCCCAGTATCCAGCGCCGCCCGGAATCTCGGCGGAAGTCGACGATCGCGGTCAGCCCCACCGCCGCAAAGAGCAGCAAGATCGGCACCATCGGATAGCGATAGCGCGACATGACATAGAAGATAACAACCGAAGCGGCCAATCCTCCGAGCAGCGCGTACAGCACCGTAAGCCGTCGCCAGTCCCTTCGCGTCATCCACACGCCGACGGCCGCCAGCCCGAGGACGACGCCGAAATTGAATAACGACAGGAACCGGAGTACGTGGGAGTACTCCGCATGTACCTCGATCGATTCCGTGTCTACCGCCTCACGCGCTTTGAAGGTTAGGTCAAGCTTGCGCGCCATCAGACACATCCAGTTCAGTGGATGTCCTTGGATGTAATCGAGCGCCTGAGCGGCCCAGTAGTCGGAGACTTCCCCCGGCGAGAGCTTCCCACCTCGAGCGGTTTCCGCAAGTCGCGTGGCATCCTCCCGTTCGAACTCAACGCTCCCGCGATCCGCGACCAGCCCCTCGTAGTAGCCAGGCGCGTCCGCGTGATTGCCGATATAGAAATTTGGCCCGAGCTGCGACGTCGACAGAATAAACTCGCCGCCGGCGTAGTAGTTGCGAATCACCACTGGCGCCAGCACCAACGCAGCCGCCGCCGTCACTATGCCCGCCCACCCCATTCGTGTTCGCAACGGTCTATTCCGGAACCCGATGGCCAGCCACGCCAGCAAGATCGGATACAGCACGCGCGCGTTCTCTCGGTTCAGCATCAGCAGCCCAACCGCCAGCCCAAGCGCTACTGGCCACCTCATACTCGGGCGCGCAACAAACGCACCGAGCGCCGCCAGGGTCGATGTGACCAACAAGCCGTCGAGCGAAGACTTCTGGATTAGCCCGTCAAAGAAAATCGACGGTGGATAGACAGCCAGGAGCGACGAGGCCACAAGTCCGACTCGCTCGTTGAAGAAGCGACGACCCGCCAGTCCGAGCATCACGCACGCCGTCGCTCCGAAGACGCTTTGCAGCACGCGGACAACCATGACGTGATGCCCGGCGACGTCGAACACCACCCCCATGAGATATGGATACACGGGCGCTTGATAGAAGCTGCCCGTACCAATCCAGTGCCCGGCGGCGATTTGCTGGGCCCAGGCGTCGTATTCCCTCGAGTCGCCCAGCAGCACCTCGAACAGCGGTGTGTTGCGCAGTTCCGCAAGCGAGATCAGACGCAGCGCGAGCGCTCCAGCGCCGATAAGCAGGAGCTTGATCAAAAATCGGCGCGCGTTGTTGTGGTCCTCCAACGACGCCTCAACGGACGAAGGGCGAGGCTCCGTTCCAGCACTCCGCGCTGCGACACGCTTAGCACCTCGCGAACGCAGTGTACTGGTACTCATAACTTGGATTCACACGCGTTGGGGAGAAGAACTTACCTGGATTTGGATTCGACCCCGAATGTGAAGGGCACTTCTAGTTCCGGGTCCGTACCAGTGCTCGATTGGCACGAGAGAAGAATAGTATCCGATTTCCGTTGCGGGTCAAGGCGAACTAATCGCGAGTAGGGCTGGAATAAATGCTGGCTTTCTTGCCACAAGGACACCAGGTCACTAAGCAGCACAAGGAGGGTTTGTGATCCTTCGTGCCGTGGTGTCCTGGTGGCAAGCTCCTTGCAATACACAACTCCAGCACGACCTGATCACGAGAGGCAAGATGCGGAGGCCTTACTGCTATCCGCCTTTACCAAACGGAGTCAGCCTTCTGTAGACCGAGCCATCGACGCCGACGAAAGCCTCGCCGCCCTCAACCGGAATGTGATAGAGCGGTTGCAAGGGACTGGCGCTCTCGTGTGAGGGTCGCCACACAAGCTTCGGTTCGCCGGTTATGCGCAGCGCCAGTCGACTCGCAACGATTCGACGAGCTTCATCCGGGCTCATTACAATGCTCGGCATCGGCGTGGGCAGCACAGCGGCCGAGGACATCTCGCCGCTCGAACCATCGACCTGCGCTACCAGCACGACGCCGCGCTGATCGAGCCACGGAACGAGGTAGTAGTCCCGATCAGGCTCGTCCACTCGAGTGACGAGCAGCGGGACGCCGGCGTGGCCGCCGGCATATGCAGCGGCCACTTCGGGGTTGTTATTCAAGTCAATCTTTTGCAGGCCGCGCTCAGCCGCCTGCGCGGCAATTGCCGGACTAATCGACATAACAACTACGCGCCCCGGCCAGTGGTGAGCTGGGTAAACACCGGGCCGTCAATCCTCACATATAACGAGTGACCACCAACAACTATATGGTAAAACGGCAGGTGTGGCGACCACGATTCCCGGCAGGGCTTCCAGACCAGAACCGGCGGAATGCAGTACGTGCCGGGGTAGACCTTGAGCCGTCCGCGCTCCTCGGGGAGTTCGAAGATCCGATTATCGAGAGAGCTAACAACCGAGTCGCGCGCACCCTTGCTTGCTATCGCCCAATCCTGAGTCGGCGACGGAAGCACTCGGATACTCTTGAAGACTCCGAACCGCGCGTCGATGTCCACGAGAGCGACGATCTTCCCGCTCCGCTGCCAGGGTGTGAGGTAATAGAAATCGCCGGGCCGGTCGAGGCGCTGCACGAGCAGCGGTTGACCCAGACTCCCGCTCTTCAGGGCGGGACCGCCAAACTCGCTGTCCTTGAGCCGGTACTGCTCGAGACCTTCGGTGGCGAACCTGGCGATCTGCTTCGCGGCGATCAACTGTCTTCCGTCAGCTCGCAACTCGACGGCGCGCGCCCGGGGAAGCTCGATCCTTGCAGGTTCCGGATCACAGACGCTGATCCATTGAGTTGCGCCGCCCGGATCGTCAAAGGCACAGCCGTTGAAGCGATTCGTCTTCCATTCGTTGTAGGTCACGAACTCGTTGGCGACGCCGTGCGAGCCGCCCGAACCGCATGTGTCCGATCCGTCGTGGTCCGAGATGGAAGAGTCCCAGACGGGGTTGTTCAGCCAGAAGCCCTCGACCGTATAAGGACCAGTCGACGGGTCGATATCGGTTTGCAACCCCCGGACGACGTTCCAATGCGCGCAGTGATACACAAGAATCGCCGGCGATACTTTGTAATGGTAGAGCGTGAAGGCGACGTCTCGAGTTCCCTCCGGTTCGGTCAGGCGCTTGTGGACGACGAAGAAGTTCGGCAGGAACGACGCTGGACGGCGATCGTTCAGCGTATAGTTGAGCCCATACGGATCGGTGTACCAGCCTGCATTGTGATTGTGGCTGTGATTAGAGTCATAGAGATCGACCTGATCGAGACTGCTGTAGGGCACTCCGATCTCGTGAAGGATCATCATGGCGCAGGCGGCGCCGCAATAGTACGAGGTATCCTGTGTGTGATATCGATCTCCGGTGTTGAATGTCCAAGTCATGCTTTCCTCCTTCTGACTGCAGGTCGTCTGGACGCTGCAAGGTTTGTGGTTTGCTTTGTCGACGCCGGCTAATTCAGCCGTTCCGTCTTCTTGTTAACCGGCGGCATCGCCTACAAGAGCGGCGCCGAATTGCCTACTAAAAGTGTGAGGTCTCAATAGAGTTTTGTTCGCGTTGTGGTTCGCGCTGTTGTTTGCTTTTTTTGACGGTCGGTTAGCTAGAGGTCGTCGTCGGTAGGGCATCTGTCGTCTCACTCTCCACCTAAAAATAGACCCGAAGGTGGCCGAGCGCAATTCAGAAAAGGCGGCGTCAGTCGTGTCCCGATGGACAAGCGTCGCCGGTGCGGCACTCTTCACGACTGCTTTGTTGTTTTGCGGGCGTTCACTCCGGAGGAGTGACATGTCTATAGACGCGATGCGGTCGAGACGCGCTCACTCCGTACGGAGTGACCTCTTCTTAAGGAATACTGGCGGCGCACGATGAGGTCCCGGTGGCTAGCGCACAAGTGACTCCTGCGGAGTCA
>DATIFP010000067.1:0-7605 GCA_035455165.1 Blastocatellia bacterium
CCGCAACCGATGATGACGACGGTAGACTCTGCGAGTCGACCCTGTCCATCCTCGCCGATACCTTCGAAAAGCCTTTGTCGTGAGTATCGGTCTTCGCCCTTCATTCGGAGTTGTCCTTCGCCTGGCTCTTTAACCATTGCCCGCAAAAGAATTCTACACTGCCTATAGACAGTGCAGAAGCGCGGATCACTCGCAGGTTCAAGCCCGAGCCCGCGGCAATTGAGGGAATGGTGTGACGACAGTCATCACAGATGTGACAGACGTCATCGCTTGCGAAGGCGAATGGAAGGGGTCTTAAACCCGAACTGCTATGGCTTGCGAGCGTTGGAAGTGACTCGGAGATAATTCTATTTGCTGAACACCTGCTCATCCAGGGCTTGATTGTGCAAGACCTGCTCGACGCTGATCGTCCAATCAAACACGTTAGTGCCCCTGGATGTCTGAACGTTCAACTGAACCCGATACCTGTATGGCACCATCAGCGCGTTAACTGCGCGAAAATCGTCGAAGTCTTCGGTTATCTGGTAATAGTCTTCCGCAAACCTCGTAGAGTCGTTGGGACCGAGTCCAAGCCTCGGCGGAACCTTGAACTCATAGAGCGTGCGCACGTGTCGAAAACTCGCAGCATCGAAGAACAGCGTCACCATCAGATCGGGCGATCCCTTCTGCGCGCGGTAGCCGACAACATGAAGATCCCGGCCGTCAACACTCTTCACTCCGCGATACTCGAGCTTTGGCTTCAGTTGTTCGACTCTAAGCATGGCCCAGGCGGTGGACAACGTTCCTCCGAGCAACCCGTCCTTGAGCATCACGTTTTGCTGCTCGAGAAAGAGGCTCAGCGGTGAACGCTGGCCGTTCGGCAGATAGCCTGTGTGAACCTTGGACCCGTCATAGCCAAACTGCTCGCCGGGATATTGAACGGATGGAAATTTGAGGCTATAGCGAAGCTTGGCGCGATCAGTAGCCATCGCGGCCTGCCCCTCGATGTTGCCCGCCGTGCCGACGCGGCTCACAAGCTTAACCGTCCCGGCGACGACGCGATTCTTTGGGAAGGCGCGCGCCTGTGCGCTGCCGATCGACTGGAGGTGCTGAGCGATCAATTCGTCGATGGTGATCTTCTTATCTTGCGCCGCTGCCGCAGAACAAGAAACTACACCGACGATGCCGAGGATGACATAAGCGCACCGCTTGATTGAGGGATTCATCTTTCACTCTCCTGGCTTCTCAGCGTTTTAATTCGCGGCCGTCTGTTTGTCAACGCGAGGCGGAATGTTTAAATCCGCGCCGCCGCCGGGCGGTTCGTTGGACCTTCCCGCGTTGCGCTGCACCCCGCCATCGGGATATAGTCTCCTGCGCCTGGAGTGGGGAGCTTAACATACGTTTTGAAGCTCGCATTCCTCTTTCTTATGAGTAACGATAGAGTGGTGGCGACCAATCGGGAGGCCTACCACAACTACCACATTCTTGAGACTCACGAATGCGGGATCGCGCTGACGGGCACGGAAGTGAAATCGATTCGCGAGGGACGATGCAACCTGAAGGACGGCTATGCGCAGATACGCAAGTCTGAAGCTTGGCTCGTAAACGTTCACATAAGTCCATACAGTCATGGCAATCGCGACAATCAAGATCCCACGCGTACCCGGAAGCTGCTGCTGCACAGATCGGAGATAGACAAGCTCGCCGGAAAGGTTCAAGAGAAGGGCCTCACCCTTGTTCCTACGAAAATGTACCTGAAGAATGGACGCATCAAGCTTGAGCTTGGCGTTGCAAAAGGCAAAAAGCTTTACGACAAACGCGAGACGGAACGGCGCCGCGAAGCCGACCGCGAAGCTCGGGCGATGATTAAAGAAAGGAGCAGGTAGTTGCGAACTGCGGATTCTTCGTAGTTCGGCCTTTAGGCGGAAGTATGTTCGGATGATTTGTACATTGAGGGTACGAACTTTCGCCTGAAGGCCGAACTACGAACAATCCGCAATCCGCAATCCGCAATTAGAATGGAAGTAAGAGCGGAGTTCGGAAAGTTTTACGATGCGGAAGCCGACGCCCTGGTCGTGACGATTTACGAGGGCGAAAAGGCCGACGACGGGGCATTGAAGGAGCTGGACGAACGCACGGGCGGTATCGTCAGCGAGATGCTCGGCTCCGATGAGATGCGCGGAAAGCAGGGCGATATGGTTTACGTCTATCGACCCGGCAATCTGCGAGCTCATCGATTGCTCCTTGTCGGCGCCGGCAAACGCGAGGAGTTTTCGTTGGACACGGTGCGCAAGGTCTCGGGATCGGCTGCCAGATTCCTGCGGAGCAAGGGCGCCCGTTCGATGGCTGTTCTGAGGCGGTCTCAACTCGATATCGGCAAGAGCGCGCAGGCGGTGGTCGAGGGCGCGTTGTTGGGATTGTTCGAGCCGGACATGTACAAGACGGAGAACAAAGAAGAGCGCCGGATCGACGAGTTGATTTTGCTCGCGGCCGCCCCGGGGTCTGAAGCCGCTCTGGCCGAAGGCGTGGAACGCGGACGAATCATCGGCGAGGCGGTGAACTTCGCGCGAGAGCTGTCAAACGAGCCGAGCTCCGCGCTGACTCCGAGCGAGCTGGCCGAGCGCGCCCGCGAAACGGCGGATCGATTTGGGCTGGACCTCGACGTGCTCGACGAAGCCCGGATGAAGGAGCTTGGAATGGGCGCGCTGCTGGGTGTCGCGCGAGGCTCCGACGAACCGGCCAAGCTGATCGTCCTTCGCTACCCACCCAACGATGCCGAACCGATCCCCGACGACGGCGGAGTGATTGCGATAGTGGGGAAGGGAATAACGTTTGATTCGGGCGGCATCTCGATCAAACCGGCAGACGGCATGGAGAAAATGAAGTACGACATGTCGGGCGCGGCGGCGACGCTTGCCGCGATGCGCGCGATCGCTCAGCTCAAGCCGCGTGTTAACGTAATCGGGTTGATGCCTGCCAGCGAGAATATGCCGTCCGGCCGCGCCTATAAGCCGGGGGACGTGCTTCGGGCGATGAGCGGAAAGACTATCGAGGTGATCAACACCGATGCCGAAGGCCGGTTGATTCTTGCCGACGCGATCAGCTACGCGCGAAAACTTGGGGCGACCAGGATCATCGATCTGGCCACGTTGACCGGCGCGGTCTCTATTGCGCTTGGTCCCGTCAACGTTGCGATACTCGGCAACAATCAGCCTTTTCTGGACGAAGTGCGAGGCGCCGCGAAGGAAGTTGGCGAGCGCTTCTGGCAGTTGCCGCTGGACCAGGATTACCGGGAGATGATCAAGAGCGAAATTGCCGACATCAAGAACTCCGCCGGGCGAAACGCCGGGACGATCACCGCCGCGTACTTCCTGCGGGAGTTCGCCGAGGAGACTCCCTGGGTGCATCTGGACATTGCAGGCACTGCTTGGGAGAACGAGCGCAAACCCTATATGGCTAAGGGTCCGACAGGCGTCGCGATTCGGACGTTGATTAACTTCGTTTGCAATCACGCGGGAAAGAGTTAACGACGCGGGCTGGTTGGCGAGGCGTTCGAAGTACTCCCTGAAACTCGTTTCTGGTAGTCACGTCAATGAGCCTAACCCGCTCTCAGCAGATCGGCGCGCTGATCCTCTTAGCATTGCTCTTCGCGCTCGCCTTCTATCGCGCGTGTTAGAGAGTGTGATCAGCTTCGAAGGACTGAGTCACCCTTGAACGTCAAGAACGTCGTGGCGCGTGACTATTCCGACTATTCGACCGTACTCCTCGACGAGAATCGCTTGCGAGCTTTTCAGGTACTTGACCGCGGTCTCGACGCTGATGTCCTCGTTGACCACGGGGAATCCCTTCTCCATCACCTCTGAAACCGGCGCATGCATGAGGTCGCGATTGCCCAGCAACTTCGACATGAGCTTCCCTTCGCGCAGCGAGCCGACCGACTTGCCTTCCTCGAGCACCGGGAGTTGCGACAGCCCATATGCGTTCATCATCTGAAGCGCGTCCGAAACCTGGTTGGCCGGACTGACCGACACAAGGTGCGGCGTCTGGTCATCTTCCTTCAGTTGGTTGATCAAGCCGACGGTCATTTTATCCGCTCCCAGCATTCGCTTCTCTTTCATCCACTCATCGGACAGGAACTTCGACAGATACCGCTCTCCGGTGTCGCAGACGATGAACACGAGGACGTCATCCTTTCCGAGATCGCGAGCGACTTGCAGGGCAGCGACGACATTCGTACCGGTCGAGCCCCCGCAGAAAATCCCTTCTTCGCGGCCGAGCCGCCGCGCCATCTGAAATGAATCCTTATCAGTCACGTTTATGATCTCGTCGATGTATTTGAAGTGGACGTTCTCGGGAATGATCTCCTGCCCGATGCCTTCGACCAGGTACGGAGTGCCTTGCATCAGCTTGCCGGTCTCTTTGTAGGTCTTGAACACTGAGCCGTAAGGGTCCGCGCCGATGACTCGAATCCTGGGATTCTTTTCCTTCAAGTAGCGGCCTGTTCCGCTTATCGTTCCGCCGGTTCCGATCCCCGACACAAAGTGCGTAATTCGTCCCTGGGTTTGCTCCCAGAGTTCCGGTCCCGTCGTCCTGTAGTGTGCCTCGGGATTTGCCGGATTGCCGTATTGAAATACGAACAAAGAGTTCGGCGTTTCCTGCGCGATGCGTCGCGCGGTGGCGACATAGTGATCGGGGGAGTCGGGCTTGGCGGCTACCGGAACTACCACGACGTCCGCGCCCAGCGCTTTGAGATAGCGAACTTTTTCGACCGAGCACTTGTCGGTCATCACGAACACTGCCTTGTAGCCGCGCACCGCGCACACGAGCGCGACGCCTATGCCGGTATTCCCGCTGGTGGCTTCCACCACGGTGCCGCCGGGCCGGAGGCGGCCGTCGCGCTCGGCGGCGTCGATCATCGAAATGCCGATGCGGTCCTTGACCGAGCCTCCGGGATTGAGCGATTCCATCTTTGCGAGCACGAGCGCGTCTATGCCTCTTGTGAGCTTGTTGAGCTTGACCAGGGGCGTCTGGCCGATAAGGCCGAGAATAGTCTCAGTGTATTCCATGATTCCTCGATTGAAGGTTGCGGCGACTTGTATCCCAGCGTCAAATTCTAGCACCGCGGTTCGTAGTGCGTCATCCGAGACAATCTCCGGAGATGAGACTCGCACAGATCTGCGCGATGTCAGCGTTCTCTGCGCTCTGCGGTGAAACTAACGCCGGATCGGTCATCGCAGAGACGCGGAGTACGCCGAGATGGCGCGGAGAAACAATGTTGCACCGGCGCGAGAGGGGAACTTTGAGCTTGAAACAATGCAATGCTATTCTCCGACTGAGGCCATGGACGCGACCACAAGCACAAAAAACGCAGAACAAATTCTGCGCAGAGCTCGCGCGCCGATGGAGGCGTGGGAGCTTGTCGGGAACACCCCTCTGCTGAAGCTGCGCAGCATAAGTGCGCCAGGCAACGTCGAAATCTACGCAAAAGCCGAGTGGTTCAATCCGGGTGGCTCGGTAAAAGACCGGCCCGCGCTCAGCATGATCCTGGATGGCGAGCGCTCGGGAAAGTTGACCGCGGGCAAGACGATTCTCGATGCAACATCGGGCAACACCGGCATAGCCTACGCGTGGATAGGCGCGGCGCGAGGCTACAAGGTGAAACTGGCGCTGCCCCAGAACGCGAGCGAAGAGCGCAAACGAATTCTGCGAAGCTACGGCGCCGAGCTCGTGTTGACGAGTCCGCTCGAAGGCTCGGACGGGGCGATCAGGGAGGCTCGAAGGCTGTACGCGGAGAATCCCGACCTCTACTTCTATCCCGATCAATACAACAACCCGGCTAACTGGCGCGCTCATTACGAAACAACCGCGGCGGAGATCTGGCAGCAGAGCGGCGGTCGAGTCACGCACTTCATTGCGGGTCTTGGCACCAGCGGAACTTTCGTCGGAGTCACTCGACGGCTGAAGGAATTGAATCCAGAGATCAAGGCGATATCGTTTCAGCCGGACTCGCCTTTTCATGGGCTTGAAGGCTTGAAGCACATGGAATCGGCGATCGTGCCGGGGATCTACGATGCGAGTCTCGCCGATGAGGATTACGCAATCGATACGGAGCAGGCTCACGAGTACACACGCAAGCTCGGAAAGCGTGAAGGCCTCCTGGTTGGAGTCTCATCGGGCGCTGCGCTCGTGTGCGCGCTTAAGGTCGCGGAAAAGATCGAATCGGGCGTGATCGTGACGGTGTTTCCGGATGCTGGGGACAAGTATTTGAGCGAGCGGTTTTGGGATGAAGGGGTGTGACTGAGACTGCGAGTTGACAGTAGCCCGATCCGGCCGAGGATGAGAATGTTTTCTTGTCGTTTATCGCACGCAGTTGATCACCGCAGTGCGAGTCGCCCCTCCGTGAGGCCATGTGATCCTTACAGTGGGAATTGCGCGCCCTCCTGACGGAGGGAGGCGTAGCTCACAGCGTGTCCAATAATAAACATGATCGAGAACAGCACATTGTTAATCATCGACGTTCAAGTCGGCATCATTGAAGGCTTCTCCGCGTACCGCGGGCGAGATGTGCTCGACCAGATCAACAATCTTCGTGCCAAAGCGCGCGCGGCGGATATTCCAATCATCTACATTCAGCACGACGGCGGGCCGGGGCATCCCCTGGAACCCGGCAGCCAGGCCTGGGCGATCCATCCCGACATCAAGCCTCAGCCGGAAGACCCGATCATTCGCAAGCGCGCTTCTGACTCTTTCTTCGAGACGACCCTCGAGCGCGAGCTTGAAGCGAGAGGCATCAAGCATCTCATAGTAACGGGTTGCATGACCGAATATTGCGTGGACACTACGTCACGGCGCGCAGTCAGTATGGGCTACGATGTCACACTGGTCAGCGACGCTCACACCACGATCGACAACAAGCTTCTTACTGCGCCGCAGATAATCGCGCATCACAACGCGCTGCTTGATGGCTTCGACGCGGGTTCACATTGCATCACCGTCAAGCCCGCGAACGAATTGAATCTGTAAAAGGGGATAGTTGCTAAGTGGCGATAAGAGTCAAGAAAGAGCATCTCGATAGCATTAGAAAGCACGGCGAGCAGACCTATCCTTACGAATGCTGTGGTTTTCTGCTCGGCACGCGCGAAGGCGAAACGAATGTTCTCGCGGAAGCCTATCCTGCTGAGAACGAACGCAAGGACTCTCGCGAGACTCGCTATTTGATCACGCCCGAGCAGTCGAGACGCGCCGATGCGTACGCTCGCGAGCGAGGACTCGGCGTGATTGGCTATTATCACTCTCACCCAGATCATCCTGCGGCGCCGTCGGCTTACGACTTGGATCATTCTTGCTGGCCCGGTGAGTCTTACATCATTGTGGCGGTCGAGAAAGGCAAAGCGGCCGCTTTGAATTCATTCACCAAACCTGATTACACAAGCTTCGAGCAGGAAGAGATAAGCATCGCAGGGTAGACCGAGTCATAAACACGGAACTCCTGACGGAGGAGCGCCGGTAAAATCGGCAATATGTTGGCGGTGAAAGTCCGCTACAGGCAAGGCCTAGCCAGCCAGTCTGGCTCCGAGTCATGGGACGGCGGTAGCAATGCCGTAGTCCAAGCGTTGACAGGGGAAT
>DATIFP010000068.1:0-33101 GCA_035455165.1 Blastocatellia bacterium
TGGGGTTGTGTTATGTGAAGGGTCTAAGAGAAGAATCGGCGCGAGCGATCGTGCGTGAACGCATGAAGCGGCCCTTCGCGGACATCGACGATTTACACAATCGAGTGCCCGAGCTTCGCAAGGATGAGCTGAGAAAGCTTGCACAGGTTGGCGCGCTGAACTTCATAAAAGATCAGAGGTCAGAGGTCAGAGGTCAGCGCGCAATCGTCAATCGGCAATCTCTTCATCGTCGAAGCGCGCTTTGGCAGGTCGAACGCGCGGCGCGCCCGGTGGGGCCGCTGCTCAAGGACCAGCGGGAGGAAACAGTGGACAGGTTACAGGGGACAGGTTACAGGGGACAGGTTGCTGACCCCTCTTCCCCGTCACCTCTTCGGCCGATGACAATCGAAGAGCGTGTGAATGCCGACTTTAGCGGGACGGGTGTAACGATTGGGAAGCACCCGATGGCTTATCGGCGGGAGGAACTGAACAAGCTCGGGGTCAAGCGCGCGATCGATTTGCGCGAGATGCGTAACGGAGTTTGGGTAAGAGTTGCCGGATGGGTGATCGTTCGCCAGCGCCCGGGGACCGCGAAAGGGTTTTTATTTTTGAGCATGGAAGACGAGACGGGCATCGCCAATGTGATTGTGACGCCGGACATTTTCGATCGCAATCGACTGGTGCTGGTGGATCAGCCGCTGCTTCTGATCGAAGGTCCGTTGCAGAACCAGGACAACGTGATTCACGTCAAAGCCAGGCGCATCCAGCCGTTATCGTATGCAATGGCGGCCGCCGCTTCGCATGATTTTCACTAACCGAAGAATCAATCCGTTCTTTGCGTTCTTTGCGCGAAACTGATCTCGCGCCAAGGACGCCACGACCCGAAAACACCCGCAGACCGCTACTTCAACCCCAAACGCATTTTCCTTAACTCCCCCCTACGCTAAACTCTCTCCTTGAAGCCGCCGAACAAGCTATGACCAAAGATCTTGACATAGACCGGGTAGCCGCTCGAGTCGCCGACCTCAGGCAGAAACTCGAGTATCACAACTATCTCTATTACGTTAAGGACGAGCCCGAGATCTCCGACGCCGAGTATGACCGCATGTTTCGCGAGCTGCTCGAACTCGAGACTGCGCATCCAGAGCTCGCGTCTCCGGACTCTCCCACCCAGCGCGTCGGAGGAGAGCCGCTCGAACGCTTCAAAAAAATCGAACACCACGCCCCGATGCTCTCGCTCGCCAATGCGTTCAGCGAGGACGAGCTGCGCGCGTTCAACCGGCGTGTTTCCAAACAGCTCGATCGTGAAGACATCGCGTATGTGACCGAGTTGAAGATCGACGGCGTCGCAATGGCCCTGACCTATCAGAACGGGCGATTCGTGCGCGGCGCCACTCGCGGCAACGGCATCGTAGGCGAGGACGTGACTTCGAATCTCAAGACGATCAAACGGATTCCGCTGCGGCTCAGAGGCGGAGGTGAGCGTATTCCTGAATTGGAAGTGCGCGGCGAGGTTTACTTGCCACTTTCAGCTTTCAACGCGCTCAATGAAGAACGCGCCGATCAGGGACTCTCGTTGTTCGCGAATCCTCGAAACGCGGCCGCAGGAGCGATCAGACAGCTCGACCCGAGCGTGACCGCGTCTCGCCCCCTCGCGTTCTTCGGTTATGCGATCGGCTACATCGAGAGCGCCGCGCTCAAGACCCAGAAGGAAACCCTTGAGACGCTGCAGGAGTGGGGCCTTCCGGTGAACACCAACTATCGCTGGCACGACTCGATCGACGGCGTTCTGAAGTTCTGCGAAGCATGGGCGCCCAAGCGAGAGTCGCTCGACTATGAAATCGACGGAGTCGTCGTCAAGGTTGACGATCTGGAAGACCAACGCGTGCTTGGCACCGTCAGCCGCGATCCGCGCTGGGCCGTAGCCTACAAGTTCCCCGGACAAGTGGCGACCACGAAGCTAAAAGAAATCGGCGTCAATGTCGGCCGTACCGGATCTATGAATCCGTATGCGGTGCTCGACCCGGTGCGTCTGGGCGGTGTGACCATCAAGCTCGCCACTCTTCATAACGAAGACGACATCCGGCGCAAGGACATTCGCGTAGGCGATATGGTCGTCGTGAAGCGCGCGGGCGACGTGATTCCGCAAGTGGTCGGCCCGGTGCTCGAACAACGTACCGGCAGGGAAAAGATCTTTCACTATCCGGACAAATGCCCGTCGTGCGGACACGCGGTCGTCCACGAAGAGGGCGAAGCGATGGCCTACTGCGTCAATCGCGCTTGCCCCGCTCAGATCTTTGAAGGCTTGAACCATTTTGTCAGCCGCGGGGCGATGGATATTCGCGGCCTGGGTCCTTCGACTATCTGGAAGCTGCTGGAGCTCGGTTTCATTCGGAACGCGGCCGACCTTTACTCGCTGAGCGATGAGCAACTCGCACAACTCCCCGGCTTTAAGGACAAATCAATCAATAACCTTCAAGGGGCGATCGGCGAGAGCAAGAAGCGTCCGTTTGAGAATGTTCTATTTGCGCTGGGTATTCGACATGTGGGGGAGGGCGTGGCAGCTCTCCTCACCGAAGCGTTTCACGACATCGACGGCCTGATGAGCGCAAAAGAAGAAGACATCGCGAGCATCATGGGAATCGGGCCCCGAATCGCGAAGAGCATCTACGAGTACTTCAAGGACCCGCACAATCGAAAACTGGTCGAGCGCCTTCGTAAAGCCGGGCTGAAGATGGAGCGACAAAGGAAGGCCATCAAGCGGGGGCCGCTCGCCGGTAAAACTTTCATCATCACCGGGAAGCTCGAGAGTATGCCGCGCAGCGCAGCCGAGAAGTGGATCGAAGAGCGGGGCGGAACCGTTCTGCCGTCGGTCTCAAAGAAGCTCGACTATCTGGTGGTCGGCGCGGACCCCGGGTCGAAGCTTGCCAAGGCTCGCAAGCTTGGAGTCAAAGAGATAACAGAAAAGAAACTGTTCGAGATGGACAGCGAATAATCGTCGGAGGACTCATGGATACTCTTCAGGCCAAGACCGGTACTATTGAAGTCGAGCATCGCGGCGGGTCGGTCAATCTGAATATCGATGGAGGTGAAAGTGCGGTGGAAATGTCGCTGTCAATCGTCGAAGCCTCTCAGCTTGTTGCTCTTCTTCACAAACACATCAACGAAGCTGCAGTAGAGAAACTGCGTAACAAGAACGCTACTTAACCTGGGACCGCAGGCGGCTCGCCTGCTTGATTCGAATGCGTCGGCTTTGAATTCAGGCCGGCAGTTTTCTAACTTGTTCACAAACGCATCGGATTTGAACTCCAGCAGGCGGGCCGCCTGCGGTCCCAGGATCAAGACCGCGCTTCAAAACTAGCTTCTCTGCTATCGAGAGACACAGGCTTGCGCTTCTCTACGCGAAGCCGGAAACCGCCGAGGAGATTTGCGCACGTTGGAATCGGCGCCTTTTGAAGATCCGACTGAGACCATTCCGCGCTTTCCATACTCAGCTCGAACACAAGCGACGCGCACGATCGCGCGTTTGGATCGCGGCTGATCACCAGCAATGCGGTCGGTGTGCTTTCAATAGCCCGGCGAAAACGAAACCACCAGCTCAACTGCACCCGGCGGGACTGCCGCAGATCGAGGTCTCCCAGGTCCAGCGCTACCAACCCAAAGCCTCCGCTCTGCAGGAGAAGATCCGTGGCTTTGATTGCGTGATCGATGTTTGAACCGCATCGTATCCAGAGAAGCTGGTCGAACACAACACCGGCTGAGGCGGCCGAAGTAGCATCAAACGAATCGCTCGTGTCCACCAGCGCGCAGACCTCTTGGTTAGCCGTCGACGTCGCCAATACGGAGTGAAGCAAGGTTGTGCGACCCGATGACGCAGGGCCGAGGATCTCGGTGATGGCGCCTCGCGGTACGCCTCCCGACAGTTGATCGACCTCGGGGATGCCTATCGGCATCGCGTCGGAGGGCGGCTTTTCGCGCAGCTTGAACGCGGAGCCGAACTGGCTTGCTAATGATTCGATCTCTTCTTTTGAAAATGTCAAAGCCACGTTGAGCAATAGTAGTTTAACGAATCAGGAAGCTGAAGAACCGCGCGGCGCTCAGCTTCACCCGCGCGAGTCGGGACCGCGCCTCGGCAAACACTCGTCGCTCCTCCATCTCGGCGAAGATCGAGTACGCCACCGGCGTCACGATCAAGGTAAGCAACAAACACAAGCTCTGACCGCCGATGATGGTCACCGCAATCGCCGAGCGCTGCGCCGAGCCCGCTCCTATGCCAATCGCGGTAGGAATCAAGCCTCCGATGATCGAGAACGTGGTCATCAGAATCGGCCTCAACCTTACGTGATTCGCCTGAAGTATCGCCTCGCGAAGCGGCGTGCCCCGCTCGCGCAGTTTGTTCGTGTAATCCACTTGCAGTATTCCGTTCTTCTTCACAATGCCAAGCAGCAGCAACACTCCCAGCGCGCTCCACAGGTTCAAAGTTCTGCCCGTAAGCCACAGCGACAGCAGCGCGAACGGTATCGATAGCGGCAGGCTCAACATGATCGTGAACGGGTGAAGGAAGCTTTCAAATTGCGCCGCCAGAACCATGTACATGAAGATCGAGGCGAGCAGAAACGCAATTATCAAATTGGTGGTGGTTTCTTCCAGAATCTTCACGGTCCCGAGAAAACGAAAACTGTAGTCCGGCGGCAATCCGACCTTTCTGATCTCGTCACCCACTACTCGCGCCGCCTGGTCGAGCGGAAAGTCGGGGGCGTTGTTAGCATTAACCGACACTTGAAACTGGCGATTGAATCGCTCTATTCGCGAGGGCCCCAGACCGTGCTCGATCGTCGCCAGATTGTCGAGGCGAACCTGCCCTACTTTGCTCGATGGAATCATCAGACGCGCCAGCATCTCGCGGTCTCTCTGCTGTTCCGGCAATAACTGGAGCGTGACGTCATATTGCTCGTCGCCCTCCTTGTAGGTTGAGATCTGGTCTTCGCCTGAGATCATCAGCCTGACCGCGCCGGCGACATCGGCGGCTCGAACGCCCAGATCGCTTGCGCGCTGGCGATCGATCTTAACCTGTAGCTCGGGACTGTTGAGGCTCACGCTCGCCTCGACATCCAGAAGCCCCGGAATGCTGCGCATCCTCTCAGCCACCTGCTTGGACAACTCCGCGGCCTTCTGAAAGTCCGGTCCGAGGATCAGCGCGCGCACAGGGAAGTAGAGCTCGCCGCCTCCGAGAGCCGATGGAATGATCACCTTGCTGCGCAGGTTTTTGTACTCAGCGGTGATCTTGCGGATCTTTGCGGCAACCTCGAGATTGGTGGCTTTGCGCTTGGAAACGTCGACAAGCCTGACGTAGATGTGGTTGTGACTCGAAAGGCCCTCGTGAATGAAAGGGTTGACGAACTCGACCTCTGGAATCTGCTTGATCCGCTCAGCAATCTCGAGAGCCTGCTTCGATGTTCCTTCGATCGAAGTACCTTCAGGCCAGTTCATCGAGACCTGAAATTCGCTCTGATCATCCGGCGGGATCCAGTCGCGCCCTACCATCGCGTTCAGCGGAAACGTCAGTGCGAAAGTCGCCAGCGCAACCGCCACGACGACCGCCCGATGACTCAACGACCAGCCGAGCAGTCGTCCATAAGCGCGGTCCATCCAGCCGAAAAAGCGGACGTCTTTGGAGGTATGTTCCTCTTGATGGGGGATTCGCGGTGCCTGATCCGTAACCTGAGATGCGCCGTCGCCCGAGTCTTTGCCGCGCTTGTGGGCAAGCCGCTTGAGCATTCGCGAGCTCAGCATCGGCGTCAGCGTGAAGCTGACCAGCATCGAGACCATGACCGAAAAGGCCATCGTCCAGCCGAACTGGTTCACATAGCGCCGCGCGTACCCGGTCATGAACGCGATCGGCACGAAGATGATCACAAGCGAAATAGTCGTCGCCACCACCGCCAGCGTGATCTCTCTGGTGGCTTCAATCGCCGCGCGTTTGGGCTCGTAGTGCTTCTCCTCGATGTAGCGCACGATGTTCTCGAGCACAACTATCGCGTCATCGATGACAATACCCACTGCAAGCGTGAGCGCCAGCAGGGTCATGTTATTCAAGGTGAAGTCCATCGCCTTGAGCAGCGTGAATGTGGCTATGATCGAAGTCGGAATTGCAACCGCGGCGATCAACACCGAACGCAGATTGCGAATGAACAGCAACACGACCAGGCTCGCGAGCAAGCTGCCGAACAACAAGTGTTCTTCAAGAGAAGCGACCGACGCGTTGATGAACACCGACTGATCGCGAATAATCCTGACGCTCACACCGGGCGGAATCGTCTTCTTGATCTGCTCGAGCTTCTTCTTGACCGCGTCGATGATCTTAACGGTATTCGTGCCCGACTGGCGCCGCACGTCGAGCGAGACCGCCTGCTTCCCTTCGATCATGTTCCAGGTGCGCGGCTCCGCGAAGCTGTCTTCGACGCGGCCCACATCGGTCACGCGTATGGGTGTTCCGCCGACGTTTGAAACGATTATGTCGCTGAACTGGCTGACAGCGTCGATACGCCCGAGCGTTCGAATCCCAAGCTCTGAGTCGCCGCGTATGATCCTGCCGCCGGGGATCTCGACGTTTTCGCTCTGAATTGCGCGCTGGAGCTGGCTGATGGTGATGTTGTGCGCGTTGAGTTTCTCGGCATCGGCAAAGATTCGTATCTGACGTTCACGTCCGCCGGTCATGCTCACTTCGCCGACGCCGTCGACTGTTTCGAGCACTCGCTTGATCTGCTTGTCGGCAATCTCGGTGGTCTCGCGAAGGCTCTTGTCCCCGGCGACCACCAGCGAGATCACCGGATCGGAATCCGGATCGGCCTTCTGAATGATGGGAGGCAGGATGTTCGGCGGAAGGTTTCGCATCGCGCCTGCGACTTTTTCGCGAACGTCCTGCGCGGCGCTCTCAATCTCGCGTTCGAGCAGAAACTTGCAGGTTATTCGCGTGCTGCCTTCGGTCGACTGCGAATTCAGCTCATCCAGGCCGCTGATGGTGCTGACCGCCTCTTCGAGCGGAAGTACTACCTGGGTGGTGACCTCTTCAGATGTCGCTCCGGGGAGGCGAACGTTTATCGTGACGGTGGCGGGGTCTGCCTTGGGAAAGAGGTCAACTCCGAGGTCGCGAAACGAAAAGACCCCGAGAACGACCAGAAACGTGATCAGCATGACCGCGAACACCGGTCGCTTGACGCATAGTTCAGCAAGTGTCATCGCTTAAATCCACAGTGTAGGGGCGGCCCTCGGTGGCCGCCCCAGAATGGTGATGCATTAGTCTTCGAGACCTTTCTAAAACTCTGGGGCGGCCAAGGAGGGCCCCTTCGAGCAGCTTTACTGAGCTATTTCGACGATCGCGCCCTCTTTCAACTCCTGACCCTTCGCCGCCAGCGCGATGCGCTCGCCTTGCGCCAGCCCTTCGGTTATCTCGATCTCGTCGCCCGAACGCTCGCCGATTTTGACTTCTCTTTCCTTCAACGTATTCCCCTCGATTACGAACACCTTGTACACGCCGTACACGTACAGCAGAGCATCCTGGGGAATAGAGAGAGCCTCGACAACAAAGCTGGAAGGGATCGTCGCCTTGACGAAGAAGCCGGGCTTGAGCAGAGCTTCGCGGTTGTCGATCAATGCTTCGACCTCGAAAGCACGAGTCTGCTGGTCCACCGAAGGGTTGATGCGCGAGATCTTTCCGCTGAACGAGCGACCAGGATAGGCTTCGACCGTTACGGTGACCTCCTGGCCGGTCTTCACCCAGGCGGCCATCTTCTCGGGCACCCTGAGGCGCACGCGCATCGGATCGACGTTGACGATCACCATCACCGGGGTTTGCACCTTCAGGTATTGGCCTTGAGTGACCGTGCGCTCTTTGATCTGCCCGGCGAACGGCGCGCGAATAATCGAATCGCTCACCTTCTTTTGCGCCAGCGCCGCGGCCGCTCGGGACTGAGCCAACTGAGCGCGAAGGTTTTGCACGCCCTGCACGGACAGATCGTACGCGGCTCGCGCCGCGTGGTAGCGAGACTCAGCTTCGTCGAAGTTCTGTTTCGGAAGCAGCCCTTGTTCGAATAACGTCTTCGCCCGCAGATACTTTTGCTCGGCGTCGGCGAGATCGGCCGCGGCCTTCTTCACCTCCGCGGCATCGCGGACGTCCTTCACATCTTCAACGTTCTCAGGGAGGCCCAATCGCGCCCTCGCTTGCTGCAGAGTCGCTCGCTGTTGATCGAGCGTCAACTGTAACTCCGTCGGTACCACCTTGACGATCGTTTGACCCGCGGAGACGTGATCGCCGACGTCTACCAGAACCTGCTCGACGCGGCCCTCGACCTCGGAGCTTACGGTGACCTCGTCGAGCGGGAACAGGGACCCGACTGACTCAACGTTGCGGCGAAGCTGTTTTTGCTCAACCGGCAGGGCCCGAACCGAAATCGGGCGCGGCGAAGCGGAGTCGACCTGTTTGCCTGAAGTCTTCGAACAGGAGGCGAAACCGAGAACCAACGACGTAAGAAGTGCGATTGCCCAGAGCCTGAACGTATTATTCGAAGCTCGATTTTTATGATCGACCATTTGGTGAACCTTCCGAAGCCCCTGGCGTCATCGATGATAGTCCGAAAAGAATAATACCCTATCACCCTTTCATTCGAGAAGTTGCCGATATATGTTCAAATACGGCCGATTGTGGGTGGTAGTTACGCCATGATTGGCCGGGTAGGCTCATTCCGCGGGAGGGGTGTGATATCGCGGCCAAAAATCTGGGCGAACTGAGTCGCAACGGTCTGCGCGACGTCGACGAGCTCGATCTTTCGCCCAAGAAGGCGTGACAGAGACGTCACGCCCTTTTCGCTAATCCCACACGGGACGATCATACGGAAATAATCCAGATCCGTGTTTACGTTCAATGCGAATCCGTGGCTCGTGATCCAGCGCGCGATCCTCACCCCGATAGCGGCGATCTTCTCGTCGCCGACCCACACCCCGGTCAGCCCCGCGATGCGCGTCCCGGTCACGCCGAAATCCGCGATGGTTCTGATCAACACTTCCTCGAGATCGCGCACGTAGCGATGAACGTCGCAGCGGTCCGGTTTGAGGTTGATGATGGGATACCCGACCAGTTGGCCGGGCCCGTGATAGGTAACGTCGCCGCCGCGGCCAGTCTCATGAACTTCTACCGACCTGGTTTCAAGCTGCTGCTGATCGGCGAGGATGTTGGAGCCGTCCGCCCCGCGCCCGAGAGTGAAGACGTGAGGGTGCTCGAGAAGCAGCAACTGCTCCGTCCCTCCCGAACGGAGCTGCTCGACGGCTCGTTCCTGCAGTTCGAGCCCTTCCTCGTATGGAACAAGCCCAAGCCACCGCGCTTCACAAATTCGTCGAGCTTGAGATGATTGAGGAACCATAAACCGCATGCAGGGCCGGCCCTCGGTGGGAGCCCCAGTTTAGAAAGCTGTCAACTGAACCTCCCACCCGCCACTCTGGGGCGGCCACTGAGGGCCACCCCTACAGTTCAGCTGGTGTATTCTGCCGCCTCGATCACATCGCGTACGGTCGCCAGAAATTGATCCGCAACTGCGCCATCTATGATTCTATGATCGAAGCTCAGCCCAAAGACTCCGATCTGACGAATCGCGATCGCGTCGTCAACAACCACCGGCCGCTTCTTGATCACCCCGACGCCGAGTATCGCGACTTGCGGCTGATTTATGATCGGTGTGCCGGCCCATCCGCCAAACGATCCAGGGTTGGTGATGGTGAACGTTCCCCCTTGCACTTCATCAGGCTTTAGCTGCTTCCTTCGAGCGCGCTCACCGAGATCGTTCACGGATCGAGCGAGCCCGAGCAGCGATTTCTCATCCGCGCCGCGAATCACCGGGACGATCAGCCCCCAATCCAGCGCGACCGCCACGCCTATGTTTATGTCTTTCTTGTAGACGATCTGATCGCCCCACAACGACGAGTTGATGATGGGCCACTTCTTGATGCCTTCGATCACCGCTTTGACGATGAACGGCATGAAAGTCAGCTTGACGCCGTCGCGTTCGAATTCACCCTTCAGTCCCTCGCGGAGCTTCGCGGTCTTGCTGAAGTCGACCTCCATGAACGAAGTCACGTGAGCCGAGATGTGGCGGCTCTCTACCATTCGCTCGGCGATGCGCCGGCGCATCACGGACATTGGTTCGATCTGGACACGGTCCCCCTCAGCGTATGGCGCAGTTCCGACTTCGGGTGCAGCCGCTGCCGGCGCTCGCAGAGGTTGCGGCGCGCCTGGCGCGGCAGCCGGAGTCGGCGGCGCTGCTGGAGCCGCCGGCATAGCGGCAACTTTCTGGGTGCTGCCGCTTTCAACAAAGCTGAGGATGTCCTGCTTGGTGACTCGTCCGCCGATGCCCGTTCCTTTGATTTGAGCGATGTCAACTCCGTGCTCTTCGGCGATCTTGCGAACTACCGGGGACGAGCGCGTTTGGCGCAGGTCTTCTTTGGAAGAGGGCTGGGTAACGGAAGTCTCGGCCCGCGTGGGCGGGGGAGGCGCGGGCTGGGCGGCCGGTGGAGGCGCCGGGGCGGGCGGCGGTGCGGCTTGTTTTGCCGGCTCCGCCTTCTTCGGTTCCTCCGGCGGAGCCGCGGCTTGCGCGCCGGCCGGTTTAGTCGCGCCGCCGTTGATCACCGCGACGACTGTATTCACCGGGACCGTTTCGCCTTCGCCAAACTTGATTTCCGAAAGCACTCCGGAGGATGGTGCCGGTATCTCCGCGTCGACCTTATCGGTGGAGATCTCGAACAGCGGTTCGTCGCGTTTTACAGAATCGCCGACCTTCTTGAGCCATTTGACGATGGTGCCTTCGGCGATGGATTCGCCCATCTGCGGCATCTTCACTTCTTCGCTCATAGTTCTCCAATCTTCGCATTCGGATTGCGGTTTCGGATTGCGGATTTGGCTCGGCTCAACCACCATCCGAAATCCGCAATCTCAGTAGGCTTTCAGAGTTCGCGCCGCCTTCAACACGTCATCCACTTGCGGCATAAAGAATTCTTCCAATGGAGGCGCGTAAGGAACCGGCGTATCGATTGAAGTCACTCGTATTACCGGGCCGTCCAGGTACTCGAACGCCTCTTCATTAATTACCGCGGTCAGTTCGCCGGCCATGCCGCCCGTCCTCGTGGCTTCGTGGAGGATCATGACTTTACTCGTCTTCTTCACCGATTCGATAATGGCTTCGCGATCGAACGGCTGAAGGGTTCTCAAATCCAGAACCTCCGCGTCTACACCCTCCTGCTGGAGCTTCTCGGCCGCATCGAGCGCCGTATAGACCATTGCGCCGTACGTGATGATCGAAATGTCGCGGCCTTCACGCCGCAGCGCTGCCTTTCCGATTGGCACGATGTAGTCGTCGGGCGGCACTTCCTGCTTGATCTTAGGATTGCGATAAAGAAACTTGTGCTCGAAGAAGAGCACCGGATCGTCATCCCGTATGGCGGCTTTGATAAGACCTTTCGCGTCATAGGGGGTGGAAGGCTCGACCATCTTCAACCCCGGTGTGTTAAGGAATAACGCCTCAACGTTTTGCGAATGAAACGGACCGCCGTGAACGCCTCCGCCGCTTGGTCCGCGGACGACCATCGGAATCCCGATGCCCTGGCGATAGCGGCTCGTGGCGGCGTAGTTCCTGAGCATGTCGAAGCAGCACGAGATGAAATCGATGAACTGCATTTCGGCAACGGGGCGCATTCCCATCATCGCCGCGCCGCAAGCCGCGCCCACAATTGCCGACTCCGAGATGGGGGTGTCGATCACCCGGCCTTCGCCGAAGCGATCGATAAAGCCTTCGGTTACCTTGAAAGCCCCGCCGTACACTCCGATGTCTTCGCCGAGCAGGAAAACGCGATCATCGCGTTCCATCTCTTCCCAGAGCCCCTGCCTTATTGCCTCAAGTAGTGTTATGGATGGCATACCAGGTACGAGATACGTGATGCGTGATTCGTGAAACGTGATTCAGATTGTGCTGTTCGCGAATCACGTTTCATGCATCACTCCTCACGAATCACGCATACATTCCTTTCATTCCTCGCCGCCAGCGCTCGCGGCTTTTGGTTTGGTGTCGCCGGCATAAACACCGCCGAGGGCGTCTTCGGGCGCGGGGGACGGTTGGCTCTCCGCCCACGCGAGTTCCTCGTCCAACACCGCAGTGACTCGCTTCGTCACGTCGTCTATCTCTCTGGCGCTTGCAATTTTTTTGTCTTTGAGCTGTTTCTCGAACTGTGCGATAGGGTCACGTTTGCGCCACTGATCGAGCACTTCCTTCGCTACGTAAGACTGATTGTCGTGAGCCGCGTGGCCGCGCATCCGAAACGTCTTTGCTTCGATGAATGTTGGACCGCCTCCATCACGCGCGCGTTCAACCCCACGCTGAGCAGAACGATACACCGCCATCACATCGTTCCCATCGACGATCTCGCTCGGCATCCCGTATGCCTTGGCGCGGTCGGCCAGATTTAGAATCCTCATCTGCTTCGTGGTCGGCGTCGTGTAGGCGTAGGCGTTGTTCTCGCCGACAATCACTAGGGGGAGATTCTGCACTGCTGCGAAGTTGGCCGCTTCGTGAAAGGCGCCGGTGCTCGTGGCGCCGTCGCCAATGTAGACCATTCCTACCGATTTCTTCTTCTGCATTCGCAGCGCAAGCACAACACCGTTCATTACTGAGACAAGAGTACCGAGTGGACTGATCGTTCCGATGAAGCCGCGCTCGAGGTCCGTTATGTGAATATTTTGATCCCGCCCGCGCGAAAGGGAAGTCGCCCGCCACAGGTAATTCGCGAACACTTCCCGTGGCAGCGCTCTCATCACCAGCAACGCGCCGAGGTCCCGCGTGAGCGGCGAGAGAATGTCCCCCTGCGTCCTGTCCAGCGCATAGGCAGACCCGACTGCCGTCGCCTCCTGTCCGAGACTGCGAAACAACCCGCCCACGATCTTGCCCTGCTTGTAGAGATTGTCCAACTTGTCTTCAAGCGAACGCGTCAGGTGCATGAAGTACAGCAGTTCGAGTTGTTGGCTCTTATCGAGTTCCATCAATAGTCCGTGGTCCGTAGTCATCGGCCTTGAAGATACCGAACAGTGACTAAGGACTAAACGTGAATCACCATCCCGTGCGCGTCTTCAAAAGCCTCGTGCAAACTTTCGGAGACCGTCGGGTGCGCATGCATTGTGTTGATCAACTCTTCGACCGTGGATTCCATCTGCAAGGCTACACATCCTTCGACTATCAGCTCGGTCGCGTGCGGGCCGATCAGGTGCACTCCCAATACTTCGTCATAGCGCGCGTCGCTCACTACCTTTACCAGGCCTTCGGACGCGCCGAGTATCTGGGCCTTCGCTACAACCGGAATTGGAAAGTGTCCAACCTTTACATCGTATCCTCGCTCGCGTGCTTTCGCCTCGGTTAGACCCACGCTTGCGACTTCGGGCTGGCAATAAGTGCACCCCGGCACGCGGTCGTAGTTGATCGGCCGCGGATCCTTCCCGGCGATCGTCTCGACCGCAAGTATCCCTTCAGCCGAAGCCACGTGTGCGAGCCACGGCGTTGGGATCACGTCGCCAATCGCGTACACATTGGGCTCGGCCGTCCGCATGTGATCGTCGATCTTGATATAGCCACGCTCCAGCTCGACCCGGGTGTTTTCAAGCCCCAGCCCGTCAGTGTACGCCCGGCGCCCAACCGCTACGAGAAACTTCTCCGCGGCAAACTCGCGGTCCTCGTCGCCGATGCGTGCCGTCACGCGGACCATACCATCCTGGATGACGGCTGATTGGAAGTTCGCGCTGGTAAATGCCTTTATTCCTTGCTTCTTAAACGATTTCGCAAGTTCGCCGCTGATCTCCTCATCTTCGATTGGCAGCAACCTCGGGAGCAACTCGAGGATGGTTACATCAGTCCCGAAGCGCGCAAACATCGACGCGAACTCTACGCCGACAGCGCCAGCGCCAAGTACGATCAGCGATTTGGGAACTTCTTTCAGCTCCAGTATTTCGTCACTGGTGATTATGTACTCGCCGTCTATTGGCAGCGTCGGAAAGGAGCGCGGCACCGAACCGGTGGCTATTATGACGTTCCTGGTTTCAACCGATTGGCTTGAGCCGTCTGCTCCTGTGACGGTTATGCGCCCGGGGCTGTCGATGTGCGCGGCTCCCTTGAAGACTTGCACTTTGTTCTTGCGCATCAGAAACTCGACGCCCTTCGAGAGTTTAGTGACGACTTTCCCTTTTCGTTTTTGCGCCTGATCAAAGTCAAGCGAGATGCCGGTGGCGATGATACCGTGCTCCTTGGCGTGTTTGAACTCTTCGAACAGGTCGGCGGTATGCAGGAGCGACTTGGTTGGGATGCACCCGCGCAACAGGCAGGTGCCGCCGAGGTTTTTGTCCTTTTCGATGATTGCGGTCTTTAGGCCCAACTGCCCTGCTCGAATCGCGGCAACGTAGCCGCCCGGTCCCGCTCCGATGATGGTCACATCAAACGCTTCACTCGATGAACTCAATTGAGTCGGTTCCTCCCTTAACGGGCTGGAGCTCAATCCAGCGCGACTTTCAGATCATCCCCTTCCACAAGCACTTCAAAACACTCGACCCTCGCCAGCGGGTTTATTTGCGACGTCCCGTTGGAAAGTCCGTAAACCCACCCGTGCCAGGGACATTGAACGGTGAGGTTGTTTTGATCGACGAATCCTTCGCCCAGCGGCCCGCCTCGGTGCGCGCAAATGTTATCGAGAGCGTAGAATCGGCCGTTCGCATTGAACAGGGCAATCTGCCGGCCGTCAACCTCGACCACCCTGGCCTCCCCGGCGGGCAGATCCGATATGTTGAGAACTTTCACGAACTCTGGCATCGCAACCTTCTGTCGGTATTACCTTCTCGCTTGGAAACAGCCCGGCTTGCGTGAGTTCGCTCCCGATTCCGGGTTCCCTGACAACATGACTGTTGTATAGAGAACTCAGCATCTTAGCAACCCGTGAAGCGTCGTATCAAGTTCCATTGCCTGCAGGCAAGCGGTGAAACAGTTGTTTTCAAAGTTTCGTTCTAAGCATCAGAGCGGATTGCCATCGCGTCGTTAATAGTAAGCAGATCCAGCCATCGCTCTGGCCGGTCCAGAACAATGCAGGCTGGACAGTTTGGAAGGCATTTTTTTTAAAGTAGGAAGGCGGTTAGGAGGAACGGAAGTGAGGGCAGCGACGTTTGGAAAGCACATCGCGCCAGAGAGTTTGCGGCTAATACTGTTGGCCTACGGTATGGATCACGCATATCGGGTCGTCGGCATTGAAGACATAGCCCAGGCATTACCGCACGTCAGACGAGACGAAGTCCGTGAGGTGCTCGAGCGCCTTGCGCAAGAAGGGTTGGTGACGAAGTTTTCTGGCCGCTACTGTTTCAACAAGGCAATTCCGGTTGACATTCGCCATACTCTCGAAGAGCTGATCACGCCAAGCGGTACAATCCGACGGCAGTCAAATCTGAACGGCTGATCAGATTCCACAGCGTGCGTCGAAAGCCCGGCTTGAATCCGAAGCTGCGGGTTTTGGCCGGCTTCTCGGACCCGTACCCCATCGGCCGTTGACTGGCGCACCGTCGGTCATGATCCTTTGAGCTTCTTCAGCACCCAGTGGCCTTCATCGACACCAACGTCAACCGGCCGCTTTGATGTTGATAAGCTGAATTTCTGCTTCCGCGCATTGTTGAAGACCACGCGGGTTTCGCTTGTGCCGTCCGCATAATGAATCGTCAAGTCGAGAGGCATTATGTAAACTGACGTGTCGCGCCCTGGGATTTCGTGAGATTGCTTCTGCTTTATCACCAGCGTCACGGCGTAGTTCCCTGCCGCGTCCGCGCCGCTGATGTCAGAGGCCACCTTGTACACCGGCCGGCTCGGCGCGTAGATCCATTGCTTGAAAAACCAGTCTAGGGTCGCTCCGTACTGTTCCTCGCACGCTTCCTGAAAGTCTTTCGTCGAAGCGTTCGAGAACGCGTGACGCTCACGGTAGGTCCTTAACGTAGTGAAGAATTTCTCGTCGCCCAGGATATGGCGCATCATGTGGAGGACCCATGCCCCCTTTCTGTAAATGGCTCCTTGATCATCGAATGGTCTGTCGAGATTCTCCGCGGTAACTGTTCCACGCAACGCTCCGTCCACCTGGCCGTCATCGTAGCTCCGGCTCATCAACTCACCGGGATCAAGATTGGAAAAGCGCTCGAAGAACAGTACCTCGCAATATGTCGCGAATCCTTCGTTGAGCCATATGTCGTCCCAGGTCCTCATCGTGACCAGATCACCCCACCAGTGATGCGACAGCTCGTGGACGAGCGTCGCCCGGGCGTCGCCGGCCGAGCTCATGATCGAAAAGCTCACGCCGGTGATCGTCTGATGTTCCATCGCCCCGGCGAATGGAAATTCGGCCACGCCGTATTTCTCACCGAGAAACGGATACTCGCCGAAGAGCTCGGCATAAATCTTCATCGCAGGACCCGTGACGGCGAGCTTTGGACCCGCGCGGTCGACGTGTTCAGGGTATACGTAATACACCAGCGGCATGGCCGTAACGCCATCGAGCGCGGTATAGCGGTCTTCTATTCTCTCGTAGTTGGTAGCCGCAACCGAAAGCAAATAAGTCGCAAGCGGCGAGTCCTCTCGCCAGAAGCAGGTCTGTGTGTGATCGGGATTAGTCTGGATTCTATCGAGGACGCCGTTAGAGGCCGTTTGATAGCCCTCGGGCACGGTGATCTCAACCTCAGCTGTGGCCTTGTCCGCTGGATTGTCGATACAGGGATACCAGAGCGGCGCGCCGAACGGCTCGCTATGGGTCGCCATCACCGGGGCCGAGCCGGGTCCGTGACGCGCCCACGTCATACCGGTGCCATTACTGAGCGAACCAGTCGGATTGCTGTGGTATCGGATGGCAATCGCGAAAGTTCTTCCGGCCGGAAATGCATTCGGGAAGCTGATGACAACGCGATTGCTCTTGCGACGAAAATCGGGCGTTGCCCCGTCGAGCATTACTGAATCGATGTTCAAATTCGGTTGAGCATCTATGTCGACCGAGTCGGCGGGGCCAGTCGTTTCGCCCGTGATTGTAACCGTCCCTGAAAACGCGCCGAGTTCGGTCGCAAGCTGAATCTGCAGTTTATAGTGCTTCACGTCGATCGGTTGCGATTCGATCGACGAGGGCTCGAGCGAGGCCGGAGCAATACCTTCGCGATGTGAGCTTTTCTCCAGCGACTGGTGTTCGGCCCTGATGCGTTCAAAAATGGATTCCTGAGAGGAAGTAGACGCAATTGGCGCCCAAACAACCGCAAGGCTCAGTACGGAGAACCAAATTCGGGCAGTTGGCATTTCTACCTCGTTTATCAATTCATTGACGTGTCGGAGTGGGCTTCGATTGGTCTTACCTTTTCAACAGTTTTCTGGGTGGCGGAATAAACCGTTGAAACGGTTTCAACTGAGAGAAAGCCTGGCGCCCGGCGTGGTGTCATGGCCGCTTATCCACAACCAGACGGTGATCCAGATTAGCCACTCGCCAGCCCGTTGCGAAAATCATCCGGTCAATTCGTTCCATCTTCTCGAAGTCTATTTTCTCGACCACATCGCTGGTCTTGTGATAATCGCGGTGCACGCCGGTGAAATAGAAAATAATCGGGATTCCGTGCTTGGCGTAGTTGTAGTGATCAGAGCGATAGTAGAATCGCTCGGGATGGCGCTCATCGTTGTACGTGTAATCGAACCTCAAGCGTGCAGTTTCAAGGTTGGTCTGCTCGTTCAGCTTGTTGAGTTCGCTCGAAAGCTTGTCGGCGCCGATTACGTAGATCGAATCCTTGTCTGTTAGTCGCGCATCGCGCGGATCGTCATCGCCCGCCGGGCGGCTGCGTCCCACCATATCTATATTGAAATCAGCTACTAGCTTTTTAAGCGGCACCACCGGTTCGTAATCGGTATTGTATTCGGACCCGAAGAGACCAAGCTCTTCGCCGGTATGGAAGATAATCAGTATTGACCGCTTTGGTCGCGGGCCTACGGCAAACGCCTGAGCGATCTCAAGCACAGACACCGTGCCTGAGCCGTCGTCATCGGCGCCGGGAAAGACTTCTCCGTTCCCGGCAGTCTTCAAATGATCGTAATGCGCGCTGAAGACGACGTATTCATCCCTCAGTTTTGGATCGGCGCCCTGGAGTATGCCGGCCACGTTCTGTGCAGGCGGGGCATCCTTTACGTCTACTCGAACCTTAATCTCGGCGGTGGTTGAAAGCTCCACCGGCTTGAGCTTGACGTTGGAGGCCATCAACTCGGAAGCTTCTTTCCCCATAGCTCCGGCGAGCGCTTTTATCAGGTCAGGGCCGGCGGTAATTTCCGGCAAGGCCTTTCCCGCGCCGGCAGTTTTCGGCGGCAAGCCGAGCTGCTCCGGGCCGCCGAGCAGGCCCTTCATCTGTTCCCACGCGAGCAATGTCGGTCCGTCGGCTATCCTGATGATTCCAATTGCTCCATGCGCGAGCGCTGCCGGCTGCCCCGATTCGGCTTCGCTCAACGCGACGCCCTTTAGAGATTCGGGCACCCCGCCCACCATCACCGCGATCTTCCCTTTCAAACTCACGTTTGAATAATCATCATAGTCGTTCTGCGACGACGAAATCCCGTATCCGACGAAAACCAGGTCGCCTCGGACGTTTGCGTTGACCGGAATATCGGACAGAAATGCATCCAGATAGTTGAACTCGCGTCTCACGCCGCCGGTCGTCAGTGCCACTCGGGTCGAGGCCAGGTCGACGTTGCGATAACTGAGTGGCACGTCCTGGAAAAACGAACCGTCGCGGGCGGCCCCGCGGTAGCCATAGTATTCAAGCTCAGATGCGAGGTAGCGCGCGGCGATTCGATTCGAGGGACTGAGCGTATAGCGGCCTCCCAATTCCCTGGACGCGAGAAAGCTCAAATGCTTTTTCAAATCGCGAGCATTTATGCTCGACGTAGCTTCACTGGTCGGCAACGGTAGACTCGCCCCGGCAGCAGCCGCAAGCGCCAGAGACAGAACCAATAACGTCGCGAGCACGCGGCGCAACGAAAAACTGTGATTCATCAAGCCCCTTCCTTCACGATAACCTTCCCATATTCATCGACTGGGCCCACCACCACTGTCGTCAGCGCGGCCGGATCGATGTACGCGCGCGCCACACGGCTAACGTCTTCAACGGTGACCGAGCGGATCAACTCGGGGTAATGCTCAAGGTAGTCGAAGCCAAGTCCGTAAAGCTCGGCCTCGATCAAGAAGTCGGCGATTTGAGCATTCCGTTGAAAACGAAACACAAAGCTACCGGTCAGGTACAACTTTGCCACCTCGAGTTCATCGGCGGTGACCGGTTCATCCACAATCCGTTGAATCTCATCTCGCAAACCCGCGATCGCGCGATCGAGATTCTCGGGTGCCGTCCCGATATAGGCAACGAAGCGGCCGGGATCGAGACTCGCGCTCGAGGTGATGTTGCTGAAGGTGGAGTACGCAAGCCCTTGCTCGTCGCGCAGCACTCGCGGAATTCGCGAAGTGAAGCCTGGACTCGATCCAAGGATCGTGTCCATCACCAGCAACGCATAGTAGTCCGGATTCTTGCGTTCAACGCCGACGTGCCCAATCAATATGTTGACCTGCTCCTTGGGGGCATAGACGAATTTCGCGAGAGGCGAAATCCTTCGCCGAGGTCTCGGTACGCGAGGCGGCTCCAACACCGAAGTTCCTTCCCACTTCCCATACGTCGCTTCGACCAGGCCTTTGACCTCACTCTTATCGAGGTCCCCGACGATGGCCAGCAGTGTGTTATGGGGAACGTAGTGGCGCCGATAGAACTCTACAACATCGGATCGCGTGAGCGCCTTTACCGTATCTTCATAGCCAATTGGTGGGCGGTGCTGCGGCGTCCCTTCGAATACGATTTCATTGAAAGCATCCGATGCCTGTATGCGCGGCTCGTCCAACCGCGATCTGATCTGCGCGACGCGGCGCTCGACTTCCTGTCGGGTTTTATCCTCCGGAAAAGTAGCATTCAGGAGCAGGTCCGAGCTTACGTCCAGCCCGAGTCCCAGGTCCTTGGACAGAAGGGTCACCGCAACGCCGGAGAGCTGATAGTCACCGAAAGTCCCGAGATGACCGCCGGCCGCCTCAATCGATTCTGCGATCTCCTTTGAGGTGCGAGTTGACGTTCCGCTATCCAGGAGTTCGCCGGTAAGCGAAGCCAGCCCAGCCTTTGCGTCGAGTTCAAACCTCGATCCGACGCGCAAGACAGTATTGACTGAAACGGAGGGTATCGAGTGACTTTCCGAGAGCAAAAGCACGATACCGTTAGGCAGCTGTACCCGCTCGACGTCGAGTTTCAGAGGCGCGATTCGTTTTTGGCTATGCTGCACGGTCGCGCTCCTCCTCGCCCGGCTCACCGCTAATCAAGCAGCCCACGGTCCGGTTGTCCTCGGTAAAATACTTCTTCGCGACTTGCGCGACTTCTTCAATTGAGACCGCGCCGACTCGGTCGAGAAGCGTGTCCAGGTAGTGATAACCTCGCGACTCCACGGGCACACGCTCATCGAACGCGATTGTCTCGTATTGTCCGAGCAGCAGGGCTTGCTGCAGGGGTTCTTCGCAGCTCAAAACGAGAGAGGCTTCGATCTGGCGTTTCGCCTTCTCAAGGTCGGCGCGGGAGAGGTCCGCGCGCTTCAGCCGCTCGATCTCATCGTAGATGGCTCGCTCTACGACGCTCAGCTCAACTCCAGGTTTCAACTCGGCCTGAAGGTAGAACAACGAGGGATCGACATGATCGTGATAGGTGGCATCCGCTTTGGTGACCGAATGGTCCGTTTCCACGAGACGCTGATATAGACGGGACGATTTGCCCGTTGAAAGCAGCACTTCCGCAATCTTCAGCGCGTACGAGTCCGGGTGCGCGACCGCCGGCGCGTGATAACCGATCAGCAGTCGCTCGACCGGCGATTGCTTTTTCACTATGAGGCGCTTCTCACCTCGTTGAGGGGGTTCGGCAATCTTGAGCGGCGCTGCGTCGGGACCAGGTGGAATGTGACCAAACAACTCTTCGACTTTTTGGAGCGCTTCTGCCGCGTCGAAATCGCCGACGATGACCAGCGTCGCGTTGCGAGGGTGATACCACTTTTCGTAGTAGGCCTTCATATCGGCTCCAGAAGCCGCTTCCAGGTCGTCGAGCCACCCAACGGTCGGCCAGTGATAGGGATGCTGGCGAAACGCCGCAGCCCACACTTCGTTTTCAAGCGCCTCCCAAGGTCCATCGAGCCCGATCCGCAACTCCTCTTCCACCACTTTCTTCTCCGCAGCGAACTCTTCTTCGGCAAACGTCGTGTTGCGCATCCGGTCTGATTCGATTTCGAGCGCGACCGGCCAGCGGTCCGCGGCAAATGTGAAGTAGTAACCCGTGAAGTCCAGCCACGTGAACGCGTTATTGGCTCCGCCGTTGACGTGGGTGATCAAGTCGATTTCACCCTTTTTATATCGCTCCGTGCCTTTAAAGAGCATGTGCTCGAGGAAGTGAGACTTCCCGGTCTGACCGAGTTCTTCGTTGCGCGAACCTACTCGATACCAGATCATTGTCGCGACAACGGGCTTGTCGTGGAGCTCTTTTGCCAAAACCGTCAGTCCGTTTGAAAGCACAAGCTTTTGAACGCCTCGGGTGATGAATGATTCGGGCTGGATGTCCGCTCTTGCGGTCGGATCGGCGCTTGTCTGAGTGTTCATATGAATTTTATGAGAACCGGGTTCCTTAGTTATCGCACCACCAGACTGATTAACAGCGAAAATACTAGAGGGCTGAAAGAATGGCTGTCAAACGACTGGTATTCCGCGCGGGGCGTCCGTCTAAGCTCGTTCAGGTTCCCAGTAGAGGCGCCTGTCTCGCTGGGCCAGGCGCTGGCGCGAAGCGGTAATGGGCGTTCGCGCATTTCGCGCGAGTTCGAACCCGCCCAACGAAAACCCTCCGATTGCCCCCAAGCTCCAAAAGTCTCCTTCATCGTGCGGAAGCGGAGGCCAAAATCTGTTTCTCAGAAGTTGCGCGGGCACTTGATTTCTAACGTTTTGCTGTAGATACTTGTGCGTGCTGTTGGCTTTCTAACCCTATAGTCTTAGCATCAGTTGGACTCAAGTAATGACGAGCTTACGGGCATTGATCGGATTCGCGTGTTGCAAACACGCGCGATGATAACAAACAGGAACTTGCCGCTGCACAATGCGGCTCACAGGAGAAAGATGACTAAGGCAGAACTCGTTGAAGAAGTGGCCCGCGCTGCCGAGCTGAATAAGCGCGATGCCGAAGTGATAGTCGAAACTGTCTTCGACTCGATAATCGGCGCCCTGCACAAAGGTGAGAAGGTTGAGCTGCGGGGGTTCGGCAGCTTCCGAACGCGCGAACGGGGTCCGCGTCGCGGGCGAAATCCAAAGACTGGCGAGCCGGTCGATGTCCCAGCCAAGCGCGTACCGTACTTCAAGCCGGGCAAGGAGCTTAAGGAGTACTTTACGGAGGCTCCTGCCGCTTCCGGCGGCGCGGCAGCGCCGTCGCCAGACGACGCTCAACCTGCCGCAACAGGTGACAGCGCCGGTTCCGCATCCGATGGCGGAGGCAGCTCCTCACCCGGAGGTCATGAGGGCGGCGGTACGGCGGGCTCAGGGTTCTGAACGATCGGTGATTAGTCGCAACATCCCAGTCGATAAACAGAAGCTTACTGGGCGAGTTGATCTCCCGACTTGAGAGTTCTATCTCCTGCATTATCCCTAATCATGGAACAGAGAAGAAGCGGTTCGTCTAACGGAAAAGAGCGGCGGTCTGCGCCTGACCGCCGAAAAAGCGAACGACGCGAACCGGCGTCAAAGGCTGAACGCGGCGTGCTCACAACGCGGACCGGGGAGCGCCGCCGGAAGAGTCGAAGGTCGGGAGACCGAAAGGCCGGCTGAGCGATCATCTGCGATCACTTCTCCAAGAAGCCACACCTTCGTCGCAAATTAGGACAAACTCTCTATTGAATTGCGCGGGCCGGTCCATCATCACGAATCGGCTCACACTCTTCCGCTATGAACTGTTCCGCACGAGCGGCGTCTGAAAGTCGAACCCGTAACTGGGAACTCCGAACTGCTTCTACGTCCCGGCTTCCCACGTGTTCATGTACTCGATCATCTCCGGCGTAAGCTCGTCGATGTGAATCCCCATCGCCGCGAGCTTCAGCGACGCGATCTCGTTGTCGACCTCCTCCGGAAGCAGATGCAAGCCCGGAGAGAGCTTCCCGTGATTCTTTACAAGATACTCACACGACAAGGCTTGATTGGCAAAGCTCATGTCCATCACCGAAGCCGGATGACCTTCGGCGGCGGCAAGATTGATTAGCCGTCCTTCGCCGAGCACGATGATTCGATTACCGGATTCCTTCAGTTTGTACTCTTCAACGAACGGTCTGACTTCTTCCTTTGCCTCGCTCATCTCCGCGAGCCCAACAAGATTCAACTCGACGTCGAAGTGACCTGAGTTGGCCACGATCGCGCCGTCGCGCATCTTCGCAAAGTGCGCTGAGTCGATCACGTGGCGATTGCCGGTAACGGTGATGAAGATATCGCCGATGGCTGCTGCTTCTTCCATCCTCATTACACGAAAGCCGTCCATCACTGCTTCTATGGCGCGGATTGGATTGATCTCGCAAACGACGACGTTCGAGCCGAGACCGCGGGCGCGCATAGCGACTCCCTTGCCGCACCAACCGTACCCGACTACGACGAGCGAGCGCCCGGCGAGGAGGATGTTGGTCGCTCGAATGACTCCATCAAGCGTCGACTGGCCGGTACCGTACCTGTTGTCGAAAAAGTGTTTTGTCTGCGCGTCGTTCACCGCGATTGTCGGCCATTTCATCCGCCCGCTCTTCTCCAGCGCGCGCAGGCGAACGAGTCCTGTCGTCGTCTCTTCGGTTGTGCCGATGATCTTGTCGATCAACTCCGGGCGCTCCTTTACCATAGTAGCGACGACATCCGAGCCGTCATCGATGATCAAATCCGGCTCGTGATCGAGCGCCATTCGGACGTGACGGTTATAAGTCTCGGCGCTCTCGCCCTTGATCGCGAAGACCGGAATCCCGTATTCGACGACCAGAGCAGCCGCGACGTCGTCTTGTGTTGAGAGCGGATTCGACGCAATCAGAACTGCGTCCACGCCTGCGGCTTTGAGCGAGCGGGCCAGATTCGCGGTCTCTGTCGTAATATGGCAGCACGCGACCATCTTCTTGCCGGCCAGCGGCCGCTCACGCTCAAAGCGTTCTCGAATCAAGCGCAATACGGGCATCTCGCGTTCTGCCCATTCAATGCGCTTGCGCCCGGCCTTGGCCAGGCTCAGATCTTTGACGTCGTAGTTTGGTGTTTGAGTGCTTGTTGTCATGAAGTCTCCAGAATTTTGTAGGGGCGGCTCTCCGCGGCCGCCCCTCATTGCTGATCAGATGGTGTGGTGCCGAAACGGGGTTGGCCACGGACGACGCCCCTTGAGGTCTCTCTAGGCTCCGGCGGCTCGACGAAGGGCGTCCGCCTTGTCCGTGCGCTCCCAGGTGAATTCCGGTTCATTGCGCCCGAAGTGTCCGTAGGCTGCGGTCATCTTGAAGATCGGGCGGCGCAGATCCAGGCTCTCTATGATTCCCGCAGGTGTGAGCTTGAAGTGGTCGCGAACCAGACCCGACAACTTCTCTTCATCGATTTGACTCGTGCCTTTTGTATCGACGAGCACCGATACCGGATCCGCGATCCCGATTGCGTAAGCCAACTGCACTTCGCACCGATCGGCGAGTCCCGCCGCGACGATGTTCTTCGCGATGTATCGCGCCATATACGAAGCTGAACGATCGACCTTCGTCGGGTCTTTGCCCGAGAACGCGCCACCGCCGTGGGCGCCCGCCCCGCCGTACGTATCGACGATGATCTTTCGTCCGGTGAGCCCGGTGTCACCTTGCGGCCCGCCGGTTACGAAGCGTCCCGTAGGATTTATGTGAAAGCTCGTGCCTCCGTCCATCATCTCGCCCGGAACCACCGCACGTATTACGTGATTGACCATATCCTCGCGTATCTGATCGTTCGCTACTGACTCGGAATGCTGAGTGGAGATGACGACGGTGTTTACGCGCACCGGTTTGTTGTTGGCGTATTCGACTGTGACCTGCGATTTGCCGTCGGGTCTTAGATATTGGAGCAATCCCTCTTTGCGCACATCTGATAATCGACGTGTCAGCTTGTGCGCGAGCATTATTGGCATCGGCATCAGCTCCGGGGTCTCGTTGCAGGCGTAGCCGAACATCATCCCTTGATCGCCCGCTCCGCCGTGGTCAACTCCCATCGCGATGTCCGGCGATTGAGTGTCAATAGCGGTGATCACGCCGCAGGTCTCGCAATCGAATCCGTACTTCGCGCGCGTGTAACCGATCTCGCGAACTGTTTCGCGAACTATCTTCGTGATATCCACCCACGCAGAAGTGGTGATCTCGCCGGCTACAATGACCAGTCCGGTAGTCAGCAACGTCTCACAAGCTACGCGGCCCATTGGGTCGTCCCGCATCACAGCATCGAGCACGCCGTCGGATATCTGATCCGCGATCTTGTCAGGATGTCCTTCGGTGACGGACTCGGAAGTGAACAAACGCTTCTTACTGGTACCCACTAAATTACGGCCTCCTATCGGTAGTTGCCCTGCGGCGGGTCATACGGAGAGGGCACAGGGCCCCCTTTTAAACGCCAGAATTTAGCAGACGGCATGTTGAGTGTCAAGGAGAGCACCGATCTTGCAGCGCGCGGGGTTGGTCGTTTCCGGACGTGCAGGTTACAACCGAAGAGTGATTCGTTCGGCCGGGCGGTTCCCACGCAGAACAACAAAGGCAGCAAAACAGTAGTGTACGCTCCAACTTCCTCGTTACGGTGTTCGTTCCGTTGGACTCGCCAATGAAGCAGAGTTATGATCTTCGCCGGGTGAGGCGTCTTGTGGCGCTCGACGCCTTGAGGAGAGGTCGGCGCGCCACACGCGAGGACGCCAAAGGACTCCCTTCCAAGAAGGAGAACTCCGAAAGTGGGCCGGATTGTTTTTGCCGGAATAGCGCCCCATCCTCCCCTGCTGGTTCCTGAGATCGGTGGCAGCCGCATCGCGGAAGTGGCGGAGTCTCAGCGAGCGTTGCGCGAGTTCTCGCGCCGGCTCATTCTCACTGATCCCGAGACAGTCGTTCTCATATCCCCGCATTCGCCGCTCGACGCTGGCGTGTTCACCACGCGTTCGACCCCGGAGCTCAGCGGCGATTTCGGGGAGTTCTCTGCGCCGGGGGTTCGGCTCTCATTTCCCAATGACCTCGCGCTCCTCGACGCTTTAGGCAAGACGGCCGCTGCGGAGGGGGTCGAGTTAAGGCTACTCAGTCGTGACTACCCACTCGATCATGGAGCGCTGGTTCCTCTGTATTACCTGCACGAAGCGGGGTGGAGCGGGCCGACAGTGGTGATCGGGTTCACGCTTCAGTCGAACGAAAAGCACCTCGCTTTTGGACGCGCCATCCGGAGCGCGGCCCTCGCGATCGACCGAAGGGTGGCGCTGGTTGCAAGCGGCGACCTCAGTCACCGGCTGATCGTCGGCGGTCCCTATGAATACGAGCCAACCGCGCACCTGTTCGACGAACAAATCGTCGATGCCATTGCAAGTGGAAACTCGCGCGAAATAATCGACGTCGATCCGGATCTCAGAACGCGCGCGGGCGAATGCGGTTATCGATCGATCGTGATCGCCCTTGGCTCAGTAGGCGAGAGCCCGCCCAACCATCAGGTGCTCAGCTACGAGGGACCTTTCGGCGTCGGATATATGGTAGCGGTGCTTGCGGACGTGAACTGTGATGCTTGATTCGTGAGCCCTGAATCCTCAGGGCGAAGGTAATGGATCTTTAGAGCCAATGGACCTGCCTCCCAACAACATCTCACCGCACGGGTTAGCTAAACTGACCGTCGAAGCTTTCGCGCGCGATCGGGTGATCATCCGGCCTCCGGCCGAACCGCGCGGGGTCCTCGCGAATCGCGCGGGTGTGTTTGTAACGGTGAGGTCTTTCGGCGGGCAATTGCGAGGCTGCATCGGCACAATTGATCCTTCTTGCAACACCGTAGCCGAAGAGGTGATTCAAAATGCGATCAGCGCAGCGACTCGTGACCCGCGGTTCCAGCCGGTTTCCTTCCGCGAGCTTTCCGGCTTGCAGTATGGCGTCGATGTCCTCTCACGACCCGAACCCGTTCGCGGACCGGAAGACCTCGATCCCGGGGTGTTTGGGGTCATTGTCGAGACCTTCGACGGGCTCCATCGAGGTTTGTTGCTCCCGCGAATTGTGGGAATTGAGTCAGTAGAAGAACAATGGCTGGCGGTGCACTCGAAAGCGGGAATTCGACTCGGCGCCTCCGTCCGCGTCGAGCGATTCACCGTAACGCGCTTCGGGAAGGACTGAGGAGCCGTTTCCTTGACAGTGGTTCGCCGCGCCCGCTATCCTACTACTCTTTTTCTGAAGCAAGATTGTTCGCAGTAAAGAGGAGACACCCAGAGCATGGCCAATCACAAATCAGCCGAGAAGCGCGCGCGGCAGTCCGAGCGAAGGAATGAAGCGAATCGGCGTAACCGCAGCCGCCTCCGAACCGAGATAAAGAAGCTAAGAGCCGCAGTTGAAGCGGGCGAACAGGAACAGGCGCAGTCTTTGCTGGCCGCAACCGTATCGCTAATCGACAAATCAATTCAAAAAGGGATCATCCACCGCAACGCGGCCGCGCGCTACAAATCGCGGCTCACGACGAGTGTTAACGGAATGGCTGGGTAGCTCAAGGCGTACTCAGGCCTGGCGGGACTCAGCAAAAGCGACAGCTCTCCTTTCGATCAAAACAACAGCGGCCCATCTCGGTTTGAGATGGGCCGCTTACGTTTCTACTTTGCCCTCGGCTTCGAGTCACTTTTTCGACGAAGCCTTTTTATCGCCGCCCGGTTCCAGGGTGCAGATCGATCCGTGCCGCTTTATCCTCAAATAAACAGACTCGAAAACACGGAACGGGTGGTTCATGTTCTGTGCGCCGAGATACGCGACGCTCAGGTCCTGCGCAACCGCGAGGTCGAAGTTCTGCGTGCCCGTTGCAACGATCATCCCAAATCCGTCCTTGATCAGAGGCGATTGATACACGCCGTCAGTCACGAGTTGCCGGATATGTTCGATCTCAATCACTCCAGTGCCGGGATGGACCTGATGCATCTGCGTGTAGAGCACCGGGCTCACCACCATAGCGTATGGCCCGTAGAACCCGTCTTCGACCAGTCCGTGGGTCGCGTCAACGACATCCGCGAAAGGATTGCCGGCTTCGGCCCAGTTTCGGCGCTTCATAGTTCTACGGCCGTCGACAACCATCAACCCTTCGTAGCTCATCTCGGCGTTGCCGTTGAAGATGAGGTCGTCCTCCGCATCCGCGCAAAAGGCCGCAGCCGCAGCCGCGGCAGCTGTATCCAGCGGCGTTCCCGCCTGACGCGAGGTCTCGATGTCGCGCCAATGAAGAATAAAATCCTTATAGATCAGAGGAATGATTCCGCTCTCGCGTCGCACCGAGCGCACGGGGTCCGATTCTTCTTCGCCCATCAGTCCAATCCGTCCAATCGCCGTGCCGGCAAAGTGATCGTGCACGATCGTCTGAATGCCGGCGCCCAACGGGCCGTGCAAATCGACAATCCGGCGTCCGACCAGCTTTCGGCGAGCGACGCCTATCACAATTGCTTTGATGTTTTCCCACTCTTGATCGTTCAGCGGGTTTTCCTGGTGAGCAAAGATGGCCATAGTCTCCTCCGTTGGTGAATGAGTATATCCGGCGCGCTATTCAGGGCAAAGTTAACTCAGCGATCAAATACTCCATTTGGAGCCGAGGGGTCCCCTCTGAATTCTTTATCGCATTGTCGACTTCAGCGATGCGTCGAAGCTCGCGCGCCAGCCGCGCGTGCGGCGTACGACGCAAATGCGACACGAAAGCCGGCTTGTATTGTCCCGTGGCATTCACAATCTCCTCCGAGGATGCCCCTCGATCGAGCAACTCCTTCCCTGTCAGCATCCTTCTGTACAAGCTGGCGAGCGACCCGAGAATGGGCAGAGGGTCGCTGTCTTCAAGCAAGTGCGCCATCAGCTTCAGAGCGCGCTTGCGGTCGCGCGAAACGATAGCATCCCAGAGTTCCCAGCTCGTATGTTCGCGCGCGCGCGGCACGAGCTCCTGAACCGCTGCGCTGTTGATGCTCTCGCCGCCGGCGTAAGCGGCGAGCTTCTCGAGCTCGTTCGCAAGCCTGGTGAGGCGCGTTCCCACAAGCGTGATCAGCAAGCGAAGCGCCTCCGGCTCGATGGCGCAATCCAAACCCTTGAGATAATCCGTCGCCCAGCGGGCAGCGCGCCCGTCATCAAGGGGCGCGAATGTCGCGACGACGCAGTACTTCACGAGCGCGGTCGTGAGCTTGCGGCGCTTGTCCGGCGCACTGGCCTGGAAGACCATCGTCGTTGTTGGCGCGGGACGTTTCAAATAAGCAAGCACCGGCTCCTGCTCGTCCTCTTTGATCTTGTCGAATTCGCGAATGACTACAATGCGACGTGTAGACATCATCGGCATCTGGTTGGCTGCGTCGAGTGCCTGGGCCGCAGTCGTTTTTGAGCCGGAGCCGTTGTCGCTGCCAATCGAGAATACCGACGCATTGAACACACGCAGGCCCGGATCAATCGTCCCGTAAAGCAATCGAAGCGCGCGTTCGTGATTGTACTGTTCCTCGCCGGTGAACAGATAGAGAGGATCAACCTGCCCGCCGGCAATCCGATGGCGCAGCTCGTCAAAGCTCAACCCGTCATTCTTCTTCTTGGGGCGTCCGCTCACTGGCCTTCCATAATGGTGGAGATAATGGTTTGGGCGAAGTCCTTTGCGATGCGGTCTACGGCAGGATTCTCCTCGTTGAAAAACGACTCGGGATCGTCCGAAAGCTCGTACTCGCCGTCAAACAACATTCGAGGGTTCTCGAACAGAATCTTGTGGCTTCTGAGGTCGCGCACGATGACGCTCACAACGATTCGAACGTCCCAAACGCGCGTTCGGCCTCGATCGTCCAGTATCGAACCCTGGGCGCGGAAATTTCGAATGTCTCCATTGATCACTGCGTCTGCGCCTTCGCTGGTGGTCACCACGCGAAGCCCTCGAGCCCGCTTGAGAATTTCATCGATCACCGCGCTGGTGAACCTCTGTTCCACTCGATACTTGAGGCTTGAGTTCTGAAAGACCGGGACGGCAATTGTCTTGATGTCCGCGGGAAGGCTCTTGCCCTTGCCTGCCTGCTTGTAGCCGCAAACATACATCATCATGGACACGGCAACGGCGATCAGAATCGGCTTAAACATTCACCAGGGATATTAGCGTTCAAGGATGGGCCGATACAAGCGGGCGGGATTGCGATTTGATCAATCTGCTAACCGGATGCGGTGCGGTTGACGCGAAGCTCGGGAAGTCAATCTCGACAGTGGTCCCTTATTCGAAGGCCACACAGGTTGTTTGAGCAAGGACCGAACTTACCCTCGGTCCTTCCGCGATCCGAAGAACCGATGACGCACAAGCGTTGCGAGGTGTGGGAAGGCTCAACGCTCGAGCATCTTATTCCCCCTCGTTCCTCTTGCGGGTTCATCAGTGTGCTTCTGGACTCAGGAATATTGTGTCGTAGTGACTGATGAACTTATATCCAGCTTTTTTGTAGAAATGCTGTGCTGCGCGAAACCTTTCATTCACCAACAGGCATACCGAACGGGTATTCGCCAGTAGATGCCTGGTCAACTGTGACAGACACCGTCGCCCGACGCCTTTGCCACGTTCTGCCGGACCTACCCACACGCCTTCCAGGTATGCCACCTCGGGAGTGTTGGTCAGGACCTCCGCCTTGAACATCAGTCTTCCTTCTTCCACCCACACCCAGGTTTGCCCTTGCTCAATTCGTCTGGCGCATCGGTTGCGAAAAACTTCGGGATTCTCCTCCAGCGGGTCGATACCGCTCTCGTCAAAGGCCGTTTGAGCATGCGCAGGCACAACGAGATCGAGATCATCAAGAGTCGCCAGCCTCAGCCCGGGCACCGCTTCCCAGACTTGGACAGGACATCGCTGTTCGAGTAGTAGTTCGCGGCAGTATAGCCGAGCCGCCTGCCCGCCATCGCCGTAGTAATGCCAGAACGTCTCGACCGTCTCTTGTTCACCGAGCAACATATGAGCATTTCGGCATGCCTGTGCAAGGCGCGCGAAGGCCTCGATTGCCGCGTCGCTGCGAGTTTCGAGCAAGATGTAGCGGCCGATCAGAGCGACGCCTTGAAGCTGGCCGCGTTTATCGCGGCAAGCGTAGAAGGCGCCGAAATTGTGCGGGCTAACCAGCCCGTTGGTGCGGATGAAACCGGTCATCCCGAAGGTGTGACTCGGACGCTCGCCCAGAAACTCCAGCACTTCGGCTTCCTGTTCGGCCCTGAGCTCCTCCACTATCAGAGGCTCGCTCTGAGTCGCCGGGAAGTCTGGCGCATCCATTCTGCTCGCTTTGATCTCAATCAGAGGATACATTGCGTTTTCCTGTAGACCTTTCAAGTCCTTCCTTAATCGGTGTCCCCCAATCTCGCGGTTTCCGCGAGATGCTTAACTACGTGCACGCAACCCGCGCCTAATTGAGTGGGTCAGCATCGGCCGTCGGCTCCATCGCGTCCGTATCGTCTCCGGTTATGGCGGACTGGGCCAATGTGGATTGAGCCGTCGAACCAATCGAAGCAGTGAAGTACGCATCGGATAACAGCACGCCGTCTGACAAAAGCACTCCATCGGATAAGAGGACGCCGCCTGCGAGCAGTGTTCCCTGGGTGAGAAGAACGCCGCTCGAGAGCAGCGTTCCGTCCGATAGAAGCACTCCGCTCGACAGGAGAACCCCCGCCGAAAGCAGTGTGCCGTCGGACAATAAAACGCCGCCGGCCAGAAGTGTGCCGTCTGACAGCAAGACGCCCGTCCCGAAGACCCCCTGATATTTCGTGACGAGCGCGGAACCGTAGATGACGTTCCACTTTTGAATAAATCCACCGCCCCACAAAAAAGTGTTTCCCGCAATCGTGGTTGTCTGTATCGGAGCCGCGCCGGTTAGCAGCGTATCACCCACCGTGCGCCCGATCAGATCAGTCCGTATAAGGCCTGCCAGCCGTACGGCGCCTTCAACGTTCAGCTCGCCTGCGCCCTGGTCGTAATAGCTGGCACCCGCCAGAGGCTTCGCGGTGTATTCGAGAATTGCTTTTACAAGGTTCGGAGTCAGACTGGGATTCCTCTGCACGATAAGAGCCGCCGCTCCAGCCACTGCAGGCGTAGCCATCGACGTGCCGCTCATGAACATCATCTTGTGAGTGTCGGTAGAACTCACGTTCGTCTGGAGGCTGGGGTTGTCAGTCACAAGCTTGTTGTTCGGAGACTCACACTCGATAACCTTGTTGCCTGGTGCGACTAGATCAGGCTTCACCAGGTTATCGTAGTGCTTCACCCCGAAAGAGTCGGTGTAGTAACCACGCGTCGGGCCGCGAGAGCTGTAGGTGGCGACTGCGTCATCAGCGCGACTGTTTGTGCCAAAGGTGTTTGCGGCCCCGACGGTGATCGCCGATGGTTCTATGCCCGGCGAGTGGACTGCTCCGAATACCTTGTTGCCGGCCAGGTCTTTACCTGCATTGCCCGCCGCTACGCAAACAACCATCCCGGCGTTAAATGCTCGCCTGGCTGCCTGGCAAAGCGGATCGTTCACGTACGAGTCAACAGCCGTCGTGCCGAAACTCAGATTGAGTACCCGTATGTTGTAGGCAGCCTTGTTCGCTATGCACCAATCGATGCCAGCGATAGCATTCGACATCGAGCCCGCGCCCACAGAATCGAGCACTCTTACGTTGATGATCCTTGCGGCAGGAGCAATGCCGGTATACGTGCCGTAAGCGACGTGACTGTTCCCGGCAGCAATAGACGCCACGTGCGTACCGTGACCGTAGGGATCATCCGTTCGGTTCTCA
>DATIFP010000069.1:0-7913 GCA_035455165.1 Blastocatellia bacterium
CCAAAAGGATTCATATTCGCGGTCAAAGCGAGCCGCTATCTCACTCATCTCAAGAAATTGAAAGATCCGGAAGAACCGCTCGAACGCTTGATCGATCGCGCGAGCGGCCTCGAAGAGAAGCTCGGACCGATGCTGTTCCAGTTTCCTTCTAACTGGCCCGCTCACGTTGAACGACTCGCGCCTTTTCTCGAGCTCATCAAATCATACCGCGGACAACGTTTCGCCTTTGAGTTTCGCCACCCGAGTTGGTTGAACAAAGAAGTTTATAAGCTACTGGAGAGAGCGCGCGCGGGTCTGGTCCTGCCAGTAGCGCCGGGGATGCCAAGCGGTGTTCGGCTCACGGCTCAGTGGAGCTACATTCGCTTTCATCACGGCAAGCGAGGAATTGGCTTCGGTGCCCGGGAACTCACGGCGTGGTCCAAGACGATTCGTTCCTTCATGACCGAGGGCGCGGACGTGTACGCGTACTTCAACAATGACGCGAGGGGCTTTGCTGTAAGGGACGCGAAGCGATTGCGTGATATGTTAGAACAGCGCGGCTAAACACACCGCAGTTATCCTCTCAAGCTCACGACCGGATCCGCTCCACACGCAGTTCTTGCTCGCCGACCTGATTCATCTTCCCGTCTCGCTTTACCTCAAAGGTCCGGCCTCGCCACTCGACCTTGTTGCCGACCCAGCTCAGGCACCAGATCACAAAACTCAGTACGTCCCGTACAGGTACCAGCCAAAAGTACTTCTTGAGAATCTCATCGCGAAGCCAATGCACTCCGATGATCCAGGCCATGTTCATTCGCAAGGTGAGCGTGATACCAAGCAGCACCAGGCTGAGCATCGACGCGCGATCTAACACAACGTTTAACAACGCCAGCGCTGTGCCATGAGTCAAAATCAAACCCAGGTAACCCATCGGCCGCGAGATTCGAGTCGAGCGGGCCCAGCGCATCTGATGCCGCACCATTCCGCCAAACCCGACCGGCTGCATCGCCGTCTCGACGACGTGTCTTGAAAGCCGCACTTCATATCCATCCTTATCGATCAGGTTGCCAAGCATGAAATCGTCGGCGAGATAATCGGCGAGCGCGGGGAACCCTCCGATCGCCTCGAGCCTCGCGCGAGTCGTCGCCATAGTGGAGCCCAGCGCGAACTTGACCCCTTCGAGCATCCACGCCATCAACACGCCGGGCGCGAACTCGGCGGTGATCCCAACCGCCTCGAGCTTTGCGCCGAAGTCGGGCGCTTCTCGAGCGCGATACAAGCACGTCACCAGACCAACGTGTTCATCCGCGAGCGGCGCGAGAACCCGGTCGAGATAGCCGCGGCTAACTCGAATGTCGCTGTCCAGGATTACGATCCGCTCGTGCTTGACGCGCCCGAGCATGTTCTGCAGGTTGCTGACCTTGAGGTTTTCGCCGATCACCTTGTCTGATATGACAAGGGCGATGTCTCGATCCGGAAAGTCTTCGATCAGCTTTTGAACGATTGGAATCGAGGAGTCTCGCGAGTCCCGGACACCGAAGACGAGCTGATAATCGGGATAGTCCTGCCGGCACAATTCGGCGTAGTTTTCATATGCATTAAAGTCAGCTCCGTGCAACGGGATCATCACCGTTACCGGGATCGCCGCTCCAGGCGAACCGCCGGACTCAGACCTCGAGAAGAATCGGAATCCCGCGAGGATCGACAACAGATAGTAGGCGTTCGCCGCAAGCACGCAGCCGGCAAGGATCACTTTGAATGCTACCAGGGCCAGATATATCAAGGCTGGGGAATCGAGATCAGTGCCACGCCAAGGCAGACCAGCAGAATACCGGCCCAACGGATCGGGCTGATCGTTTCTTTGAGGAAGAGCCGCGCGGCAAAGGTTGTAATTACGAAGCTGATTGACGTCGCCGGAAGCACGAGACTCAGATCCGCAAGCCTGAGCGCTCCGAGGAACGAAAAGTAGCTGACCGCCATGAAAAACACGCCGATTAGAAAGTGACGGTTGGTTATCGCGCGTCCGAACAAGCCGATCAGCCGCCGGATATTCAGAGTCGATATCTCGCCGAGCTGCTTCATCCCCTTCGTTATGAACACGTCGCCCGCCGAACCACCAAGTACGACGAGCGCGACTAACAACGCGGTTATCACTCGATCACTCCTGATGCGTGTGCTTTTTCGGGTTGGGCTTGGAGTGCGCGCTGTCCCGAGCGCGAGACGAACAGAACGCCCAACGTGATTATCAGGGCGCCGGCCCACCTGGTGTTCGATACTGATTCCCCCAGGAGGTAGTAGCCCGCGGCGACGTTCAACACGTAGCCGAACGCCGTGGCCGGGAGCACGAAGCTCAAGTCCGCCCACGACAGCGCCGCGGAAAACAGCGCGAAGAACACTATGAGCAGGAGGGTTCCGACCCATATCATCGGACTCTGAAAAGCCTGAACAGCGATGTGCAAAACCTGGGAGAGCGAATCAGACATACTGGAGCTGCCGGCTTCGAGCGAGGCGATAGCCTTCATCCCTTTGGTCAGACACACGTCCCCAAAGGCCTGCGCCACAATCGCTGTTATCAAAACTGCCGCGGTCTTCATGCGATGTCGTGTGTCCGACAAGCTTCAGCTTGTCGATAAGTCCCGGGAGGCTGGGAATTCCGAGGTCAACGGCAAACTAAAGTTTGCCGGACATCGAAGGCTCGATCTCGAAATAGTTCGCCAGCTCGACTCCCGTTTGTTTAATTCGTTCCTTCACTCGCTTGCTGGTCAGCGCTTCGAATTCGATCAAGCACTGACGCTCAGCGTCATTCAGCAACTTATCGGCGGCATAGGCCGCAGGATGGAAGTATATCTCGCTTATGCCGCTTGTGAGGTTATCCAGAACATATAGGAAGTACGGCTCGCTCATTCGCCCGCTTTGAAGGTTGCCGTACACCCGCTCGGGAAAGGCGAAGCCCCGCTCCCGGAGCTTTTTCTTCATGTACCAGGCCAGCGCGCCGAACAACACCGAGTGAACGGTCTTGCGGAGCAGGCTCGTCCTGTCGAACCCGAGTGCCAGCGCTCGTTCCTCCACGGGAACTCTCATTCGGCGCGCCCGGTACTTAGAGCCAAGCTCGAGAGCCGCATTGAAGATCACCGGATGAACATGAAGGTGAAGGTGCCCGTCAATGTGCGAAAGCGGCAAGCCCGTCGACTGGAACTTTTCGAATTGCGCCGCGAGTTCCTTTCTCAGCTCGCGCCGGGCGCGCGGCGAGAAGAAGTATCTCAAACCCGCGCCGTTCGGATCGTTTGAAAAGTTGCCGTGCTCATCCACCAGAGAAGGAATCTCCGAGCGCGGCAGGACGCTTCGGCCAACGACGGTGACCAGATGAATCCCGACTGCGAGTCCGGGATTCTCTTTCGCCAGCATTACGGCATGGTCAAATGCCTCGCCGGTCACCATCAAACTCGCGCTGGTCAGCACGCCTTCTTTGAAGGCGCGGATAACGGCCTCGTTGACTTGCTTCGACGCGCCGAAGTCGTCAGCGTTGACGATCAGCGAGCAATGAGCGCGCTTCCCGCCTCGCCTTTCATGCAAAAGCGCGCTAGCGCCGCCTCTACTCTCAGCAAAGGCAGCGCTAGATTGTGATTGAGGCGATCGAGACTGGCGACTCATCGGCTGGCTTGCGCCGCTACAAATTCCTTTCGCTTCGCGCGAAGCTGAAGGAACTCCCTTGCTTCCTTGTACAGCCGCCGGCGCTCGTGCCCGTTGAACACCGCGCGACGCACGATCCGAAAAATAATTCGCGGCCTGAAGTAGTAGCGATCATAGAAATGCTCGACTGCTTGAACGATCTCTTCCCGGGTTAGACCCGGATATTGAATCACCGGGAGTTGGTGACCCACGTCGTCGGTCATATCCTCGTTCAATAGATAGTTGTTCTTCCGCAGATAGTCATCGAATTCGGTCCCGGGATACGAGTGCGCGATCGAGACCTGTATGGTCTCGCAGTCGATCTCCTCGGCGAACTTGACGGTTCGCTTGATCGTCTCGGGTGTTTCGCCCGGGAGCCCAATTATGAAATCCCCGTGAACAACTATTCCGAGTTTTTTGCAATTCTTCATGAACTCGCGGGCCTGCTCGACGCTTGCGCCCTTCTTGATGTTCTTGAGTATCTGGGCGTCGCCCGACTCGAAGCCTACGATCAGCAAACGGCATCCGGCTTCTTTCATCGCCTTGAGCGTCTCGTAGTCGGTATGGACCCTCGACGTGCAAGACCAGGTTTTCTTGATGGGCTTCAAATGTTCACACACCGAGATCGTTCGATTCCTTGCCCACGCGAACGTGTCATCGTCGAAGAAAATCTCTTCGAGATTAGGGAAGAGCTGCCAGGCGCGTTTGAACTCGGCGGCGACGTTCTCGGGACTGCGAGTGCGCCACGCGTGCCCGCTGATCGTCTGTGGCCACAGACAGAACGTGCAAAGCGCCGGGCACCCTCGCGACGTATAAAACGCGATGTACGGGTTGAGAAGGAACGGCACGTTGTACTTCGTGATGTCCAGGTCCCGCTTGTAAATGTCCGACGCGAACGGGAGCGAATCCAGATCGTGAAGAGGCGGCCGGTCGGCGTTGTGAATTACCTTCCCATTCTTTCTGAAGCTCACACCCTGAATCTCTTCGAGCGTCTTTCCTTCCGCGAATTCCTTGAGCGCGTAATCGATTTCCTTGCGCACGACAAAGTCGATAGCCTCGGACGATTTGAGGACCAGGTCGGGCTGTGAAGTGACCGGCGGGCCAACGAACGCCAATTTGAGGTCAGGCTTTGTGGACTTCATCATCTCGGCGAGCTTGATGTCGTTTTCAAACCCCGGAGTGCTCGTGTACAGCGTAACGAAGTCATAGTCTTTCGAGATCTCGATTGTCTGTTCGGGAGTGACTTCGTGAGGCGGCGCATCGAGCAAGCGGCTATCCTTGATCAAGCCCGCCGGGTAGGCGAGCCACACCGGGTACCAGAAGGAAGCGATCTCGCGCGACGCGGGCCATCGGGAACTGGCTCCTCCGTCGAAATTCGGGAACGAAGGCGGGTTGAGCAGCAGTGTCTTCATATTCTTGTTCTTCCAAATGTCGTATCAAGGCTTATAGCGTGCTGCTCAACGTGTAGTCAAGGACTCGGGATTTGATCCCTCCTTGCGGGGTGTGGGTCTCAGGAGCAGAAATTTCACCCGGCCGCCAGAGAGCCGTGGCGTTCGGCGGAGCGAAGAGATACAATTCCCGAACCCCGGTGACCAGCTTTCGTTTGACCTGTGGTGCCGGAAGTTATAACCTCTGGCGGGGTTCGAGGTTCAATCATGAGCGAGTCTCGACGTCATCATTATGCTGTTGATCATCGACGTATCTCCTCACCATACATCGTCTGTCTCGATTAATTTCGTAGAGGACCTGTTAGCGTGAATGCTCCCCTGAGCAGCACGGCGAGCAGGCAGGACTTTTCGGAAGGAGCACAATATGGCAAAGACGGCTATCAGCAAATCAGAGCCGACCGCCGCGGCAGGGAACGCGGATCTCCCGGTAGAGACGACTCGCACAGAGCCGACTGAAGAAGAGATAGCGGTGCGGGCTTATCACATCTACCTCGAGCGCGGGGGCGCCGAAGGCGATCCCCAGAACGATTGGCTGCGGGCGGAGCGAGAACTCTCCGAAAGACAAGAGTAGGGGCTCAATCGTCAGGCTCGATTTGATATCGAGCTTGAATCGGATGCGCTAAATCAACATTCTTCAGGATTCCGGACAAATCGGCGCACAGTGCAGGAGGTGCTATCGTTGTCCATAAGTTGCACCTGTGCCGTCTCAACGGAAAGGGGAGCGAGTTGTGAGCCAAGCACTTAGGACCGACGAAGGCGCATCCGGCGATGCGAACCTTGACCGGCTCTGCATAAACACCATCCGCACGCTGGCGATGGACGGCGTACAGCAAGCGAACTCCGGCCACCCGGGAACGCCGATGGCTCTCGCGCCTTTGGCCTTCGTGTTATGGGACCGCTATCTGCGCCATAATCCTCGCAATCCGCATTGGGCGAATCGTGACCGCTTCGTCTTGTCGGCGGGACACGCATCGATGCTGCTTTACTCGATGCTCCACCTTTCCGGTTACGATCTGCCGCTCGAGGAGCTTAAACAGTTTAGGCAGTGGGGATCTAAGACTCCCGGTCATCCCGAATACGGGTTGACTCCGGGAGTCGAGACGACCACCGGCCCGCTGGGACAGGGGGTTGCCAACTCCGTCGGCATGGCGATAGCCGAGCGGTGGCTTGCTGCTCATTTCAATCGGCCGGGCGACGAGATCGTGAATCACCGCGTTTACGCGATCGCCGGCGACGGCTGCATGATGGAAGGGGTCTCGCAGGAAGCTGCTTCGCTGGCGGGACACCTGAGGCTGAGCAATCTTGTTTGGATCTACGACAACAATCACATAACAATCGAAGGAAACACCGCGCTCGCATTCAGCGACGACGTAGCCGCGCGCTTCACATCCTATCATTGGAATGTCCTGCGTGTCGGGGACGCAAACGATATCGACTTGCTCGACCGGGCGCTCGAAACCGCGTCGAAAGAAACGGAGCGCCCGTCGCTGATCATCGTCGACAGTCACATCGCCTGGGGCGCTCCCAATAAGCAGGACACGTCGGCCGCGCACGGCGAGCCGCTCGGCGAAGAAGAGATTCGCCTGACCAAGCAGCGATACGGATGGCCGCCGGACGCGAAGTTCCTCGTGCCTGAAGACGTAAGCAAGTACACAAAGCGAGCAATTGACAGGGGGAGGAAGCTCGAAGAAGAATGGAACGGCAGCTTCGCCGCTTACAAAGCGGCTCATCCCGAGCTTGCCGCGGAGTGGCAGCAAATGCAAAACGGTGACCTTCCGGCGGGTTGGGACCAGAGCATCCCGACATTTCCTGCCGACCAAAAGGGATTGGCCGGCCGCGACGCAAGCGCGAAGGTCCTGAATGCGATTGCGCCGCGGGTGCCGTGGCTGATTGGCGGCTCGGCTGATCTGGCGCCTTCAACAAAAACCCGAATGGCGGACGGCGGAGATTTCGAAGCGGGATCTTACTCGGGTCGCAATTTTCATTTCGGGGTGCGCGAGCACGCGATGGGCGCGATTCTAAACGGCATGACGCTCTCGAAGGTGCGCGCGTACGGTTCGGGCTTCTTGATCTTCTCGGACTACATGCGCGCGCCGATTCGGCTCTCGTCGCTGATGGAGCTTCCGGTGATGTATATCTTCACCCACGATTCGATTGGAGTCGGCGAAGATGGCCCCACTCATCAGCCCATCGAGCAGCTCATTTCTCTCCGTGCGATTCCACAACTGCTCGTGATTAGGCCCGCGGACGCAAATGAAGTAGCCGCCGCGTGGCGGGTGATGATGACTTCCAGGCATCATCCGGTGGCGCTCGTGCTCAGCCGGCAACCCCTTCCAACGATGGACCGCTCGAAGTACGCCGCTGCCGATGGAGTCGCGCGAGGCGCATACGTGCTCGGCGATTCGGACGGCGAGCCCGAGGTGATACTGATGGGCACGGGGTCTGAGCTGCAGTTGTGCGTCGCGGCTCACGAGCAGTTGAAATCCGAAGGATTCAAATCGCGGGTAGTGAGCATGCCCTGCTGGGAGCTGTTCGAGCGGCAGCCCGAAGAATATCGCGCATCGGTGTTGCCGCCTTCCGTGCGGGCGCGCGTCGCGGTTGAAGCTGGATCCAGCCTCGGCTGGAGAAGATACGTTGGCATCGACGGTCGCATCGTGGCCCGTCGAGACTTCGGCGCGTCCGCTCCCTTGAAGGAGCTGCTCAAGCACTTTGGCTTCACGTTAGAAAACGTCGTGGCCGCCGCGCGCGAGACGATGAAATCAGTAGCATAGTCAACAGGTAGTCAAAATGTAGGGTCGGCCCCCCCGGGCCGCCCCC
>DATIFP010000070.1:0-39761 GCA_035455165.1 Blastocatellia bacterium
CTAAAAGCAAGCTGGGGGGACGCCGGCGCTCCCAGGGCCGCTCCCAGGACTCAGTTAGCTGATGGTGCTGAGCAGGTTGCTGAAGCGCCCCGCGTGGGATTTCTCCGCTTTCGCCAGAGTCTCAAACCAATCCGCGATTTCGGCAAAGCCCTCTTCTCGAGCGGTCTTCGCCATTCCCGGATACATATCCGTGTACTCGTGAGTTTCGCCGTGGACCGCCGATTTCAAGTTGAGCGCCGTATCGCCGAACGGCTGATCGGTCGCCGGGTCGCCGCACCGCTTGAGGTAATCGAGATGCCCGTGCGCGTGACCGGTTTCGCCTTCAGCGGTATCGCGGAAGTTGCCGGCGATCTCCGGGTAGCCCTCGACGTCGGCGACCTTCGCGAAATAGAGATAGCGGCGATTCGCCATCGACTCGCCGGCAAATGCGTCCTTCAAATTCTGATGGGTCTTGCTTCCTTTCAGTTCAGCCATGTTGTCTTCCTCTCTTTCAATTAGTCTATGATGTCCGTTTCTGTGAACGAGCCGTTCTGCGTTCTCGCGACGTCGAGCACGCTTCACATAATCCAACGAGCCGAATATCCAGCTCCTCCACGGTGAATCCCGACACTTCCGGCAGCTTTGCCTTATGAAGCTCAGGCACTGAGATGTCTTCCAGGCTGCCGCAGACGCGGCAGAGAAGATGCTGATGCGGGCCGACATTCGCGTCGAACCGCCCGATCGCCCCGGGAGAGCTCACTTTCCTGATCAAGTTCTCGGTCTCGAAAAACTGAAGCGTGCGGTAGATCGTTGCCTGAGACAGACCGGGAAGCTGTTTGCTCAGCCGGCTATAGACGGACTCGGCGGTGGGATGCGCGAGATCCTCGGCCAGCGCACGATAGACGGCCAGCCGCTGAGGAGTAACTCGAATGCCTCGCGAGCGACATTGCTTCTCAAAGTCCGAGCACCATCCATCGACTTCCGGTCCCTGACGGCTAAGGAGTTTCTTGCGGCTCATTCTCACGTGAGAATTATTATCATCTGAGCCCGGCATCCGTCAAGTCGAGCGACCGTTCAGAGCAGCGGGCGTTCAGAGTACCGGCTTTAGCCGGGTATCTGACTCTCGCTTTTGCCAAATTCGGGCTCCCTCGACAACACAGACTCTAGTCGTTATTCTGAACCCCCCGAGTATGTACGACTACCGGAAGATGACGCCCGCGCAGCGGCGAGAGATCGTCGAACATCGACGCCGACACCGACGGCCCTGGCACTCGCCGCCGCATTGGGAGTTTGAGGGTCAGCGTCAGTTCATCATCTCCGCTGCCTGTTATGAGCACGCCCCAGTAATCGGGAAAGGTCCTGAGCGAATGACCGACTGCGAAAGCTCGCTCCTGGACCTGTGTGAGAAGTACGCCTCTGTTTTGTATGCCTGGTGCCTCTTGCCAAATCACTATCATTTGCTACTCAAGACGGAACGATTGACCGAGTTGAGAGCTGAGATTGGGCGATTTCATGGTCGGTCGTCGTTTAATTGGAACGGCGAAGATCAAAGCCGCCGACGGCAGGTATGGCACAACTGCTTTGACCGCGAGATCAAGTCACACCGTCACTTCTGGGCGAGCGTCAATTACATTCACCACAACGTCGTGAAACATGGCTACACCGATAAATGGCAGGATTGGCCATGGTCGAGTGCGGCAGAGTTTCTGGAGCGCGTCGGACGACAAACTGCGGAGAAGATCTGGCGCGAGTATCCGATTCTGGATTATGGAAAGAAGTGGGATGTTGATTGAGCGCGCGTTCAGAGTCCCGGGCGTTCAGAGCAGCGGGCGTTCAGAGTACCGGGCGTTCAGAGCAGCGGGCGTTCAGAGCAGCGGGCGTTCAGAGTACCGGGCGTTCAGAGCAGCGGGCGTTCAGAGTACCGGGCGTTCAGAGTACCGGCTTTAGCCGGGTTGTTGACTCTCGCAGTCGCAAAGCCCCAACTAAAGTCGGCACTCTGAATACACCTTTGTTTTTCCTTCGCAGTTGCAAAGACCCGACTAAAGTCGGTACTCTGAACGCTCGCTTTGTTTTTCCTTCGCAGATGCAAAGACCCGACTGAAGTCGGTACTCTGAACGCTCGCTGCGCTGAACGCCCGCTGCTCTGGACGCTCGCTGCTCTGGACGCTCGTGTACTGCTGTTCTACTGCGGCTTCGTGTCGTCGGGGTTTATGGGCGCCGTCTTCCGCTCGCCGCCCTCTTCCGGGTTGCCGCGAGCCTTGCGTTGATTGATCCACTCGTCGATGTTTTCGCGAATGAACTCACCGAAGTCTTCAATCTCGCGCGCGGACTTGCTCCAGAACTCTTTGAACGCTTGCTTGTCCACCCAGACACCGTGGCGTGGATCTGCCCACACACCCTTCCAGTCGCCCCAGCCTCCGGAGCGGCCTACCTCGTCTTCGTAATAGGCTGCCAGTTGCCTGCAAGCCATCGCCGCGACCGTCAACGAGCTGCCCGGGGGAATAGGGTCGAACACCGACCCGACGTCCGGATCTATTTCCTTCAGTCGAGCAAGCACGCGATTGAATTGATCGATGCAAAACGCGGCTACGTCCTGGTTGCTGCCGGTCCATTCCGACTGCAGCGCCATTCTCGAAGTGCGGCGCAGCACGTTCACCAGCTTTGCTATTTCCTTTTCTCTTTCCATAGCTCACTCCTTACCAGCACGTTCCGACTCTCACCCGACCCGCCCAGGCGCGTCGTCCACCGCAGCCATGTCTCGTTACGCCTATTCCGATACCGGCAACCCCCGGAGATTCGTCTTCAAAGTAAGCGGCCAGCTCGTGCGCCGCGATCCTGATTATTTCGGCGGACGCACTGTCGGGCAGCACGGTAAACAGGCTCGCCACCGCCGGCTCGAGCTCGCACAGACGCCTCAACACCTTGTTGTACTGAATCACACAGAAGCGCGCGGCATCTGCATCGCGGCTCCAGGCGGCGTGGCTGGCTGCGCGCGCGATCCGGCGCAGGACGTTAGTCAGCTTTGCGATCTCTCTATCTCTTTCCATTTGTCACCTCGTTGTCTCAACTGTTCTACTTGTTCGCGCAGCAACTGTTTGCCGCGATGAATCCGCCACTTCACCGTCGATAGCGGCGCGCCCAGAAACGCGGCGATTCGCTTGAGCGGCATCTCGTCGAAGAAGCGAAGCCGCAACACCAGCGCATACTCCGCCGGCACGTTATCGAGCGACGTCCTCAGTTCATCGTCGGCTTCGGCTTCACTGACGAACGGATTACCCAGAGCCTGGACCTGCTCGATGAGGAACTCGTCCAGCTCCACCCGTCCGGTCTGATGCGAGCGCTCGCGCTTGCTGAACCGAAACGCGCGATGACGCGTGATGGCCGAAAGCCACGCCGCAAATTTCGCCGGGTCTTCAATCGAAGGCAGCGCCTTGAAAGCAAGCAACAGCGCGTCTTGAGCCACGTCCTCGGCGTCTTCGCGGCCGACGATTGCCTGGGCCGCGCGCACGGCAGCCGCGCGATACCGCGAGGCGAGCTCGTCAAACGCGTCGAGATCGCCGAGTATCGCCGCCACCACCAGCACTTCATCCGGCGGCTCTGCGCTTATCTTCGCCATCCGCGCCCCAGGCCCTTCATCATTAATAGAGACATCACCCGAGTAAAAGGTTAGCGCCTGAAGCCTAAGATTGTCGTGGGATTTGTTTTCAGCGGGTTGCTAGGAGTCCCCGCGCCATCGAGCGCAGAGATCACGAGCGGCCTCAATCCAGAAAGGAAATTGAAATTCGAAGCCCGATTGAACGAGCCTGCCCGGAACGACTCGGCGGCTCTTTAGGATGAGTTCGGTTTCGGTTCTCAAGAAGAACGCGCCAATCTCCAACATCCAATCACTCGCCGGGAAACCGACGCGAATTCCCCAGGTGTCTCGCAGACTCTTCATGAACTCATAATTCGGAAGCGGGTTTGGAGAAGTCAGATTAACAGGGCCGTCGAGCTCATCGTGCTGGAGCAACCACAAGATGCTTCGTATGAAATCCTGATCGTGTATCCACGAGACATACTGCCGGCCGTTTCCCGATCGTCCGCCGAGTCCGAGTCGCACCAAGTTCAATAGCGTATCAAACACTCCGCCTCGGTCAGGGCTCATGACCATTGCCGACCGCAGCAGCACCTTGCGCGTGTTCGGAGTGGTTGCCTCGTTCGCGGCTCGTTCCCACGAAGCGACTACGTCGTTGCTGAAGCGCCAGGTATCCGGCGCGTCCGGTGAACAGCCGACTGCGCCAGTAAACTCATCATTAGCTTTGTCATAAGTATGAGCGTAGATCGTTGCGGTGCTCGCTTGAAGCCAAACACGCGGTGGTCGCGATGCACGAGCAATGGCTTCGCCGACGATTTGCGTGGATTTCACGCGAGACTCGGTGATCAGCCTGCGATTCTCGGCGTTGTAGCGGCAGTTGACGCTTCGCCCGGCGAGATTGATGACGACGTCCGCGCCTTCGAGTTCAGCCGCCCAGTCTCCGAGAGACTCGGCGTCCCATTTCACGACGCGCCAAGGCGCGTTTTGTGGAGTCCGGCTTAGAACAACCACTTCATCGCCGCGTTTTTGGAATGCGCGGGCGAGGAGGCTTCCGATCTGGCCTGTCCCGCCTGGGATCATGATTTTCATATCCGAGACTGCCTGATCAAACATTCGCTCAATCACGGAGATGGGCACACTGAAACGCTTTCGCACGGTAATCAGGCGTTAGGGTTGTTTTGCGCGTAATGCGTCGGGGTAAGTAAGGACATAAGGCCCTTGGCGTCCGGTCCAATTTGCAACGAATGAGCGCGGCGAGTACCCGGCGATGCTCGCGATAATGAGCGTCCTGCCGTCGGCGAGGATGTCTCCTACACCGATATCGACGCAAGGGTAGATTTCATCCGGTCCCACGTATACCCGCTCGACGATCTTAGCCACAACATCGCTGCAAATCGGCTCCGTGTCTCGCCCGAGCCACTTCAAACAGATCTCGCGCGAGAGCGTTACCCCAGTCTCACGGTCTGCAAGCTGAATCACCTCTTCCACGGTCGCAGCAGTGAACTGCGTGAAGTCTTCCTTTGTCATGACCTTAGGTACTCCCGAGTCAAACTAGCTATCTAAGAAACTGTTCCTCAGAATCTGGTTGAGTGTGCGAATCAGTTCATCCGCGTTCGCCTCAGAAAACACAAGCGGCGGTTTGATCTTGAGCACGTTGTGCAACGGCCCGTCAGTGCTGATAAGAATCCCGCACTCTTTCATTCGCTCAGCAATGTAAGCCGCCTCTCTGGGTGCAGGCTCAAGCGTTTCGCGATCAAGCACCAGCTCGACCCCGATGAATAAGCCCATTCCTCGCACGTCACCAATCAACGCGTGCTTGCGCTTCAATTCTTCGAGTCCGGCTGTCAACAGGGCGCCAACCTTCGATGCGTTCTCTTGCAGCCCTTCTTCTTCGATCACGTCCAGCACCGCGAGGCCTACAGCGCATGAAACCGGGTTGCCGCCAAAGGTATTGAAGTATTCCATCCCGTTGTCAAACGACGCGGCGATCTCAGGCGTGGCGACGACCGCCGCGAGCGGGTGGCCGTTGCCGAGGGGCTTGCCGATCGTGACGATATCAGGAACCACTCCTTGAGTTTCGAAGGCCCAGAAGTGCGAGCCTACTCGCCCGAGCCCTGTTTGCACTTCGTCGGCAATGCACACGCCGCCCGCGCGCCTCACGTGCGCGAAGGCTTCTTTCAAGTAGCCATCGGGCAGTATGATTTGACCGCCGCAACCCAGGGCTGACTCGCAGATGAACGCCGATAGATTCTTTCCAGCTTCGCCAATCTCTTCGATTGCTTGCTGAACGTGAGCCGCGTACTTCTGACCCGCGTTCGCGTCTTCGGCTCCGTACGGCCCTCGATACGTGTCCGGCATCATCACTTTGTGAACGTGCGGCCGCGCGCCCGACCCGCCGGGGCTATCGAACTTGTAAGGGCTGATATCGATGAGCGACGTGGTGTTCCCGTGGTAGGCCACATCAACGCAAATGATTTCCTTCGCTTTGGTGTGAGCGCGTGCCAGCCTCAACGCAAGCTCATTTGCTTCGCTGCCGGAGTTCACAAAGAAGCAAACCTTCAGCGGATCGGGCATCGTCGCGGTCAAACGTTCGGCAAATCGCACGAGGTTCTCGTGAAGGTATCGAGTGTTGGTGTTGAGCGCGCGCATCTGCTGCTCGGCGGCGCGGACGACTCGCGGATGACAATGCCCGACATGAGCTACGTTGTTGACCGCGTCGAGATAGCGGCGGCCTTCCGCGTTGTAGAGGTACTGCATAAAGCCCTTGACGATGTGAAGCGGCTTGCTATAAGCGACGCTCAGCGATGGACCGATGTTTTTGCGGCGAAGATCGAGAATCTCTTCTGAATTCAGGCTATGCGCTGGAAACGCGTCGTCAGGAATTCCGAGAATGAGGTTCGGGTCCGGGCATATGCTAAGCCATACTTCGCGCTGGCTCGCAGGAGCGACGCCGGGAAAATCGCCCCGCATGCCGAGCATATCGGTGATGATTTGAAAATGCAGATGCGGCGGCCAGCCTCCATTCGTCGGCGGAGCGCCAATGCTCGCGATACGATCGCCGCGCCTGATCGGCTTGCCTGGACAGAGTCCTTCCAAAGAGTCTTCGCTCAGGTGACCATAAAGAGTGAAGAACTTTGCCCGGCCACCATCCACTTCGTGCTCGAGGATGATCGTCGGGCCGTAGTCGAGCGGCGCGTCGTTGTTGGCGAAGCTGTGAATCACTCCCTTGAGTGGCGCGAACACCGGTGAACCCGCTTGCATGAACAAGTCGAGGCCGATGTGAATCGTACGGCTCTCGCCGCCGGCGGTCGCGAATACTTCGCTTGTGTAAAGCAGGCGAGCTTCGTCGTATCGCCCGATTCCCACCCTCGCGCCGGCCTCCTTCATTCGACGAAAGATGCTTGCGGTGAATGCCCGCGTGTCGGCGAGTTCTGACAGATCGCCGAATTCGAGACTCCCGACGCTCAGGTCTAACACGACCACGTTCGTAGTTTCGCCTTCAGGCGGAAGTTCGCTGAGTTCGGCTGCGGCCTTCCGCCTAAAGGCGGGACTACCAAACTTTAGATCGACGACCGGTCCGATCTGATCGAGGTTTCGCTCTATCCAGTCAACGACCGGCGTGCGCCGCGGGCAAGGCTCAAGCTTGCAGGCGAGCCTGAAGAGATAGTGAGGCAGCGGCGGGGCGATCGAATAAAACCTTTCGAGCAATTCCCACGCGGGGCGCTCGCTCACAAGCAGGTACTCGTTATCGGGATGCAGCTTTTGTTGAAGAGCTGAATTCGTCACGCTGACCGCGAGCCGCATGCAGATCAACGGGTACAGGACTTCCAGCTCGAGCTCAGTTAAGGGAAACACCTCGTGATATCCGGCGACGATTTGGGCCGCGGCGGCGAGCGGGTCGATCTTATCTAACATCGCATATGCTGCAGCAACCGCAACTTCGCTCGCGGTGTAAGTGTGCAGCATATCGCCGAAGTCGATGATTCCGGCGACGCGCGTATTTCCTGCGCCATCGCGAGTCACCAGCACGTTGTAGTCGTTCGCGTCGTTGTGAACGACGGAGGTTCGCAAGCCGGCGGCTTGCGCTACAACGCTGCCCTCGAACTGGCGAATGAAGTGCGCGACAATCTCGCGACGGCGGGGATCCCCGATGTGCTCAACGTAGTCCTTTATCCAGAGCGCGCCCTGCAAATCCCACTTCAAGTCTCTGCCCATCGCGGGGTGAGAAAACTCGTCGAGCGCCTCGTCGATTTGTCCCAACAGCATGCCAAGACTGCGCAAGAGTTCGGGGGTGTGCGGATTGACTTCAGCCAGCAACGAGGCGGGAAGGTAGGTAAGCAACCGGACAAAGTGAGCCAAACGATTCTCGTCATTGACAACAGCGATTTCCTCGCCGGAGTTCGTCTCGCAAACGTTGGGTATGAACCCCGACCGCACTCGTCCCTGCAAGTGTCGCATTACCGCGTTCTGGAATTCGAGCGTCTCCCTTCGTTCGGCGACGGCCGCGATCTTCAGAACCAGTTGCTCGCCGGATCCGGTTCGGACCAGAAAGTTCTGATCGCGCTCGCTGGTCAGCTCTTTCGCTGATACTGAAAGACCGTAGAGTTCAAGCGCCAGTCTCGCGGCGTCGCTTTCCGAAAAAGAAGGACGCGGTTGTGCCTGGTCGTGAATAACGGGGCTCGTCACCAATCAACTCCAACGCGAAGACTAATGCTCAATCGTCACCGGTGTCCCGACGGGCACACGGTTGAATAGTTCTCGGATGTCCGTGTGGTCCAGCGCCACGCAGCCCCAGGTCCAATCGCTCGCGGAGCCGTTTCCGTGAATGAATATTTCTCCTCCCAACCGTGTGTTCTGAGGAGGCAGTCGTCTACGACTGAGCGCGCTTATGATTTGATTGTATTGCGATCTCGTGATCAAGCCATCGCGAAGCCCTCGCTCGGCGTGTTCCCGGTTCGGATAACTCAGACCGAGCGACAGATAGAACTGGCTCCGGGAATTCTTCACGCAAATATAGAATTCGCCCTCGGGCGTTCGACGGTCACCCGCTCGTATCTTGTTTTCAATCGGGCTGAGGCCAAGCCCCACGCGATAGGATTTGACCAACGATCCGTTCGAATAGAGGTGCAGGAGTCGCGTGCTCTTGATCACGACGATTTTCGGATTAACAAGCTGCGGTTCGAGCGATGCCGCGGGGCGCGCAAGAGTCTTGTTGCTTGAAGGGCACCGGCTTGCGCTGGCCAGTAACGCATCACTCTGTCCTGGAGCAGCGACAACGAGCCAACCGAAGACGATCAGCGCAGCGACGATTGGTTGCATTCTTCTGGCAGTAACGATCGGATCATCCATTTCACGATGTGGCCGGCTGCACTCTCAGAGAATAGAGAGGCCCCTTTAGATCTCCGACAAACTTCAGTTTGTCGATTGATCTGATACCGAATTCAATAAATCGAAAAACTGAAGTTTGTCGGACATCTCAGTCTTACTTCCCTTCCAACATCTTCGCGGCCGCCTCCACTTGAGACGCAAGGGCATGAATCGCCGCGCTCGCGCTCTTCACCTCCGGCCCAACCTCGGTCCATTGCTTTTCTTCAATCGCCTCGCGTACGCCTGGGATCGTCTTCACACCGTAACCAGTGTAGAACCCCGGGGCATAGATTTGATGCTTGAACCATGGCCGTCTCGGAAGCCCCGCATCTCGCGTGAGCTTCCGCTCTGATTGATAAAGCAACTGATTCAGCGCGCCCAATGTCTTGACCTGTTGAAAACCCTTCGCGCTTGCTTTGCCCAAGCCGTCTTCATATCTGCGTGCCGCGTAGACTAGAGACTTCACGGCGGTTCGGAGCGGCCCCAGATCAAGTTCTTTGGATGGTTTACTCTTTGCGCCGAGCTTCTCGATCTCATCGACGTAGCGGCCGATCGTTTCTGCGAGATTGGTAAACTCGAACGGCAAGACATCAGCACCAGACAGACGCATCAAGATCGTCCCATTCACCTGCGCGAGCGCGCGGCCGTGCTCGAATGTCGGGTCGCCAAATCTCGAATACCAAGCGAACGAGTCGTAGATCGAATGATAAACTCCGCCGCCGCCCTCGCCGCCGAATCCGCTGTTCATCGAAGCTATCCCGAGGTGCTGAATGAACGGCGTGTAATCCGAACCGGATCCGAGCGCTCCGATGCGAAGGTCCGCTCGCTCGTTCAATTCCTTCTTGTCGGCGTCCGTGCGGGCCTGCTCGAGCCTTCTCTCCTTCATCGCTTCCCAAACCGAACCCTTCCCGCCGGGCTGCGGCACGTCGCGCGCGACGTCGTTGATGAAGCGCTCAAGCGAATGCGAACCGCCGACGTTCAGCCGTCCTTTGCTGGTACTGTCAGTGTTCAGATATGCAACGGCTTTTTGCCTGAGTTCATCGGCGTGCGTCTCGACCCATTCGGTCGAGCCCAGCAGTCCTTCCTCTTCGCCGTCCCACGCGCACATGATGATCGTGCGTTTCGGACGCCAGCCTTGCTTGAGCAACTCGCCCAGCGCGCGCCCGGTTTCCATCAACGCGACCTGCCCGCTCGTTGGATCGTCCGCGCCGTTCACCCACGCGTCGTGATGATTGCCGAAGATCACCCACTCATCGGGATAAGCGCTGCCCTCGATCCGCGCAATGACGTCGTAGAGTGTCTTGAGCGACCAATCAAACGAGACTTTCAAATGAACCCTAGCCGGTCCCGCACCGACGTGGTAGGTAACTCCAAGCGCGCCGCGCCACGATTCCGGCGCTACCGGGCCGCGCAGCTCGCGCAGCAGCGGTAAGGCGTCGCCGTACGAGATGGGCAGCACCGGGATCTTGGTGATGACCTCGGCCTGTTCACGGGGAATTCGCCGGGCGCCCTTGACCGCGCCCCATCCCGGGGTGAGCGGATCGCCCGGGTGAATTGGCATATCCATCACCGAGCCGCGCTGCACGCCTTGCTCGGGCCGATACGGTCCCTGCGGGAACACATCCCCCTGAAAGTAGCCGTCATCTTTCGGATCAGAATAAATCAGGCAGCCGATAGCGCCGTGTTCCGCGGCAACTTTCGGTTTGATGCCTCGCCAACTCCCGCCGTAGCGCGCGATCACAATCTTGCCCTTTACATCGACTCCGAGCCTGGCAAGTTCGTCGTAGTCCGCCGGCACCCCGTAGTTGACATAGACAAGCGGACCGGTCACGTCGCCGTCGATCGAGTAGGCGTTGTAGGTCGGCAGTTGATTGGCATCGCCGGAATCCGGGTCCTCCGGGATCGCGGGTTCTTTCAGCACTGCTCGAAAACGCGACGGTTCGATCATCTCGAGCACTCGCTCGACCGGTGTAGGAAATAATACGTCGAACTCTTCGAGCCTGGCATCGATCCCCCACGACGTGAACTTGTCGCGTATCCACTCCGCATTCTGCTTGTCGTATGGCGAACCGACGTGATGTGGCTCGGCCGAGAGCTGTTTCATGTAATCGCGCAATAGCTCGGGGTTTGGAATCGCGCGCATCTTTTCTTCCCAGCTAATCTGGGAGGCGACATTTGCATCTGAAAACCCGCGAAGCGCATGAGTCTTGCCGTTCGACTGGGCTAGCGCCGGGGACACGACACAGTTAAGAGCCAGGATGGCAGATGCAAATATTCCGGTGATTGTCTTTTGAGTGGGGCAGTGCATTGTAGTCCTCCTGAACTGGAGGGGAAGTATATACATCGCGCTTTCAACGGTGCAATCTTTGGCTTCGGGCCGCTTGACTGTGAGCTTCCGTTTCGGATATTCAAGACTCCGAGCATGTCGATCGAATCGGCAGGATCACAGGTTGGGAGGAGGGACTCGTCCCCGCCTGTCTCTCATCCCAATGGAAGCTGAAATACGGAGCGGGAACCAGTCCCTCTTCCCAACCTGTGACTCTCCTTTGGAAGTCTCAACTCTGCAAGAGGTGAAAAGTCGTGTTAAATGCGCGCTTAACTCCAATAGTCGCACTCGCCGTTCTTGTTTGTTTTCTGTCAATCTCAGCCACGCATGCCCAAACGAGCATCGTCACCGCGATCAAGTGCGGGCGATTGATCAATCCGGTTGACGGCTCGATCACGCCAAACGCTGTCGTCATCGTACGAGGCGAGCGGATCGAGCAAGTCGGGGCAAGCCTCAGGATTCCGGACGGGGCGAAAGTAATCGATCTGTCCGCCTACACGGTGTTGCCCGGGCTCATCGACTGCCACACCCACGTGATGCTCCAGCCCGAAGATGAGCGGGGCGCTCCGCCGGTGGTCACCAAGTCGCAGGCCTTTAGAACAGTGCAAGCAGTCGCCGCCGCCAAACGCGATCTGGAAGCCGGTTTCACGACAATGCGCGATCTGGACAGCGAAGGCGCGGGTTTCGCGGATGTGGCGATTCGCGACGGGATTAATCGCGGCATCATTCCCGGTCCTCGCCTGCTCGTGTCAACCTACGCGCTGACGATCACCGGCGGGCACATGAACAACGCCGGCTTGAATCCCGATATCCAGATACCCGAGCCGGCGACGCTGACGGATTCGCGTGAGGCAATGATCGCGGAAGTGCGTCGCGAGGTGAAGTACGGCGCCGATTGGATCAAGCTCTACGCGACTGGAACGCTTCGTCACGTCGATCCTGTCACGCTTGAGCCGCTCAGCCAGGTTTCGATTGAAGACGTTAAAGCAGTAGTTGCCGAAGCTGCCCGCTGGCATCGCGACGTATCGGCCCACGCCTACGGAGGTGAGGGGGCGAAAAATGCGATTCGCGGCGGCGTACGCTCGATCGAGCACGGGATGCTGATGGATGACGAAGCGTTGAAGCTTCTGGTCGAGCACGGCACTTACTGGTGTCCGACAATCTCCGTGTACTTGCCCGAATCACCCGAGGACAACACCGAGCTTCGCCGGCGAATAGTCGATCATCACAAAGAAGTGTTTCAAAAAGCTATGCGAATGGGAGTCAAGATCTGCTTTGGCACCGACGTGGGCGCGTTCGAACACGGCACTTCGGCGCGCGAGTTCGTGAAGATGGTCGAATATGGAATGAAGCCGATCGAGGCAATAAGGTCGGCGACGACTCGCGCAGCGGAGTTGCTGAGAATGGAAAAGCAGATCGGCGCGATAGAACCCGGGAAGATCGCCGATATCATCGCAGTCGAGGGAAATCCGCTTGACGACATCCGCGCGCTTACGCGTGTGGGCTTCGTGATGAAAGCCGGTCAGGTCTACAAGACCAGATAAGTCACGCGACCCGCAGACACGTCCCTGGTCAAGTTCGCAAAGTACTTTAATTCACCTGTGGTAGAATTTGTCTCCGAGGCTTGATTATGACTGCCAAGACCGAAGCCACAATCGAAGACCTTTATCACGTTCCTGGGGATGGTAAAGCTGAAATCGTCAACGGAGAACTGGTACTGATGTCCGCAACCGGATTCTGGCCCAGCCGCGCGGCGGCTGCGATCTACCGAAGTCTGTACGAACACGAGCTCAGAACAAAGTCGGGTTATGCGCTCACTGACAATGCCGCGTTCATAGTCAATCTGCCGAACCGCCGTTCATTCAGCCCCGACGCAGCCTGGCATATCGGAAGACCAACGGGTATGCGTTTTCTGGAGGGAGCGCCCGTCTTTGCAATTGAGGTCAGGAGCGAAGAGGACTACGGCGCCTTTGCAGAAAAGCGGATGGCGGCAAAGCGACGGGACTATTTCGCCGCCGGGACGCTTTGTGTATGGGACGTGGACGTGATCGGCGACGATACCATCAAGTCGTTTCGGCCCAACGACCCGGAAAATGCGATCATCTATCGTCGAGGCGAGGTGGCCGGTGCGGGTGACGGTGTACCCGGCTGGTCGATGCTGGTAGGCGAATTACTTCCTGAAGAATAAGAATATGAAACGCCTTCTTTCACTCCGGAGACGCGAACCCCTTCACCGTGTTTTACACACTGACACTTGTCAGCAGCAGCGGCGCGTGGAAAGCCGTGGCAATGCACACGAGCAGGCTCTGACAACGGCGGGCCTATGTCGGCGATCACACGCAACAGTGATACCCGTCACTGCCTTCCTGATCACGTCTTCGTACGATACCGGTGGGATCCTCTGATCGGGAGCGCCGGTCGACCGCAGTCGCGATCTCCAACCCGCCCGAATCTGCGCACATCCAGCCAGTCACTGTCGGCGACCTAATATTGGAGGTTGTCATGCGCAAGATCATCGCAAGCATTTTTTTCACGGCCTGCCTGGTTGGCTTCTCGAGCGCCGGGTCATCCGCGTCGCGCGTTGATCAAGGCGCCACCTCGGAGAATGAATGCGTTCGCTGCCATTCCCGTCTTGAAACGCCCGCCGCAATAAGCAGCCGGTTTCTGGATTGGCGCGCCTCTCAGCACGCCGCGGCCGGTGTGACTTGCGACCAGTGTCACGGCGGCGATCCCAATGCGCGCAATGCGGCGAAGGCGCACGGGGGAATGCCGCCGCCTTCGAATCGGAACAACAAACTCCACGAGCAGAATGCGCCGGAGACGTGCGGCAGTTGTCATCGAGCGGTCGCGAACGCGTTTGTCGAGAGCGTGCACTTCGAGCGGCTCAAGGGTAGCGAACTCGGGCCGAGTTGCATTAACTGTCACGGGCACATGGCCTCGTCCGCAGCGCGCAGGTCTTTTGAAGGTGAGTCGCTGTGCACTTTTTGCCACAATACCGTGAACGGTTTGTTGCCGCAGAGACCCGACATAGTGATGAAGGCGAAGTCGACGCTCGACGCTATCACGAGGACCAGCTACATGGTCGGGTGGATCAACGAACTACTAGCCCAGGCGGATCAACAGAAGCTTAACGTTCAGGCCGAAAAGGAGGAGCTCCGGCTGCTCAGGATGGCGCTTGCCGAGCAGAAGGCCGGATGGCACGCGTTCACGCTGGAAGGTCCTATGATCAAGGCAGGAAAGACCTTCGATGACTCCGTCAAGGTCAAGGACAGTCTAATCAAGAAGCTCGGACGTCAGTGAGCCCTATTATTACCGGACAAACGTCACGCTGGCGTTTTTGTCTTCAGTCGGGTACGCGAAACAGCTGATAAACCACGGTTTGCCGAGTTGCTGCGAGTACCCGGCTTCTGCTTTTGTTTGTCTTTCGTTATCGCCATTGGATTCAAAGACAGGAGCTCGACGAACCTGAGCAGATACGGCGGCGTCACTTTATGCCTGAGGATTGCCGCGTGCCATAGGCGATGAAGGCCCCTAACCGTGATTGGCAATCCTACAAGCGCCCCGGATTCGATGTGCGGCCACACCGCCCAGCGCGCCATCACTCCGATTCCAAGTCCAGCCTTGACCATCTCGATTATGGCCTCGGTTAGCTCCACACGAGAGACGTGCTTTGGGGACACGCCGGCCGGAACCAATATCTTTTGAAACACCGTCAAGTCCTCTTTCGGTATCGCGTACACCAGCAGATGCTCGGAAGCGAAGTCCCTCGCGCTGACATATGTCTTGATAGCGAGCGGGTGATCGGGACTGGCGATGACCACCATCTCATCTTTGAAGAGCGGTTTGAATTTGATCTTTTGATTGCGAGTGACATCGCTGGTGATCGCCACATCGAGCCTCCCGTCGAGCAGCGCCTCGATCGGCCGGCGGGTCGCTTCGGCGACGATGCGAACTTCTACTCGAGGAAACTCGCGGTTGAACGCCGTCAACACCCGCGGAAGCCAGTGATAACACGTGTAGCACTCGGTGCTGATTCGCAGAATGCCTTCTCGATGAGCGGCGATCTGGCGTATGTCCTCTTCTGCGCGCTTCAACTCTTCGAGCACAATCGGCGCGGATGTAAGCAGGCGCTCGCCGGCCTGCGTCAGCAGCATCCGCTTGTTGAGTCTCAGAAACAGGGGAGTGCCCAGTTTGTCTTCGATGTCGCGCAATTGATGGCTGAGAGCAGATTGCGTCACGTGCAGGCGATGGGCCGCCTTCGTGATGCCTCCTTCCCTGGCTACAGTTTCGACCAGCCTCAAGTGACGTACTTCGAGATTCAGCGCCATTTAACTCCTCCTGACCGACAAACTTCCCAGTCTGTCGATCCATCTCATACGACCAAAGAGTCAACCCCCCGTTTCACGCCACTTGTCGATCTCATACGAATGAAGACGCAGAACGACAAACTAAAGTTTGTCGGACAGGCTTTGTCGGACATATGAGAATACTTCATCAAAAGCGCGAAAACAATGAATCATCGGAATGGTCAACCCCGTCGTATGCTCAATCGTGAAGCCGGCGTCGCTATCTCTCTCTCGCGCACCTCGTTTCTGCCGCTGCGACCGAAGGTTTGACGGGCGCTTCACGCGAATCGCCGAGGACTCACAAAGGGCTGGGAGGCCTTACCATGGACGTACTGATCGCCGACATTCGTTACGGGGCTCGAATGCTTCTAAAGCGGCCCGGGTTTACGCTGGTTGCCGTTCTGACTCTGGCGCTCGGCGTGGGCGCCAACACTGCGATCTTCAGCGTCGTCAGCGCTGTTCTCTTGAATCCTTTGCCTTATGAAAAGGCGTCCGAGTTGACGCTTGTTTGGTTGCGCCCACCTGCACCCAACACGGGGCAGGCGCCGGTGTCTATTCCGGACTTTTACGACTGGCAGGCGCAGAGCAACAGTTTCGCGCATATCGTTGCGACGCGGTCGCTGTCCGTCAATCTAACCGATGCCGACGAGCCCGAGAGGGTCAACGGCGCGCGTGTGTCGGCTGGATTTGTTTCAACGTTCTTGGTTAACCCGATCGCCGGACGCGATTTTCTCGAAAGCGAAATGCAGCCCGGCGCTCCGGCCGTCGCGCTGATCGGGTACAGTCTCTGGCAGCAGCGCTACGGCGGGGACCCTGCATTGATCGGCCGCTCGGTGAGCATGGACGATGTCAGCTACACGATCGTTGGCGTGCTCCCTCGGGGATTCTATTATCCAACACCGGACACGCAGGTATACGTCCCGCTTGTGCCGGCCAAAAGCGAGATGGCTCGCGGCAGCCGCTTCCTGCGCGTTACCGGGCGTCTGAAACCGGGGATACTCTTGCCTCAGGCGCAAGCCGAGATGGACACGATTGCAGGTCGGATCGCCCAACAGTATCCGGATTCGAACGCCGACTGTGGAGTGCAACTCGTCCCCCTGCACGAACAGATCGTAGGGCAGATTCGCCCGGCACTGATGATTCTGGTCGTAGCGGCCGGGTGTGTTTTGATAATCGCCTGCGCGAATGTCGCGAACCTGCTGCTTGCGCGCGCGACCTCGCGAGCTTCGGAGTTCGCCATTCGTGCGGCGCTCGGCGCTGGCCGGCCCAGGCTTATTCGTCAATTGCTAACGGAGAGCGTGCTGTTGAGTCTGGCTGGAGGACTACTGGGAGCGTTAATCGCGATGTGGGGGGTACCCGCGCTTACCAGCATCAGCGCAAGCAGCATCCCGCGAGTCGAGGAGGTCTCGGTGAGTCTCACGGTCTTGATGTTCACATTGCTGATCTCGCTGGGGACCGGCGTTGTGTTTGGCCTTGCGCCGGCGCTTCAGTCTTCAAGCAAGCGATTCATCGAGAGCTTGAAGGATGGCAGGCGGGGCGCGACCGCCGGAGCGCTTTCGCAGCGCTTGCTCAACGGGCTGGTCGTGGCGGAAGTCGCGCTCGCGGTTGTATTGCTGACCGCCGCGGGTCTTATGGTTCGCAGCTTCATGTCCATCAGTGGGGTCGAGCCGGGCTTCAACCCGAAGGGAGTCGTCACCATCGGGATTGGGCTGACTCAACCGGTTTATGCGGATGTGCAGCAGCAAGCTCGGTTCTACGAAAGACTCATAGCAAAGGTCAGCGCGCTCACCGGGGTTGAATCGGCCGCCGGAATTCACCGCGTGCCGCTTCTTGGATTCAACTCATCCACCTCTTTCAGCATTCAGGGAAAGCCCGTAGAGGAGGGCAACGAACCAACAGCCGACTGCCGAATCATCACCCCGAACTATTTCAAGACGATGGGAATCCCGTTGCTCGAGGGCCGCGAGTTTACGGACCACGACGTGAAAGACGCCCTCGAAACAGTTGTGATCAACAAGGCGATGGCCGAGCAGTTCGTCCCCGGCGAGGATCCCGTCGGGAAACGCCTCCAGATCTATCCCAATCCGCCCCGCTGGCGCGAAATCGTCGGAGTGGCAGGCGACGTAAAGCTCATGGGGCTCGACGCGGTCGTCAATCCTGCGGTTTACGTTCCGCTCACGCAGAACCCGTATTCCGGAGCGATGCGCAACGGGTTTCTGGTCGTCCGGACAAACATCGAACCGAACGACCTCGTGGCTGCGGTCCGAAGAGAGATGAAGTCGATCGACCGGGGTGTGGGGCTCGGTCAAGTTCGAACCCTTGACGATATCGTTTCCGACTCGCTCGCGCCGCGCCGCTTGAGCATGTGGCTGCTGGTCGCGTTTGCCGGTCTTGCGGCTTTGCTCGCCGCAGTGGGCATCTACGGGGTGATGGCTTATTCGGTCACCGAACGCACGCGGGAGATCGGGATAAGAATGGCTCTGGGAGCCGATTCCGCGTCAGTGTTGAGAATGGTACTCTTGAATGGCGCGAAGCTCGCTGCAACGGGGGTCGCTACCGGACTGGCTGGCGCTTTTGCGCTGACCCGGCTGATGACGAGTCTGCTCTTTCGCGTAAGCCCGACTGATCCGCTCACCTTTGCCTGTATCGCGACGGTTATCGCCTGCATAGCGCTGATCGCAAGCTGCATCCCGGCTCGCAAAGCTTCACGCGTCGATCCAATCGTGGCTCTGCGCTATGATTGAAGCTCATCGCTAATGAGGAGGATTACGTATGGACTTTCATATCGAACACGCGCTTGAAGTTCTCGCCCGAACGCCGGCGACTTTGAATGCGTTAATTGGGGAGCTTTCAGATCCGTGGACGCTTAATAACGAGGGGCCCGACACGTGGAGTCCTTACGATATCGTCGGGCACTTGATTCACGGCGACCAGACGGACTGGATCCCTCGCGCCCGAATCATCCTGGAGCATGGCCGCACAAAGCCGTTCGAACCGTATGACCGCTTCGCTCAGTTTGAGAAGTCCAGAGGGAAGGCGCTCGGCGAGCTGTTGAGAGAGTTTGAATCGCTTCGCGGGAGAAATATCGAAGCTCTCGAGCAGATGAAACTGACTCCTGAAAAGTTGGCGCTGCAGGGCACTCATCCGGAGCTGGGAAGTGTTACGCTCGAGCAGTTGCTGGCAACCTGGGTCGCCCACGATCTGAGCCACGTCGCGCAGGCCGCGCGTGTCATGTGCAAGCAATACGCGGAAGCAGTTGGCCCGTGGAAACAGTATCTGCCAATCCTTTCGTGATCGGCATCTGCCGCGAGGCACCCGCGACATTCCGCGATCGCACTGATAGTGGATGGACTGACTCCGGTGCTGGCCGTCCCTGAGAGCGAGGCACCCAACGGTGCGCGCGCCGGATAAAAAGCACCATCGCTTGTCTGGTCAGTCTCATCGCCTTTCTCCCGCAATCTTGAAAAGGGATTCGAACGACTCAATTGCATCGTGGCGACGCAGTCGGCCGTTTTGCGACACCTCAACAACGCGTGATAAAACCTTGAATACAAAGCTGCTCCAGGAGAAGTGAATGAAAATCGAAACCGATGTCTCACGAAACGCACCGCCGGTGGGTCTTGCACAACTTCGATATGCATTGATCGTGCTACCTGGCCGCCTCGCCGGGATCTCACGCGAGCGGGCTGCGGCCAAGCCGGCTCCCAACGCCTGGTCGGCGAAACAGGAACTCGGCCACTTGATCGATTCAGCCGCGAACAATCACCAGCGAATTGTCCGGGCTCAGCTCGAAGACAACCTTGCCCTGCCCGGATACGATGGCGACCGCTGGGTCGAGCTGCACGGCTATCAGAATCGAGAGTGGACCGATCTGATCGAGTTGTGGCGAGCGCTAAATTCACAGCTTCTTGCGGCCGCGGAGGCCGCGCCGGCATCGGTCTGGTCCCACAAGCTTACCGTTGGAGGCTCCGACCCCATGACGCTCGAGTTCGTGCTCGATGATTATGTTTCGCATATGGCGAGCCACCTTCGGCACATTGGAACTCACGTTGACGACGTCCTTGCGATCGCATCGTCAGAAGCCCCGCCGATCTACCCCGATAAGCTGGCGCCCGTTGATTATCCGATCAACGAATTGATACGCCGACGCTGGAGCCCGCGCGCGTTCGAAGAAGCTCGGCCGGTCGAGCGCGACAAGATTCTGACTCTGCTCGAAGCGGGGCGATGGGCTCCGTCTTGTTTCAATGATCAACCGCGAAACTTTCTGGTCTTCGACGGCGCCGACCGCGAGTCTTTGGAGAAAGCGCGCGGATGTTTATCGTCGGGCAATGCGTGGGCTGCGAAGGCTCCGGTGTTGATGATTTCAGTGGCGCGCGAAACCTTCGAGCACAACGGCACGCCAAATCGCTGGGGCCAGCACGACACCGGGCTGGCGACGGAGAACCTGTTGCTCGAAGCGGTGGAGTTGGGGCTCGCGGCTCACGCGATGGGCGGCTTCGACGCGGACCGTGCGCGGAGCGAGTTCGGAATCCCCGACGGCTATACGCCGATGGCAATGATCGCGATTGGTTATCCTTATCGCGCGAATCTTGATGATCTCGGTGAAAAGCTTCGCGCCAAGGAACTGGCTCCGAGAGAGCGAAAGCCGATTGGCGAGATTGCGTTTGGTGTCGCCTGGGGCAGGGCCTTTTGACGCTCGATGACCACGACACCAGTCCATGCAGTCGCAGTCTGATTCACTTCTGACGTGCCTTTAGCTCGGCCACTCCCGCTTCAAGTTTGGCGAGTCGAGCGGCGACTTCTTCGCGCGAAAGACCTCCGGTCGCGTATTCGACTATCTTCACTCAGGTGCCGACGCGCCCGCCGATGATGTCTGTCCGCTCCCCTTCCTTGACGTGGATGCCGCGCTTAACCAGCGTTTGCATACCATCACCCTCGATCCGCACGTCGTACAGCCCGGGAGGTAAGGAAAAGTTCGCGTTGGAATTAGCGCGAATCTATCGTCGCCCAACTTGACTTGATCATCGGGCGACCAATAGCATTCACCCTCCTTCAGTCACACGTCTCACCTGCTCGCGATGAGACTAGATTCACGCATAGGGGTTCATCATGCCACGTTTGATCACCGTACTCTTCGTCACGCTCATCGCGCTGCCCGCCGCAGCGCAGGACCGATCGCAGGACAAAACAATTGCCGCGCGCACCTCCGGGCTCCAGAAGCTGGACGGTTACGTTCCCATCTATTGGGAATCGGCGAGCGGCAAGATGTTCATGGAAATCTCGCGCTTCAACACCGAGTTCCTGTATCAGGTATCGCTCTCAACTGGAGTTGGCTCGAACCCGTTGGGTCTCGATCGCGGGCAACTTGGGAATGAACGCGTTGTCAGGTTCGAGCGCGTCGGGCCAAAAGTGCTGCTTGTCGAGTCCAACTATCGGTATCGCGCGATCTCACCTGACGCCGCCGAGCGCCGCGCCGTTGAAGAGTCGTTCGCGCGATCGACACTCTGGGGGTTCAAGGTCGAAGCGTCGGAAGGCGATCGAGTGCTGGTAGATGCGACCGCCTTCTTTCTCCGGGACGCGCATGGCGTCATTGATCGGCTCAGGCAAGCGAGGCAGGGACAGTATCGGCTCGATGAATCGCGAAGCGCGTTCTACCTTCCGCGAACCAGGGCTTTCCCGAAGAACACCGAGGTCGAGGCCAGCCTGACATTCGCATCCGAGGGCGAGACGGGACCTCTCGTGCGCGACACTGTTCCTTCGCCGCAGTCGATAACAGTTCGTGAGCATCACTCGCTGGTTGAGCTGCCGGACGACAACTACAAACCGCGCAAGCTGGATCCTCGAGTCGGCGCGTTTGGCGTCACCTTCTACGATTTTGCTTCTCCACTCGATCAGCCTGTCGAGAAGCGATGGATTGCTCGACACAGGCTCGAGAAGAAGGACCCGAATGCGGCCGTCTCCGAACCCGTCAAGCCAATCGTCTATTACGTCGATAACGGCGCGCCCGAGCCGGTCCGCAGCGCGCTGATCGAAGGCGCGTCGTGGTGGAACGCGGCGTTCGAAGCAGCGGGCTTCAAGAACGCGTTTCAGGTGAAGGTGCTGCCCCCGGACGCCGACCCAATGGACCTGCGTTACAACATGATCAACTGGGTCCATCGCTCGACTCGCGGATGGTCATACGGCGGGAGTGTTACCGATCCACGGACAGGTGAGATCATAAAAGGCAACGTGACGCTTGGTTCGCTTCGAGACCGGCAGGATTATTTGATCGGCAGCGGATTGATACCTCTGTTTGCCGGCAGCGGCCAATCGAGCAGCGAAGGCGAGTGTGAATTCGGTTCGGCTGCCGAACCGGGATACCTCGCCGATCTCGATCCGTCAACGAACGCCGCGGCCATGTCGTTGGCCCGGCTGCGGCAGTTGTCCGCGCACGAGACCGGACACACGCTGGGGCTCGCGCACAACTTTGCGGCGAGCACCTACGGCCGCGCGTCGGTGATGGACTATCCGGCGCCGACGGTAGTGATAAAGAACGGCAAGCTCGACTTGTCGGACGCGTATGCGGTGGGTATCGGCTCTTATGACAAGTTCGCGATCAAATATGGCTATTCTCAGTTCGGTCCCGGATCAAACGAAGGCACGGAGCTCGAGCGGATCGTCCAGGATGGCGTCGCCGCGGGCATGCTGTTCATCACCGACGCCGACGCGCGGCCTCCAGGCGCCGCGCATCCGCTTGCGAGCCTGTGGGATAACGGCAGCGATCCGATAGCCACGCTTCGACACGAGATGGAAGTCCGGCGCATTGGGCTCTCGCAGTTTGGGCTTGGCAACATCCCGCCGGGCACACCGCTCTCTGTGCTCGAAGCCAAACTCCTGCCGCTCTATCTGCATCACCGATACCAGCTTCAAGCGGCGGTAAAATCGGTTGGCGGAGTGTACTATACGTATGCCGTGAAAACGGCTTCAGGAGCCAATCCTGAAAAGGTGCAGGAAATAGTTTCGCCGGCGCGCCAACGCGAAGCGCTCGCAGCCGTCCTCGACACGATTAAGGTCGAGGCGCTTGCGATTCCGCCGCGGATCCTCGAGTTGATTCCGCCGCGCGCATTCGGCTACGAAGGCGGGACCGCCGAAATGTTCGCAAAACGAACCGCCCCAACCTTCGACCCCATCGCTGCGGCTACGATTGCGGCAGATCTCGCCGTGTCGGGTTTGCTTGATCCAAATCGCGCGGCGCGTCTGATTCAATTCCACTCGCGCGACAACCCCTACCCGGACTTCAAGGAAGTCGTCGACGCGTTGATCGCCGCTACGTGGAAAGCGCCGGCTCCGAAGAACGCATATCACGCCGAAGTCGCGCGAGCCGTGCAGAGCTTGACGGTGTCAGAATTGGTGGATTTGGCGGCCGAGGCGAATGCGGCGCCGCAAGTGCGAGCCGTGGCCTCGCAGGCGCTCAGAGAATTGAACGCGTGGCTGAAGCTCCCCGCATCGGCAGGCATCAACGCCGCTCATCGCAGCGCGACTCGCGAGGACATCGAGCGATTCCTGACGCGCCCGGACGCGGTTCGCAAACAGACGACGCCGCTTGCGACGCCGCCCGGCGACCCGATCGGCGGCAAGGCATCCAGGAACTGGTGATTCTTAACAGGCAAAGAAATCGGTGTAAATCCGTCAAATCCGCGTCATCAGTGGTCCATCAGTCAGGGGAATAGACCACTGATGACGCGGATTCGACGGGTTGGCACGGATAACAAATCATTTAAGAACGAGGCTACGACCCTCCGCCGAAGGGAGCGAAACTTTGAGAAACGTCGCAAGGGTCGGGGCGATGTCCCGCATATCGATTTGGCCCAGGTTGCGTCCTGCAGCTATCCCGGGACCCGCGATGAAGAACGACGAGTTCATCTCGGCTACGTCCGGCGCGTATCCGTGGGTCCCGCCGGGCCGGACTGCCACCGTTGCCGGACCCTGAAGCTTCGTTCCAAGTCGAAAACCCGGGCGCAGCAAGACGATGAAAGCCGAATCCGGGAAACCTCCGAGTGCGCGTGCCGATTTCCCCTGGACGACTCTCGCGACGCCCGATGATTCGTCCCCGGCAAGCCGATTCAAAACTTCAGCGGCTTTCCTTCTCGCTTCATCGTCAGCGGATTCGCGAAGCATGATTCCGGCAGACCCGCCTCCGTACCAGGCGAACGCGCGCCAGAGCTTCACTTTTCCCTGCTCGTTCAACTCGATGAGTCCGGCCTCGCGAAGCGCCGAGTTCAGGTTGACCTCTCGGTCAGTCACCTTGAAACCATGATCGGACACGACGCAGATTATCGCGCGTCCGCCGCCTGACTTCTCAGCAGCTGCTCGAATTCTGCCAACCATCGAATCGATCTGCTCCAGCACGGCAAAAGTCCGCGCGCTGTAAGGGCCGCTACTGTGTTCCTCGCCGTCGAGGCTTCCGAAATAAGCGAGGTGCAGTCGCGGCCTCTTCCTTTCCAGGATGAAGACGTTAAAGGCGGCCCTTCGAGTGTCACCTTCAACGCTGTAGTCGTTGCCGTTGTTGTAAGGTCCGACGGCGGCTTCGGCTTCATTGAGAAGCCGCGGCGTCGAAAGCGCGCGAATGACTTTGCGGTCCTCGGCGTTTTCCGCCCTCCAGTACTGGACAATGTTGTATGTGACATTGGCGCCGACTGTGACCGGCCAATCGACGCTCGCCGTCGCGATACCGGCTTTCGCGCACGCATCCCAGAGAGCAGGAACCTTTAGTTCCTCGGCGTACCAGTACCAACCGTTCAAGTTTTTGCTGAACGGGTCGAAGGGCGAGTTGGCGATGATTCCGTGCTTCGCCGGAGAGACCCCGGTCACCATTGTTGCGTGGCTCGGGTAAGTAACCGTCGGCAGCACGCCGGTGACTCCCGAGGCGTGAGCACCCTCGGCGACGAGCCTTCTCAAATTGGGGATCTTCAAGCCGAGCTTGTCTGCCTCGAGAACGTAATCGGGCTTGAGCCCGTCGATCGAAATGAGGACTACGGGGACGGCGGCGTCTTGCGCTTCCGACGTGAACCAGGCGGTCGCGGCGAGAAAAAAGACCAAGCTTCCGAGAACAGCTCTCTTCATGCGATTTCTCCGCCGTGTAGCATAGACTTTTGTCTGTGCGCGCGCAATTTAGTCGCGGTTGGAGTCAGTGCAGACTGGTGGAGTTGCCAACCGAGTTCGCCACTTTAGACACAAGGAAACAAATGTCCCCACCAGCCTCGCATCGTGCGGCCTTCGTGGCCTTGTGCCTTTGTGGCAAAAAGAGAGGATTCCCAACTCGACAAGCCATTCAAGAATCAACTGACTCAAAAAAGTTCTTGACACTATTCTGGTATTTCTAGTATTTTGGAAATATGAAAACGACGGATACGGCCCGCTATGCCGATATGTTCGCCGCGCTTGGGGCGGAGCCGAGACTTCGGATCGTCAGGCTGCTGCTCTCCGCCCACCCGGACGGGATGATCGTCGGCGATCTCCAGACTGAACTCGACATACCAAACTCGACGCTATCACATCATCTCGAGAAGCTCAGAATGGAGGGCCTAGTAACCGCGAGGAAGGACAAACAGTGGTTGTGGTATTCGGCCAATGCCGAAACGCTACAGGATTTGCTCGGGTTCCTCTACTCGGAATGCTGCACCCGAAGCAGAGTGGTCGAACCGGTGAAGATCACCGCCGCAAAGGCCCGCAGATGAAAATAAGAACGAGAATCGGGAAGGAGCAGTCAGTGAATCTCGAATCCAAGGTTGAGGCGGCAAAGAAAATCGAACCGGGGGAATCGCGAATGAACGCTGTCAAACAGAACGCCATAAAACACGTCTTGGCCGCAGCAAGTCTTTGTCTGCTGGCGAGCCAGGCAATCGCTCAAGACCCGTTGAAGGCATTGCCCGAAGCTTACAAACTCCAATTTGAAAACGAATGGGTGAAGGTAACTCGGGTCCACTATGGACCTCGGGAGAAGCTTCCCGCCCATCAACATACGCAGACCGCATCCGCCTATGTATACCTCAGCGACGGCGGTCCGGTCGTCTTCAAGCATATCGGGCTGGCCTATGGAGCGGTCACCAGACCTGCGACCAAGGCCGGGACCTTTCGGCTCTATCGCGGGCTCCAGGAGATTCACGAAGTCGAGAATCTGTCCGACCTGCCAAGCGACTTCCTTCGGGTCGAGTTCAAAACTGAACCGATAAACGACAAAACCTTGTACGGACGCTTCAACCGCGAAGCTTATCCGGCAGGCGAGAACTTCCAGAAGGTGCAGTTCGAAAACGATCAGGTGCGAATCACCCGTTTGGTTGGCGCGCCCGGCAAATCGCTCGAGGTGTCCACCGGCCCGACCGAACCTGCGCTGCTGGTGGCGTTGGTCCCATCAACCCTGAAGACAGCCGGAGGTAAGGGGAAGCCGGCAGCCTGGAAGCTCGACATCGGTCAGACGAAGTGGGTTGCGGCGGGCGAGCCACAGAGCCTCGAAAACACCGGCGGGGCGCCCGCGGAGCTGTTGCGTTTCGATTTCAAAACGAAGCCGCTTTCAAAAGAGATGCTCGAAAAAGACAAGAAGCACGAGCATCCGGAGAAGCGATGAAGTCCGACAAGCTTTAGTTTGTCGATGACTGGGGATGTGTATTCGAATTTCGCGCGACAAGCTGAAGCTTGTCGGATACTGAAAAGGAGATCATTGTGTCAAAACAAATTGAAGAGGCGGTGAGGGACCGCTACGGAACTTTCGCTTCGAGCACGCTGTCGACCGAACACGAAGGCGTGCGCGCGGTCGCCGAGGCATTCGGTTATTCCGCTGAAGAGCTATCATCCATACCGGCCGATGCAAACATGGGTTTGTCGTGCGGCAACCCGACGGCGTCCGCGCATTTGCGGCCAGGAGAAGTCGTGGTCGATCTTGGCTGCGGAGGCGGGCTCGATATTTTTCTTGCCTCAGCCAAGGTTGGTCCCGAGGGCCGGGCGATCGGAATCGACATGACGCCCGAGATGATCGAGCGCGCTCGCAGGAACGCGGAGAAAGGCGGATACACAAACGTCGAGTTTCATCTGGCGACGATCGACAAGCTGCCGCTTGCGGATGCCTCGGTTGATTGCGTGATCAGCAATTGCGTCATCAACCTCGCGCCGGATAAGCCGGCGGTGTTTCGCGAGATCGCCCGGGTGCTCAAGCCCGGCGGCCGCCTAGCCGTCAGTGACATCGCGCTCAAGAAAGAGCTTCCGGTCGAGGTGTCGAGCGATCTGCTCGCCTACGTGGGCTGTGTGGCCGGCGCGATTCTGATTGACGACTACAAGCGAGGGTTGATCGAAGCGGGGTTTGCGCACGCGGAGATCGTGGATACGGCGCGCGACCTCAACGTGTACGACAAGCTCGAAGCTCAATCGGGTTGCTGCTCGCTATCAAAGGAGCTTCCGGTTGCCACCACCGGGTGCTGCACGCCGGCAAACGACAAGTTGGGTCTCGATCGCCTGGCCGATCTTTTGAGCCGTTACAACGTAAACGACTACGCGGCAAGCGTGAGAGTTTACGCGGTCAAGCCGTAACTCAATTGGTTCCGGCTCCCGGTTCCGGGTTTATGGCTCCAGTTTCTAGTTTCTAGAAACCAGAAACGGCAACCGGGACCTGGAACTATTCGTATCGCAGAGCGATCATTGGGTCCACCCTGGTCGCTCTGCGCGCCGGGACGAAACAAGCTCCCAGAGCCACGCCCGCCAGCACGACCGATATTCCAATGAAGGTGATCGGGTCGGTTGCGCTCACTCCGAATAGCAGGCTCTCCATGAATCGCGTCAAGAAGTAGGCGCCCGCCAGGCCGGCGCCCATTCCAACAAGGGTGAGCGTCATGCCCTGGCGTACTACCATCTTCAGTACGTCGTGACCTCCCGCTCCGAGCGCCATCCGAATTCCGATCTCGTGAGTCCGTTGGGTGACTGAGTAGCTCATCACCCCGTAGAGGCCGACTGCGGTGAGCACGAGCGCAATTCCCGCGAAAATCGCCAACAAAAGCGTGTTAAATCGAGGCTGCGCCACGGACCCGGCGACGTACTCTTCGAGAGTCTTGAAGTTATAGACCGGAAGATCGCCGTCCAACGCGCGCACTTCGCTCCGGACGGCGGAGATCAGGCTTCGCGGATCCCCCTCGGTCCTCGCAACGATCGTCATCGAGTCAAACGGCATCTGCGCGTGAGGCACATAGTACTCCGGGTCGGGGTCCGCGCTGAGGCTCAAATGGCTCACACTGCCGACCACGCCGACGATCTCACGCCAGACCGACGGGCTGTCATCGGTCCCGATTCCCGGTTTGATATGCTTTCCGATCGGATCTTCGCCGGGAAAGAACTTCTGAGCGAAGGTATCGTTCACGACGATCACCGGGGTCGATTTCTTGTCGTCGCGCTCGGCGATGTCTCGACCTCTCAGGATCGGAATTCCCATCGTTCGAAAATAGTTGAGACCCACCGCTCGGTACTCGCTGGCCGGCAGCTCGCCGCGCGGTAGCGGTCTGCCTTCGGTCTCAAAGGTGATGCGAATCCGGTCGCTGCTCAGCGGGAGCGGCAAAACCGCGCTCGCAGATCGAACCCCGGGGAGCGACTCAATACGAGCGACGAGCTGGTTGTAAAAGTCAATCTGCTTTTGAGCCGGGTATCTTACTTCAGGCAGGCCGAGACTGAAGCTCAAGACGTTCTTCGGATTGAATCCGGGATTGACGCGCTGGAGACGAAGAAGACTTTGAATCATCAGCCCGGCGGCGCTCAGCAGTACGACCGCGATTGCAACTTCGATAACCACAAGTGCGCCGCGGAGCTTGTTACGCCGCGAGCCTTCGCCCGAACTGCGTCCCCCCTCCTTCAGCGCTTCGGTGAGATCGGTCTTCGATGAATAAAGGGCGGGAACCAGACCGAACACAACGCCGGTCAACAGCGAAACCAGCAGCGTGAATCCGAGCACCCGTGCGTCCAGCCCAATCTCAGCCGAGCGCGGCAATTCACTTCCGATTATCGCAACCAGAAAACGCGTGCCCGAAAGCGCAAGCAGCAGCCCGAGCGAGCCCCCTGCCAGCGAGAGCATCACGCTCTCGGTCAGAAGCTGTCGCACTACTCGCATTCGGCTTGCTCCGAGGGCCGCTCGAATCGCCATTTCCTTGTGGCGGGTCGTCGCGCGCGCGAGCAACAGATTGGCGACGTTTGCGCATGCGATCAGGAGCACGCACCCGACTGCGCCGAGTAGAACAAGCAGCGCAAGACGAATGTCCACGACCAGGCTTTCGAGTGCGGGTTCTATGAACACCCCGCGATGAGAGTTGGTGTCGGGGTATTGCTGCTCCAGCCGCGCGGCGATCGTATCCATTTCCGCGCGCGCCTGAGCCAGACCAACACCCGGCTTCAGCCGGGCGATCACATTCATGTAGTGGGCGCCGCGCTGCCCAGTCATCGGCTGTTCCCCCGCAGCATCGACCGCGACCGTGGACCACAGCTCAACCGGCTCGTTTTGAACGGGGAACTTGAATGCTTCGGGCATTACTCCAACGACAGTGAAGTTCTTCCCCCCAAGGACGAGCGTGGCGCCAATGACGTTTGGGTCTGAACCAAATCGATTGCGCCAGAGGTGACTGCTGAGAATCACGACGCGGCCGCTATCGCCTGGCTTGTCTTCTTCTGGAAGGAAGGTTCGGCCAAGGCTGGGGGCCGCGCCGAGGAGCGAAAACAGATCTGCGTTTACGATCGCACCCTGAAGCCGCAAAGGTTCATCTCCACCGGTGAGAATAAAGTCGCCGGTGTGATACGAAGACATCTTCTCGAATACCTGGTTTTGCTCGCGCAGGTCGGCGAAGTTGGGATAAGACGCGCTGCCGCGAATGTAACCTCGCTGAAGATTTGTTTCGTAAACACTGACCAGCCTCTCCGGGTCCGCAAACGGAAGCGGCTGCAACAACACTGCGTTTACCACGCTGAAGATCGCGGTGTTGGCGCCGATCCCGAGCGCAAGGGCAATCACTGCGATCGCGGTGAACGCCGGGTGCTTGAGCAACATTCGGAATCCGTATTTAAAGTCTCTTAGAAAGGTCTCCATTCTGTCCTCCCAAGGTTCCGGGTTTCGGGTTCCGAGTTCCCGGCTCGCGCTTGTTAGCTATGCGGCGTCTGGTTTCCAGTTTGCAGTTTCTGCTCTCTAGTTTCAGGGAGCTGAAATATCGAGTCGCCCAAACTAGAAACTAAAAACCGGAAATAGAACTGCAACCCAAAGCCGGGACTCGGAACCCGAAACCTATTCGTACCGAAGCGCGATTATCGGGTCCACCTTCGTGGCCCTGCGAGCCGGAACATAGCTAGCCACCAAAGCGACTGCCAGGAGGATGGCGGAAGTACCTATGAAGGTCAGCGGATCCGTGGCGCTGACTCCGAACAGCAAACTCGCAAGTAAGCGCGTGACTATAAACGCGCCCGTCAATCCGAGGACCACGCCTGCCGAAACAAGAGTGACCCCCTGTCTCAACACCAACCCCATCACGTTCCCGCGTCCGGCGCCCAGGGCCATTCTTATTCCGATCTCACGAGTGCGCTGAGCGACCGAGTAAGACATCACCCCATAGAGTCCGACCGCGGCAAGAAGGAGGGCCAGCACGCCGCCCGAGCCCAGCAACGTCGCCTGGGTCCGCTCTCCGCCTAGAGAGTTTTGAATGCGTTCGGTTAAGGTCTGGATGTTGAGCACCGACAGGCTGGGATCCAACGCTTGCACTTCCGCGCGTAGAGCGGCGACCATCCCCTTCGGCTCCGATGAAGTTCGCACGTGAAGATTGAACTGTGACTGGTACTCCTGAAGTAGTGGTACGTACATGAAGGGCCGTCGCGGTTCGGTCAGGCTGTTGTATTTGCTGTCGCCAACGATGCCGACAACCTCGCGGTAGTCCTGGTCCCCAAAGAGCTTCAACCGCTTGCCCAACGCGTCCTGGTCGGGCCAGAAGCGGTTGGCCATCGCTTCGTTTATGATCAAGACCTTCGGGGATTTTTCCGAGTCGGTCTCGGAGAAGTCACGTCCGCTGAGAAGCGGGATGCGAAGCGTTTCGAAAAACCTTTGCCCGATGTTGTTGACCTGTACGAGCACCCCTCGTCCGCCGGGAGTGGGCTCCTGACCTTCTATGAACACGCTTCGCTGGAAGCCGCCAGCAAAGGGACGGTCGCGAGCGATCGTTGCGTCTACAACTCCGGGGACCCCGCGAACGCGCTCGACGACCTGCTGATGAAAGTTTCTTCCCTGGGCCTCGCTGTAGCCTTCGCGTCCCAGGTTGAACGCCATAAGCACGACGTTCTCCGGGTTGAATCCGGGGTTCACGCTTTGAGCCTTTTGCAAGCTGCGAACAAACAGCCCCGCGGTGATCAGCGCAAACAAGGAGAGTCCAACTTGCAACACGACGAGCGCGTGCCGGAGGCTGACCCTCAGCCCTCGCGAGGCGGCTGCCATCGTTATTTCGCCCTTCAATGTCGGCACCAGGTCCGGCCTTGACGCTTGAAGAGCGGGGGCGAGCCCGAATAGGACCCCGCTCACAACCGATATCAAGAATGCGAAGAGCAGTACTCGAGGATCGATGCTGGAGCCTTGCTGATTCGGACCAACCGGGAACGGAACCAGCGACCTGAGGACATCCTTCGACCAGAGAGCTGCGAAGAAGCCGATGACGCCCCCGGCGAGCGAGATCAACAGACTCTCGGTCATAAGTTGTCGAATAAGCCGAGCGCGACTGGCGCCAATGGCGAGCCGGATGGCGATCTCTCTTTTTCTCCTGGTCGCGCGCGCAAGCAACAGGTTGGTCACGTTGGCGCAGGCGATCAACAGGACCACTGCGGCGATACCCATCAGTGCATTGGACGTGAGGGACGCTTGCCCGTCACCTGTAGGATCCTGACGAGCAGTCAGCAGCGGCACAAGCCTGACGTTGCGGCCCTCGTTGTCCTTTCGATATTCCTGTTCGAGTTGTGATCCGAGCGCGGTCATCCCGGCTTGCGCTTGCGTGGCGCCGACTCCGGGTTTCAGGCGCCCGATCATCGCGATGAAGAGCCCGCGTCGTGTGTTGTACCAATCAAAGCCCGGTTGAATTTGATCGTGCATGGCCATCGGCACCCACAGATCGGGCCCCCCGCCCAGGTCCGTGCCGGTGAAGTCCTTTGGCGCGACTCCGATGACCGCGAAGTCGTGACGATTCAGCGAAATGGTTCTCCCGACCGCGGCCGGGTCTCCGCCGAACTCGCGCTGCCACGCGCCGAAGCTCAAGACCACGACCGGATTTGTGCCCGGTGTCTTGTCCTCGTCGGGGAAGAACGTTCGGCCGAATGCAGCGTTCACTCCGAGCACGTCGAAGTAGTTACCGGAGACCACCGAGGCAAAAAGCTGTTTGGTCTCGCCGCCGGTGCCGCTCAGGTTGACGGGCGCAAAAGTGTACCCGAGGATGTCCGAGAAAACATCGCTTTTGTCGCGATAGTCGAGGTAGTTGAGATGCGACGTTGGGAGGGGGCCCGGATTCTTCACATCGGTTGTGAAGATCGACACCAGTTGAGAGGGTTCGTGGACCGGGAGCGGCGCAAACAGAAGCGCGCTGACGATGCTGAAGATTGCGGTGTTGGCGCCGATGCCGAGGGCCAGAGACAGCAGGGCGACGGCGGTGAATCCCGGGCTCCTCAAGAGCATACGAAGCCCATAACGGGCATCCTTCAGCAGGGTTTCCATGGACAGCCTCCGATTTGTAGTGTTGCCGCCTCTGCTTTACTGGTTGAAGAGTTAAACTACGAGTCGTTGCGCCGGGTTCCACGTTTCTGGGCTGAACAGGACCCCTGCGAAGTGGTGTTGAAAACCGACCTTCGCCATACTGCCATTGATTCCGGAACGGCACAACTACCGGGCGCCTATAGTCTTTTCTGAGTGTAGATGTTAGTGTGCTAGGGTAGTCAGGTTGGCTACGCGTGACATCTCGGAATCTATCCGTTTAATAGCTGAGTGGAGTGAAGGATGAAGATATGCGATTTTTGTAAACGATTCCTGCCGAGTGGTGAGTGCGGGCTCGGACTGAACATCCCCAAGGGAATGGGCTGTCGCGAATTTGAACCTGGTATAGAGAAGTTCTGCTCTAACCCGAGCGACTTTGTAAACGCCGGCCAAATTATCCAGATGGCAACCTTTTTCGGAGTCAAAGGAGCGGAGCTCAAAAAGGTCAAGCAAATTGCCGCACGAGAGAGCGAGTTGCGAACGAAGAGTGCGATTGAACCAACTGAACCCCTGGCAGTGAGCGATCCCCTGGACCCAGCCAGGGGATGAAGCGAGTCACTTTTCCGTCTCGACAACCACAAAATCCGATTTCTGCAGCACGTAACCGAAGAACAGCTCTTTGGAAATGTCTCGGGCTTCATCATAGACGCCCAGGGTTCGCGTGTTGCACAACTCGGCAAGCTGCAGCAGCACGTTTTTTGCCGCCCCTCGCAACGCCAGCTTCTTGGTGAACAGCTCGGCCGCAAGGCCGTCCGCGACATCTTTCGCCTTGCGCGCGCCTGATGATTTCAGTTGCGTACACAGCAACTCGACCCTGGCACGATCGTAGTGCTCATTAAAGGCAACGCCGACCTTTGATGCGCCGAGGCGCAGATGCCGTTCTTTCGGAAGACCCGTATCCTTGTCTACACGCGTAAGAATCTGGTCCAGTTTCTGATCGAGAATCGCGCGCCTGTACTTGGTCAAACCGCGCCCCGACCACAGTATCCCGTACTCTTCGACCGATATGGAAACCACGACTCCGGTGCCATATCGTAAAGCTGACTGTGATTCCTTATAAACTAGTACGTCGCCCATCTTCACTTTCATATCCCCTCCACATCTCACTGATTTAGAATTGCGATCTTCTATAGTTATCAGGTTGCTCAATGAAGCGCAGCGAGCCGGTCGGTCAGCTCGATTGCATGTTCAAGCTCAGTTCTCTCGGTTTTTATCCTCGCTTCATCACCGAGCCGCTCTGCGCGCGCGAGACTGGCTCGTCCATTCCCTACCCTTTCGAAAGCAAGGCGCGCGGTCTCGTCCTTCAAGACCCTCGCGTTCAATCGTTGTAGACCGGCCATATCGATCGTCGGCCCGGATAAGGGACCGTTTTTATCCATCGCGGCCAGGCGATAGGAGCGCAGAACGCCCCTGACGATTATCGACATCGGCAACGAATTGCCATCTCTGCGAGCATTCTCCTTTATGTGCCTGGAAGCTTCCTTCACAAGCGCGCAGAGCAGAAACCGATTAACCTGATCGCCTGATTCCCGCGGAGGCGGGGGTTCGCTCTTGAATCGCTCGGCCGGGTGCGATGTCTTCACAGACGAGCGTGTTGCTAAAGTTCGATTCACGTCGTCACGTTCGCCCTGCGTTGCCAGGCGCTCTTGTCCGTCCGGTATCAGCAGTTTCGCGATATTTCCGTTCATTGTTTGATTCATCATGCTAATGTCGAGAGTCCCTGGTTCACGGGAGGCCTTCTGGGGCAAACGTCAATTCGGGGCGCTAGGAACGCAGCACGCGGATACCCAGATATGTAAGCCTGATATTGGTCATCCTGTACGGAGTGCTACCGGCGCCCTTGGTGACGAGGTCGCCGCTTATCAGTCCTTCCTTCTTTAGAATTAGCAGGTAATCCAGCGTCTCTTCTCCGTTAGCGAGTTTCTCCAGATGACCGTTGTGAACGGGCAAGACGCCTTGATTCAAGTGAGATTCTATCTCCTGCAAAAACGTCTGAACCGTTTGTTGATCGAGCTTGTTCATTTCCGATTTCTTCGACTGCACCGTCTAGTCCTGTCTTCGATTTACACCGTTGTTGGGCGCTCCGGCTGCGCCTTCACAAACCACACGCCGGTGATGGTTGCGCCCCTCGCGCCGGCGATCCGCTTCGCCTCGTCCAGACTCTCCGCGTAGCGTCCCTCGATTCGAAGGTGGCTCAAATAGTCTGCCCCGTATCCGCAGGCGGGACCGACCATTGTCATGCGATCGCTTATCTCGAAAGCGTATGGCTGCTCGCCGGCCGCGAGTCGTAGTGTAGCGTCGCCGATATCGACCAGGTTCGTCATCATAGTGTCAGGCGCTTCCCTCGTACCTGTTCAACTGTCGGGCAAGCAAAAGGTTGGACGCTTGGGCGCTCCCGCGGCACCGATGACATTTCGAGTCTGTCTCTGAGAAGATGAATCGTCGCCGGCAATGGAAGCTCCACAAGTGGCATTTCGTGGAGTCATACCGGCTACCACTCAGACCGGATGGCTTTCTACATTATTGCAGACGTAATTAGATTATACTCTGAGAGTGGTTTTATCAAGCTAAAGCCGTCGTAGGTATAGGGCTTCGAGCAACGTATTCGGCGCCGGCTGCAACCTCAACGCGCTTTCCTTCAGCTACGAGCGCAGCCTTGTATATCTCCAATGTAATGCTGGTTTCGCTAGGCATACCTCGCTCCTCCTGGCCGTCTGAGCTGAAGACGCCTCAAAGTTCTTCTAGGATGAGGGGCTCACGGACGAACAAGTTCAAAACAGAATGCCTACACCGAAGTTGCAGCACGAGCCGGGGGAGTTAGCGCGCCAGTTTTGGCGTTCTCATTCAGCCACTTCTGGACCTTCACCGACTCGTCACCGCAGAAAGTTTCCGCCCCCGAGAACGTTTCGCTGTGCAACCAGAAGCCGCAGTCATTCAGATCGAGAAAGTAATAGCGGCCCGTTGCCTTCTCGCGCAGGATATAGCATTCATCTGCGTAGATTTCCTTGCGCACGGCGTACGTCTCTCCTTCAAGAGTGATCTGGCTCAAGAACCTTTTACCCTTGTCGCTGGTCTCAATCCACACGTCGCGCCGACCGTGCTTGTTGCGTCCAAAACGGTAATCTGCGATGGATATGCGATCCTCGGTTAGAAGATCGAATCGGTCTGTTTGAAACTGGTTTGGTGTCAATGTCGTCATAAATCACCTCTCGAGCAACTGCTGCCGGTCACCGGCTCAGGCGCCGGCAGCTTTTCCGCGCCTCGAAAGCGCGACCCTCACCACGTCCCCTATGTCTTCCTCGTCCAGGGTAGCGTTCTGCAGCACTCCCGCCAGGTAGTCTGCACACTTGCGAAACTCTTCCAGCGGAAAGAGCGCTTCGACCTTACCGTCATACTTATCCTGGGCCCGCCGCTCCAGGTAGGCCCGATGAGCTTCTTCCAGTCTGTACGTCTTTGCTGGTGTGTTCATTTTGCTCCTGTTCACTCCTGCCGTTTGAGCTGCGTGCTCAGATTCCCTTCGCATCATCCTTGGCTTTTCGCGCCACGTTGTCCGCTCCCGAATAAGAACTGGGAGGGGAGCGGACACCGCGGGCAAACCGACCCCGATAGGTGAACTATCGGCGAAGCCTCCACTGTTGATTGGCCTGATTGGAATAATCCCATAGCTGGATGTTGGCGCCGTCTTCCTTGCCTTCCCGGGTCACGTCGAGACACTTGCCGTTGTCGACGCTCACGATCCTGTAGTAGTCGCTGCCAATCTGTTCCAGCCGCCAGCGCTGTTGCGTGCTGCCCCTCCAACTCTGCTGGATGATGTTTGCCCCGTTGTTGTCCCGGCCACCCTCGACCGTGAGCGCCCTGCCGCTTTGCCGGCTGATGATCGCAGCTTCGCCGTTGCCGAGGTCTATGACATCCCAGTTTTGATTGGGTTGATCGGCATAGCTCCACTGCTGGATGTTGGCTCCGTCTTGATTGCTACGCTCAGTCACATCCAGGGCCTTATTGCTATGACGGTTCATTATCGGTCCGGAGTAGGTCACGCGCCCATCAGGCCGGTTGCCAAAACCGAAGCCGCCGCGGTTGTTGGCGCGGTCTGTGTTGTCCCGCTCTTTATTATCGCGGCGGTTGTTGTCACGGTCGCCGCCGAACCAGGCGTTTCTCAAGTCGTACCTGATGCCAGACACACTGCCGTAACCGTTGCGATTGACTATTGCTTCATATGAGAAGTCTCTCGACCTTCCGCCGTTGTTGCGCGAGTCGTTATACCGTGGATCGTTGTCGCGCGAGTTGCTGTAACGTGAATCGTTGTTCCGTGAAAAGCTGCCCGTTCCACGGACGCGAACCTCGTTTCGTGATCTGAAATCGGTTTGGGCATCGGTGTTAAAAACCACAGTAACGTTGCGACCGCCCTCCTGATTGACGATCCGCTGCCTCACAGCCCGTTGAGCCTGACCAATTGCGCGATTGTCCGAGCCTTGTGCTAAGACCGTACTCGGATTGCCCGCCAGTATAACCGCGATTAACGCGAGGCCTGTTCGAAGCGCGTTGCGAACTAGATTTTTTCTCAAGTTTGTCCTTTTGAGCTGCAGATTGATTTCGAGCCTGGGTGGGTTGGCGTCGTCGAGCGGACAAGCTGCAACTGTCGTCTTGCCCCTCTATTCTTTTCGAATTCACCGCGGGGACTGCTGATAGGCCTGCCTATTCTTGTCGTCGCGTTGAGAGCTTGATCTAGCTGTTCCTCGGCGGCAATCTTTGTCTCTCCCATCACTTCGGAGATCTCGCAGGTCAGCAGCCTTCTCGCCTTCCCGAGCGTCCCCGATTCACCTACTGTTAAGGATCTCGTATAGCTTAACTCGCTCAGTGACGCAACAATTTCGGCCAGATCAAAGGGCGAACCGGACGCAAACAATTTTGCATTGTCCTTGGCACGTTGCTTCCAGTTATCGGCCATCGTGGCGCTTTTCTGCAGATGAGCTAAGAGCTTCGGAATCTCAGACTTCTTCATCAGCAACCGCACGCCAATGGCCATCGCCTTTTCTACTGGGATAAATAACTCACCGCCGCTCTCATCAAGTACGATCAAGTGATAGAACAGCAACAACCTACCATCGACGACTCTCTTTATGACTCGGCCAATACGACAAGGGCCCTGACCCGGATAGTTAGCCTTACTTCCCGCCGCCAGAGTCGCTTGACTTCCTGAGAGCGCGGTCACCCTTGTCTGCGTTGCTGGGAGTCGACCGCCAGGCACCATGCTAGCTTCTAGTCCGCGGGCGCTCATGGGTAAAGCTCCTTTCTCACTCGCGTTTCAATGCTCATGACCTCGGAGAGGGTCAGTTCAAGCGTATTGACATGCGGGCGCCAGAACTCGTGCTGCCACTCCCGCCGCACCGCTGCCATGTGTCTCCAGTGGTAGCTCTCGCTGGGGTTCCCGGCTGCGTCTGAAAGCTGGGTTGATGTAACGGGTCTCTCGGCGATGAGTCTGAGTCGGCTGATGGTTTTTCTCATAGTGTTTCTCTATTTGCTTCAATCTAAGCATACGCTTCTGCCGAATTTACTTCCGTCCAATATTAGACAGCCTTGAAATTAGTCCCCTGCGGGCGGACCGCGATTGAGGCTTACCGGTGCCTCAACCGGGGACTCGACACATACTGTGGGTAAGCTTGATCCCGGCAGCCCCACAAGGAGCATTCAGAAGACGCCATTAGTATGAGCGAGCCATTAGAGGCGGGACGGGGCCAGTCATCGCGGGAAATTTTGCCTTGGTGTCACCTGATCAGTGAAGTCCCTGAAACCTACGTGTGAGAGTAACTCTCGCACGGAATGCCTTTCGAGGTGTTAATGCCGTCTGCCCTTCCGCGTGTCGGCCTCGGAAGAGTACCAATGCGCCGAGATCTCTCAACGGATCGTCTCTGGCATGCCCATCCGTCGCAACCATCTGAAATGCGACGCCACGCCTGACCAGAAGGACTCGTGTTCACCGTATTTCACCCCAAACTCTTGACATGTCTGCTCTACCAGTTTCGAGATCGCCGGGTAGTTGACGTGGCAGATTCGAGGAAACAGATGATGTTCGATCTGAAAATTCAAACCGCCCAGCAGCCAGGCGGCTATGCGGCTGCGCCGGGCAAAGTCCACGGTAGTCTCAACCTGATGTATGGCCCACGAGTTATCGATTCGGCCGGTGTCCCGTCGGGGCAACGGAAAGTCCGCCTCTTCCACCACGTGCGCCAATTGAAATACAACGCTCAACACCAGACCGAGTACAATCGTGGCCGCGGCGTAGAAAGACGCGACGACCCATACTGGGTGAAACAGCAACGGTATCCCAAATGCGATTGCGAAGAAACTCACTTTACCTGCAACGAAGACGACCAGGTCCCAGCCCCTCGGGCGCGGAAGCCGATGCTCGCCAATTCGCCCGGGAATGACGTCGCGGAAATCACCCACCAGATGCCAGTTGATCGCCATGAACCCGTATAGCGGCCACAAGTAATATTGCTGCCACCGATAAAACCACAGCCGTCTACGGTGAGGGGTCAGCCGGCCGAGGCCGCCGAGGTCGATGTCAGTGTCATGACCCGTGATGTTCACATAGGTGTGATGGTAGACGATGTGCTTCCAGTGCCAGTGATGGGAACTCCCGCCGAGCACATCCAGCGTCATCGCCATAATCCTGTTGACCCAGTCGTGGTTAGAATAGGCGTGATGGCTGCCGTCGTGCTGAACATTGAAACCGATCGCCGCGGTGACCAGCCCCAGCACTATCGCCAGTGGGAGCGCCTGCCACCAGGTTTCGGCGACAAACACCAACAACGTGTACGAGGCTATGAAGGAGGCAATCAGGATCGCTGTCTTCACATACATTTGCGGGCAGTCACGTTGGCGCCGCCCGGTTCTTTGGAAAAACTCATCGACCCGCCGCCGAAGTTCAATCTGGAAATCACTGCTGCCGGCGAATTTCAAACTTCCACCCTCTCCGGCGGATACTGTGGTCTGGTCCGGATCGCGCGGTTGAATCTCTTGAGTGTTTGTCATAGGTGGCATTCAGTCATTCTACACAATTCAGGGCGTTCGTGCGTGCCCGTTTGGATTCGCAGTCCCGGTGACCTTCGTCCTTCTGGAGCAAGGCGGCAGTCAACGAGCAATCTATGCTTGCAAGCGGAGTAGAGGGGGCGATCGCTTATCTTCACACTTTGGCTCCTCCGCAGTGCAGAAGACGCTAGGCCCCCTTCGGTGCGCGAAGCGGCGCTCAGCTCGACTCACTTTCTCTAGCGAAGCGCCTCCAACACCAGGATTGAGCCCAAAACGGCGGCCAGAATGACATACTTGCCATTCGAGTGGCGGCCATATTGATAGCGGCTGTAGTAGCCATCTTCGTAGCCGCGACGGAAGCCCTCGCGG
>DATIFP010000071.1:0-45806 GCA_035455165.1 Blastocatellia bacterium
GCAGGCGAGACGCCTGCGCTCCCAGGAGGGTTGATAGCATATCCGACGTTGCAGGTGTCCGACAAACTTCAGTTTGTCGATGACATCGAGAGCTGGGCTCAACGACAAACTGTTTGTCGGACACCTGTAGGCTGGCGATTATGTCGAGGAGCGGCCAATCGACAAACTGAAGTTTGTCGGACAAGTTTGTCGGACAAGTTTGTCGGAGGACTTGCGTTGACAATCGCTCCGGTTGCAAATTAGATTCTAGCCATCGTGAAACTGGTTTTCGGCACCCTCATGCTGATGCTATCTGCCGCCGGTGCTTTCGCCCAATCGGGGCAATCGCCGCTCGCGCCGCCCAAGGTTCCCGCAGCGACTGGTCCGAAGACCTTTTTGAAGATCGGGGACAAAGCTCCTGACTTCGCGTTGCCAAACGGCGACGGCAAGTTGATCGTGTTATCCGAGTACACCCAACGCTCGCCGGTCATACTGATCTTCTATCGCGGCTTCTGGTGAGGAGCGTGCACACAGCAACTCACCAGGTTGGCTGAGGACTACGACAAGTTCAAACGGGCGGGCGCGGAATTGATCGCGGTCAGCGTCGACGAGCCATCATTCGCGTGGTCGATGGCGCAGACCACCGGCGCGAAGTTCCAGATACTGTCGGATGCCGACAAGAAGACGATCGCGGCTTATGGGATCGTCAACGCCGCCGAACACGACGGGATAGCTCATCCGTCAGTCTTCATCCTCGACAAAGAAGGAAAGATTCGCTACTTCCACGTAGGCAAAGACCCGCAAGACAGACCTCCGGATGAAACGATTCTCGAAGAAGTCAAGAAGGTGAGCGGTGTGAAGTGAGCAGGCTCTACAGGTGGTAGCTCAGCACCGTCTTCATCGAATGCGCCAACGCGAAAGAACGGTGACAAACGCGAAGCCTGGATGCAACCACTAATCCTGCGCAATCAACTGCCTCAACACATAAGGCAAGATACCACCGTGCAAGTAGTATTCAACTTCAATCGGGGTGTCTATGCGCAGTGTGACGGGAACTTGTTCGATTTCGCCGTTCACCCGGTGAATCGTCAACGTCAGCTCCTGACGCGGGGTGATTTCTTTCTCAAACCCGCTGAGATCGAATGTTTCGGCGCCGGTAAGCCTTAACGACTGCGCGCTCACCCCTTCTCTGAACTGACAAGGCAAGACTCCCATGCCAACCAAATTGCTGCGATGGATTCGCTCGAAGCTTTGGGCAATAACCGCCCGCACTCCAAGCAGCAGGGTTCCTTTCGCCGCCCAATCGCGCGAGCTGCCGGTTCCATACTCCTGACCCGCGAGTACGATCAGCTGAACGCCTTCGGACTGATACTTCATCGCCGCGTCATAGATGCTCGTTCTCTCGCCGTCGGGTTGATGAACGGTCACGCCGCCTTCGACGCCCGGCACCATAAGGTTCTTGATTCGCACATTTGCGAAAGTCCCGCGGGTCATCACGCGGTCGTTTCCCCGGCGAGCGCCGTAGCTGTTGAAGTCCGAGATTGCGACCCCCTTCGATTGGAGGTACAGCCCGGCAGGCGAGGTAGGTTTAATCGCGCCGGCGGGCGAGATGTGATCGGTGGTCACCGAATCGCCGAAGATGGCCAGCGCTCGCGCTCGGCTGATCTTGCTGACGCCGCCGTGCTCCATCGAGAAGCCCTCGAAGTAAGGCGGCTCCTGAATGTAGGTGGACTCAGAGTCCCACTCGTATACCTCGCCGGCGATGGACGGGATTTCGTTCCACAACGGGTTCGCTTCGACGAAGTTGCTGTAGCGTCTCCGAAATGTTTCGGCATCAAATGCTGATTCGAGGTGGTGTCTGATCTCTTGGGAGCTTGGCCAGATGTCCCGCAGATAGACATCGCCGCCGTCCCTGGCCTTGCCGAGGGGCTCATTTGCGAGATTGATATCCACCCGTCCAGCGAGCGCGAACGCGACCACGAGAGGCGGGCTCATCAGGAAGTTGGCTTTAACACTTTGATGCACGCGGGCTTCGAAGTTGCGATTGCCGCTCAGGACGCTTGCGCCCACCAGTTCCTTCTGGCCAATCACTTCCTCGAGGCCGGGATCGAGGGGTCCAGAGTTGCCAATACAAGTGGTACAGCCGTAGCCAACAAGATTGAAGCCGAGCTCATTCAAGTAAGGCTGCAGACCCGTCTTTTCGAGATAATCAGTAACGACTCGCGAGCCTGGAGCGAGCGAGGTCTTCACTGCCGGTCGAATTGTCAGACCCTTCTCTACTGCCTTCTTCGCCAATAGTCCCGCGGCGAGCATCACACTGGGATTCGAGGTGTTGGTGCAGGATGTGATCGCTGCGATCAACACGTCGCCATGACCTAGATCGATCTTTCGCTTGGGGAATTCCCCCTCGACGTTCTCAGCGACACGGTCCGGCGTAGGGCGGTTGTTGATCATCTCGGTTTCGGTTATCACGCTCGTGTTTGTGGCGGTGGTCGTATCGAAGACTGGAACCGGCGCAGTTTCTGGCCGCTGCTCCCCGCCACCGGCAACCGGTCCATTGTTGCGCGCGCCGATAATCGCGGGAAATCGCTGGCCGATTTCTGATTGCGGTCGATTGTAGCCGTTCTCGCCGAGCGGCTTCTGAAGAAGCTCGATGAACTTGCTCTTGAGATCCGGCAGAGAGATGCGATCCTGCGGGCGCTTGGGACCGGAGACGCTGGGTACCACCGACGAGAGATCAAGCTCAAGCAGAGTGCTGTAGCTGCAATCGCCGCCGCGCGGCATCCCGAACATTCCCTGCGCGGTGAAGTAGGAACGTATCAAGTCGACTTGTTCTTCGGCCCGGCCTGTTGCTGTGTAGTAAGCGCAGGTCTGCTCATCGATCGGGAAGAACCCCATGGTCGCGCCATATTCCGGTGACATGTTCGCAATCGTGGCGCGATCAGTGACCGAAAGCGAGGCTGCGCCTTCGCCGTGATATTCGACAAACTTCCCGACGACCTTTGCTCTTCGGAGCATCTCGGTTATGGTGAGCACCAGATCGGTAGCCGTGACGCCTTCTTTGAGCTTGCCGGTCAGGTGAACGCCGACGACGTCGGGCGTCAGAAAGTACACAGGCTGGCCGAGCATCCCCGCTTCTGCTTCTATTCCACCGACTCCCCACCCCACGATGCCCAGGCCGTTTATCATCGTCGTATGTGAATCAGTGCCCACGAGTGTATCGGGGTAGAAGACGCCGTCCCTCTCCTGAACGCCTCTGGCCAGGTATTCGAGATTGACCTGATGGCAGATGCCGATGCCCGGCGGAATGACTTTGAAGCTGTCGAAGGCTTGCATGCCCCACTTCAGGAACTGATAACGTGCCCTGTTGCGTTTGAACTCCATTTCCATATTGAGGTGCAAGGCGTTCGAGGTGCTCGCGAAGTCAACTTGAACCGAGTGGTCAATGACGAGATCGACCGGCACCAGTGGTTCTATGATCCTGGGGCTTTTGGCCATTCGGGCCGCTGCCGAGCGCATCGCCGCCAGATCGACAAGGAGGGGAACCCCGGTGAAATCCTGCAACAAAATGCGCGCCACCACGAAGGGTATCTCTTCAGTGCGCAGCTCGCCGGGCTTCCAATTTGCGAGCCGGCGCACGTTGTCTTCAGTTATCCGTTTGCCATCGTAATTCCGAAGGACCGACTCGAGCACTATGCGGATGCTGATCGGGAGTCGCGATATCGGCCCGACGCCTTGACGTTCGAGTTCAGGCAGCGAGTAGAACTTCACGCTCCTGTCGCCGGCCGTGAAGCTTTGAAGCGAGTTGTAGAGATTGTGTGACATAGTTTCCTACCGCGGTTTGGTCGGCGTTGGGAGAACTCTTGTTGAAACCCGCCGAAGTGATTTATTCCAGAGGCTTCGAATTGAATTCCAGTTTAGAATTCGGCTGGTTATTCGTCAAGCAACGCGCCCCGTTTGCGTTATTGGGAGCACCAGGGGTATTCGACAGGATGGACAGGACACACAGGATACTTGCGATTGGTGACCCTATCTTGGGTATCCTGTTGATCCCTGTTCGATCTGCAGTTCCAATGTTGCTCGCGCCAGCGCTATTCGTATTTGGCTTCAACGTCGATACGATGCGATTCATCGCGGGTAATTTTTAGCGAGCCACTGCGCAGGTGCAGGTCGCGCTGCGGGAAGGGAATTTCGATGTCGTGCTTTCGAAACGCTCGCTCGACCGCGAAATAGACTGAGCTGCGGATGGCGGTGTGATCCCGAGGTTCGTTGATCCAGACCCGAATCTCCAGATTGATCGACGAGTCCCCGAAATTCGAGAAGTGTACTTGAGGCTCCGGTTTGCTCAGCACCTTGCTGACCGATTGCGCCGCTTCGAGCAGCGCGGCAGATACCATCTCGAGATCGCTGCCATATGCAACGCCGATAGGGATGTTGAGTCGCACAACCGGCTCGCCGAACGAGTAATTGACGACGTTGTTTTGAACCAGCTTGGAATTAGGCATGATGACAGCCATATTCTCGTTGGTGACGATTACCGTCGAGCGAAGGCTGATGCTCTCGACCCGTCCTTCCATGTTGTCGACCAGTCGAACCCAGTCGCCTACTCGAATCGGCCGCTCGAATAGCAGAATGAAACCGGAAGCAATGTCCGCCGCCACATACTGAAGTCCAAAGCCTATGCCGACTGAAAGAAACCCGAGGATCACCGCGACGCTTGTCAGATCGATGTTGAAGCCGACCTTCACCGCGTACAACACGCCAAGCCCCATGATCACGTAGTGCACCAGCCTGAGCATCGTGTACTGAAGCCCGATTTCGATGTTGAACCTCGGCAGGACGCGCTTTTGCAACAGGCGCCGGGCGTAGCGCGACAACAGCGTCGCGACGAGAACGACCAGGATGAGCAGAAGCAAACTCAGAATCGAGACCCGAAATTCTTTCTGATCGATGAAGGGATGCTTCAGAATATTCAGCACACGCTCGAAGAGAGTGTCCCCAAACGACCCTGAAGTTGGTTGATCTTGAAGTAACAATTCTCAGTCTCCCGTTAATCACCGATAGAGGAGGGATTCTAAGCTTGGGTTGCTCCCGATTTCAGCGCCCGGGCCTCACAGCATCATTAGAGTCAATATAGCACCAACCCTTGACCTCCCAAAACTGCAGACTGGTACTCGCTTTTGCGGCGTTGCTATAATAACAACTCATCTTAGTGCATCGCGAATGCGGCACGTTGGAGGGCAAGGTCATGGATGACAGGTCTGAGGTACGGGACAGGAAGAAGGCGCAGTTTTCCGAGGCCGCCGAAAAAAAGAGCAAAGCGACGCCTATCCTGATCGCGATCGTGCTCGTGCTCGCCGCCGTCGGGGGCTATCTAGTCATGAGCGCGTCGAGTGAGAACCCGCCGGCCACTTCGGTCGCGAGCAGCACAAATCCCAACGCCCCTGAATCTCGCGACATCAAGATTTCGCTCTCGGACGTCGGCGGCACGGCGAAGTTCTTCGACTACAAAACAGCCGACAATAAATCGATGCGCTTTTTTGTGATCAAGAGTTCCGACGGAGTCTATCGTGCGGCGCTCGATGCCTGCGACACCTGTTATCACGCGAAGAAAGGATATCGTCAGGAAGGCGATGACATGGTCTGCAACAACTGCGGGCTGCACTTTCATTCGGCGCAGATCAACGAGGTTCACGGCGGCTGCAATCCTGTCGGCCTCCCGCGGACCGTCGACGGCAATCAACTGGTCATCAAAGCGAGCGAGCTCGATAGCCGCGCCGGATATTTTTGATTCGGTCCCAGTCTGCGTTTATGCGAATCAGCACAATAGCCTTTGCAAATTTAAGACGCCGGAAAGGCAAAGCTGTCTTTCTGACCGTTGGAATCGCCATCGGAATTGGAACGGCGGTCGCTCTGTTGAGCCTCAGCAGTTCGATCAAGGAGGAGATCGGCTCGCAGCTGGACCGCTTCGGCGCGAACATCGTCGTCGTGCCTCAATCAAACAACCTGTCGCTCGACTACGGCGGTGTCTCTGTGTCCAGCGTGTCATTCGACGTCAAGCAGCTCAGGAATGAGGACGCGATGAATGTCCTGGACATTCCGTATCGCAACCGTATCAGCAACGTCTCTCCGAAATTGCTGGGAGCGGTGGTCGTGGATGGGCGCGACGTCCTTCTGGCGGGCGTAGACTTTGCAAGCGAGCTGACTCTCAAGCGTTGGTGGCACATCGCCGGACGCAAGCCCGGGACTGAGTTGGATCTCTTGGTTGGCTACGAAGTAGCGCGCGCGTTGTCGCTGATTGAGCCGACCGCCGCCGCCAATCAACACGTTTCACACGGCGGCTCGCACGATTCGGGCGAGGATCAGTTTCAATTCAAGATCGTCCGCGAGCGCTTGCAGGTGGGCGGCAAGGAGCATAGCGTCGCTGGAGTCATCTCCCCAACAGGCGGACCTGAAGACCAGATGATCTTCGGCTCGCTCGCTCACGTGCAGGGGCTCTTGAACAAGCCCGATCAGTTGAGCCTCATTGAAGTGAGCGCGCTGTGCAAGGACTGCCCCATCGGCGACATCGTGGCACAGATCAGCGAGCGGCTTCCGCACGCAAAAGTTTCCGCGATTCAACAGTCGGTTCGGGCCCGTTCAGAAACGGTTGAGCGACTTACTCGCTTCTCGGCCGCAGTTTCCGTGGTGGTGCTCGCGATCGGCGCGTTGATGATTTTCACGACCATGATGGGGTCGGTTATCGAGCGCACGAAGGAGATCGGAGTCCTTCGCGCGATCGGGTTCAGAAGGATGCACATCATCAAGGGTCTGATGATCGAGGTCGCAGTGATCAGCGTTGTCGGCGGGGTGTTGGGCTGGTGCGCCGGCATTCTTGCGAGCTGGCTTGCGCTGCCTTACTTCGCGGAAACGAGGATTGCTTTCGAGTTCCAGCCTGCGCTTGCCGCGGTCGCCGTGGCGGCAGGCCTGATCATCGGCACGGTCAGCAGCTTCTACCCGATAGTTCGAGCCTCGCGCCTTGATCCATCAGAGGCTGTAAGATATGTGTAACTTTGCGTTCTTTGCGGGCCTTCGCGTCTTTGCGCGAAACCTGCCTCTCAAATCCTGACGCCGATGCCCTTCCTATTCGTAGAAAAGGTCAGCAAAGTTTACGAGGCAAACGGCGAATCCGCCGCCGTGCGCGTTCTGTCTGAAATCACAACTGAAATCGCCGAAGGCGAGTTCGTTTGTTTGATGGGTCCGTCGGGTTCCGGTAAGAGCACCTTGCTGACGATCGTGGGCGCAATGAATCATCCCAGCGAAGGGCGCGTGCTCGTCGACGAGATAGACGTCTACGGCCTGAGCGACGAGCGCCGCGCGGATTTTCGCCGCGAGTATCTGGGGTTTGTCTTCCAACAGCACCACCTTCTGCCTTATCTGGATTCACTCGAGAACGCGATGCTGCCGCTGACGACGACGAGCTTGAGCGCCAGGGAGAAGCGAGACCGCGCTATGGATGTGCTGGAGAAGGTGGGCCTGGCGGATAAGGGTTCACGCTTGCCTAATCAACTCTCAGGCGGAGAACAGGGAAGACTCGCGATTGCGCGCGCGATCGTCAACCAGCCGCCGTTGATTCTCGCGGATGAACCGACCGGGTCGCTCGACACAAAGACCGGCCGCGAAGTGATGGAAGTTTTCTTAAAGCTTAATGCCCTGGGACAGACGGTTTTCATGGTGACTCACAACCCTGAGAACTCCGCGCTCGCACATCGGATAATCAACATAGTCGACGGTAGGATCGCCTGATTTTGGAATGCGCCGCAGTGTTGAGACTCGCGCGACCAATGTTTCGCTTGGCGGCGCTTTGGCTTGTTTGAATACCGGCAAATCGCAATCAGATCCAAAGCGCCGCCCTGCAAAACGTCGGTCGCCGAGTCATAACAGGGCGGCGCACTCCAAATTGTGCAGCACTCCAAACTAGAGCGGCGGCTCGAACCTTCCATCCACCGCAGTCCATCCTCCATCGACAAACAAAACCGACCCCGTAACGTAGCTCGACGCGTCTGAAGCCAGATATACGACCGGGCCGGCCATCTCATCCGCGCTAGCCCAGCGATTGAAAACGCTCTTCGCCGCGTAGGCCGCGTACCATTCGGGCCGGTCTTTGATGGGCCGGGTCAGCGGAGTTTCGACAACACCGGGCGCGATGGCATTCACGCGAACTCGCTTCGAGCCAAGCTCGGCAGCAAGCGCGCGTACCATCTGCACGATTCCCGCCTTGGTCGCCGCGTACACACCCTGTCCCGGCTCGACAACCTGCGAACGAATCGAAGAGAACGCGATTATGCTTCCGCCGCCGTTGTCCGACATTAGTCGTCCGGCTTCGCGCAAGACGCGAAAAGTCCCTTTCAGGTTCAGCTCGATCACACGATCGAATTCCTCGTCCCTATAAGCCAGAATCGGCTTGCGGACGTTGGCGCCCGGCGTTGTTACGACTATGTCCAACCGGCCGTGCTCTTGACTGACTGCGGCGAGCGAGTCGCGAACGCTTTGCGATCGGGTGACGTCCAGCGTGACCGCTCTTGCGCTCGCTCCGATTTCGCTTGCGGTTCGCGCAGCGGCTTCCTGTTGGAGGTCCGCGCAGATGACCAGCGCGCCGTGAGCAGCCAATCCCTTCGCGGCAGCTTGACCGATGCCCGACCCTGCGCCGATTACCACCCCGACGCGCCCATCGAGCCGAAAGAGCCTCTCTAAGTCCATCGCCCTAGATCCCCCCTGGCACTCGTCCGCCGCTAATAGCTTTGATTCCCAACATCACCATTGCTCCAACAACTATGCCGACGATCAATGACGGCACGCCCAGAACACCGTGTCCCCTGGAAAATACTTCGATCGAGAAAGTCACTCCAACTGAAATCAGCATCGTTGCGATCGCAGCGCGAGCGTCGACGCTGCTTGTATACAGCCCGGCGATCAAGGGCAATAACAGCGCGGCGACAAGCAGGGTGTAAAAGATCGTGAGCGCGGAGATCACCGTCGGAAGCACGATCGCGAGCAGCGCGCCCGCGGCTCCGCACGCTATGGCTGACCCTCTCGCCACTCGCATCAGTTCCTGATCGGTTGCAGCCGGATTCATGAACGCTTTGTACAGATCCTTACTCAAAGAAGTGCTCAACATGAACATCGCGGCGTCGGCGGCGCTCAGCTCCGCCGAAAAAATAGCCCCGAGCAGCAAAGCCCCGAGCCAAAGCGGCAGAGCTTCTGTCAACAAAGTCGGCAGCGCCAGCTCGTGATTGATCAGCCCGGGAAAGCGCCCTCGCGCGATTATTCCCATCAACACCGGCACGATTGCGTAGAGCAGAAGTGCGATTGCGTTTGCTCCAACTCCGACGCGAACCGCTCGCTCGTCGCGCGCGCCAAAAAGTTTTTGCAGTAGCCCCGGCGATATCACAAACGATGGCGCGAGCGTGACCAGATACTTCGCCACCGGCGTCCAGCCCGTGCCCGCGAAGCCGAAATAAGAATCAACCCGGTCCGCTCCAACTGCAGCCGCGGCTGAGGTTTTCAATCCGCCGAGCCCCTGATCGACAGTGAGTAAGAAGAGCAACGCGATCACAAACCCCGCGATCTTCACCGTCAACTGAAGCACGTTCACGCGAGCCGTCGCGTGCAACCCTCCCAGCGTGAAATAGGTCGTGATTACCACGGCCGCGATCAAACAACCAAGCGGCTTATTGGTGCCCGCGACGACGCTGAGGATCCAAGCCACCGCGATCAACTGGCCCGCTAATATCGTCAGCGAAGCCGCCCAGAGCAACAGAGCCACAAGCCCGCGCACTCGCCTGTCGTAGCGAAACTCGAGATAGTCACCGACCGTGTAGAGATTGTGCTGCTTCGCCAGGCGCCAGATCTTCGGGCCGACCGTCAACGCAAGTATCGCCGAGCCGATGCCCGCAGACCCAACCCACCACCATGCCGAAAGGCCATTGAGATACCCAAGCCCCGCTGCTCCAACCGTCGATCCCGCCCCGATGTTCGCGGCTAGAAGCGTTGAGAAGATCAGCCCGGCCCCAAGACCTCGGCCCGCTACGAAGAAGTCGCTGGAGGCTCGCACGCGCCGCGAAACGAGCGCGCCGATCGCGATCATCACAGCAGCGTAAGCGATGAGAATTAAGAGGAAGACCATTCGCTTGCGTCTTTGCCGATTTGGCGTCTTTGCGTCAGAGTTTCGCGCAAAGGCGCAAAGAGCGCAAAGATCGCAAAAAAAAACTTGGTCTAGAGATCGGCGGCGCTCGGTAATCCCGCGATCCCACGAGCCGCGCGAACAGCTCGCAATACTGCCTGCGCTACCGCTTCAGCAGCCAGCGCCCCAATCAAGGTCACGTTGGCCGCTTTCGAAGACTTTCCGGTCGCGAGTGCAAAAATCGTGTCGCCGTCATATGCGGTATGAACCGGATTGATTGTCCGAGCCAATCCATCGTGCGCCATCTGCGCCACCTTAGTTGCCTGCACCTTAGTCAGAACAATATCGGTGGCAACTACTCCGATAGTCGTCGCGGTTCCTGCAAGCAGCGGCGGGAACGACTCGCCTCGCAGCAACGCGGCCATCGTGTTCACGAGAGATTTGCCATCCTTCGTGCGCGCGCCGGCGACGACTTTGCCAGTTTCAGGGTCGAACACGTCGCCGACCGCGTTCACGGCGACGATCGCACCGACGGTGATGCCTTCGAGCTTGATCGAGGACGTTCCGATTCCGCTCTTCATCGCGCGAGCCATACCAAACAGTTTTCCGACGGTCGCTCCCGCACCCGCTCCGACGTTCCCTTCAGCGGGAGGTGTTGTCGCCGCTGCCTTGCAAGCTTTGTAGCCCGCTTCGGCATCGGGGCGGATCTTCACGTCGCCGACTCCCAAATCGAAAAGAATAGCCGCCGGCACGATCGGCACTCGAGCCGCGCCGACACTGACACCTATTCCTCGCTCGTCGAGATATCGCATTGCGCCGGTCGCCGTATCGAGCCCAAACGCGCTCCCGCCCGAGAGCATGATCGCGTGAACCTGTTGAACCGAATTGATCGGGTTGAGCAGATCGGTTTCGCGAGTGCCGGGCGCCGCTCCTCGGACATCGACGCCGGCGACCGCTCCTTCTTCGGTGAGAATCACAGTGCAGCCAGTTGGACGTCGCGAATCGGTGAAGTGCCCGACTTTGATGCCGGAGACATCGGTGATCGCCCCAGTGGCTTTCGAGTCGCGAGCTAGCAAAGAGCCGTAATTCCCCGCGGGGCCCAGAAACGCAGCAAGGAATCCCGCGCGAAGAATCTCCCGCCGGGTGGGTTGCGATGGGACTTGTTCTTGAGTCGAAGTCATGGATTCACCTCCCGGGACGGAGTCACTCATTGGCAACTCGACATATCTGGTTCAGATCGTCAAATTCTTGACTCTTCATGATGCAATCCGCCTGAATCCGATGGCTTAGAGTAAGTTTCAGCCTGGTTACAACGTGCCTTCGACGCCACAAAGACGCATCGCCCCAATCGCCATTGCTTTGCAAGCAGACGTTAGATGCTCGATCTCACAATACTCATCTGGTTGGTGCGCCATCTTCAAGATGCCAGGTCCGTAAGCGACACACTGCTCAATGCCCGCAAGCCGCGAAAAGTGTTTTTGATCGTAAGTGCCGGGGCTGGCGATCAGGGGCGGTTCGCGTCCAACCGAGTCTTTGATCACATCCCTCATCGTTGTGACCAGCGTCGATTCCGGCGGAGTCATCGTCGGATGGACGATCATCGAGTCCTTCAACTCATATTGAAGCTCGGGGTCGGCGACGCGCAATTGCTCGATCAATTCAATAAACTCTTCGCGCACGTCCTCGAGCTTCTCTTCTATCAAGAAGCGCCGGTCGAACACCGCGCGGCAAAGATCAGCCACGCAGGGAGTCTGAAGCGCGTCAGGATCCTGACCGCCATATATCGCGTTCACGTTTATCGTCGCTGACCGGGCGGCTTCCGGCTCGACCGGCATCCGAGTTTGCCGGGCGGCCAGTTTGGGTTTGAGCTGTCGCTCGACTCGATCGATCAACCTTGCCATTCGATCGATCGCGCTTACTCCGAGAAACGGCATGCTTCCATGAGCGATACGGCCGTGCATCAGTACTTCAAACCAGTAAACTCCGCGGTGTCCTAAACATATTCGATCGTAATCGAGCGGCTCGGTAATGATCACGTAGTCAACCAGATCGGGACGAACGTAACCGTGCTCCGCCAGATATGCCACCCCTGCAAACCCGCCGCTCTCCTCATCGACCGTCGCGCTTTGCTCGATGGAGCCGGCAAGCTCGAACCCCGCGCGGCGAATCGCTTCAACCGCGAACAGCGACGAGGCGATGCCCGCCTTTTGATCAGTCACGCCGCGGCCGTAGATTCTTCCATCCCTCACCTCGGCGGCAAACGGATCGAGCGTCCATCCGGCGCCGGGCGGTACTACGTCGAGGTGTCCATTGAAGTGAAGCGTCGGATGAAAACCGGAGCCGTGACGGTGCCCGATTACGTTCACTCGCGGATGCCGCGGCGAGCACTCGGGACGGCCGGTCGCTTCGATGAGGCTGACCTCGTAGCCGAACTGGCTGAGCTTCTCTCCAATGAGCGCCGCGCAGTTTCCGTAGTTTTCGCCGGGTGGATTGACGGTTGGGATGCGGACGAGCTGGCGGAGCCATTCGACCATCTCGCCCGCCAGATCATCGACTCTTGTAACAACTTCTCTCTCTTCGGGGCTGAGCATAAGATCCCGCGCCGAGCGTGCAGAGTACCGACTTCAGTAGCTGCGGGCGTTCAGAGTGCCGACTTTAGTCGGCTCTTTGGGCTTTGGAAGCTAACTACCCGACTAAAGTCGGTACTCTGAACACCTGCTTCGAACGCTCACGCCGCAAGCCCAGAGCGAATGGTCTTCTCGACCGCGTCGCAGAACGTGTCGATGTCGGAGAGCGTCGTGTAAACGTTAGGCGTGACGCGGATCCCCTTGAATTCTTCGTGACCGATCGGCGTGCAAATGATCCGATACTTGTCCCACAAAATAGCGCCGAGCTTTCCGTGATCGATTCCTTCAACGCTGAAGTTCGCAAGGCCGCACGATTGCTGCGGATCGTACGGCGTCAGGATGCGCACGCCCTTGAGCTGTTCGAGCCTTCGAGCCCAGCGTTCTTTTAGATACCTGAGCCGCGCCGCTTTACGTTCTATCCCGATTCCCTCCTGGAAGGTGAGAGCTTCTGAGATCGCGTTGTGATTGGCCGCCGGGTGCGTGCCGATCTCTTCGAACTTGCGAATGTCCTCGTCCTGCCTCTTGTCCGCCGCCATAAGCGGCCAGAGTTTTCCTATCTTCGACTTTCGAACATAGAGGAATCCTGTGCCGTGCGGCGCGAGGAGCCATTTGTGCAAGCTGGTGCCGTAGTAATCGCAATCGAGGTCCGAGTGCTTGAATGGGAAATGCGCGAACGCGTGAGCGCCGTCGACGATGACTTCGATGCCGCGCTCGCGGCCGAGCTGGCAGATTCGCTTGATTGGGAAAATCTGCCCGGTCAGGTTGGTGATGTGACAGACGAGGATGACTTTGGTCCGAGGGGTGATCGCGCGCTCGAACCGATCATATAGATCATCCATCGAGGGCGGCGGAACCGGGAACGAGAACGTCTTGAGCTTGATTCCGTCGCGGCGCTCACGTTGACGCCAGGAGGTCAGCATTCGCGGATAGTCTTGATTGGTGGTGAGCACCTCATCGCCCGGTTTGAGATCGAGGCCGAAGATACAGATCTCCAGCGCTTCGCTCGCGTTGCGGGTGATCGCCATTTCTTCGGGATCGCAGCCAAACGCGGCCGCGAGTCTTCGGCGCACGCCTTCGACCTCGGGCTCGAGCACTTGCCACATGGTGATGGTCGGCGCGTGATTGGAGAATTCGAGATAGCGTCGCATCGCATCCTGAACCACCCGCGGCGAAGGGCTGACGCCGCCGTTGTTGAGGTTGATCAGGGAGCGATCTACGGTGAACGCCTGTTGAATCTCTCGCCAGAAGTCTTCATCGGCGGCCATTTTGTCCGGTGAGGCTGTGCCCGCCGCGCGCGACGCTGCAAATATTCGCTCGATGCCGCCGTCGCGGAGTGAAGCCAGGCTCGCCATCGCGGTCGCACTCCCGATTGATTGCATGAAATTTCGCCTTGTAAACATGGAATTTGATCCTCCTCCGCTAACTCGTCTTTTGCCGTGCTAATGTTTTTGATGAAGCTAAACAGGAATAGACCAGGATAGGCCAGCTTGCTACTCGACCCAGCGTCTTCTCGTGTTTGGAGATCTGAGATTGCATTCGCAAACTCCTCGGGCCTGATTCGAATGAAGCAACTCCTAACACTAAAACACCTCTCTGTTGTGGCGGCGATTCTATCACACGATCGCTGTCATCGAAACAAATCGAGCTCCGGAGCGCGTATCAGCTCTCGGCCCGAAGCCTCGCGAGACTCGTAGTCGAAGCCTCGCACTATCGCCACTGGATTTCCTTCGCTCTTCTTCATCACTAGCTCCGCTGCCGAAGCAAGCTCGTCGGCGATTGCGATGACGGTGACTTTTAGTTGATGGCCGTGTGAATCCGTCTGCCCGCGATAGTCGATAAGCGGAGCGATCCCCGATACTCCGAGCGCCACGTTTACGAGTCCCTCGCGCCACGGGCGTCCGAACGTGTCGGACACAACAACGGCAAGCTGAACTCCGAAAGCCGCTTCAAGCGTCGAGCGAATCCTCTTCGCCGAGGCGTCTGGGTCCTTTGGCAAGAGCGTGACCGTCCCCTCCGCGACGTTCGATGTATCGACTCCTGCATTGGCGCAAACGAAGCCGTGCTTCGTTTCCGAAATAAGCACGCCTCGCTCCATGCGAACGATTCGCTTCGACTCTCGGAGCACGACTTCGACGACACGAGGATCTTTGTCGAAGGCTTCGGCCCACTCGCGCGCGCGCAAGGACGGCTCGATCGAATTAAGCTTGGCGACTCGAGCTTCCGCTTTGGAGACTATTTTCTGAGCGACAACAAGCACATCTCGCTCAACAAGAGCGATTCCGGCTTCACCGAGTGCTGCGACGATGAGCGCGGCTACGTCATCGCCTTCGGAAATCTCGGGAATGCCCGGGACGCCGATCACAACGATCTCTTCCGCTTTCACCGGGTTTGCGTCCTTTGCGTGTCATTGCGCTCTTTGCGCGAAACCAGTGGCCCCTGCGCATCGAACTCAACAAGTGTGTTGTAGGTCTGGGTTCCTCGCCCGAGTTCAAGCAACAACTCCACGTCCGACGCCTCGTCGACGTCCAGCGCGATCCGTTCGTTCGCGACGACAACGCAACTTGCGCCGACCCGCGCCGCTTCCTGTCTGTGCAACGACAGCGACTTTGGTCCGAATCGCGACGGAAACACGTTCGCTGGTGTGCGGACAATCGCATTAGTACCAGTGCCGTCGCGAGACGGGACAAGAACCGAGCCGGGCCGATCGAGCGTCACCGACAAGATGGCGTCGATGTCCTCGGCTCGAATAAGAGGCAGATCAGCCGGCAGTCTCATCACCGTGTCGAAGCCTCGCTCGCCCAGGATCCGCGACGCCCAGTCCACCGACGCGCTTTCGGACATCTGAGACTCTTCGATCAAGACATCCCAGTGTAGGCTGCGAGCGCGCTCCACTGCTGGAGCAAAGCTGCTGACCAGCACGATGCGGTGGGGCTTTTGTGCTTCGCAAACGGCTCGAGCTACGTCTTCGAACATCGCCCAAGCAAGGCGTTTTCGTTCGTCCGTCGATAAGAGACCAGCGAGACGCGTTTTGGCGTTGGCCGGGTCTTTGACTGGAATGAGTAGCGCTTTCATTGATGCAACCACAGATGAAACACGGATTTATTTCTTCTCTATCGGTGTTGATCTGAGTTTATCTGTGGTTTCACGTCCGACGATCTGAAGCACCCGCTCGGCCACGCGGCGCTTGTCACCAGGGAAGTTCATGACGGTGTCCGCGCTGAATACTTCCACATCGAGCGCGCGAATGCCACTTGCCGCGCCGGCATCGATTTCATCGAGGAGAAAAGAGTCGAGGAAGTCGCTATACATCAAAGCGACCCCTCGCGGTGAGACTTCGTGCCCAAGCTCGCGAAGCATTGCGGCGGCAGGCCCCTTTAGCGCGCGACCGCCGATGATCGGGGTCACCGCGATGACGATCCCTTCGGTTTGGCGCAAGGCGTCGCGAACGCCGGGCACGGCCAGAATGGGCCCAATGCTGATAAATGGATTGCTCGGGCAAACGACGACGGCGTCGGCTTTGAGGATTGCGTCCAGCACTCCCCGCGCGGGCTGGGCCGACTCGATATTGTCGAAGCGAATCTCGCGAACTCGAGGCTCGCATCTGCGCCGCACGAAGTATTCCTGAAAGTGCAGCTCACCTTCGTCCGTCAGGATTCGCGTGGGCGTGTAGGAATCAGTCATCGGAAGAATTGTCGATCGCACACCGAGCGAACGCCGTACTTGATCGGTGATTTCAGTGAGCGACCGTCCATTGCGGAGCCCATCGCTTCGAAAAATGTGTGTCGCGAGATCGCGATCGCCGAGGTTGAACCATGGAGCCTCACCATAGCGCCCGATCCATCGCAAGCATTCAAAGGTATCGCCCTTCAATCCCCAACCGGTTTCCTGGTTGATCACACCGGCGAGCGTGTAGGTGAGCGTATCGATGTCGGGGCAGATGCGCAGTCCGTACAGCTCGATGTCATCACCGGTGTTCGCAATGACGGTGATATCCTCAGGCGGCATCACGTCGGCTAGCCCGACCAGAAGCTTGGAAGCGCCGATACCGCCGGCAAGTGCGGTGAGTTTCATAGTCACTGTGCTACAAACCGATTATTCGATAGCGCGCCGTTTTGATCTTGTATCGCCTGTTGATGCCGACAGCGAGAACTGTCATACGCTCAAGCGTTCGCGCGCTGTAGAGAGTGCCAGTGTCGACGGCGCGCAGCCCCGCGATGAATCCTATTGCTTCCATCACGAGGCCCTTTGCATCTTTCGAGTCGCTTGCAACGAACGAGTCGCACTCCAGAGGCTCGTCGATCTCGGCGAGCAGGTGGGCCGGTTCAGTCTTGAAGGCAGCAACGAGCGGTATATTCTCGGGAAGCCGGGCCTTCAGATGCTCGCTCGCCGAGCCTTCGGGCAAGTCAACGTAGCGAACACGCCCTTGCTCGAACGAGAGGGGCACGGTTATGTCGATCAGGATTGAGCCTTCGCGAAAATCCTGGCGGTGATCGTCAAGCGTCGAGGCCGCGTGGGCAAAGGGCACGGTCAGCAGAACGAGATCGGACCCGGCAATCACATCTCGATTCTCTCCGAAGCGAATAGGCTGCCTGCCCGATTCACCGAGGCGATCCTCGAGGATCGAATTCAATTCCTGCGAAGTGATCTTTGCTTTTTCGAGCGTGCGTGATCCGATCGACACTAGCGCGCCCGCGATCGCCCACCTGAGCGCGAGTCCGCGACCTTCTTCGCCGGTTCCCCCGATGAGTCCTACTTTAAGCTCATTGATGTCCATGATGTGTGGAGCGAATTCCGCAATACGGCTTTCGAAGAGAACTGCTCAAGGTTGCCACCTGTAGGCATGTGTGTCAACGGGGTACTTTCGGGGCCTCACTCTGGCTCTGGCCTTCCGGGAAACGGCCGCCGGAGAAAGAATTCTTGACTGCAAGTTTTAGGCACCTGTATGATGGCACTGAGTTTGCCAGCTCGAGCTTAAAAGTTGTTTTCGCCTGCGTGAACACAACCACATTTGGACCCTGGGCAAGCCCCGTGACTGGAAAGAGGTTTATGAGACGCATATTCACAGCGCTCTGTTCTCTAGCCATCCTCACCGCTGTGGCGCTGGCTTCCGATTCACCTTCAAAATCAACTTCGAACCTCATGCCGCTGGATCAAGTTCGCCCGGGGATGAAGGGCTACGGGATGAGCGTCTTCCAGGGGACGAAGCCGCAGCGCTTCGAAGTCGAAGTGCTGGGCACCCTCGACGGAATGCCAAACCCGAAGCAGAGCATAATCATCGCGCGGCTAAGCGGCCCTCTGGTTGACCGAACGGGCGTGTTCGCGGGAATGAGCGGCAGCCCGGTGTACATCGACGGCAAGCTCGTTGGTGCTGTGGCATACGCGTTTCCATTTGCGAAGGAGCCGATCGCAGGCATCACGCCGATCAAGTTCATGATCGACATCTTCGAGGAGGTTCAGCGAGAAGAGCAGCCTCAATCGAGTCGAGCGAGCTTCAAGACGCTGATCGGGCAAAGCGCTGCCACTTCCCTTGATTCGATCGCCGCGTTGCCAACGGCGCAGATAGGCGCGCGAGCTGCAACTAACGCCGCCTTGGTGCCGTACGTCGGTCAAACAATGGTTCCCATCGCTACTCCGGTGACCTTTTCAGGGATATCTCAGAACGTGCTGGACGGCTTTGCCGGTGATCTGAGGAAGATCGGCATTCAGCCCATCGCGGGAGTGGGTGGCGGCTCGAGCCTGGGACCTATGGTTCGCTCGACGGAAGACACGCTTACGCCGGGCTCATCCGTGAGCGTTCAGTTGGTTCGCGGAGACTTCACAATCGATGCCGCTGGAACCGTCACCTTCAGGGACGGTGAGCGGATTTATGCATTCGGTCATCCCTTCCTTAGCTCGGGCTCGACAAGCTGGCCGATGGCTGAATCTTCGGTGGTCACAGTTATTCCCAACTTGAACAACTCGTTCAAGCTGTCGGCGGGTGGTGACCTAGTTGGTTCAATCAACCAGGACCGCTCGACCGGCGTGTATGGCCAACTGGGTGATCAGCCCCGAATGGTGCCGATGCGGGTGACGGTTCACACCAGCCGCAACAAGACTGAGACTTACAATTTCGAGATAGTGTCCGATTCATTCCTGACGCCCCTGCTTGCGAGGATAACGTTATTCTCTGCCATATCTACGACTGAGCGGCAAATCGGCAGCCAGACGCTGAAACTGACCGGCGTTCTCCGTGTGAATGGGCAGCCTGACGTAGTCCTCGATAACACGTTCAGCGCGCCGAACGGAGCCGCCATGTTCGCGGTCAACACAGTGGCTCAGCCGATCGCGGTCCTGCTGAATAGCGGATTCAAGGCCCTCGACCTCCGAGGGATTGATGTTGATGTTACCTCGATCGACAGCCGATCCACAGGAAGTTTGAACCGGATTTGGGTGGACAAGACCGAAGTGCGCAGCGGTGAGACCATCGAGATTCAAGCCTTCGCTCGGAACGACAACGGCAGCGAGTTCGTCGAGCGCATCCCGCTGGTTATTCCGGCCGATGCCCCAATCGGTCCGCTGGTAATTATGGTTGGCGACGGCGCCTCTTTTAACCAGGTTGAACGGGCGCAGCCGTCGGCGGATTTCGTGCCCAAGGACCTCGGACAACTCGTGCGCGCAATCAACAAGCTCAAAAGGAACAATCGACTGTATGTAAAGGTCGTGAGGGCCGGCACTGGGGCGATCGTGAACAACGAAGAGATGCCGGTGCTGCCGCCGTCGGTGTTGGCTACGCTCGGATCAAACCGGACATCTGGCGGCTACACTCCGTTGGGAGTGGCGACGCTCACCGAGCACGACCTTCCGCCTTCGCAGTTCATCATCAGTGGGCAGCAATCGATTACGATCAACGTGATCAAGTAGCGGGCGGTTGGACGAAACGGCTTTGAGTGATTGTCTTTTCGCCCCGGCAGATTGAGATAGTAGATTGTAAAAGGCCCGCGCGGTTTGCGGGCTTTTGCTTTTCGCGGACCTGTTTCCAGCCGTGAGGTCGAATCGAAAACGGATCTCAACTTTGAAATCTCGGATTCGAAAGAAGATGCCATGAGAGTGGGTTAAAACAAAAACCAGTTAATGATCTCGAAAGGACTGATGAGATGTTCAAGCCAATCACGCTATTGCGAATAACGATGAGCGTTGCGCTCCTCGCAGGCTTCTCCGGTCAGGCGACTGCGGTGGGGCCCGTCTTCTGGGAAATCTCCAAGCAGGATGACGTCATAAAGGGTGATGCGCGCGGGGTATCGATCGCCGAAAATGGGACAATCACGCTTGCGCCGACATTTTCGCTGGCTTACGACACCAAGGAAGCCTACATATGGTCGAGCACAACAGACGGGGCTGGGAACATCTATCTTGGAACGGGGCACGACGGGCGAGTCTTCAAAGTCGCACCGAGCGGCGAAGGCCGTTTGCTTTATGACTCAGCCGAGCTCGACGTCACCGCGCTGGCAACGGATTCGCAAGGCAATCTGTATGCGGGCACTTCACCGGAAGGGAAGATATATAAGATAGGACCCGACGGCAAAGCGTCCGTGTTTTACGATCCTCCCGACAAATACATCTGGTCGCTCGTGTTCGATCCCGCCACCTCAACGCTGTACGCTGGCACCGGCGACAAAGGGGTGATCTACAAGATCGACTCGGCGGGCAAAGCTGCGGTGCTTGCGGACACCAACGAAACGAACATTGTGTCGCTGGCTCTCGACAAGAGCGGCAACCTGCTTGCCGGCACCGATCCCGGCGGGCTTGTGCTGCGTGTTTCAAACAACGGAAGGCTGTTCGCGCTATTCGACTCTCCGATGCAAGAGATTCACAGTCTGGCAGTGGCCGGAGACGGATCGATCTACGCGTTGGGTATCAGTCAGCAAGGCGGCGGTGGGGCTCAAAAGTCGGGTTCCCTGGGTGTATCTACAAGTACCAGCTTATCAAGCGAAGGTGTCGTGACAATCTCAGCCAGTGACGACCAGGAGGACAGACAGGGTCAGACTCTGGAGGTCTCGATGCCGCCCAACCAGGGTACGAGTCGCAACAAGACTGACGGCGCGCGCAGCGTGCTATTTCGCGTCCAGCCTGACGGTGGAAACGAAGTGTGCTGGCGATCGACGGACGCTGTCGGGTTCGGGCTCAAGCCGCTCGGTGATGGACGCGTGCTTGTGGGTACGGGCAGCAAGGGTCGTATCTATCAGGTCGCGGCCGACCGGTCTCAGACCCTGCTGATCCAATCGCCTGAGGATCAGACATCTACGATCTTTTCGATAGGTGACAACCTTTACGCAACGTCGAGTAACCTCGGAAGGCTCTACCGCATCGGCCGCGACGCGGTCAACGAGGGCACATATATTTCGCCGGTGCGGGATACCCGGTTCGCCGGTCAGTGGGGGGTGATAACTTGGCGCGGATCGGGCGCAGAGCTTCAAACTCGGAGCGGCAACACCGAGACGCCCGATTCGACCTGGAGCGATTGGTCGCCGGCATATCGAAACGCGACCGGTGATCAAGTGACAAGCCCCGGCGCCCGCTTCATACAGTGGCGGGCTGTACTGAGAAGCGGGACCGCAGCCGATCGATCGAGACAAGGTGGCGTCCGGCTTCAATCGGTGGTAGTGGCTTACCTCCCGCGCAATCAAGCTCCCGATATCACGTCGGTGACTGTTATGGCCCCCGGGATTGCGCTTCAGGAAATGCCCGTTCCAATAGATCCGAGTATCGCGTCGTCGGGGCTCGATCCGCAGCTGTTCGGGGTTGTCGCCAACGTGCCTCCGCGCAGGTTCTTCCAGAAGGGCTCGCGAACACTCACATGGCAAGCGACGGATGCGAATGATGACACGCTCGCCTACAAAGTGTTTTATAGAACACTTGGCGAAAGCGAATGGCATCCGCTGACAGAGGATCTCTCGCAGACTTATTACACGATCGACGGCAATCGCCTCCCTGACGGGACGTACCTTTTCAAAATCGCTGCGAGCGACCACCCGAGTAACACCAGGGAAATGGCCCTGACAGACGAGCGGGTCACCGAAGCCATCGAGCTCGACAATTCGCCTCCGACGATAAAGCTGACCGGTCCCGTTGTAACCGGCCAGACTGCGGAGGTGACCTTCGATGCGACTGATCTCACGAGCAGGATCGTCCGCGGCGAGTACAGCGTTGACGGAGGCGTTTGGCAGTTGATCTATCCCGTGGACGGAATCGCCGACACCGCGCACGAGAGCTTCAGGATTAGAACGACCTTTGACAGGCCGGGCGAGCATCTGATCGCGTTCCGTTGCGCTGACTCGAGTTCCAACGTCGGAACGGCTAAGGTGACCGCCACAGTGAGGTAGCATAGACGTCGGTCTGTGTCGACAACACAGACCGACGTCTATCCTATTCTCTCAACAACCTCGACGGCTTCGGTATCCTCCTCAATCCAAATTGTTGTATGCCGTGCTTTTGGATGTGAGCTATCGCCTCATCGACTGAATCTGTGAGCAATAGAAGATCGAGGTCAGCCTTGTCTATCGTGCCGGCTTGTATCATTTGTTCCAGAAAATGCTCGAGCGGTTGCCAGTATTCCTTTCCCATCAGCACCACCGGGAAGTTCTGAATCTTCCTGGTTTGTATCAAGGTTACCGCTTCGAACAGCTCATCCATAGTTCCAACACCGCCTGGCATCACCACGAATGCGTAAGAGTACTTGACCAGCATCACTTTTCTGACGAAGAAGTATCGGAACGTCAGCACCCGGTCGAGGTAGGGATTAGGCTTTTGTTCGAATGGAAGTTCGATATTGCATCCGATTGAAGAACCTCCGGCCTCCTTTGCGCCACGGTTGGCGGCCTCCATAATGCCGGATCCTCCTCCGGTCATCACGGTGAATCCGATTCGACTCAGTTGGGCCCCGAGATGCCGCGCAAGATCATAATATGCGTGATCTTCGGTGAACCTGGCCGACCCAAACACGGTCACACACGGTCCTACGAAGTGGAGAACGCGGAATCCCCTCAGGAATTCGCGTAAGATTCGGCCGAGCATCCACAGTTCCCAGCTTCGCGGTTGTGGTCCCTTTAAGAACACGCGCTCTTCGCGATTCTCAGACTGAGTGGCGGTCGGTAGAGCTTCGGTAGTCATCGCTTAATCCTACCTCAGATTAACTCGTCGCGAGCCATGGGTCGAAGATTCATGCGATGTCGGCGGTAGTCATCCAGCGATCAATTTTGGGGAGCCTCGAATTAAGCGACCCGAAGGATGATACATTTGAGGTAGTGCGTCTCCGGCATGGAGATCAGCACTGGGTGATCGCGGGCTTGCATACGCCGCTCGATGATTTGGACGCCGCGAGCGGCGTCGGCCGCAGCCTGAGCGAGTACGTTCAGGAAAGCGTCCTCGCTGATGTGGTATGAGCAAGTCGAGGTAACGAGCATGCCTCCCGGTCTGAGCATCTTCATGGCGCGAAGGTTGATTTCTTTGTAGCCGCGGGTCGCTGCGTCAACCGAAGAACGGCTCTTCGCGAAAGCGGGCGGATCCAGGTTGATCACATCGAATTGTTCGCCGGCTTGCTCCATCTCGCGAAGCAGATCGAAGACATTCGCTTCGACGAATTCGACATTACTAACACCATTCAAAACTGCGTTTCTTTTGGCTTTAGCAATTGCCTGAGACGAAACATCGACCCCGATCACCTGCTCCGCCCGTCGCGCCAGATGGAACGCGAACGCACCCTGATAGGTAAAGCAATCAAGCACTCTCCCGCGTGAGTAGCCAGCAGCCGCGATGCGATTTTCGCGCTGATCGAGGAATGTGCCGGTCTTTTGGCCTTCAACCAGATTGATCGCGAGCCGGACGCCGTTCTCTTCAATAATCAATTCGCCCGGGTCCACGCCATGCACAAACCCCGAGGTGCGCGGTAAACCTTCAAGGTCACGAACTCGGCCGTCGTTGCGCTCGACTATCGCCCGAGGACCGTACCTTTCGACCAGCAGTTCTATCCACTTCTGTTTCAGCGCATCCGTCCCCTGCGAGAGCGTTTGAATGACAAAGCAGTCATCATACCGATCCACAATCAGCGAGGGCAGCAGGTCGCTTTCTCCGTTAATGAGTCTATAGGCGGTGGTGTTGTGGATAACCTGATCGCGCAGCCGTTCGGCTAAAACAAATCGCGAGAGCCAGAAGTCCCGGTCGACGTCTACGTCCTCAAAGGAAATCATGCGAAGAGCGATTTGCGACCGCGAGCTGTAGAAGGCTTTACCTAGCACCCGCCCGCTCGCTTCCGTCACTCGCACGACTTCGCCGGCGTGGGCCTCGATCGGCTCTGTCAGGTCGCTGCGATAAACCCAGCAGTGCCGGGCCCGGACGCGTTCAGCGCCTCGTTTCGAGATGGTCACCGTTGTCGGCATCAATTCAGTACTATGATAACCTTTGAAGAATGACAAACGGGAGCCCAACGAGAGGTACGTCGATCGCGGTTTATATCGGGCTCGGCTCCAACCTGGGGGATCGCGAGGCTAACCTTCATGAGGCCATCAAGCGCATAGAGGCTTTGGGCCTCAACATTGGCAAAGCTTCCTCGATCTACGAGACCGAACCGGTAGGCTTCAAGGGCCAGCCGTGGTTCCTCAATCAAGTCGTTGAAGCAGAAGCGGTCGATGAGCTTACTTCGCCTGCCGGGCCGATCGTTACGGATGCTGACGTGATGGCTACCATCCAAGGGGAGGCTTTTCTTTCTGAGTTGCTCATGATCGAGGAAGGCATGGGCCGCGAGCGCAGGGTCGTCAATGGGCCGCGGCTGATTGACATCGATCTGCTTCTGTTCGGCGATATGGTCATCGCGCACTCGAAAGCCAACCAAGAGTGGCCGTTCATAGACCGAAACGACCTCATCGTGCCTCATCCGCGAATGCACCAGCGTCGCTTCGTGCTTGAGCCGCTCTGCGAGATCGCCCCAGAGCTTGTGCACCCGGTGTTGGGAACTACCCTCCGCGAACTATTAGCTAAGCTCGACGACGATTCGAGGGTCCGCCCGTACCCCCGTTGACAGGCAGTCCCCGTCTAAATATACTTAGCAGTCTCTGTTGGAGAGTGCTAAGCGCGAACATCTCACAAACAAGTCTGCGCTTGGCTTCACACATCATCAGAAAGGAGCAGTTAACGCATATGGCAAGCATACGCCCACTTCAAGATCGTGTGATCATCAAGCGGATCGAAGAAGGGGAGCAGATCCGTGGCGGCATCATCATCCCGGACAGTGCGAAAGAGAAACCTCAGGAAGGCGAGGTGATCGCTGCCGGAGCCGGCAAAAAGCTAGATAGCGGAGAGCGCGTGCAGCTGGACGTCAAAGAGGGCGACCGCGTGCTTTTCGGCAAATACGCAGGCACCGAGGTCAAGCTCGACGATCAGGAGTATCTGATAATGCGCGAGGACGACATTCTCGGCGTGATCGAGCGAGCGAGCGAAAGCTCGAAGGCCAAGGGCAAAGGCAGATAGGATTTTCTACAACCCAGGAAACAGGAGAGGAAGAAAATGGCTAAACACATAGCATACGGCGAAGAGTCGCGCCGGGCTCTATTAAGCGGAGTCAACCGTCTGGCGGACGCGGTCAAGGTGACTCTCGGCCCGAAGGGGCGCAACGTCGTCATCGAGAAGAAGTTCGGCTCGCCTACTATAACTAAGGACGGCGTCACAGTCGCTAAAGAAATCGAGTTGGAGGACAAGCTCGAGAACACCGGCGCGCAGATGGTGCGCGAAGTCGCGTCCAAGACTTCGGACGTGGCGGGCGACGGGACCACCACAGCGACGGTGCTCGCGCAAGCAATCTTTCGCGAGGGCGTGAAAACCGTGGCCGCAGGAGCGAGCCCCATGGCGCTCAAGCGCGGCATCGACAAGGCGGTAGAGCGAGTGGTCGAGGAAATCCACAAGCTGTCGAAGCCGGTCAAGGGCGAAGCGATCGCTCAGGTCGGGACGATTTCGGCAAACGGCGACGCCACAATCGGACAGCTTATTGCCGAAGCAATGGATAAGGTCGGTAAGGACGGCGTGATCACTGTCGAAGAGTCTCGAACGCTTGAAACAACGCTGGATGTCGTGGAAGGCATGAGATTCGACCGCGGGTACCTTTCGCCTTATTTCGTGACCGACCCCGAGCGAATGGAAGCGGTGCTCGAAGATGCGCTGATTCTCATCCACGAGAAAAAAATCTCGTCGATGAAGGATCTGCTGCCGCTTCTCGAACAGGTTGCTCGCCAGGGCAAGCCGCTGCTGATCATCGCAGAGGACGTCGAGGGCGAAGCGCTCGCGACATTGGTTGTCAATCGCTTGCGCGGCACATTGCAGGTTTGCGGCGTCAAAGCACCGGGCTTTGGCGATCGACGCAAGGCGATGCTTCAGGACATTGCGATTCTAACCGGCGGAAAGGCCATCACTGAAGATCTCGGCATCAAGCTAGAGAGTATTCAGATTCAGGATTTGGGCCGTGCCAAAAAGATCGTCGTCGACAAAGACAACACCACGATCGTCGAAGGCGCAGGCAAGTCCGCTGAGATCGAAGGACGTGTCAAGCAGATTCGCGCTCAGATCGAAGACACAACTTCGGATTACGATCGCGAGAAGCTCCAAGAGCGCCTCGCCAAACTGGTCGGCGGCGTTGCGGTCATCAAAGTCGGCGCGGCCACTGAGACGGAGTTGAAGGAGAAGAAGGCTCGCGTCGAAGATGCAATGCACGCGACCAAGGCAGCGGTCGAGGAAGGCATTGTTCCCGGCGGCGGCGTTGCATTCATTCGCGCGCAGAAGGCCCTTGATGGGCTCGGCCTCGAAAACGACGACGAGAACATCGGCGTCGGGATCGTTCGTCGCGCGCTGGAGGAACCGCTCCGCCAGATCGTGGCAAACTCGGGCTGGGAAGGCGCGGTAGTCGTCGACAAGATCAAGTCAGACAAAGGCATCAATTTTGGATTCAACGCCGAGACTGAGGAGTACGGCGACTTGATGAAGATGGGTGTCGTCGACCCAACAAAGGTGACGCGCTCGGCTCTGCAGAACGCCGCTTCGATCGCAGGGCTGCTTCTGACGACCGAGGCGCTGGTGTCGGAGATTCCCGAAGAACACAAGGAAGCTCCGCAGATGCCCGGCGGCGGCGGAATGGGCGGCTTCTAGCCCTTAACGCGCATAGAATCGCTAGAATGGCCCCGCCTCGGAAGGGGTGGGGCCATTCTCTTTCACTGGGCGCGCAGAGTGACGAGCGGCTTTCGAGCCAACACGTCATAGGTCGCCAACGTCCCGACTACGGTGACCAGAATCATCGTGGCGGCAACACCTCCCAAGTTCACCGCAGGCGTGAAACCCCAGGGAATCTCAAACACCCACCGCGATATCGCATACGACAAGCCAACTGCCGCAAGCGAACCGATGAACCCCGAGACGAGCCCGATCAATCCGTACTCCGCGATCAGGATTTTTAGAAGGACCTTTCGTTTTGCGCCGAGCGTCTTGAGTACCGCGACCTCATAGATGCGCTGGAACTTCGTCATCGCAAGCGAGCCGATCAGAATCAGCCCGCCGGTCAGCAGAACGAAGCTTGCAACGAAGGACACCGCCAGGGTTATGTTGTTGATTATCCGCTCAACCGCGCGAACGACGTCCGCGACATCGATCACTGAAACGTTCGGAAACCTGTCGACCAGTGCGCGTTGGAATCGCGATCGCTCAACTTCGCCGGACGGTCCGTTCAGCGCGCCTACAAGCATCTGAGGCGCGTTCTCGAGCACTCCCGGCCGGAACAAAATCAAAAAGCCCGTGCGCGAGTTTCGCCAGTCGACATGCCGGATGCTTGTAACTCGAGCCACGATCTTGCGCCCGCCGACGTCGAACGTCATCTCACCCCCGACATCGATCCCCGATAGGCCGCGCATGCTTTCTTCAAGCGACACCTCTGCTTCAGATGAAGATGATTCATCCCAGAACTTCCCGGCGATTATCGATTCGTTCGACTCGAGGTTCGGGCGATAGGTGACCACATATTCGCGACCCAAACGTCCGCGCTCTCGCTTCTGTTCGGCTTCGTTGAGATCGATGTCCTTGCCGTTGATGGCAGCGATTCGAGTTCGTACGGTAGGCACGAGGATCGGAGGAGTGCCCGTCGTCTCGGATATCAGGTCCGACACGCCCTGGCGCTGATCGGTCTGGATGTCGATCAGAAACATGTCCGGGAGTCCGCCAGTGCGGCCCCGATCCAACTCGCGGAGAAAGTTAGCTTGCAGGGACTGAACCGAGATCACAACGAAGACGCCAAGGCCAACTACCATCACAATCACGCGCGTTTGATTGCCGGGCCGGTGAAGACTGTTGATTGCCTGCTTCAACGCAAACGATGTCAGAGACCGCGTGCGCCGCAGGAGAAAAATCAGCAATGTCGCCGCGAGGTACAGCGCACCCGCGGCAACCACCAACCCGCCCAGAAAAAACAATCCAACCCGAACTCCGCCTCCTTGCCACGACACCACAAGCAACAACCCCAGCATAACCAAAACCGCGACAGCCCATCGCAACAGATCCAGCGCTCTGCGCGGCGAGGTGGCGCTCTCCCGCAAGAGTACGTTCGGTTTGATATGACGAATGTGTAACAACGGCAGCGCGGAAAATAGTATCGAGATCATTATGCCGGCGCCGAGACCTTGCAGCGCGGCTCCAACGCGAAGCCCGTAGGTCATGTACTGTGGAAGCTTATCGGCGAAGGTCAATTGAATAAGAAGCAGCACGGCTTTCCCGAACGCAATGCCGAACAGGCTTCCCGCGACACCCATCGCAATCACCTGAGCGAGGTATGCTACGGTTATCCTTCGTCCCGTTGCCCCAATGCACTTCAGCACAGCGATGGACTTTCTCTTTTGTTCGATGAAGACTCGCGTCACATTCGAGATTCCGATTCCGCCGAGCACCAGGATCACAAGGCCGGTCAACGAGGAATAGTCCTCCGCTCGCGAAAAACTTTCGTTCAAGTTCTCCTGAGATTCTCTGTATGACCGAACATTGATCTGATTGTTCTTCAGCTGGTCGCGGAGCTGTCGCACCAGATTGCTCATCTTGTCTTCTGGAACGGTGAACAGGATCTTTCGGCGAGCCCGGCTGCCGAAACCCGTAAGTCCCGCCGACTCCACCGCCGACCTCTCGATGAACACGCGAGGGCCAATGCGAAATCCGCTTCCGCGTCCGGGTTCTTGATCAATCGCGCCCCGCACCTGAAACGTCGTGACTCCAATGTTAACGCTGTCTCCGACGTTGAGTTGTAGTCGATCGAGCAGTGCGACCGAGACTATCGCGCCGTTGTTTTGGATAAGGGAATAGGAGAACGACTCTCCGCCCACGAGTTTGAAGTCGCCAATCAGAGGAAAGCCGGAGTCGATTCCTTTCAGCTCGACCATCATTGCGCCTTCGTGAGCTGAATCGGCCGGGCGGAGCATGGTCGGCGATTCGATTGTTTCGGTCCTGGCCTCGACCAGCGGCTTTGAAACACGATCGATGACGCCGAGCACGTCGGGCTCCCATGGACGGCCGGTGTCGACCTGGACATCAGCGGTCAGCAAGGTGCGCGCTTCCGCGGCGATTGCCACGTGCGCGTTTTGAAGCATGGACCTGCCCGCGACGATCCCGCCAACGCCGATGGCGATGCAGGCAAAGAAAAAAATCAGCCGGCGCCACGAAGCTCGAAGCTCGCGACGCGCCATCTGAATGATGAATCTCACTAGCTGCTTGCCTCCACTATGTCCTCAATCTCCCGGCTCGGTTCTCCGGACTCGCTGTCGCTTACGACGCGTCCATCTCTCAGCGAGATTCGCCGATCTGCCGATGACGCAAGCTCATGATCATGAGTCACCAGCACGAGCGTCGCGTTGCGTTTCCGATTCATCTGGACCATCAGCTCAAACACGTGCCGCCCGTTGTGAGAGTCGAGGTTTCCCGTGGGCTCGTCGGCAAGCAGTATCGACGGATCGTTCGCAAACGCGCGGGCAATTGCCACCCGCTGCTGCTCGCCGCCCGAAAGCTGCGACGGATAGTGATGAGCACGCGCCACCAGATCAACGTCTGCGAGCAACCGGTCGGCCCGTTCCTTCGCATCCCGCAACCCGGCGATCTCCATTGGAGCGAGGATATTCTCGAGCGCGGTCAGCGAGGGGATCAGGTGAAACGATTGAAACACGAATCCGATCTTGCCGCCCCGAAGCTCGGCGAGCGCGTCCTCATTCATGCTGGTGATCACTTGCCCATCGATTCGAATTTCGCCCGAGGTCGGCGCATCGAGCCCGGCGATAAGACCGAGCAAGGTGGACTTGCCGCTGCCCGAAGGCCCGATCACCGAGATAAACTGGCCGTCCGGAATCGTCAAATCGAGCGAGTGGAGAATCGTGAGCATCTCCGCACCCGAGGGAACTACCTTCGAGACATTGTATAATTCAATCATGAATCGCTTTCTACTCTATCTCATCCTGATCGCGATGCTGGTCGTGACTGCCTGCAAGGGCGAAGCTTCGAAGGGCCCGTCCGCCGCGCCGCCTCCTGCTCCCGCGAAGCCTGCTAAAAGTTTACCGAAGATAGTCGCATTCGGCGACAGCTTGACGGCGGGCTATGGACTCTCCCAATCTGCAAGCTACCCGGCGCTCCTGCAGAAGAAGCTTGAAAGTGACGGCCTGAACTACGAAGTCGTCAACGCCGGCGTCTCGGGAGAAACGACCGCCGGCGGCGTGAGGCGAATAGACTGGGCGCTCGATGGCGAGGTGAGGATCGTGGTCCTCGAACTTGGCGCCAATGACATCTTGCGCGGGCAGTCGATTGACGAGATGAAAAAGAATCTCGCGATTATCATAGAGCGGGCAAAGGCTCACGGAGCTACGGTGTTGCTCGCCGGCATGGAAGCTCCGACAAACTCGGGTGGTCAATATAGCAAGGCAGTGCACGACGCGTACCCGTCTCTCGCACGCGAGTATCAGATTCCGTTGATACCATTTTTCCTGAACGGGGTCGCCGGCATCGACTCCCTCAATCAGAGAGACGGGATTCATCCGAATGAAGAAGGAACGAAGATCGTAACGGAGAATGTGTATCGGGCACTTCGACCGTTGTTGGAGAGGGCGGGGTCGTAGGTTGAACGGGCGACTTCGCACCTCATGCTTGCTGTCTGGCTTTACGTTTATGACGGCGTGAGGGCGACGTAGTCAGTCTTCGTCCTTGCGCGATTCATTCAAACGCCCGTCGCAACGCCGCGAGCAATTCGCCTTTGTTCGGTCCGCCGATCGCTTCTTCTGCGCGCTTCCTAATCGTAGCGTCCTCGCGATAGATGCTCAGTGCGGCGATTGCCGCATTCCCAAGCTTGAGCTCGCCTGATTCCAAAACCGATATCAGGAAGTCACGCGCGGCTTCGGATCGGGTCAGAGCCATAGGAACCAGCAAAGTCTGCTTGAACTCACGATCAAAAGTCGTCGTCCACTTTTCAAGCAGCAACTCGAAGACTCCGGGCAGTCGCGACTCTGCGAGCGCGAGCGCCGCGTGCTCATAAAGCGCCGGATGTCTTGTATCGACAAACCCGGCAACGAATTCAAACGAAGCGCTCGGCATCGAAGCCAGCAGGCCGCTCAAGCATTCGGCGAGTACGGCGGGTTCTTCGTCGCCCGTCAGCGCCTTGAATCTCAGAAGCGGCACGGCGGCGGGTCCGCAATGCGAGAGCGCTCGCGCCGCCCCTATGCGAGCATCGCCTTCCTTATCGGCTAGGAGCGCCGCAAGTTCATTCATTGCATCCGGCGACCCGCTCTGAACCAGACCCAGGCCGCACAGCGCCCTCAACGGCGCGGCGGTGTCGGCGCGTCCGCCCCAGGTCGGCTCTGGCTGCACGTGCCGTATTCCCTTGCGAAAGACTTCTTCATCGTCGCATTCGGCAGCGAGCAGCGCTTTGACGATCGCCGTCTTCGCGGCGCAGCCTTTGTCAGTTTTTGTCGAGTCGATCATGAAGCGATGAAAAGCGGCGATCAGATCGGGAACTAATTCGTGATTCTCCAGATGAGCGATAATCTCGGCCGCTTTGGCGACGATCAAACTGTTCCTGCTGGAAAGGTGCTTCTGGAGTTGTTTGCGGGCGTCGGGAGTGTCGGGCAACTCGCCTAGCCTGGAGACCTCAGCAAGTCGATCTTCGATTGAAGGGGCCTTGGCCATTATTTCTGATTGCGCGTTCAGAGGTTCTAGCGGCGGCGCGTTCGTTGCGGGATCTTCACTCGGCGGTAGACCTCGGCGACCGTCAGCTTCAGGCCAATAGAATCGAGGCGCAGATCGTCTTCAGGCTCGGTCAGCACCTGCCAGGTCCAGCGGCCGCCTCTCCCGCGGCGAAACATTTCGATGCGCAAGCGGTCCTGGGAGACGATCACGTATTCTTTGAGACTCTTCACCTGCCGATAGGCAAGCAGCTTCTCGGAGCGGTCGATACGTTCTGTGCCTGGCGAGCTGACCTCTATGATTAGTCGCGGCTGCTTTCTATAATACGCATCTGCTCCAGGACCATCGCACGCAACAACGACATCCGGATAGTAGAAGACAGACTCGCTGACCCAGACCTTCATATCGGAGATGAACGGCTCGCACGGCCCATCCCCCAGGTGGTCATCGAGGCGATTGTAGAGATTTCCCGCGATGCGATTGTGCCGGTCGCTGGCGCCCGCCATTGCGAAGATCTGGCCGTCGATGTATTCGTGGCGGACCGGGCTGTCCCGCTCGGATTCAAGGTACTCTTCCACGCTCAGTCGCTGAAGTTTTCTCGGCACGCTCACGGATTCTTCCTCGCGGAAATCTTAGCACACGGTGCCAGGTTCATCCTGTATTGTCTCGTCTCAAATAACTAGCGCGCGTGATCCACTAGCGCAGCGGAGGCGACAGAATAGTCTCCGTCATTGTGGGCCGGAGTTAATCCTAAGATTCTGCACATCACGTTATAGACGTGAATGTTGCTGAACGGCTCGATGACCACGCCTTTTTTGAAGGCCTGGCCGTGCGCGATGAAGATCGCGCGCATCGATGCGAGCTCGTTGTCGTAGCCGTGCCCGCCCCTCAAGCCGTTCATCTGACCTTTGGCTTTCTTTTCATCGAATCGTTTCCGAGTCAACAACGTCCAGCCCTCGTCGGGCAGCACCAACAGGGGAGCGATGCGCGGACTGTCCGAGTAGTGAAGCCGCGCCGGCAGTTCCGATTTGCGAAAGATCTTCGCTTGAGACGGCAGTTTCTTTTTAAGCGTCTCGTAGATCGCGTCTTCTTTGCCCTCTTTTGGGAAGATGCTCACGATTTCAGCGGTCCACAATATTTTTTCTGCGAGACTCGTATCAAAGAGCTCGTCCAGGATTATGTAGTTCCTTGGATCCTGAATCGCCATGCCGTGATCGGAGACGATTATTAAATTCACCCGGTCAAACAGCATCCTGGATCTCAATCCCTCGATCAGCCTTCCCAACTCTTTATCGACTCCGACCACCGCGTCGCGTGTTTGGATGGACTCAGGGCTGAAATCATGGCCGGCTTCGTCGACGTCGTTGAAGTACAGAGTCAAGAAGGTAGGCCGCTCGCCGGGAGGCAGATCGAGCCAAGACAGTATAGAGTCCACGCGCGCTTCGTTGGGCACCTTACCGTCATAAGGTCTCCAATAGCTCGGCCGCGTGCCGTCGATTTCAGCTTCGCTTCCGGGCCAGAACAAGGGGGCGGTTTTCTGACCCTGCTTCTCGGCGGTGACCCAGATGGGTTCGCCCAGCCACCAGTGGCTGTCTTGCACTTCGCGCCGGTCGCTCATAGTGAGATATCTCTTGGACGCTTGATCGTAGACGCTGTTCTCGACTATGCCGTGGTTCTCCGGGTAGAGTCCCGTTACGATTGTGTAATGGTTTGTGAAGGTTTTGCTGGGGAACGAAGGTATCATCCAGCGAGCTTGCACCCCTTCTTGAGCAAGCGACTTCAGATTCGGCGGGTCATATTTCTCGAGGTAGTCGTAACGAAATCCATCGATTGATATCAGTATGACGCTTGGCCGTGGGGCCTCAACCGGCTTAGCTTGAAGACAAGCCGTGAGAACTGCCAGCGCCAGGAGACCGGCCAGCAAGAGTATCTGTCGAGATCGTACTCGTGATTGTGCGCTCATGTTCATGGGTGGGGTGAAGCGGTTTGATCCGGGTGGTGCGTATGTCGGGAGTTGTTCCAAGCCAGAGAGGGTATTGGGGATGCCTCGATAATGCAAGATGAGGCGTGCTCATGTTGGAATCGCGTTTGAGTGGGTGGTTGGCTTTCCTGCGCGAGTGACAGCCCTGTTGTAGCTTTTGTACTGGCGCACTGGTGGCAGGCTCCCCCGAGGCTCGATCATCTCTGGATCTAGTATTGTATGATACTATTCCGGCGTTCGAATCGCATCAGAACAAAAAGAGCAACACTGTTTACTGAGTTCGAAGCACCTAAAGGAGAACCCACAATGAAACAAAGAACCGTTGGTTTCCTGGTAGCGGTGTGTCTGGTCCTTCTGGCTTCCATGACCTCGTTGGGCTGGGGGCCGGGCGGACACATGATGGTCGCTTCCATCGCCTTCAACCGCCTAAATCCCAAGGCGAAAGCGCAGGTCAAGAGGCTGCTGGCGATTCCCATCAACCCGTGCAATGTGACAAGGAAGAGCCCGGACTTTGTAAACGCCGCTCACTGGGCCGATGACGTCAGGCCCAACCTCGGCTTCGAGTTCGCGCCTGACCTGCACTTTGCGGACTTTCCGTTCGTCGCAGACAACACGCCCGCGCCTACCGATTTACCCAAGCCGCAGAACGTAATCAAGGCGCTGGAGCATTACGTCGAAATCCTCAAGACCAGCATCGATACCAACGAGCAAGCCGAGGCCTTGCGGTTCGTCATTCACTTTGTCGGCGACATTCATCAGCCGCTTCATTGCGCCACCAAGGTGGACGGCGCGCACCACGAAGGGGATGAGGGCGGCAATCTCTTGCACGTCAAGGTTGGGGGGCAAGACATGAAGCTTCACAGCTATTGGGATGGAGGACTGGGAAGCTTTCCAAAGGGAGGACCACCGCCGAAGTTCATTCCTCCGGCGCTCCGCAGGATCCCACCGGCGGTAGCGGTTGCGCTGCAGGGACATCCGGATACTGATCCAGATCTGAAACTGGGTGATCCGTTCAACTATCAGGCCTGGGCCAAGGAGAGCCGGGACCTCGCAGAGCAAGCCGCATACAAGGATATTGCAGCGGGTCTATCGCCGACTCCGCAATACGTCACTCGAGGCCTTGAGGTCGTTCGGAAGCGAGTGGCTTTCGCCGGGTATCGCCTGGCTGCGCTGTTGAACGCGATCTGGCAGGATTCAAACTAACGTGTAGCCCTCTTCACTGAAGAGATCACTTCAAACTGGCGCTTCCAAGGCAAGAGTTCTGGCAAGTTTCCGTCGCTAGGGGCGTTCTTTTGTGGTACATTGATTTAGCGCCCAAAACGCCTGAGTGAGGTCCGAACTGAGTGATCACCACTGCTGGGAAGCTGGAGCAACTCCAATCCACAATCGAGACCGTTATTCGAGGCAAGTCCGACGTTGTGGAGCTCGCTTTGGTGACGCTGCTGGCGGGCGGGCATTTACTGATCGAAGACGTCCCTGGAGTCGGAAAGACTACGCTTGCGCAGACTCTGGCTCGGAGCTTTGACTGCACCTTCCAGCGAATTCAGTTCACCTCGGACATGCTGCCGTCGGACATACTGGGTCTCGAGGTCTACAACCAGGGCGCAAGCACCTTTCAGTTCAAGCCCGGACCGATCTTCGCTAATGTGGTCCTCGCGGATGAAATCAATCGCTCGACTCCGAAAACTCAGTCCGCGCTGCTGGAAGCCATGGCCGAAGGGCACGTCACGGTCGAGCAGGAGACCTATCATTTGCCGCGGCCCTTCATCGTGCTGGCCACGCAGAATCCGATCGAGCATCACGGAACCTATCCGTTGCCGGAGTCGCAGCTTGATCGATTCATGATGCGCCTCCGGATGGGCTATCCGGATTCCGAAGACGAGAAGACGATACTGCGGCAGCAAACCTTGAATTCTCCTCTCGATCACCTCATACCGGTTATGCACGGCGACGGCGTGCTGGAGCTACAACGCGAAGTGCGCGAAGTGAACGTCGATGAGTCGTTGATCGACTACCTCATCCGGATAGTTCGAGCTACTCGCGACGCGGACATACTCGACCTCGGCGTGAGCCCGCGCGGCAGCCTGGCGCTCTATCACGCTTCGCAGGCGCTCGCGTTTGTCGAAGGGCGGGACTTCGTTATCCCCGATGACATCAAGCGGCTGGTGGTTCCGATCTTTGCTCACCGAATCGTGGTGAACTCGCGCTATTCGACCGGGCTGCGTCGCTCTGACGAGGCAGAAGCCGCTCTCCAGGAAATCCTGAAAACCGTCAACGTGCCGCTGTGAGGTAGTATGAATCGGCAGGCCTGGCGCGATTTCTTCATCACGGTTTTCTTCCTTGGCCTAGCATTCATCATCGCCTTACTGAGCTCGGTGGCAGCCGAGCAGCAGAACACACAACTTGCTGCCATTGCCGCGGCAATCTCGCTGGTCCTTGCGTTGATCGGCGCGCTGTATATCATTCCCAGACTCGCGCGAAACGTGAGACTCGAGGTCCTTCGCTTCGCGATCCGTACCAGCCTCACCCTCGAAGGTCTGTTGTTCGTGGTGTTTTTGATAATCATCGCCTTCGCCGCGTGGAACAACGGCAATAATCTTCTTTACCTGGTGCTGTCGGCCATGCTGGCGTTTCTGATTGCTGCGAATCTGATTGCGCGCGTTGCTCTCGCTGAGGTGTCGATACAATTGCGCTTTCCCGATCACATTTTTTCCGGCGAGCCGGCTAATATCAGCGTGACGCTCGCAAACCACAAACGATTCATGCCGAGTTACAGCTTGATGGTAGAAGCGCTATCAGAGGACGAAGACGACGGTGAGGACGAAGGCGGGGAGGAACAGAGCGGCAGAAGAGAGAGAACCACCTCGCCGCACCGCGACGCCCCGGCTCCGGCGTCTTCTTTTTCGCCGCTGGGCAAGCTCGCATACTTCGTGCTGGTGCCCGCGCAGACTAGCGCGCGGCAGCGCACTGAGCACACTTTCGCGCGCAGGGGCCGCTATCCGATAACCGGGTTTCGCGTTGCCACAAAGTTCCCGGCGGGGTTCTTTAAGAAGTGGCGCCGTATTGACGCTAGTGGAGAGATACTGGTTTATCCAAAGCCGCAGCCGCTCGATGATTTCTATCACAACTTGCCGATGCTGGCCGGCCAGATTCAAAGTCACGCTCGCGGGTTGGGCGATGACCTCTACGCCATACGCCGTTACCATGAATCGGACCATATCCGTAACATAGACTGGAAGGCCACCGCTAAGTCGATGCAGATGATGGTCCGCGAGCACATGCGCGAGGATGAGTGGAGGTTGACGATCGTGTTCGACACTGCGTCGCCGCCGGCTTCTACTCGACACGCGGGACCGGCGTCCGCCGGCGAATCCGCAACCCGTCAGCCCGCGCCCCAGCCCGCCGATGAGTTTCAACCCAGATTTGAGCGAGCGGTTTCGATGGCTGCATCGCTTGCGAATCATTTCATACTCGAACGCGCGGAGGTCGAGTTGATAACCACCATGGAGCGGCACGACGTGAAGTCGGGATCCGGCTACGAGCATCTTTACAAAATACTAGCCTCGCTAGCGACGCTTCAGCCGACACCGTCGCCTGAGGATGCCAGGCAACCGGAGGACCGGACTCGATGGCGAGGTTTGAGCTTCTTTCGAAGGTTTCGGCCGCGAACGGAATCCCGGTTGAGCGGTGAATCGGGACAACCCGCGCGGAAGTCCAACGGAGGTATTGCGTGGCGGCTGCTCGACGAGATCCCGGTGCTCGGTGACGAGCGTCGATTCAAAGTGCTGATCACGTCCGCGAAAAAGGGGACGATTCCGGCGCACATCTGGCGCAGCGCGCACGTGGTTTTTATGGATGATCTGTGAGGTGGGTGATGGGCGATAGGGGCCAGGGGATGGTCTACCCACCCAACGCCTGGTCCCCAGCACCCGGACCCCAATCTTAATGGAGACTTATTTCAGGACAACTTCATACGCGTTGGTGGTCACTGCGTTCATCGCTATTGCTTTGACGGGTGAGCTCGATGCCGTGTCAATCGTGCTGTATGCGATGGCAGTTGTCTTTTGCTTCTACCGTGACGCGCGCGGCGCAAAGCGGCTGAGGCTTCGCGAGTGGATGTGGCGCGCGCTCAGCATCGGTTACGTGCCGTTCGTGTTCGTTGACGCGGCGTTGATAAGCAACCGGGTCCTTGCCCTGGTTCACATGACTCTGTTTGTTTCAGCGGCGAAGCTCTTTCAGACCAAGCGCGACCGCGACTGGGTTTTTCTGTATCTTATCGCCTTCTTTCAAATGCTGCTGTCCGCGGGTTTGACGTTCGACGCCACATTCGTCGCATCGCTCGCCTTGTTCCTCTTTTTCTTCATCTCGACTCTGGCGGCCTTCGAAATCCGCAGAGCGAGCAGGGAAGTCGCTTCTCTGGAAGAAGAGGCGTTGAGTCCGTTGAAGCAGCAGCGAATCAAGTACGGGGTAAACGCTCCGAAGGCCCGACGATCACGCCGCGTTCGCTATCTTCTGGGCGCTTCTTTCGCGCAGATACTAATCGTGGCGGCGCTGGCTTTGCCGTTCTTCTTCCTGATTCCAAGGCTAGGAGGAGGCGGGTTAGCGCGCGGCATGGGGGAAGGCCAGCCAATCACCGGATTCTCAGACCGCGTGACGCTCGGAGAGTTTGCTTCAATCAAAAAGAGCGCGCGCGTAGCTATGCGAGTGCGCCTCGATCATCCGCCGAACAGGTACTTGCGCTGGCGCGGCAAGGCGTTCGACGACTACGACGGTCGAGCCTGGCAGGTAAGGAAAGAGTCGGGGCGAATCGTCGATACAAACCAGGGAGGAAGTGCGGACGGTGAACTGATCAGTAAGGACCCTCAGTTTTCCTACCGGCATCCATTGGACACCCGGGCAAGCAGCCACCCGGCTTTCATCCAGCAGAGATTCGTTCTGGAGCCGCTCGACACGCCCACGCTCTTTGCTGCCCAGCGAGCGCTGACGTTCCAGGGACCGATGGCGACCTTGTATCGCGACAAGTATACAGGCGAGCTCTCGGCCGTCGGTTTGAAAGGTCGCCTCGCGTACACGGTCACGTCCGATGTGAGCGTCCCAGGTGACCAGGATCTCCAGCGAGATACGCCCGCGGCCTCACCCGATTACATCAAACAACGTTACGCTGAGGCTCCTCGCAAACTGGATCCTCGAATCTCTCAGCTCGCTCACGAGATCGCTCGCAACGCGCCGACTCCCTACGACAAAGCCAAGGCGATAGAGTCGTACCTGAAGAACAACTTTCGATACACGCTGGATCTGAAGGGGTCAGATCGCGATCCGCTGGCCGAGTTCTTGTTTGAGACTCGTGAAGGTCACTGCGAGTACTTCGCAACTGCGATGGCGATCATGCTTCGTACGTTGGATATCCCCGCTCGCATCGTCAACGGCTTTCAGATGGGCGAGTACAACGAGCTCAACGACATGTACACCGTCCGCGAGAGCGATGCGCATTCGTGGGTTGAAGCGTATTTCCCGCGAACCGAATCGTGGATCGAGTTCGATCCTACACCGTCGGCGGGAATCAACGATTATTCCCGGGGCGGCTTGCTGGCGCGACTTCGGAAATACGCGGACGCGATGGAGGTTTTCTGGCTCGATTATATCGTCACCCTCGACAGCGATGAGCAGGCTTCGATCATGGTCGACGTCCAACACCGGCTGTTGAGCGTCAAAGATCGTTTGGCGGCCTTCTACACCGCGGCGAAGCTTTGGACCCGCGAAAAGATGAACTCGTGGATAGATCGGCGCTGGGGTGCCGCCGATCTGATGAAACTGATCAGCGCAATACTGGCCTTAGCGCTAATCGCCATGTCGACTTACGTTATCGTCTCGTACCGCAAGCGTCGGGGCCGTCCCGCGACCGGCTACGGCCCGTGGTGGCACCGCCTGTTCGTGTTGCCGATGTGGCGTCGAACGGTCGCGCGACGCGACTATCGGCAATCGGCGGTGCTTTTTTACGAGCAGATGCTTGCAATCGCAAAACGCGCAGGTTTGGTTAAGCAGCCGTATCAAACGCCAGTCGAATTCGCTGCGGAGTCGGGGCTTGCGCCCATTCGGGAGATCACCGTGGTCTACAATCGAGTGCGGTTCGGCGGAGGGCAGCTTGATTCTCGCGAAACCCGCAGACTGGCGGAGCTGCTGCTCGAACTCAAGCAAAGCATTCGCAACCGTCGATAGCTCGACGCAATCCTGGCTCCAGGAGCGGTCACAGGCTTTGGCTCAACTACCGCGGCCACAACCATCCAAAGGTGCCCGCAGTAAGAAGTGCATAAATCAGGCCGTCAATCATCGACTTGAGCGTCGTGGTCCATTTTCGACTCCACCAGATGGAGTTCTGAAGCAGCCCGAGACTGTATCCAGCAAAGGCTGTCGATCCGGCGAAGCGAAATACATCGAGGTAGGTTGCGCGCGGCCCTAACGCACGCCCGCTGATGTAAGCGGCAAACACGCTGACCACTACGCAGTAGACGAACCATAAGATGAGATTCTTGCCCATCGATGGCCCTCCGCTCTTGATTATCGTGAAGATGGCCACCGGTCCCTTCTTCATTTTTTCCTGGAATTCTGGTGACTTCATGCCCTCGGGCCCACCGGCGCAGGGGAGCAGGTAGTCGCCGGGCGGGATGTCGAATTTGCGCAGGGCATTCATCACATCGTCTTCGTTCGCGACTTTTCCGAAGTCGCTTCGGTGATAGCCGAGCACCATATGAATGATTGAGCTCGCTACGAACACAAACACCGCCGCGAGCAGAATTGGAAGCCACAACGCTGTGAGTTGAACCATCGATATCTCCTGGGGCCGGGATTTGGCCGATGTTTGGTTGTTCGGATGAAAAGCGGTCCTCAACCGCATCCATTTCCTATTAAGCGTTCTACACGGCGGTGTTTAAGCCAATTTACGCACATCTGTCAACAAGTTTGAAATATTCCTGGAGTCCCTTGCGTCCATTGCGTGAAACGCGTGTCTTTGCGAAAAGGCTTCGAGCAAAACAGGTCACGCGCAAAGAACGCAAAGACTCGCAACGCACGAATTGCGAGAAGTACACGGTATCTTCCCGAATTTGACAAGTCTCATCCAGCCCGAATAGCATGCGTCGGGAACATCGAAAGGCCAAGGGGTATGAAAATATATGATGTGACGGTCCCTCTCTCAAAAGAATTGATTGTCTATCCTGGCGATCCTCACGTAAAAATAAACCGCAGAACAAAAGTTGACGAAGACGAGGCAAAGTGGAACCTGAGCCGTTATTCCTTCAGCTCGCACGCAGGAACACATGTCGATCCGCCGTTTCACCTTCTCGAAGACGGCATAACCGTGGATCAGCTCCCGCTGGAGCTGCTGATGGGTCGCGCGCGAGTTGTCGAGGTCACTGCTCCGTGTATTGATGAGGCGGTGCTCGAGGAGTTCGACTTTACGGCCGACGCTCGCTTGCTTTTCAAGACCCGCAATTCGTACTTGTGGAGCCAGAAGAATTTCGTAAAGGACTACGTCTACATAACGCCAGGCGCAGCAAGTTCATTGGTCAACGCCGGCATAAAGGTCGTCGGAATCGATTATCTCTCCGTCGACAAGTTCGGCGGCGAACCTGAAACTCACCGGACCCTATTGAGCGGGGGCACAATAATCATCGAGGGCCTCGATCTGCGCGAAATTGAGCCCGGCGACTACGAAATGATCTGCCTTCCACTAAAGGTTGCCGGTGGAGATGGCGCGCCCGCGCGGGTCGTGCTCCGACAGAACTAGACCATGAAGGACGCCGAGCTAGTCAGTTTCGTTGCTGCCCACAGGGTCTTTGCCGTCGTGCGAGCCCGATCAGCCGAAACCGCACTGAGAGCGGCGGAAGCTGCGATCATGGGTGGAATCAAGCTGATTGAAGTCACGCTTGGGACGCCGGGAAGCTTCAGGGTTATTTCAGACCTGCTCCATCGTTACGGCGACCGGGTATGCGTAGGCGCGGGCTCGGTAACCACTCACGATCAATTGGATCGCGCAATCAAGAGCGGTGGGCAATTCATTTCGATGCCTCATACCAGCGCAACTTTAATCGAATCCTGCCGGCGTTCACTAGTTGCTCCGGTCGTCGGAGCGCTTACCCCAACCGAAGTCGTAGCCGCCTGGTCGATGGGGGTTCCGCTTGTCTCGCTGTTCCCCGCATCGTCGCTCGGAGGGCCGGAGTATGTCGCGGCGCTGACCTCAAGGATCGGCGACCTTCGGCTGGTCGTGTCGGGCGGGGTGGGCTCGGAAAACATAGTCGATTATTTCAACGCAGGCGCTTACGCGATCGCCGTTGGCGGACGGCTGTTCACCAAGGGCGACCTCAAGAATGATAATTACGCCGCAATAGCCGAGCGCGCTCGCGGACTTGTTCGCCTGGCAGGTGTAGCGTAGCGGCTTCAGCCTCAGAGATACACCCAGCACCTACGGCCTTCGGAATCTCAAGTCGTCGTCGGTCATCCTGGGAGTTGTGCGATTCCCCGGTCTAGCCGCGCCCGAGGTTGAAATTCCAGTGCCTGGCGTGGAGGTTATGCCATAGCGCGCCGGCTTCGCCCTGAACACGGCCGTCAGCATCGACGTCAGAACACTGGTCGGAAGATTGGCTTCGATCAATAGTCCGTCATCGTCGGGACCCAACGACAGCCCGATGGGTAGGGGTGGCGCGGACAGGGTCGACTGTTGCGAGACACCGCCCGACTTGGCATCTCTTGCCAACGAATCGAGCAAATCCTTTGATAGGCGCGATGACAGATACGCTTGCAGCGTCGCCTGTCGCGAGGAGGCCATCGCCTGGCGAAACTCCGGCGTCGAGCCGAGCGAATTACCAAGCGCGTGGGCGTCCAGCGCTCGCCGGATTTCGGTCGCGCTTCCGCCGGCGAGCAGGAATCCGTCCGTCATGGTGTAGGACACATCCTTTCCGGACTTGATTGTTGCCCCTCGATATATCGACTGCGTGAATGGCCGCGCCGCATTCTTCGGACCATTGAAAAGCTTGCCAAGCAGCTTCTCAAACTTCACCTCATCCCGGACCGCCAGCATAAGCATGAATCGCGGCGTGTTTTTCCTCGCTCTGCCGGCCGCAGCCTGACCGCCTGATAATCCGGCACTCTTTGACGGATTGCTCATATCCGAAAGCGTGATCGCGACCTCGTTGCCGAGCGTCGGAATCAAGTCGTGCCTGATGCTGAAGCCCAACGAGGCCTCCATCATTCCCAGAAGGTCGGCGTTTTGACTGCTCCCAGATTGAAGCTCGACGCTTGACTGCGAGCCGTTGGCTCCGCTGGCGGCGGCTTGGGCGAACATTGCGAAGGCTGATTGGAACGCGTCGAGGAGCTTATCCCAATCGATCATGAGATCCACGAACAAGTCTGCGCCTGTCGCGGCAAAACTCGCGGCCCGCGATTGATCGAGAGTCCCGGATGAAGCTGTCGATGTGAGGAGTCCGCCCAACACTCCGGGGCCCGTGCCTGCGCGTCCGTTCGAGCCGTTCAGCAACAGCGCTCGGACTGTCGCCGAATCACCGTTGATCGTGCCGCCAAGAGCGACCGCGTACGGGATCCCGCTCAGCGCGGCGAGCATTGCCGGAGTTTGCGCAAGCGCAGCCTGTTCGTCCGGACTACGGGTCAGGCCGATGTTCCTCGTGCTCAGCTCTATGAAGGCAAACAGCGAATCGTTCGAAAAACGATTACGCGCTTTCACGAACTCTTGATCGTCGGCGAGACTGCGCTCGCTATTGCTTTCGGAGAGTCGTGCCACCAGGGCTCGGGAGCCGGCCACAATAACTCGGCCGCGGGCGCTGACACCCGTTTCGTTTGTTACACCTTTTTGTGGCCGGTCAACGACCAGAAACTTCCTTACTGATGCGCTGAGTTGCACAGCGGCAGAATCGCTCGCTGCTTCGATCACTACCGCTGTCTGGTTCTCTGCATATCCAATGATCGCGAGCCTTGCGTTCGAAAGAACGGCGGAGTTCGCCATCACGAAAGCCGCGAGGTCGCCTGTCCCCACCTTCAGAGGCCCGCCCGACAACACCTTGCTCAGTGTCGCCATTGCGCCTTCTGACCTGGCCAGTTCCCCTAGGCCGGAACTCGCTATCTCAAAATAGAATTGGAGTCCCTCGCGCGGGACGATTGATTCTATGCCCGCGCCAGTCTGAGCCGGATTTGGGGAGGCACCGGCGAATTGAACGATGAGAACTGAAATGACGACGGCGAGCGTCGACGACTTGAACTTCATCACGTGCTCCTGATGATCCATTGGTTGATTCTACAAGGGGCAGAATTTGGGGCGATGGTAGCACAGCCCGCGTCCACAAAGAACAGTAATCTTCTCTTAACGCGGGCGAAGACACCTCACAGTCGCAGGAACGGTCGCATCTCAAGCGGGCGCAGGCGGCAATTGCACCGCAGAGTGACTATTACGTCGTTTTCAACACGAAATCGTGAGCTTCGAGCTCAGGCAACCAATCTCATTAGCGACGTAACCGGCAATAATCACGCGGACTAACGGCATCCACAAGAATCACGCAGAAACGGCACGACTGTTGCCCTTGAGAGAGTCGCGGTAAGGAGCCGCAAGTTCAGCAGAAGGGGAGAGAACGAAATGCATACATCAATCAAGAAGCTATCTGCCGGGATGTTGGCGCTCGCGTTGCTATTCGCCATTACGACTTCGGCAAACGCGCAATCGAGATTCGGGGGGAGATTGTCCACTAAGGAAAAGGCCGCCTACATCGGTGGCGGAGCCGTTGCGGGGGCCGTGATCGGCGGCTTGCTGGGCGGCAAGAAGGGCGCGGTGATTGGCGGATTGCTGGGCGCCGGCGGAGGCACTGGAGTCGTCTATCTCAAAGGTCGGCGTGACGAGGACCGATACGGACGTTATTACGGCTATCGCGATTCACGTTATTGGGACGACCATCGTCGTGATCGAGATTGGCGTGACCGGGATCGAGACGATCGGAACTTCCGCGACCGCTGGAGCTGGAGTCATAACCGCTTCCGTCGCTAAGCCGCAGTGAGTTGAGTAGACTTTGCCAAGGAAGCAAAGAACGTAAATCCAAACATAGGCAAGAGCGAGAAACACAGTTGTCGCTCTTGCCTTTTCATTTTTTTTTCGCGCTGGCCGTCCGTAAGAGCAAACTCTTAAGCCTGACGTTGTCATCGCTTTCGAGTCTCAGCTGAGCCGCGTAGATAGGCACGTCGCCGCCCTTCAAGCCTTCGAGCCGCACGGCGTCCTTCTCGGTTGTCACGATAGCGTCCGCTCCGGCTTCCCGCGCCGCACCAGTAATCTGATCCAGATCCTTTTGCTGAAACGCATGATGGTCGGCGAAAAAACTCTCGCTCACGATGTTGATTCCGACCTGCAAAATGTCGTCCGCGAAGGCTCGTGGGTTTGCGATTCCGCACGCAACCGAAACATTCCATCCTGCGAAGTCTTTGATATCGTAGGAATCGCTCGTTCCCAGATGGCGGAGCCCGATGATCGTTGAATAGAAGTACATCACCGGTATTTTGTCCCCGCAGTAGTACTTGATGATCCCAAGGGTCTGCGCGTGATCGAATGGCCGGTCGGCGCGAGTTACGATTATTGCGTCGGCTCTTTTGATTCCGTAAAGCGGCTCACGCAGGCGCCCAAAAGGAGGCATTTCAAAATCCCCGAATGGATCTGTTGCATCGATAAGCAAAATGTTCAGATCGCGCTCGAGCGCCAGATGTTGATAAGCGTCATCCAGCACAACGATGTCCGATCCAAACGACTTCTGGGCCCATACTCCGGCCCCGTACCGGTTCTTGTCGACGACTATCGGAACGTCGGGCAGCA
>DATIFP010000072.1:0-5037 GCA_035455165.1 Blastocatellia bacterium
GTTACAAACTTCCGCCTGAAGGCGGGACTACAAACTTCCTGCAATGAAATCCTTCGATTTCACCTCCCCTGCAAAACTGATCTTTGGCGAGCGGTCGCTTGATCGACTCGGCGCGTTGGCATCGGACCTAGGATTTCGTCGCACCCTGCTCGTTGCGGACAGCGGCATACTTAGTTGTGGCTATGTCGATCGCGCTTCAAAACTCCTGGCTGAGGCTGGGGTCACCGTGTTTACGTTTCACGACTTCGATTCGAACCCTGACACACTGATGATCCAGGCGGGACGCGATTTTGCGGCCCCTCTCGATATCGATTCCATCATCGGCCTTGGCGGCGGAAGCTCGATGGACACCGCGAAGGCCATCAACTTTCTGCTGACCGGCGGCGGTGTGATGCGGGACTACTGGGGACACGGAAAGGCTCGCGCTCCGATGCTGCCGATGATCGGCGTTCCGACGACCTCCGGCACCGGCAGTGAGGCTCAGTCCTATGCGCTTATCTCGGACGCCGGGACCCACGTCAAAATGGCTTGCGGAGATCCGGGCGCAGCGTTCAAGGTCGCGATCCTCGATCCTCTTCTAACGCTCTCGCAGCCTGCCCACGTCACCGCGACCGCGGGCTTCGATGCAATCTCTCACGCAGTCGAGACCTTCGTGACGACAAAGCGCAATCCAATCTCGGAAGTATTCTCGCTTGAGGCCTGGCGGTTGCTGGATGGTAACTACGAACGCGTCTTAAAAAACCCAGACGATGTCGAGGCGCGAGGCGCGATGCAGCTTGGAGCATACTGGGCGGGGCTTGCGATTGAGAATTCGATGCTCGGCGCGGCGCATGCTTGCGCGAACCCGCTGACCAGTAATTACAACACAGAGCACGGAGTAGCGATAGCCCTTATGCTTCCCCACGTTGTTCGATGGAACGGACCGGCCGTCGCGGATCGCTACCGCAAGTTGCTCAAGACGGCCTCACTTGCAGATGGCGACGAACCCGGCGAGGCGCTGGCGATGAGGCTCGAGCACTTGATTCGAATCGGAGGTCTGCCTCGTTGTCTGAAGTCCGCGGGTGCGGGCGAGAGTGATTTGTCGCGGCTTGCCGAGGAAGCTGCAAGTCAGTGGACGGGGAAGTACAACCCGCGTGAGTTTGGTGTTGCCGAGGCGCTTGAGTTGTATCGGCGTGCTTATTGACTTGTAGGGGCGGCCTTCCGTGGCCGCCCCAGAACGGCGACGGACGATCGAGAGGCTCAGGCTGGGGCGGCCACGGAGGGCCGCCCCTACACGATTCGAACGCAGGAGGGATACAGGATTGAACAACCGGGCGATGAGAACCGCGTTCTCGGTTCTGCTCTTGACGAGCTGTTACCTTGTCGACGTACGTCCGTCTGCATCTCAGTTTCCTCCCGATACCTGGGCTCAGTTCAGAGGCGAAAGCCGGTTGATCGGCGTATCAGTTTCCGGGGTACCGCGCGACCTGAAAGTCCTGTGGACCTACGAGGCGGGCGAGTCGATCGAGTCTTCGGCTGCGATCTCAAACGGCGTCGTATATGTCGGCTCGCAATCGGGGGAGCTCGCCGCGCTCAACTTGTCGAACGGCTCGGTGCGATGGAAGTACAAGACAACGGGCCCGATTGGCGAGTCGTCTCCCTGCGTGTCCAACGGCGTCGTGTACGTTGGCGATCTTAACGGCACCGTTCACGCGGTCAGGGCGAGCGACGGCGGTGCGTTGTGGACGTTCAAAACCAACGGCGAGGTCAAATCATCACCAGTGGTGGTCGGTGATCGAGTTTTGATCGGGTCTTATGACGAGCATCTGTATTGCCTTTCTGTATCGAGCGGCTCACTCGTATGGAAGTTCCGCACTCAAGGTCCGGTGCATTGCACCGCCGGAGTGTCGAACGGCGTAGCGCATATCGCCGGCTGCGATGAGACGTTTCGCGCGATTCGGATCGCCGACGGCCGCGAGCTTTTCCACGTCGCATCGGGCGCTTACACGGGAGCTTCGCCGGCTCTGGTCGGCACCGTTGCGTATTACGGGACGTTCAATAACGAAGTGATTGCCGTCAGCCTCAGAACAAGACGAATCGTTTGGCGCTATCAGAATCGCAAGCGGCAGTTTCCATACTATTCATCGTGTGGCGTGATCGAAGGCAAAGTGGTTGTCGGCGGTCGCGACAAGATGGTGCACTGCATCGACGCAGCTTCGGGAAGGGAACTGTGGACGTTCATGACCAACGCTCGAGTCGAGTCCTCGCCTGCGCTTGCGGACGGGCGAGCGTTCATAGGTTCGAACGACGGCCGGTTTTACGTGCTGGACTACAAGACCGGAGCGAAGGTGTGGGAGTTCAACGCCGGGGCTCCGTTGTCGGCCTCACCGGCAATTGCTTCGGGGCGAGTCGTGATCGGTTCGGAGGATGGCAGGCTCTATTGCTTTGGGCAGTAGTTTGCGTAGAAGGTTACGTCGTGGACATCTAGTAAACGCAAGACGGTTCACCAGCATATTAAGGTAGAGGCTTTGGCGCTGATCATAATAGGCAAGACTGAATGTGCGTTGTGCGATGAGGTCATAAGAGAGAATGATGAGATTGTCGCCACAAGCCACTTTATTGCTGATCCCCAAGATCGGCTTTTTCGTTTCTCGGACGCGGCCATGCACAAGAAGTGCTTTAGAGAATGGGATCGAAGGCAGGTGTTCGTCGAGAAGTATAACAGAATCGTCGGCAGTATCACTTGGGGCAACCGAACATATCATCATATGAATGATGATGGGTCGATCTCTTCGCTCTTACGCGAGAATCAAGCAGAGGATTGAAAGGACCAAATATTTCTAGCTAAGTCAGGAGGCACCTGTTTTGGCATCGAACGTCAGGCGGTTGTGGAAACAGGTAGCTCCTAAGGAGCTACGGAATCCAACGGCGCTCGGTTGCTATAGACAGGTCATCCCTCCGGGATTGCCGGCTGAGTCATCGCTTGAATGGATTAGCCTCGTGCCGATTACTGCCAGGCACTCGCGTTGGGTTCGAAGCAGCCTCCTCACTCAGGCAACTCCTCTCGCTTCGGCTCCGGCAGCCAGAAGCTCGCTATCAATCCTATCGCGTAGACCAAAAACGCCACCGCCGCTGCTCCGAATGCAAGATAATGCGCCTTCTGAACGGGACTGAGCGTAGGATCGCCCCCGCCGAACAGGTTAGTGAACTGCGTAGTCAGCAACGCCGCTGAAGTACCAATCATTCGCCCGCCAACGTTTGCTGAAAAGCTCTCGCCCGTCCCGCGCAAGTGGGTAGGATACATGCGCGGCAAATAGTTTCCCCAGAAGCTCAACTGTGCGACGGTGAACAGCCCGGCGAAAAAGATTCCCCACCTTAGAAGCGTCAGATCGTGCACTGCCGGATAGAGAAACACGAGCGGAACGATGATCAAGCCGGGAACTTGAAACACTCGAAGGAGTTTTCGTCGCGATACGATGCGCACCGCTAGGAATGCCAGAATAAACCGTCCAACCAGCCCGCCGAGCTCTTGAAGCGTCTGCACTGCGGCCACGGTTGACTGGATGATTGATTGCCGCTGTGGCGGCGGCAAGCTGCTGTCGACTTGAACCAGCGCCGGAACAATCTGCGGGAGTTGCTGAATTGCTCCGAATGCCGCCCCGAGACTGCACGCGAAGATCAAAGCAGAGATCAGAGTCGTCCGACGAAATTCAGGCCTGAATATCTCGGCGAAGCTCGGACGTTTGAGGGTGCCCGCCGCTTTTTTCTCTTTCCACACCGGCGACTCGGGCAAGAACGGGCGAATGACGATCAGCGGTATCGCTGGAATCAAGCCCGAGATCAGCAGGTACCGCCAGTTGTCGTGACCTCCGTGAATCGCGGGCAGCGACGTCGCAATCTTGGCGATCAGCAGCGCCATCAGGCTCACCATGAACCCGCCGAGCGAAGAGAAAGCTTGCGTATAGCCGATGACTGCTTCACGGCGTTTAGGCTCCGGGAAGAGTTCCGCAAGCCACGCGACTGCCGCGACGAATTCGACGCAAACACCGATGAAAGTCGTCGTCCGCAGAACAAGCAGCATCGGCAGCGACGTGGCAAGTCCTGCGGCAAGCGCCGAGAAGGCATACAGCATTATGCTCCAGGTGAGTATCCGCCGCCGCCCAAGACGATCGGTCAGATAGCCTCCGATCAAACCGAAGACTCCTCCGCACACCGCTGGAACGTAGAACATCAAGTCTCGCCAGCGCGTGAACTCGGGCGTGCCGAACACCAGTCCGCCGAGCTGTTCGAGCGCGGGTCGCAGGATCAGCGGCAGCATCAATAGCTCGTAGGTATCAAAGGCGAAACCGATGATCGCGATGATGCAGATGAGCCATTGGATTCTGGTGAGGCGCGGCGAAACAGGAGCAGCCGAGGAAGATGTCATAATGGGAAAGCATTCTTTGTGAATCGGACCGTGGCAGTCAAGCCACGTGCTGCCATTCGGAATCTCACCAACGGAGTTGGTGGATCGTTCATACTCGGCTTACAAAAGGCCTGGCGTGCTGATCCGCCGGGAATCCCACCAACGGAGTTGGTGGATCGTTCATACTCGGCCTACCAAAACCGCCTGGCGGCTGCTCCGCCGGGAATCCCACCAACGGAGTTTGTGGATCGTTCATACTCGGCCTACAAAAACCGCCTGGCGTGCTGCTCCTTCCGCCGGGGATCCCACCAACGCGGTTGGTGGATTGTTCATACTCGGCGTACAAAAGGCCTGGCATGCTGCTTCTCCCGTCGGGAATCCCACCAACTGCGCTGGTGGGATTCAAGACAGCGTGCGGCAAGCGTCGATGTAGGCTGAGTATGAACGATCCACCAACTGCGTTGGTGGGATTCGGAACTGGCGTTCGGCAGCGTCGACGTAGGCTGATTATGAAGGATCCACCAACTGCGTGGGTGGGATTCGACCAATAATCAAATGCGAGAGGCGCGATGTGAAATCGACAACAGGGAAAAACCTGATCGCGAATCGACCGAGAAGTCGCCGACCGGATAAGCGCAGTCGCGAAATCCAAT